>NZ_JBSPUQ010000001.1:0-732168 GCF_056861055.1 Stenotrophomonas sp. 115C5
GGTGTCGGAGTGCGGGGACGCCGTAAACCCGTCCATGGGGGCTTGGCAGCCGCATCCATGCGGCTGACACCCCGCACTCCGACACCGCCCCACCTCTGACAGATTCTCGCGATCTGATGGATCCATGCCATGCGTGGATGAATCTCCATCGAGTTCGACTATTTCGACAATTGATCGAAGAGCATCCACGCATGGCGTGGATCTAACGTGTCGACCAAGGTCGACACCCACCAAGAGCTGGCCATCCCATTCCGGCAGATCGCGGAAAACTGTCGAAGGCGGGGTGGGTCCGGTTGCGGGAGTGTCCGCGGCATGGATGCCGCGGCCAAGCCCCCATGGACGGGTTTACGGCGTCTCCCGCAACCGGACCCACCCCGCCATCCCTCAGCAAACCAGCTTCTGCTGTTGCTGTTGCTGTTGCCCTGGATCGTAGCGGGTGCAGGGCGCAGCCCTGCCGTACCCCTAACCCCGTGCCATTGACTGCCACCACTGCGACAGCAGCTCCGGCCTGCGCAGACGCTCGCGCCACCAGCGCAGTGCCGCGCCATCTTCACCGGTGCGCCAGGCCAGCCAGAAGGTTTCTTCCGGCTTGTGCTCCTCCACCTCACGGATCACCAGCTGGCCGCGCGCGACCGCGGCGCGCGCGCACGGCTCGGGCAGGAAGCCGAAACCCACGCCTTCGCACTGCAGTTTCAGCTTGCTGGCCATGTCCGGCACCGTCAGCATCTCCTGCCCCATCAGCAGGCCGACCGTGCGCGGCAGCAGCCGTCGCGCCGAATCGGAAACCGCGATCGCACAGTGCTCGACCAGCTGCTCGCGACCCAGCACGCCAGGCACGTTGGCCAACGGATGTTCGGGCGCGACCGCGAATACGAACTCCACCGTGCCCAGCGGCTCGACCACGTAGCCACCGCCGCTGGGGCCCTCGCCCGGCGCGCCGACCAGCAGGTCGGCACGGCGGTCCAGCAGGGCCTCCCAGGTGCCGGACAGGGCCTCGCCGATCAATCGCAGCCGGGTCGGTGCCTCGGCCTCACGAAACGCGGCGATGTCCGGGCCGAGCAGCCAGGTCGGGAACACCGAGTCCACCGCCAGGGTCAGTTCGGTCTCCCAGCCCGACGCCACCCTGCGTACCC
The DNA here is from genome assembly GCF_056861055.1 of Stenotrophomonas sp. 115C5. Lineage (NCBI taxonomy): Bacteria > Pseudomonadati > Pseudomonadota > Gammaproteobacteria > Lysobacterales > Lysobacteraceae > Stenotrophomonas > Stenotrophomonas sp. 115C5. The sequence continues at coordinate 1,134 of NZ_JBSPUQ010000001.1, forward strand.
GCAGTTCCAGCTCGCGGGCGGCGCGCAGCAGGTGCCGCCCCTCGTCCAGCAGCGCGCGGCCGGCGTCGGTCGGCTCGGCGCGCGGGCCAACCCGGTCGAACAGCTGCACGCCCAGGTCCTCCTCCAGCTTGGCCACGGTGTAGGAGATGGTCGAGGGCACCTTGTGCAGGGCCTTGCCGGCGCCGGCAAAGGAGCCGCGGCGGTCGATGGCATCCAGGATCTGCAGGGCATCGAGGCTGAGCTTGAGCATTCGAATTTTTCGATGATGGCTGTCAAAACTATCCGTTTTTCAAACCCCGGGCGCAAGCGGATACTTCTCTTCAACGGGGAAACACAGCGGCTACCGGCCCACCCCGCCCTATCGAAACCATCGAACAAGGAGATTCCATCATGCTGCAGATCCGCAAGAGCGCTACCCGTGGCCTGGCCGAGCATGGCTGGCTGTCCTCGCGCCATACCTTCTCCTTCGCCAACTACTACGACCCTCGCTACGTCAGCTTCGGCCCGCTGCGGGTGATCAACGAAGACAAGGTGATCGGCGGCCAGGGCTTCGGCACCCACAGCCACAGCAACATGGAAATCATTTCCTACGTGCTGGGTGGCGCGCTGGAGCACAAGGACTCGATGGGCACCGGTTCGGTGCTGCGCTACGGCGACGTGCAGCGCATGAGCGCCGGCAGCGGCGTCAGCCACAGCGAGTTCAACCACTCGGCCGACGAGACCGTGCATTTCCTGCAGATCTGGATCTTCCCGGATACCGAGAACATCACGCCGTCCTACGAGGAGACCCACTTCGCACCGGAGACCAAGCGCGGCCAGCTGCGCCTGATCGCCTCGCCGGACGGTGCAGACGGTTCGCTGCGCATCCACCAGGATGCCCGCATCTTCGCCACCATCCTCGATGGCGGCCAGAAGCTGCACCATGCGCTTGGCAACGGTCGTGGCGCCTATGTGCAGGTGGCGCGTGGCCAGCTGCAGGTCAACGGCATCACCCTGGAAGCCGGCGATGCACTGCAGGTCAGCGACGAAGCCCAGCTGACGCTGGAAAACGGCAACGACGCTGAAGTGCTGGTGTTCGACCTGCCGCTGTAACCACAACGCCCGCGATGCCGAAAAGCATCGCGGGCGTATGTGTAGAGCCGAGCCCATGCTCGGCTGCGGTTTGACAGCCAGCCGAGCGTGGGCTCGGCTCTACAAAACCCGCGTCAGAACCTGTAGTTCAAGGTCAGCCGCACATTGCGCGGCTCGCCCCAGGTGTAGGTGCTGTACCAGTTGAAGATCGTGTAGTACCGCTTGTCGAGCAGGTTGTTGACGTTGACCGTGGCCGACAGGCGATCGTTGAACTGGTAGCGCGCCATCGCATCGAGCAACCAGTAAGGCTGCGTGCGATGCACCACCTTGGCCTGGGTGGCGGGATTGGTGATCTCGCCGAAGGTCGAATCCTGCCAGCGTGCGCCACCACCCAGCGTGAGCCCCTGCCAAGCACCGCGCAGGCGATAGCTGGTGTGCAGGCTGAACTGGTTCTCCGGTTCCAGCGTGGTCACCTTGGTCCCCGCCTGGCGGGCGATCTTGTGGGAGAACCCACCCTGCACCTGCCAGCCCTCGGCCAGCTGGCCCGACATTTCAAGCTCATAGCCCTTGGTACGCACGCCCATCAACGCGCGGTAGGCATCCTGGCCATCCGGCGTCTTACCGCCGGTGGGCTGGGCGAAGTTGTCCTGATCAAGCTGGAAAAGCGCCGCGCTGGCATTGAGGCGTCCATCGAAGAACTCGGCCTTCAGCCCCATCTCGTAGCTGCGGCCTTCCAGCGGATCCAGCGCTTTGCCCTGCTCGTCGCGCTCGCTGTGCGGCTTGAAGATGGTGCTGTAGCTGGCATACACCGAATAGTGCTCGCCGAGGTCGTAGACCACGCCGGCATACGGCACATAGACGCCGGTCTCGCGCGTGTCCGGCGAACGGTAGCTGGCCAGACGGCTGCCGACGATCAGCTTCAACGGATCGGCCACGTCGAAGCGGCCGACCACGTACAGGCCGTTCTCGCGGGTCATTTCATTGTTGTCGTAGCTGCGCTGCCATTGCGGCTCAGCAATGTCGCCATTCCAGCTGCGGTAGTCCGGCACCGTATCCGGGAACCCCGCCTGCGGGCCGTAGCCGGTATTGGTCCAGCGCTTGCGCGAGGCACTGCCGCCAACCACCAGCTCATGCTCACGCCCGAACAGGCCGAAATGCCCGCTCACATAGAAGTCGGCGGCGTTGCTGACGGTCTTGCCAACGTACTTGCCGAGCCAGAGGCTGACACCCTCGCCGGTCAACGGATCGGGATTGCCAGCGGCGGCACCGGCCAGTGCGGCGTCATAGCCGTTGACCTGGTGGTTGAGCTGCAGCTTGGCAATCCAATCGTTGGCGAACGTGTGCTCCAACGTGGCGAAACCGGTACGCACGTACTGGCGCCAGCCGGCCCATTGCGCACCATTGTTGAACGAGCGCGGCATGCGGTTGAAGTTGCCGGCGCTGTCCAGCAGCGGAATGCCGCCCCACGTCGAGCCCTTCGGGTCGCTGTCCATCACGTCGCCACCGACCGACAGCAGCGTGCGTTCGCCCAGATCGGCTTCCAGCACGGCATAGCCCACCTTGCTGGTGCGCTGGTAGTTGTCCAGGCTGGAGCGCTTGTCTTCCCAGGCGCCCACGGCACGGCCACGCACGCGGCCATCGGCAGTCAGCGGACCGCCCACATCAAGCTCGGCGCGGTAGTCATCCCAGCGGCCGACACCCAGTGAGGCACTGCCGGCGAAGTCCTTGCCCGGCTTCTTGCGCACCAGGTTGATGGTCGCGCCCGGATCACCCATGCCGGTCAACAGGCCGGTCGCGCCCTTGAGCACTTCGATGCGGTCATAGATCGCGGTATCACTGAGCGTGTTGCCCGCCGAGTAGGCCGAGTCACGCGACATCGGGATACCGTCGTACTGGAAGTTCTGCACGGCGAAGCCACGCGCGTAGTACTCGGTGCGTTCGCTGTCGTAGGTGACGATGCTGATACCCGGGGTCACCCGCATGACGTCGTCGATCCCGTGCAGGCCGAAATCACCCATCTGTGCGCGGGTGATCACGCTGATGGTCTGCGGGGTCTGCCGTGGCGTCAGCACCAGGCGGGTGGCGGTAGCGATGGTGCCGGGCGTGTAGGCGCCGCTGCCCTCGGTGATGGTGCCGAGCAGGTTGGCCGTGACCTGCACGGTCTGCAGGGTCTGCGAGGCGGGTGCCGGTTTGGCCTTGTCCTCGTCCTGGGTGGACTGGGCAGCAGCGGTGCCGCTGCTCAGTGCAAGCAGCAGCAGGCCTTGAGCCAGTGCATGCGGCAGCGGCAGGCGACGCGGAAACAAGCGCGGAAAACGGACAGGCACAGACAGCACGGCGGGACCTCCACGATAGGGTGGGATCCTCTGGCGGCGGCTGGAGGGAAGAGAGGGGAGCGGCCGGATGACCGCAGGCGCAGGAGTGTACTCCCCTGCGCCCCGGCTGTCGTGCGGTGTGCTGGCGCGGGATCAGCCGCCGATGGCGGCGCAGGCCTCCAGGATCAGCGCGGTCACTTCCTTCGGCTGCGAGGCCAGTGAAGCATGGCTGGCATCGAGCTCCAGCAGGCGCTTGGGCTGCATCCTTGCGGCCATGGCCTTCTGGTTTTCCGGCGCGATCATGCGGTCGTGGCGGGACAGCTGGTACCAGCTCGGCCGGTGCTTCCACGCGGGTTCGCTGACCGTATCGCCGAAAGTGCTGGCCAGCGGCGCCTTCTGGGTAACGGCCATCACCCGGCCTTCGTCTTCGCTCAGATCCTGGCAGAAGCTCTCATGGAACTTGTCCGCACGCAGCCACAGGTAGCCATCACTGTCCGGTGCCAGGTTCGGTGCCGCCTCCGGCAGGTGCTGCTGGGTGATGCCACCCGGGCTCTCGCCGGCATCAGGCGCGAAAGCGGCGATGTAGACCAGGCCCTTCACGTTGGGCTCGTTTCCGGCCTGGCTGATCACGGCGCCGCCATAGGAGTGGCCGACCAGCAACACCGGACCGTCGATCTGCCGGATCATTTTCTGGGTGCGTCCTGCGTCGTCGGCCAGCGAGGTCAGCGGCAGTTCCACCGCCTGCACACGGTCGTGGCCGTTGCGGTGCAGTTCCAGGATCACCTTGGCCCAGTGTGCGGCCCCGCCCCAGAATCCATGGACGAGGAGGATGGTCGGTGTCGTGCTCATGTACGGATCTCCGGCAGCGGCCGGCGGGGTGCCGACCGTGCAGCCACTGTCCGTGGGCGACGTTAATCGCTGGTGACGCGATCGGGTCACTGCAATCGTATGCGTCGCCCGATGTCACGCATGGCACTTGCCGATCCGGCCTGAAAACGTTTTCATGAAAGTCCCCTGGAGCTTCGCATCGCGCATGACGCCTTCATCCCCACGTGCCCAGCAGCACGCCACCCGTGCCGCCTTCTTCATTCCCGGATTCGCCACCGCCGCGTGGGCGCCGATGGTGCCCTACGCCAAGGCCAAGGCCGGGCTGTCCGACGCCAGCCTTGGCGCCGTGCTGCTGTGCCTCGGGCTCGGCTCGCTGCTGGCGATGCCGTTGGCGGGCGCGCTGACCGGGCGGCTGGGTTGCCGACGGGTGATGGTGATCACCTGCGCGATGATGCTGTGCGCCCTGCCCTTGCTGGTGCTGGCGCCCTCGCCGGTGGCACTGGGTGCCGCGCTGTTCGTGTTCGGCGCCGGCGTCGGTGCGCTGGATTGTGCGATGAACATGCAGGCGGTGGCGGTCGAGCGCGACGCCGGGCGCGCGATGATGTCCGGCTTCCACGCCTTCTACAGCATCGGTGGCTTCGTCGGCGCCGGCTGCATGACCGGCCTGCTGATCCTGGGTACACCGCTGTGGCTGGCCGCGCTGGTGTCGGTGGCGGCACTGCTACTGGTCGCGGTGCTGTCGGCGCCGCACTGGCGACCGCAACGGATCCTGCACGAAGGCCCACTGCTGGCGCTGCCGCACGGCGTGGTGCTGTTCATCGGCGTGCTGGCCTTCGTGGTTTTCCTCGCCGAGGGCTCGATGCTGGACTGGAGCGCGGTGTTCCTGGCCGAAGTGCGGCAGGTGCCGCGTGACCAGGCCGGCGCCGGCTTCGCGCTGTTCACGCTGGCGATGACCGCGATGCGCCTGTTCGGCGACGGCATCGTCGAGCGCCTCGGCCGCACCCGCACCCTGGTCTTCGGCGGCATCACCGCCGCAGCCGGGTTCACGTTGGCCACGCTGGTACCGTCGTTCCCGGTGGCGTTGGCGGGCTATGTGCTGGTCGGGCTGGGCTGCGCCAATATCGTGCCGGCACTGTTCTCGATGGCCGGCCAGCAACGGGTGATGCCGGAGAGCATCGCCATCACTGCGGTGACCACGCTGGGTTACGCCGGCATCCTCGCCGGCCCGGCAGCGATCGGTGCACTGGCACACGGCACCAGCCTCGGATTCGCCTTCCTTTGCGTGGCCGCGCTGCTGCTGGGCGTAGCCGCATCCGCGCGAGCACTGGCACGACGGGTGGCCTGACAGAAAAAGGGGACGGAGGGGATTAAGTCGTTTCCAACCTGGGTGTGCAGGAAACGACTTAATCCCCTCCGTCCCCTTTTCTCAGCTGCGCGTCAGCCACTCGGCCTGGGCCGGCAGTTGCGGTGCCGGGCAGGCGCTCTGCGGATGGTGCTCGTCGCGCGCCATCCAGTCGTCGACCACTCCGGCCAGCAGATCCAGCCGCAGCGGCAGGGTGATGTGGTCCTCGCCGCGCATCTCGATGTAGTGCGCGCGCGGATTGGCCTGGGCCAGTTCACGGCCCTGGCTGACCGGTATGTGCTGGTCGCCCTGCCCGTGCAGCAGCAGCACGCAGGCGCGGGTATCGGCCAGCGCGCGCGCTACATCCACGCGGTCCAGATCGACGTCGATGCGGCGGCTCGCGGCGGCGATCACCTGGTTGATGTCCTGGCCGCCATAGCGCCAACGTGCGTACGACGCCACCGCCTGCGCCTTCAGGCCTTCCGGCTGCAGCCCCATCAGGTGCGGGATCATCGTGCGGATCGCCACACCCGCATTGGCGAACGATTCCATCGCCACCACGCCCTCCACCTGGTCGCCGAGCTTTTCAGCGGTGAACACCGCTGTGGCGGCGCCATAGGACACGCCAAACAGGTACAGCGGGCCGGTCACTTCACCACGTGCACGCAGCTCGCTGATCACATCGACCACGTCATCCGATTCATAGGTGCCATAGCCCGACGGCCCAGTGCCGGACTGTCCATGGTTGCGCAGGTCGAGCGTGACCACGCGGTAGCCGGATTCGGCCAGCTGCAACGACCACGGCAGCATCGAATCACCATTCATCATCCAGCCGTGCAGCAGCACCACGGTGCCGCGCGGTGCCTGCGCGCGGAACGGTTGCGGTACTGCCAGGCTCAGGCCGGTATCCAGCGGCAGGCCGTTCTCGTGGCGCTGCGGCAGGTAGTGGTAACGCGCGCCGTAATCACCGGGATCGAACACACGCCAGAAGATCGGCACGCCATCGCGGCCCGGCGCGAAGCCGTGGCGATTGGGCAGTTCGGCAATGGCCGCGGCAATGCGCGGACGATCGAGCAGGGTCGATACGCCACCCGGCGCGATCAGCCGATCGGCGAGCGAGGTGGACGAGGCATTGATCGAGGATGAGCATGCAGCCAGCCACAGGCCGGCGCACGCCAGCAACAACAGCAGCAGGCGCTTCATGGGCAATCGGGGAAAAGGTGCGACAGCGTGGCAGGTTAGCGACGCGTGCGTGGGCCATCTATCGCGCGTGGATGACGGCTTGATGACAACGCAGGAACGATTCAGCTTGGTGTAAAAGCTGTATCCGTTCAGTCATTGATCCGGATCAATGAACGCGCGCGCGGGATTGCCCACAGTGCCGCCATGCGCACCTCGTTCAAGCTCGCCATTGCCCTGGCCGCCACGCTGGCCGCCGCCTACGGCATCGCCCGCACCACGCCCTACTGGTTCGCACCGCGACAGACGGCGCAGGTCGACATCCACGATCCGACGCTGATCACGCAGGGACAGTACCTGTCGCGCGCGGCCGACTGCGCGGCCTGCCACACCGCGCCCGGCGGCAAGCCGTTCGCCGGTGGCCTCGGCATGCAGACGCCAATGGGCACGATCTACTCGACCAACATCACGCCCGATCCGGACACCGGCATTGGCGCCTACGACTACGCCGACTTCGAGCGCGCGGTACGTCGCGGCATCCGTCACGATGGGCAGCCGTTGTATCCGGCAATGCCGTACGCCTCGTACGTGATCGCCAGCGACGCCGAAATCAAGGCGCTGTACGCCTACTTCATGGGCTCGGTGCAACCGGTGAAGCAGAACAACGCCGACAGCACGATCCCGTGGCCGGCCAACATGCGCTGGCCACTGGCCTGGTGGCAGCTGCTGTTCACACGCCCGCGCACGTTCAACCCGGATCCGTCGCTGGATGCCAGCCAGCAGCGCGGCGCCGAACTGGTGGAAGGCCTGGCCCACTGCGGCGCCTGCCACACGCCACGCGGGTTGGCGTTCCAGGAAAAGGCGATGGCCGATGATGGCAGCCGCCAGTTCCTGTCCGGCTCGGTGCTGGAAGGCTGGTATGCGAAGAACCTGCGCAATGAATCGACCGGTCTGGCCAGCTGGAGCGAGGGCGAGATCGTCGACTTCCTGCGCACCGGTCGCACCGATCGATCGGCGGCCTTCGGTGGCATGGCCGACGTGGTCGAGCACAGCACGCAGTACCTGTCCGACGCCGACCTGCTGGCCATGGCCCGCTACCTGAAGCAGCTGCCAGCGCGTGAGGGCCGTAGTGCGCAGTGGTCCCCCGGTACCGACACCACCACCGCCGCACTGCGCAGCGGCGACTACCGTGTCGCCGGTTCGCTGGCCTATGCCGAGCACTGCCAGGCCTGCCACCGTGCCGACGGGCGCGGCATGCCCCGCGTCTATCCGGCCCTGGCCGGCAACTCGATCGTGTTCGCCGATGACCCCAGCTCGCTGGTGCAGGTGACCCTGATCGGCGGCCGCACGCCGCATACCCCGCATGACCGCATGGCCTTCACCATGCCGGGCTTCGAGCAGCTGCCGAACGCGCAGCTGGCACAGATCCTGACCTTCATCCGCAGCAGCTGGGGCAACCAGGCCAGCGCGGTGAGCGAGGTCGACGTGGCGCGCATGCGCCGGGTGGTGCGCGACAAGCCGGTGCACTACGTTCCGCAGGAGGCCGCACAATGAAGCGTTCGCGCACGCGTTCCCGCCTGCTGATCGGCAGTGCGATCAGCCTCGTGGTGCTGGCCGGCGCCGGTGCCCTCGCCTACCGTCATCTGTATCCGGACCTGGATGCCGCTGTGGCCAGCACGATCGATATCCTCGATGCGCAGGGCAAGGTGGTCGGCCACTACCACGCACCCAGCGCCGAAGAGATCGCCGGGCTCGGCAATGCCGAATCGGTGATGCTCGGCCGCCGCATCCTCAACGAGACCGCACGGCTGCTGCCGGACAATGTCGGCAACGATCTGAACTGCAACTCGTGCCACATGGCCGAAGGCAAGCGGCCGTTCGGCAATCACTACTTCAATACCGGCGGCGGCGCCTATCCGCGCTACATGCCGCGCCCGGGCAAGATGATCGGGCTGACCGAGCGCATCAACGGCTGCCTGCAGCGTTCAATGAACGGCAAACCGCTGCCGAAGGACTCGCCGCAGATGCGCGCGATGCTCGATTACATGGCGTGGTTGAGCAGTCCTGTGCCAGAGGGTGCAAAGGTGGCCGCCCCCAGTGAGGGGCCCATCGACAGCACGCTGACCCCGGACCCGATCCGTGGCCAGGCACTGTACGCCGTGCAGTGTGCCGCGTGCCATGGCGACAACGGCGAAGGACGGCGCGACGCCAGCGGTGACATCGCCTTCCCGCCGCTGTGGGGTGACCACAGCTTCAACATCGGCGCCGGCATGGCACGCCTCTACAAGGCCGCCGGTTTCGTCAAGCACAACATGCCGCCGGCGGTGACCCGCGAGCCACCACTGGGCCAGCAGGCGATGCCCGACCAGGATGCGGTGGACATCGCCAGCTACTTCATCAACCAGCCCCGGCCGGACTTCGCCAACAAGGCCAAGGACTGGCCGCGCGACCCGAAACCCAAGGACGCCCGGTACTGAGCACCCCGTCGGTCAGCGCTTGACCAGCTCGACCCGGCGATTGCGCGACTTGCCTTCCTCGCTGCCATTGTCGGCCACCGGCCTGTCGGCGCCGAAGCCGGCCGCCTGCAGGCGGTCGGCGGCGATGCCCTTTGCGGTGAGCGCGGCCACCACCGAGGCCGCGCGATCCTCCGACAGGCTACGGTTGCGTGCCGCGGCACCGCTGTTGTCGGTGTGACCTTCGATCGACAGTTTCAGCGAGGGATCGGCACGCAGCAGGTCCAGCACCTGCGCCAGCTGTGGTTCGGACGTTGGCAGGATCTGCGCCTTGTCGGTGGCAAAGTTGACCTGGATCGCCACGCGGCCGTCGCTGTCCAGCTTCTTCTTCAACGCATCGGCCGGCAGCAGCGCCGCGGTCTGGGTGAAGCCCTTGCGCTCGGCCACCACCCAGCCTGCGCTGAGGTATTCCAGGCGCGCGTGCACCCACACCTGGCGACCATCAGCCAGATCGACACGGTAGACCACGGTGTCGTAGTTGTCCCAGCTGTAGCTGGCCGCATTGCCGTAGGACGACCGCACCTGCTTCGGCACGCCCTCGGCCGCTTCGTGCGGGATGCGCCCCTCGAACACCTTGGTGCCGTTGACCTGGGCCATCATCGCCTGCAGGTTGCGACGTACTTCATGCATCGAGTACTCGCGCTCGCCCTTGTCGAAATCGGCAGCGAAGGTGCGGCCCTCAACCTGTTCGAACTGATCGCCGGTCCAGAACGGGAAGGCATCGAAATCACGCTGCTCGGGCTTGTTCCGGTCACGATAACCGGCCGGCGGGGACAGGTGCGGGAAGCTGTCCGACCACTGCACGGTGGCCTTGAACGGCACTTCATCCACGACCACCAGTCCAGCGCCATTGCTGTCCACTGCCAGCTGCACCCACACGGTGCGATTGGCCTGGCGCAGCACGTACACCGTAGTGGGAGCTTCCTGCTCACCGTTCACCGCATCGATGAAACCACCTCCGATCTCGCCTTCCAGCTGCGGGCCGTAGTAGATGTCGCGCAGCAGCGCGCCTTCGAAAACCTTGCGGCCGCCGGCGGCGGTGATCACACCGTCGAAGTTGCGCTGCACTTCCAGTGCGGAAAACGTTTTGTCCGGTGCGCCATCGCCGTCGGTCACGATACGTGCCGACCAGCTCGGGCCTTCCACCCAATGCACGCCGTTGCCCATCCGGAACGGGAAGCGCGCCCAGGCGCGTGGGTGGGCGTTCTGCGACGCATAGCCCTGCGGCAAGCTGAAGAACGGCAGTTTGCCCAGCGGGGCGTCGCTCAGCGGCACGCTGGCTGGGTCGAAGGACACCAGCGGCACAGCCTTGCCCTCACGGTCGGTGAGTGCGGCGCCATCGGCGGCGGCTGTTGAACCGACTGGGGCGGCGGCCGCTGCTGCGGTCTCATCCGCCGTGGCTGGCGCAGGCGGTGCCACTCCTCCATCCGAGGGCGTCCGGTTGCATCCTGCCAGCAGTACCAGGGCTGCACCGCCCAGCCAGATCTTCGATCGCTTCTGCATCGCCACCACCTCAGGTCCATTGAAGCGCCGAGCATACCCGAACGCCGTGACCGCCCCCACAGTGCCATCGTTCCTGCGCTGCCACGTCATGCCGATGTCATTGCCGCTGCCGACACTCCGGGGTTTCCTCCCTCTGAAGGTCCGGTTTCGATGCGAACGATTGCGCGTTTTCCCCGTGTCTCGCTGCTGGCTCTGCTGATCGCCCCCGCCCTGGACGCCCTCGCAGAAGCACCGCAGGGCGATACGGGCCAAGCGCGCAGCAGCGATGCGCGTACCCTCGACCAGGTGCAGGTAATCGGCCAGGCCACCAGCTACGCCAAGACCTCGGTGCGCGCGGAAACGCTGAACCGGCAGACCGTGATGAGCAGCGTCAACGACGCGCTCAACGAAGTACCCGGCGTGGTGGTCAGTGAAGCCGATGCCACGGGTTCTTCGGTATGGGGCACGCAGATCAGCATGCGCGGCTTCGTCACCAATCGCGATACGCAGCAGATCGGCACCACCATCGACGGCCTGCCCAACGGCGGCTCCGGCTACGGTGGCGGTTCGCTGGCCAACCGCTACATCGACACCCTCGACCTGGAGACGGTGGAGGTCAGCCAGGGCACCGCTGATATCTCCTCGCGCTCGAACGAGGCGCTGGGCGGCACGCTCAACTTCCTCACCAGCGACCCGCTGCAGGACAGCCGCCTGCGCTTCGTAGTCGGCGCCGGTGACAACGAGGCACGCAAGTACTACGTGCGCTACGACACCGGCCAGCTCGGCGGCCACACCCGCGCCTGGGTCAGTGCCTCCTCGTCGAAGGTGCACGACTGGATCGATGGCACCGGCCACGCCAGCAACGACCACATCGCCGGCAAGTTCATCACCGAACTGGATCGCTGGACGCTGACCGGCTACCTGTCCTACAACGATGCCGACGAGCCCGAATACACCAGTGTTTCGCCGAAGGGCTTCGCAACCAACCCGGAGCGCGACAACCTGGTCGGCACCCTCACCGGCATTCCCTACCTGGACCAGAACTACCGCTCCGGTTCACGTGCCCTGCGTGAGAACACCTTCGGCTACCTGCGTGCGGCCTTTGACGGCGGCAGTGGTTTCAAAGCCTCGGTGGCCGCCTATGGCCACCGCATGCAGGGCCGCGGCGACTGGCTGCCGCCGTACCTGGCGCAGGTCAACGACGATGGCGCGGGCCGCCCCGAGTCGGAGTACATCGGTGGAAAAACCGTGTACGGCGGCAGCAACCGTGGCCAGATCTTCTTCGTCAATCCCGATGGCAGCGCCGCACAGCGCCTGGCCAGCTGCACGCCGCGGCTGGGCTTCACCGCCGAGTACGATCCGAACTGCTACGCCGGCAATGTGCTGGGCGCGCAGTCGTATCGCCATACCCACTACGACAACGACCGCATGGGCGTGACCGCCGACGTCGAGTGGCGACAGACCTTCGGCGCGGTCGACAACACCATCCGTGGCGGCCTGTGGGTGGAGAAGCTGGACCGTTCGGCGCGCCGCGACTGGCATCGCCTGCTCGCTGTCGGCCAGAGCATCGACTTCGACCACCAGCCGTACTGGGTGCAGTTCGAGGACAAGTACAAGGTTGACGAGCAGATGTACTATGTCGAGGACGTGGCCCGCTTCGGTCCGTTCAGCGCGCGCCTGGGCGTGAAGCAGTTCTTCGTCGACCAGTCGCGCCGCCGCGTGATCGGTGCCAGCGAGCACGTGACCTCCGATTCCAGGTCCGATCCGCTGCTGTCCACCGGCTTCACCTGGGCGCCAGGCGTGGAAGGCATGGAGTTGTTCGCCGGCTTCTCGCAGAACTTCGCCGCCATCCCGTCCGGTGTGCTCGGTGAGACCGACCCGCAGCGCTTCCGCAACGTCGAACCGGAAACCGCCGACAACATCGAAGTGGGCATGCGCATCAGCCGCTGGCCGCTGACCGCCTCGGTCACGCTGTACAACATCAAGTTCGACAACCGCATCGTCTATCTGCCGGCAGGTTTCGTCAGTGGCATCGACTACCTGGGCGAGACCGATGGTGTCTACGAGAACTTCGGCGGCGTGGAAAGCAACGGCCTGGAAGCCGCGTTCGGCTATGGTTGGGACAACGGCTGGCGGCTCAACGCCGCCTACACCTACAACCGCTCCAAGTACCTGGGCAGTGGCGATGCCGCACGCGATACCCAGCTGGGCATCGTCGACGGAGCCAAGGTGATCGGCCAGCCGGAAAACACCCTGGTGCTGTCGGCCGACTGGCAGGGCGCGAACTGGAACTTCGGCCTGTCCGGCCGTTACCTGGGCACGCGCTACCTCGATGCCGCCAACGTCAACAAGCTGCCCTCCGCCACCGTGTTCAACGCCAACATCGGCTTCGACCTGCAGGGGCTGTCGCCACGCCTGAAGGGCATGGGCGCCAACCTGGTGGTGAGCAACCTCACCGACAAGCGGTATCTTGCAGGGGTGGACGGCCGCGACAATGCCTTCATCGGCGCCCCGCGCACCGTCGGCATCTCCTTCCGCGTGGACCTGTGAGTGAGCCCGTGACTGATATCGGCCGACGCCGGTTGTTGCAGGCCGGCGTTGCCGCCGGCCTTTCCCCGCTGCTGCCCAGCATTGCCCGGGCAGCAGCGATCGCCCCCGCCGCGCAGACGCGCAGCCTGGAAGACCTGCAGCACATCGTGGTGTTCATGCAGGAGAACCGTTCGTTCGACCACTACTTCGGCACGCTGCCGGGGGTACGTGGTTTCGGCGACCGCTTCGTGGCCCCTGCGCCGGCGCTGCAGGCCAGCGGCCGCACCCGCAGCCTGTGGCTGCAACCCGATGCCAGCGGCCAGCGCGCGATCGCACCGTTCCCGCTGGATACCGCCGCGCACTTCGGCTACATGCGGGTGGAGGGCACACCGCACACCTGGCCGGACGCACAGCGTGCCTGGGACCACGGGCGCATGGGGCAATGGCCGAAGGCCAAGCAGAACCACTCGATGGGCTACTTCCAGCGCAGCGACCTGCCGTTCCAGTTCGCCCTGGCCGACGCCTTCACGATCTGCGACGCCTACCACTGCGCGATGCAGGCCGGCACCAACCCGAACCGGGTGTTCCTGTGGACCGGCCACAATGATGCACACGCGCGTGCTGGTGGCCCGGTGATCGCCAACTCGCACGACAATTTCCCCGAACAGGGCGGGCACCCGGCGTCGTACCGCTGGACCAGCCATGTCGAGCGCCTGCAGAACGCCGGCGTGTCCTGGCAGATCTACCAGGACATGGCCGACAACTTCACCGACAACCCGCTGGCCGGTTTCGAGGTATTCCGCCAGGCCCATCGCGCCGCGCCGGGGCATGACCCGCAGTTGCGCGCACGCGGTGTCAGCACCCGTGGCCTGGCGCAGCTGCGCCAGGACGTGATCGGTGGGCGCCTGCCGCAGGTCAGCTTCATCATCGCCGACGCGGCCGGCAGCGAGCATCCCGGCCCCTCCAGCCCCGCCCAGGGCGCGGCCTATACCGCGCGCGTGCTGGACGCGCTGACCGCCGATCCAGAGGTGTGGAGCCGCACCGCGCTGTTGCTGATGTTCGACGAGAACGACGGCTTCTTCGACCACATGCCGCCACCGGCACCGCCTTCACCGCTGGGCACCGGCTGGGCAGGTGCGTCTTCGGTCAGTACCGAGGGCGAGTACCACCGCCATCCGGCACCGGGCGACGAGAAGTACGACCTCGCCGAACTGCGTGGCCGCCCATATGGGCTGGGTCCGCGCGTGCCGCTGTATGTGATCTCGCCGTGGAGCCGCGGTGGCTGGGTCGATTCGCAGGTGTACGACCACACCTCGGTCATACGGTTGATCGAACGTCGCTTCGGTGTGGCCGCACCGAACATCTCGCCGTGGCGCCGCGCGGTCTGCGGTGACCTGAGCAACGCGTTCGACTTCGCCCAGCGCGATACCCGCCCGTTCGTACGCGGCCTGCCGGACGTGAGCGCGGTGGCCGCGCGTGCCGCCGCCCTGCCGGGACGCACCGTGCCCGCGTTGCCCGAGGGACTGAAGCCGGCGAAACAGGAAAGCGGTGTACGCCCGGCGCGTGCCCTGCCCTACCGGCCGCAGGCATCGATTGCCGCTGTCGACGCCTCGGGTGTGGATCTGGCGCTGTCCTGCGAAGGCGCAGCAGCAGTGCTGCATGTTTACGACCGGCTGCGGCTGGATGCGGTGCCACGCCGCTACACGCTGCTGCCGGGCATGCCGCTGCGCGAGCGCTGGCCGCTGGACACCCAGGGTCGCTATGACCTGTGGCTGCTGGGCCCGAACGGCTTCCACCGCCACTTCCAGGGAGCGGCCACGGGTCCTGCCGTGCAGGCTTCAACCGATCGTGCGGATGGCCAACTGCGGCTCCGCCTGCACAATCTGGGTGACAGCGCGCAGCAGGTGCGTGTGCAGCCTGGCGCCTATGCCGGGCATATGCCCGAGCAGACGCTGGTGCTGCCCGCACATGCAGAGACCGCGTTGGCGTGGGACGCAACGCCCACCGCAGGCTGGTACGACCTCCTCGTCGGTGTGGGCGACAGTGCCCTGCGCCTGGCCGGCCGCGCCGAGGATGGGCGCCCCGGCACCAGTGATCCGGCGATGGGCAGCGAGCCATTGCGCTTCGATCACGATTGAAGGATCTCTGTAGAGCCGAGCCCATGCTCGGCTGCTTTTCCGGTCAGCTATCGAAGAGCAGCCGAGCATGGGCTCGGCTCTACAGGGTAGACCGGTAGATTCAGGCTTCCTGCAGCCCCGGCCGGCCATGCTCCACCGCATAGCGCTTCCAGCTCTGCACCGCGCCATTCGGCTGCATCACGGTATCCAGCGTCTTCATGTCGCCGATCCACGCATCGCGGGTGACATCGCACAGCACGTAGCCACGCTTGTCGGTGGTCGCCTTCAGATAGGGGCTGTGCGCAAGCTGGTTGCTGGCATACGCGTCCACACCCTGGCCATCGGCGCCGGAAGTGATCGACGTGGCGAGGAACTCGCTGGAGATCACGCCCGAGTCACGGTGGTCCTGCACCAGATCGCTGGCATAGTGGCGATGCGCGTCGCCGCAGGCGGTCACCACGTTGCCGAAGCCCACCTTCTGGATGTGGTCAAGCAGGCGCCGACGGCTGTCCAGATAGCCTGACCACTGGTCGTCGGACGACTGCACCACGCCGTCCTTCTCGCGCATGTAGTTGCCCAGTGCCACCTGGTGGGCGATCGTGTGCCAGCGTGGTGCGGCATCGGCCAGGCCGTCGAACAGCCAGCGCTCCTGCTTGACCCCCACAATGCTGCGCTCTGGCGATTCCACCTCCTCACGCAACGCCATGTTCACCTGCTTGCTGCGGTACTGGCGGGTGTCGAGCAGGTGCAGATCCATCAGCGTGCCGTAGCGTGCGCGTCGGTACATCTGCATGTGGCCATCGCGCGGGAATGCCGAGCGGCGCAGTGGCATGTTCTCGTAGTAGGCCTGGAACGCCTGTGCGCGACGCAGCAGGAACACTTCGCTGGGCGTGTCATCCTGGTCTTCGGCACCGGCCCAGTTGTTGTCCACTTCATGGTCGTCAAAAGTGACGAACCACGGTGCCGCCGCATGCGCGGCCTGCAGGTCGGGATCGCTCTTGTACTGGGCGTAGCGGCGACGGTAATCATCCAGCGTATAGATCTGCGGGCCGACGTGGTTGCGCAGGTTGGTGAACGGCTGGCCGTTCATCTTCCGCAGGCCAGGCTGGCTTTCGCCTTCGTAGATGTAATCACCGTAGTGGAAGACGAAATCCAGCGGTTCCTCGGCGATGCGCCGCCACGCGGTGTAGTGGCCTTCTTCGTAGTGCTGGCAACCGGCCACCGCGAAGCGCACGCGATCCACTGCGGCCGTGGCTGCGGGCAGCGTGCGGGTACAACCGACCGCACTGGCGTGGCCGCCTACGGTGAAGCGGTACCAGTAGGGCCGTCCGGGCGCCAATCCGTCCAGCTCCACGTGCACGGCGTGGCCGAGTTCGGGATGCGCCATTGCCGAACCCTGGCGCACCACCTTGCGCATGCCATCGTCTGCTGCCAGTTGCCACTCGACCGCCATCGGCCGGGTCGGCATGCCACCGCCGAACACCAGCGGTTCGGTCGCCAGGCGCGTCCACAGCACCATGCCATCGGCCGAGGGATCACCCGAGGCCACGCCCAGGGTGAAGGGTGTGCTGGCAAAGCGCGGCTTGGCCAGCAGGTTGCGCGGGTTCAGCGCGGTGGCATCGGCCTGCGCGGCCAGCGCGTGTGCCGTGCCCATCCAGGCACCGGCAGCGGACAGGCCGGCCAGGGCCAGGAATCGCCTGCGATTGATCGTCTCCACGGCTGTGCCCTCAGTTGTAGATGATGTGGAAGTAGAAGAAGCGGCCGTAGTCGTCGATCTCGGTACGGAAGCGCCCGTTCGGGCCGGTGCTGTAGGTCGGCTGGGTGTTGAACAGGTTCTTGGCTTCGTACTTCAGCGTCACGTGCTTGCTGACCTTGTGGCTGAAGGCCATGTTGAAGGTCATGTACGGGTCGTAGTAGGAATCCAGCCACTGGGTGTCGCCGAAGTCGACCAGCATCCGGCTGCGGTAGGTGCCGGACAAACGCAGCTGCGCGCTCTTCCACGGCATGCGCCAGATCACCGAGCCATTGAGCGACCAGTCCGGCTGGTACAGCAGGCGGTCCAGGCGGCGCTCGGTGCCATCACTGATGCGGTAGTTGGTCTGGCCTTCCAGCCGCGTGGCGTTGAAGTACATGTCGAAGCGCTGGCGGCCCCACTGCAGGTTGCGGTTGGCCACCGCGAACTCGACGCCGCGCAGCGTGGACTCATCGGTGTTCATCGGCTGGGTCACCCGGTAGCGCGTGTCACCCACGTTCTCGAAGGTGGTCAGGGTGTAGATGTCGTCCTTGATCACCTTGTCGAACAGCGCAACCGAGACCAGGCCGTTGTTGCCGTTGAAGTACAGGTCCCACGCCAGGTCGATGTTGGTGGAACGTCGCGGCTGCAGATCGGCATTGCCCTGCTTGATGGTGCAGAAGCCCCTGCCCTCCTCGTCATCGCCACAACTGGTGCTGGTGGCCTGGGCGATGTTGCTCGGCGTCGGCCGGCCCAGCGTGCGGCTGGCGGAGAAGCGCAGGCGCTGGTCCTCGGTGAGCTTGAAGGTTGCGTTCAACGAGGGCAGCAGATTGTTGTAGCCACCGCTGGTCGTTCGGAAGGCAGAGGTATAGGTGGTGCCACCATCGTCGCTGAATGGACTGTAGGCATCAAAACGGGTGTGGTCGTAGCGCAGGCCGCCGATCAGCAGCAACCGGTCCCAGGCGTAGTGCGCGGATACATAGGCATTGGTGATGTCCTCCACATACTTGTAGTCGCTGGTGAAGTTGGCATTCGGATACGCCGCATTGTTGTTGCCCAGTTTCGGCAGCAGTTCCTCGTTCCACTTGCGGTTGTCGACCAGCGGGAAGCCCGGCACGCTGCCCAGCAGCGTCGAACCCGGATACAGGTAATCGTTGAGCGTGGCATTGCTCTTGAAGTAGTCGAAGTCGATGTCCTGCCAGATCTTCAGATGGCGGTACTCGGCGCCGGTGGCCAGGCCGAAGCCACGCGCATCGGCGTCGATGTTGTAGCTGAAATCCGCGCGCAGGTTGTCGATGCTCTCCTTGGCATCGCGCGGGGAGACATAGGCCTGCGCCGGATTGAGCTTGAACGCGGAGCTGGTCAGCAGGCTGGAATCGGAAACCGCCACCGCGTTGGGGAACCCGTGGCTGTCGTTCTCGTAGTCGACGAACAGATTGCTTGGGTAGGCGCGCACACCCCAGTAGACCTGGTTGTTGTGGAAGGTCTCTTCGGTGTGGCCACCGCGCAGGGTCAGCCGCGAGCGATCACCGATATCCCAGTTGAAGCTGGCGATGGCACCGCGGTTGTTGCGGTCCCAGCGGTCGTGCCGGTTCTTGATGTAGATGCTGTTGATCTGGGTGGTGCCGCTGTCCCCGGTCTGGTTACGGATCGGAAACTTGGCATTGCCGTACAGATCGGTCTTGTTCATCGTCGAGTTCTCGTAGAACCGGTACGAGTACAGCAGCAGCGATGCGTAGAACGGATCATCCGAGGGCTTCCACTCGAGCTTGGCAGAGCCGCCGAAGTTGGTGATGAAGTTGGTATAGGTGCCGGTGCTGAAGTTGCCAGGCGCACGCAGCCCGTTCCAGCCCTTGGCGTCGTCCGGACCCGTGGTACCGTCAGTGAGGTATTTGCCAGCATCGTTGTAGTAGTAGTTCGACTCCACCCAGCGCTTGACGCTGTTGCGCGAGCGCTGTTCATAGCGCGCCACCGCAACGATGCCGAATTCCTGGTCGGCGCCGAACTGGTTGGAGAACACCATCTTGGCGCTCTTGCCGAAGTGACCCAGGGTCTCGTGGTTGCCGCCAGCGCTGCGCTCGACGTTGGTCTCGGCGGTGGAATAGATGCCTGCCACATCGGCAAACACGTACTTGCCGGACCGGTCGAAAGCACTGCGGCTGATGATGTCGATCACGCCGCCGATCGCATCCGGTGCCTGCTCCGCACTGAAGCTCTTGTAGATGTCGGTACGGGTGCCGATGTCGCTGGGAATCAGCTGCAGGTTGTTCATGCGCTCGCCGGAGCCACTGCCTCCCACGCTGGCAATCGCGATGCCATCGATGGTGGTGTAGTTGAGGTTGGCCTGTACGCCGCGCACGGTCACGTAACGTGGCTCACCGGCATCCTCCACCGCGCTCAGGCCTGGAGCGGCCATCAGGCTCTCGGCCAGAGTCTCGTCGCCGTAGCTGTCCATCTCGTCGTAGACCACCGAATCCTTGATCACCGGCGAGGTCTTCTTCTGGTCGATCACCTCGTGCGCGGCAATCACCTTGACGGTGTCCAGGGTCGGCGCGACCACCGCCTCTGCCTCGCGCGGCTTTGGCGCGGCCGGCTTCGGTTCGTTGCGAGCTGGCGCCGGATCGATGGCGATGACATTGCCATCCACCACGGTGTACCCCAGTCCGGTACCGGCCAGCAGCGCATCCAGCGCCTGCCTGACGGTGGCACCGCGCGGCACCGCACCGGCCATGCGGGCATCACCGTCGGCCGAGTACAGGAACTGCACCCCGGAGCTGCGCGACAACTGCTCCAGCGCATGGGCCAACGGCTGCGCCGCGATCGGCGTGGATACACGCGCCTCCAGGCCATCGGCACCGGCGGCGAAGGCCAGCGGCACGCTGCAGGGAGACAGGGCGAGGATGATCGACAGGTAGAGCGTGTTGCGCATCACGGGTCCTTGGAAGAGAGAAGGCAGCAGGCGCCGCTGCGCGGATCGGCAGCGGCTTCTCCCAAGTAAGAGCCCGCATCCACCGAAGTGGAGAACGCGGATTCGATGAATTTTTTCTGACAGTCCACGGCCACGTCGGCCTCAGCGACTGACAACCCGCACGGTGTCGCCTTCGCGCCTCACCACGAAACGCGGGTCGCGTTCGAGGAAGGCCTGCAGCGCACCGATGCGATGCGCATCGAGACTGCCCGACAACCGTGCCGATGCCGCGCCTTCGTCCAGCACGCGCACCTGTACCTGGTTGTGCCGGTTGAAGGCAGCGGCTACCTCGTCCAGCCGCTCATCCAGGAAGGACACCTTGCGTTGCTGCCAGTCCAGCAGCATCGACAACGGTACATCCAGCGACTCCACCGCATGGCTGCGCGCGTCGACCTGCACCACCCGGCCTTCGCCCAGTTGCGCAAGACGCCGGGCGTCCGCACCCTGGCTCCAGATCTCCACCTCGCCGGAAACCACGCCGATGCGCGTGCCCTGCAACCGTCGGGACACATCGAACACCGTGCCGATATCGCGGATCTGCAGTCCGTTCACCTGCACCTCGAACGACCGTCGGTCACGGGCGATATCGAACGTGGCCTCGCCCTGCAGCAGCTCCACCTTGCGGCTGAACCAGCCCATGCGTACCCGCAGGCGGCTGTCCGCGTTGAGCCGCACCTGGGTCTGGTCGGGCAGCACCACGTCGCGAAGCTCACCCTGTCCGGCACTGTACAGCTGCTCGGTGGGCATCACCTGCGGAACCAGACCCACGCCGAGCAGGGCGATACAGGCTGCGGCAGCCGCCACCCACCAGCGCGCACGACCGCGACGCGGCACAGCGCGCGGCGGCGCGTGCACGCTACCGAACAGCGGCACCACCTTGGCGGCTGCCTGCCGTGGCGGCACCGGCGCCTCTTCAGGCAACGGCGATTGCAGCGCCTCACCGACCTGCCGGTGCAGCGCGAGGGCGTGCATATAGGCGCGCACGTGCTCCGGCGAGCGCTTCATCCAGTCCAGGAACGCAACCCGCTCGGCCTCGCCCAGTGTTCCGTCACGATTGCGCAGGAACCAGTCCATGGCCTCGCAGGCGAGCGTGTCGTCGGCCACGGGCGAAGAGTTCCGGTTCATGTGTGCTCCCTGGCGCCCAGCGCCTTCCTGCAAGCCTCCAGCCCCTTGCCGATGTGCTTGCGCACCATGTGCACCGACACCTGCAGCTGCTGGCTGATTGCCGGGCAATCCAGCCCATCGCGGTAATGCAGCTCCATCACCCGCCGCGTGGTTGCAGGCAGTCGTGCGATGGTGGTGCGGATATCGTTCCAGCGCTGCGCACGCTCGAATTCGCCTTCGATGTCTTCTTCGCTTTTCAGCACTTCGGCCAGCAGATCGACATCTTCCAGCGGCGGCAGCGACGACCGCGCGCGCGCATGCTCGCGCGCCAGGTTGGCCGCCACGGTGAACAGGTAGGCTTCCGGGTTCTCGACCGCATCGGCATCCTCGCCGGTGCTGCGCAGCAGCCGCAGGTAAACCTCCTGCGCCAGGTCTTCGGCATCCTCGCTGGCCGAACCGCGACGCAGGAAGAAGCCACGCAGCAGTCGTCGCCGCAGCGCGTAGCTCTTCTCCCAGATCCTCACGCTGTTCACGGCCGGCCAACCACCCCGAGGCTGGAAAGCCCCGCAGGGTGACCGCCATCGATGACAGTGGCGTTTCAACCTCCGGCAGGCAGCCGCTAGAATGCCGCCCCTGCACTGTCCCGGCAGCCGGCACAAGGAGTGCCCCGCAATGAACGCACGCACCGCCATCAACACCCTCAGCAGCCTGCTGTTCCTGCTGCTGGTCGCCCACACCACCGCCTACCAGCAGCAGATGTGGCCGCCCAGCCGGGTCATCCATGTGCATCCGGTAGTCGTCGCCCTCGCCTATGCACTGGGCGTGCTCACGCTGCTGCTGTGGATCGGTGGCCGTCGTGCACCGGAACCCGCCCAACGCCTGGCGCGCTGGCTACCCATCGTCGCCTGGTGCCTGCTGGGCGTCGGCGTGGCGATCATCCCGGTGTTCCTGCCTGGGCTGTCCCCGGCCTGATCAGCGGCCACACCCAGCGCATGCGCGCATGATACGGCGCGCGGTGCCAACCCTTGCTTGCCAGAGACCCAAGCCCCGCCCGCCTACCGAAGCCCGGGGGGCAGGCCTACGCTTGTCTTCTCGGTGGCCGCCACGGTCGCCCTTCGCGTCACGGCCCCCGCCGTTGCGACCCCGCTCCAGTGCTGTGCGCCCTGCCGGTGTTGTCGCCCAGGCAGAAGTCCGACCGGCGCCCTCTGGAGACAGCCATGAACCAAGCCCTCATTCCCTTCGATACCGACCCACTGGAAACCCAGGAGTGGCGTGAATCGCTGGAGGCGGTGATGCAGGCCGGCGGCCGGCCGCGCGCGCACTACCTGATCGACCAGCTGAGCGATCTGGACGCGCAGCAGCACGGCGACCTGCATACCCGTGCCTGGACTGCCTACGTCAACACCATCCCGCCCGAACGCCAGCCGGCCTACCCGGGTGACCTGGCCATCGAGCGCCGCCTGAATGCGATGATCCGCTGGAACGCGATGGTGATGGTGCTGCGTGCCGGCAAGCATTCCAACGTCGGCGGCCACATCGCCACCTACCAGTCCGCGGCGGTGCTGTACGACGTCGGCTTCGATCACTTCTTCCGTGGCCGCACCGACACCTTCGACGGCGACATGATCTACATCCAGGGCCATTCGGCGCCGGGCATCTACGGCCGCGCGTACGTGGAGGGCCGCATCGATCCGGCACGGATGGACAACTTCCGCCGCGAAGCCGGCCGCGAAGGCCTGTCCTCGTATCCACACCCGCGCCTGATGCCGGAGTTCTGGCAGTTCCCCACCGTATCGATGGGGCTGGGCCCGCTGACCGCTGCCTACCAGGCGCGCTACATGCGTTACCTGGAATACCGCGGCCTGAAAGAACACCAGGGCCGCAAGGTCTGGGCCTTCCTCGGCGACGGCGAAATGGACCAGCCCGAATCGCTGGCGGCAATTTCCCTGGCTGGCCGCGAGCGGTTGGACAACATTGTGTTCGTGGTCAACTGCAACCTGCAGCGCCTGGACGGTCCGGTACGCGGCAACGCCAAGGTCATCCAGGAACTGGAAGGCACCTTCCGCGCGGCCGGCTGGAACGTGATCAAGCTGATCTGGGGCAGCGGCTGGGACGACCTGCTGGCCCGCGACCACAACGGCCTGCTGCGCCAGCGCATGATGGAATGCGTGGACGGCGACTACCAGACCTTCAAGTCGCAGAGCGGCGCCTACGTGCGCGAGCACTTCTTCGGCCGCTATCCCGAGCTTCTGGAGCGGGTCGCGCACATGAGCGACGACGACATCTGGGCGCTGGCACGTGGTGGCCACGATCCGCAGAAGGTGTACGCCGCCTACCAGCAGGCGGTGAACACCAGCGGCCGGCCGACAGTGATCCTGGCCAAGACGGTCAAGGGTTTCGGCATGGGCGAAGCCGGCGAAGGCCAGAACATCAACCACCAGCTGAAGAAGATGAGCGCCGATGCGGTGCGCGCCTTCCGCGACCGCTTCAACCTGCCGGTCAGCGACGACCAGCTGGAGGAGATGCCCTATCTGCGCCCGGAACCCGGCAGCGCCGAGGCCACCTACTTCGCCGAGCGCCGCCGCATCCAGGGTGGGCAGCTGCCGGCGCGCCTGGCCAAGGTCGATCCGCTGCCACTGCCACCGCTGTCGATCTTCAACACCCAGCTGCAGGGCAGCGGCGATCGCGGCCAGTCCACCACCATGGGCTTCGTGCGCATCCTCACCAGCCTGCTGAAAGACCCGGAACTGGGCAAGCTGGTGGTTCCGATCGTGCCCGATGAATCGCGCACCTTCGGCATGGAAGGCCTGTTCCGCCAGATCGGCATCCACTCCTACCTGGGCCAGCTGTACACCCCGCAGGATGCCGGCCAGCTGAGCTATTACAAGGAAGCCAAGGACGGCCAGATCCTGCAGGAAGGCATCAATGAATCCGGTGCGATCTGTTCGTGGATCGCCGCCGGCACCGCCTACAGCAACCACGGCCTGGCCACGATTCCGTTCTACATCTTCTATTCGATGTTCGGCCTGCAGCGTGTCGGTGACCTGGCCTGGGCCGCTGCCGATGCGCGTACCCGCGGCTTCCTGCTCGGTGCCACGTCGGGCCGCACCACGCTGATGGGCGAAGGCCTGCAGCACGATGACGGCCACAGCCACGTGCTGTCGTCGGTGATTCCGAGCTGCGTGTCCTACGACCCGACCTACAACTACGAGCTGGCGGTGATCATCCATGACGGCCTGCGCCGCATGTATGTCGACCAGGAAGACATCTACTACTACATCACCGTGCTCAACGAAAACTACCCGCAGCCGGCACTGCCGGAGGGCGTGGAAGCGGGCATCCTGAAGGGCCTGTATCTGCTGCATCCGGCAGCCGCCGATACAGCCTCGCAGCCACGCGTGCAGCTGATGGGCAGCGGCTCGATCCTGCGCGAAGTGGAAGCCGCAGCAGAACTGCTGCAGCAGGACTTCGGCGTCGCCAGCGATGTCTGGAGCGCCACCAGCCTGACCGAACTGCGCCGCGACGGCCTGGCCGCCGAACGCTGGAACCTGCTGCATCCGGCCGAGGAGCCACGCGTACCCTACGTGCAGCGGTGCCTGCAGGGCCATGAAGGCCCGGTGGTGGTGGCCACCGACTACATGAAGATCGTAGGCGACCAGATCCGTCCCTTCATCAACGACCGCCGCTTCACCGCACTCGGCACCGATGGCTTCGGCCGTTCCGATACACGTGAATCGCTGCGCACTTTCTTCGAAGTAGATCGCCACTTCATCGTGCTGGCCGCCCTGAAATCACTGGCTGACGAAGGTCGCATCGAACGCTCGCGGATGCAGGAGGCCATCGACAGGTACGGCATCGACACCGGCAAGCGCGACCCGGCTGCGGTATAAGGCTGCTGCATTCACCACGCCCGCTGTGCGGGCGTGGTGCAGGCGTCGCCGCTACGGTATCCGCTTGAACAGATTGGTCTGCAGGATCGGGGTACCGTCGTGACCGTAGAACGCCTTGGTCTCGGTCATCGTCGTACGGTCGGCCGCCACGGTATAGATGCGGGTGGAGGCCGGCGTGCCGTGGTCCACCAGCTGCATCACCAGGGTGTTCGGCGCCGGCAGTTTCAGATTGGCCTTGTCCGCGCCGTAAGTACCGGACAAGGGCCCCGGCGTGCCGTCCAGCGCCAGCGTGCCGTCGGACTTCATGGTCTTGCCATCGTGCAGGACGATGTCCACGTGTGAACTCCAGCGACCCGCACCGGCGTCCTTGAACTCGAGCACCACGTGCTTCGGGCGCTGCGCTTCGGGTAGCGCAGACGTGGCGATATCCAGCGACCAGCGCCCCAGCAGCGGTGAGGGCGAAGCTTCCACCGCCAGCGCCGGAACGGCCGAGAGCGAAAGCGCAGACAACAACACAGCGGACAACAGTTTCATACGTTGCTCCGTTCCAGTGAAGAAAGCGCTGCGTGACGCGTGATCGGGGGCAGCAGGGCGAATGCTGCGCGCCTGCGGCGGGGGGTGCAAGCCACTCGCTGAATGCCCGGCCACGCGCCATGTCAGGACCATGTCACACAGGGGTAGTAGAACGATCCAGCATCTCCGGCTCTTCTCCCCCAGTACACGGCGTTGAACGCGCAGCCCTCGCCACGGCACCTTTATGCCGCCGGCCACTTTGCCCGCACCCTGGCCTGGTCGTTCGTGGATCTGGTGCTGGGCTACTACCTGCACGCCCGGCTGGGGCTGCCGGCGGCCCACACCGGCCAGCTGCTGGCCATTTCACTGGCCTACAGCAGCCTGCTCGATCTGCTGCTGGCCGCCGTGTTCACCCGCATGCGCAACCAGCAGCGCCTGGCCCTGCGCCTGCAGCTCATCGGCGGGCTCGGCACGGCGGCCAGCGCCTGCCTGCTGTTCAGCCCGGGCAACGCAACCGAGCCCGCCTTCCTGCCGTTGCTGGTCGCATCGTTGCTGTTCCGTACCTGCTACGCAGTCTACGACGTGGCCCAGAACGCGCTGACGTCGTTGCTGCCCCGTGACGAGGACGAGGCCATGCGCTATGTCTCCACCCGCGCCGTGGTGGTGCCGATCTCCAAGCTGTGCATTGCCTCGGCGCTGTTCGGCGTGGTCGGTACGCCTGCGTCCCAGGGCAGTGGCAACGCGTTGCTGATCTGCATAGTCATCGGCGTGCTGATCGCGGCCGCTGCGCTTCCTTTGGCCCGCGTCGCAACGCCCTCACGGCCCTCCGCAACCAGGACGCCCGCTGCCGTTGCCCTGCCCCTGCCCCTGCCCCTGCCCCTGCCGGCGCTGCTGCCGGTTCTGCTGGCCGCGGCGGCGGAGACGGCGCTGGTTGGCCTGGCAGGGCGTCTGTTCCCCTTCGCCGAACATGGGGCAGCGCTGACCTTCGCGATGGTGGCGGGCATGGTGGTTGCCCCCTGGCTCTGCCTGCGCCTGCGTTCAACGCTGCACAGCGAGACCGGGATGCTCGCGCTGATGTCGGTGCTGGCCGTCGCCGCCGTTGGCGTGTACCTGGCCATCCCCTCCACGCCCATAGCGATTGCATGTGCCGCCATCCACGGGACGGCGGTGGCCAGCGTCGGCCTGGTGCTGTGGCGACGCACCGCGCTGATCGCCCGTCGCCATGCCATCCATAGCGGACGCGACGATGACCTCAGCTGTTTTGCACTGCTCACCGGAACCATGAAGCTATCCATCGCGGCCTCTTCGTTGCTGCTGGGGGAAGTGCTGCCCGGTATACAGGCGGGCGATCCGGGCACCTCGGCCGCACTGGTCTCGCTGGTCGCCGCCGGCAGCCTGCTTTCGCTGGCCGCATTGGCCTGGCCCATCCCCCCAGCACGCACCGAGGGCCTGCAACCGTGAGCCTGGCCCCGACATCGCGGCTGCGCCGCAAGCCGCTGATCGCGCTGGATGCGGACCACAAGCGCATCATCTGGCTGTTGCGCACGATGGGCGCCGTTCCCCGCATCACCATCGCCCACCAGCTGGGCATGCACAACGGCGCGTTGACCCGCCTGGCGCGTGAACTGCTGATGCTGGAAGTGGTCGAGGAACAGGGACAACTGTCCGATGGCCAGCGCGGCCGTCCCTCGGTGCCACTGGCGCTGTCCGGTCGGGGCGGCTATGCCGCCGGTGCCACGGTGCATCCCGGTTGGCTGGAGATCGCACTGGTGGATTTCGCCGGCCAGGTCATCGCCCGCGATGCCACCGCATTCGACAGCGCAGATCCCCTCGATTTCGTCCATTGCGTGGACCAGCGCCTGCGCAGCCTCACCAGCAGCACCGGACTGATGCGCGCGCGCTTTCTGGGCCTCGGCGTGGCCGTTCCGGGGCCCGTGGTCGAAACCGGTCCGGCACGCCGGCACGCGGTGGACTGGCTGCATGGCTGGCGCGATATCGACAACGACCAGTTCTTCGAAGACTACTTCGGCTTCCCGGTGTGGGTGGAGAACGATGCAACCCTGGCGGCGTTGGCGGAGTATTACGACAGCGGTCTGATCCGCGACTGCGCTTCGGCGCTGCTGCTGTATGTCGGCCACGGCGTGGGTGGCGGCGTGATCCACCGGCGTGATGTGATGCGCGGTGAGTTCGGCAATGCAGGCGACATCGGCCGCCTGTTCCGCATGGACGCACCGCGCCCCTCGGGTATCGACTTGCTGGCCACGTTGCGCGAGGCCGGCGCCGGAATTCCTTCGTTGTTCGAGCTGGAGGCCTGCCTGGAAAGCCATGCCGGCATCATCAGTGCCTGGGCCGAACGCGCGGGAAACCAGCTGGGCGCAGCGGCCAATACCGGCGTGGCGTGGCTCGATCCGGGCGCCGTGATCCTGTCCGGTTCGCTACCCCGCCAGGTACTGGAAGCGTTGGGGCAACACCTGCAGCAGCCGGCACGCTGGAGCAGCGCGCTGGACAGCCTGCGCCTGCCGCAGGTGCATGTGTCACGGCTGGGAGGATCCGCGGTTTCGGTGGGCGCAGCGCTGCTGCCGATCCACCAGCTGGGCGCCGATGCCATCGTTTAATTGTTTATTTCCGCCGAAGTAAACAATTCCGTCATCGCCCGGACCTACCGTGCAGCGGTCCCCCTTCCCTGCATGGCCGCCCTCCGATGAACATCAGCCCCCTGGTCCTGGGAATCTCCCTGGCCTTGATATCCCTGCATGGCAACGCTTCTGCGCAGGACGCCTCCGTCCAGAACCAGGGCAGCGCCGACGCCGCAACGCTGGACGCGGTGGTGGTCACCGGTGCGGCACGCACCCAGCGTCGTTTCGATGCGTCCTTCGCGGTCAATTCACTCAGCCGCGAAGACGTGCAGAAACTCGCACCGAAAAGCTACGCCGACCTGCTCGGGTCCGTGCCCGGCATCCATGTCGAAGCCACCGGAGGCGAGGTGCAGAACATCACCCGGCTGCGCGGCATTCCCACCGATCGTGGCTTCATCGCTTTCCAGCAGGACGGCCTGCCGCTCTACCAGGAGCTGGATGGCCACTTCTTCAACTCCGGCGACGGCATGAACCGGTTCGACGTGATGAACCAGCGGGTGGAGATCGTACGTGGTGGCCCGGCGCCGATCTATGCAAGCAGTGGCGGCGCCATCGTCAACAACATTCTGGCCGAGGGCTCCGAAGAGACCCACGGCAAGGCCCAGCTGACCGTCGGTGACACCGGGCTGTACCGCGGCGAGATGTACCAGTCCGGCGCCCTCGGCAAGGACACCTTCTACGCGGTCGGTGGATTCCTGCGCCAGCACGATGGCTACCGCGACAACGGCTTCCCGAACGACAAGGGCGGGCAGATCAGGGGCAATATCAAGCACTACTTCGATGACACCAGCTGGTTCAAGGTCAGCGGTACCTTCGTCGATGACCACAATACGTTCTACCTGCCGATCCCGGTCGCCGATCCACGCAATCCCAGCGTTCCGCTGGACCCGTACATCGACTACTTCGACGGTACGCTGAACTCGCCGTCGCTGCGCAGTGTCAACCTGAAGTACCTCGATGGCGGCGGCGTCCTGCAGGGCATGAACCGCGACCTGGCTGATGGCCGGCACATGCGCTTCGGCAATATCGGCTTCCAGTACGAGAATACCGCCAGCGATTGGACGATCTCGCTGAAAACCGGTTACACCAAGGGCCGCAACACCTTCGACGCACTGTACTCGACCACCAACCCGGTCGACGCACGCACTTTCGCCAACGGCTATCTGGGCGCGGCCCGTACCTCCTTCGGCGCCGGCGTCGCGCGGATCGGCTACGCACTGGCCGGCAGCAACGGGGCGAGCGCCTACGACCCCTATGCCGACTCCGGCCTGGTGATCTCGGCCCAGTACCGGGCCGCAGATTCGGATTTCTACTCCGGCCAGGCCGACCTCAGTGCGACGCGGCTGTTTGAAACGGCCTGGGGCAGCCACGATCTGAACATCGGTGCATACACGGCCTTCTTCGGCACCACGGCCTTCAGCCTGTACCAGGACATGCTGATGGAGATGCGCGGCAAGCCACGCCTGCTGGATCTGGTGGCCTACGGCAACGATGGCGCCCCCTTGGGATACGTCACCGACAAGGGCACGCTGCGTTACACCACCACCCTCAATCGCGGCAAAGTGGATGCCCGCATGTTCGCGGTGTATGCCAATGACACGTGGGCACTGACGGACCGCTTCAAGCTCGACGCTGGTATCCGCCATGAACGCTATCGCTATGAAGGCTACGCAGAGCAGACCGCCCAGGTCGACCTCGGCGACCGCAGCACACTGGCCGACAACACCACGCGCCGGTTCACCGGCGTCGTCCAGAACCATCGCCTGGACCCGTCCGCGACCAACTGGACCGTCGGTGCGAACTTCGATTTCACCCCTTCGGTGGGTGCTTACGCCCGCGTCTCGCACATGGAGATCGTTCCCAACTCGTCAGTGGCACGCTCGATCGATCCCACTATCGTGCAGACCCAGCTGGACCAGTACGAGTTGGGCCTGAAGGCCGGGTTCGGCCGGTCCTACCTGTACCTGACCGCGTTCTACACGAAGTTCGACCCACTCAACGCCTCGTTCGTGGCGTTCAACCCGACCACCGGCCGCAATGACCAGTCGGTGCCGTTCATCGGTACCGCCGTCTCCAAGGGCATCGAACTGGATGGGCTGTTCCGGCCGCTGGACTGGTTCAGCATTGCCGGTTCGATCACGGTCAGCGATCCGCAGTACGACAGCCTGCAGAACGATTCCGGCGCCGATCCGGCCGCCGTCAACGGCAAGCAGATCGTTCGCGAGCCCAAGCTCTACGGCAACCTCCGCCCGACCTTCAGCTTCCAGCACGGCCAGGACCAGTTCGAGACCTGGCTGCGCTATGACGTGGTCGGAAAATCCTATGTTGATCTGTTCAACCAGACGGCGCTGCCTGCCTACCAGACCCTGGGGCTGGGCGTTTCATGGAAGCGCGGCAACTGGGGCGCACAGCTGGTGGGCGACAACCTGACCAATGAAAAGGGACTCACCGAGGGCAATACCCGCACCGACGCCCTGGCCGGACAGGGTTCGGCCGAGGCAATCTATGGACGGCCGCTGTTCGGCCGCAACGTCCGCCTGATGGTCAGCAGGAGCTGGTGATGCATCGACGATTTGCCTTGTCCCTTGCCCTGCTTGCCACGGCAGCGCTGCCGCTTGCGGCGGCGGCCGACGACCGCGACAGCGCCGCGCTGGCCGCACGACTGTTCCCGACCCTCGTACAGTTGAAGCCCGATACGCTGCCCGGTGATGCGCGTGCCCTCCTGGCCGAACGCATGCAGCAGCTGGCCGGCTGCCGGACCGCCACCTGCACGCTCGCGTCCGCACGCTGGACGCCCGCGCAGGCAGGCCTGTTGACCGCTGCGGCTCCCGCGCACGCCGAGGCCATCGAGCGGGAGCTGGCGGGCCTCAACAACATCCTCTCCGTCTATGGCCAGGGCCAGCCGCCCCGCTACGACGCCATCGACGGCCCGATCGGCGCAGCGGGCAGCACGCGACTGGCCGGCGACGTCACCATTGCCATGCAGATGAGCGAGGTGGACGCCAGCGCGGCCTACACCGCCTTCGATCGCAGCATCGCGGTGGCGGTGGGCCTGCTCGATGCCAATGACCGCCTCGATGCGATCCGCTTCGAGCCGATCAGCGCGGAAACGAACGCCGCGCCGTTTGCGCGTGCGCGGCAGCTCGATTGGAATGCGCATCCGTACACCGCGCTCATCGTGCTGGGCCAGGGACCGGACGAATTGACCACCCCGCTCAGCGCCGGCAGCAAGCTGCGCCTGAAGGCAGCCGCGCAGCGCTACGCGGCAGGTGATGCACCCTTCCTCATCGTCTCGGGTGGTGCGGTACACCCACGCGGCACCCGCAGCGTCGAAGCGGTGCAGATGCGCGAAGCGCTGATGGCACGCTTCGGCATTCCCGCAGATGCAATCATCATCGAGCCGTATGCCCGCCACACCACCACCAACCTGCGCAATGCAGCCCGGTTGCTGGCGGCCCTGCAGGCACCGCCGCGGCAACCGGCATTGGTGGTCAGCAGTCCATCACATATCGATTCGGTCGCCAGCAGCGCCTTCAGCGAGCGCAACCGCCATGAACTGGGTTACGTTCCGGGCGAGGTCGGTTCACGTGTTTCGCCCTACGCGATCCCGTTCGTGCCGGCTCCCGAATCGCTGCGCATCGACCCGATGGATCCGCTGGATCCCTGAACCGCGCGACGGCATCCTCAGTAGCCAACCTTCACCGTGAACATCACGTTTCGCGGTGCCCCGTACCAGCCCTGGTTGTAGAAGCCGATCTGCGAGTAGTAGTGGCGATCGAACAGGTTGTTGATGTTGACCGCCGCCGACACGTTGGAGCTGAACTGGTATCGCGCCATCAGGTTGACCAGCGCATAGCTGGGCTGCTGCACCGGCACCCGGCGATTTCCGGGTGCGGTGGCGGTCTGGTACATGCGGTTCTGCCAGTCCACGCCACCGCCGATCGTCAGCCGGTCCCAGGTACCCGGCAGTCGCCAGGTGGTGAACAGCTTGAACAAGCTGCGCGGCTTGGCGGTGTTGATCGCCCTGCCCTGCGCGTCCTGCGCGATGAAGGTGGTGAAGCTGGTGCCCAGGCTCCACCCCGGCAGCGGCTCACCGGCCAGTTCCAGTTCCAGGCCGTCCACCGTTGCGCCCTTCACCGCACGATACGCCGCCTGCGTACTGCCCTCGACCAGACCCCCCGTGGCCTCGGCCAGATTGTCCTGCTGGGTGCGGAACAGCGCCGCCGACGCATTCAAGCGCTCCTGCAACCAGCTGCCCTTCAGGCCCAGCTCATAGCTGCGGCCGCTGACCGGGTCGAGGATCTGCCCGGATTCGTTGCGGTTGTTCTGCGGCTTGAAGATGCCGGTGTAGCTGGCGTAGGCGCTGCTGTAGCCGTTGAGGTCCCAGACCACACCGGCATACGGCACGAACTCGTTGCGGTACCGGTACTTACGCTTGCTGCCGAAGTAGACCTGGTCGGTCTCCCAGTTGCTCAGGCGGCCACCGACGATTACATGCAGCGGATCGGCCAGCGACAGCCGCACCACCGCATAGGCACCGCTCTGCTGATTGTCCAGATCATCGGCCTGGGTCTTGCTGCTGGCCCACACCGGTTCCGGCGTACCGGGCCCGTGCCAGTCCAGATAGCTTGCCAACGGCGGCAACGGCGCCAGTGCGCGGTACTGCCCCAGTGCGATCTCGTCGCGTGAGCGCGACCAGCCGACGGACGCCGTGTGCTGGCGGCCGAACAGCTGGAAGGGACCGGTCAGGCTGACGCTGACCGCCTCGCGGCGCACCGGACCGTCGTAGCGGGTGAAGCTGTTGCCATTGGGCATCGCCCCGGTCACCGGATCGGGATAGCCGCCCCGGTAGAGATGCTTCATCTCCATATCGGTATGCGAGCGGCTGTAGGACACGCGTGCCTGCCAGTCGTTGCCGAAGCGATGGTTGAAATCGAAGAAGCCGTTGCGGGTATCGGTGGTCATCCGTGCCCACGGCGCGGTGGCCGATACCGAGCGGTCGAAGCGGGTACGCGTGCCGTCGGCGTTGAACAGCGCGAAGCCGCTGCCGAAGCCACGATTGTCGTTGGCCTGGTAGGAGATACCGGCGATCAATCCGGTGTCCTCGCCCAGGTCCACGCTGACCACGCCGTAGAGCGTCTTCGCGGTGCTGTCCAGGCCCGCCGTATAGCTGTCCCCCTCGGCCTGCGCGGCGACCATGCGGCCACGCACGCGCCCTTCCGGGCTGAGTGGGCTGGACACATCCACCCAGGCGCGGCGTGCGTCCCAGCTGCCGAGGCTGATGCCGCCATTGGCGGCAACGTCGCGCAGCGGGCGCTTGCGAACGTAGTTCACCGCCGCCGACGGATTGCCGGCACCGGTCATCAGGCCATTGGCGCCGCGCACGATCTCGATGCGGTCGTACACCACCATGTCCAGGTTGTTCTCGCCGAAATTCCACGGCGACAGCACCGGCATCACCACGCCATCGAACTGATAGTTGTCGATGTCGAAGCCGCGTGCCGAGAACGAGTAGCGGTTGGCATCACTGCGCGTGACCGAGATGCCCGGAGCAGTGGCCAGCGCATCGGCGGTGCTGAGCAGGCCCCGGTCCTCGATCTGCTGGCGGGTGATGACGCTGACCGACTGCGGCGTCTGCCGCGAGGTCAGTGACAACCCCGTCGCCGTGCCCATGGAGTCGGTGGTGTAGGAACGTGAGGATTCGGTGCTGCCATCGAGGTCGGCCGTGACCTGCACGGTGGGCAGCTGCGAGGTGTTCGCGGCAGGGGCGCGCTCGGCGCCGTGGGCAGTATTGAACAGCGCCAGGGTCGTGCCGATGGCGGTTGCCAGGGCGCGCGGGCGGATACAGGCGGGCATGGGAGATCCAGCAGGAGGGAAAGGCTGGATGAGAATTATTGTCATTTGAGCGTGAGCACACGTATGCCCGGACGCAGCAGATGTATGCGCGCTGCCGACGCTGATCCGGGGTCAGCGCAGCTGGCTGGGCGCGATACCGTAGCGCGCACGGAACGCGGTGGCGAAATTCGTAGCGTGCCGGTAGCCGACGAAATGCGCGGCCTGCTGCACGCTGCAACCCTGCCGCAGCTGCTCGCAGGCCAGTTGCAGGCGATGCTCGCGCAGCCAGCCGAACACCGAGCACTGATACACCTGCTGGAACTTCAGGCGCAGGCTGCTTGGGCTCATACAGGCCAGGCGCGCCAGATCCTCCAGGCAATGGTCGGCGGCTGGAGCCGCCTGCAGGCAATCTATCACCCGCAGCAGCATGCGACGATCACGTGCTGAAACACGCAGGTCCGGCGATGCCTCCCGCGCAGGTGCGCCCAGCGCCAAGGCCAGCATCTGCAGGCCGATACTCTCGCACAGCAGTGCATGCATCGCGCCGTGCCAGCTGCCCGACAGCAGCTGGTCAGCGGCGTGCTCGAGGTGCCCGGGGACCTGCCAACCACGTAACCGCGGGTGACCGGTGCGATGTGCGGTGGACAGCAGTTCGCTGATCATCGGGTCGTCAATCCCGTCGGGTGCCTCCAACGAGACATTCAGGCTGCGCATCCGCTGCCCTGCGGGATGAATCGCGGTCATCGGCGCCGCCTCGGCCAGCACCATCGCGCCGGCGCCCGGGCTCATGCCGATCACCGCCTGCCCGGCCAACCGGGCCCCTGCGCGTCCCTCCAGCATCACGATCGCCGAGAAGGCCGGCGGCGATTCCGAGGTTGCCTCGAACGGCTGATGGGCGATCACGTCCGACAGCGCCAAGGTCATGCCCGGGCGCAGGCGACGCTGCTCCACCCTGCCCTGCACCACGCACTGTTCACCCGACAGATCTGCGGCCAGTGCAGGCAGGCGATAGCGGAAGCCGCTGCTGCGGCCCAGGCGATCGAGGTCGGCAAGGGTGAGGTTGAGCATGATGGGACCAGGCTGGAACGTCCTGCATTTTCATATGAGAACCATTCTCATATCCAGCCCCGCCACAAGGCCCATTCCACCCTTGTCGATACAAATAGTTACGTTATAACATTTCACATTGTTTTCACGGATCGTGCCATGCGTCGCCACCTGCTTGCTGCTGCCATTCTGTTCGTCGTCCACACCGCCCAGGCCGCGGACGAACCCACCCTCCCCACCCTCCAGGTCCAGGCCTCCCAGCCCTCGCGCATCGACAGCCGGGTCACTGTCGACAACCCACACGCGCAGAACCGCACCCTCGGCGGCCTGCTCGAACACGTCTCCGGCGTGCAGAGCAGCGCCTTCGGGCCGAATGCCGGCGCTCCGGTCATCCGCAGCCTCAGCGGCAACCGCGTGCAGATCCTGCAGGACGGCCAGTCCATCCTCGGCATGAACGCGATCAGCGGCGACATCAACATTCCGTTCGATCCGCTGTTCGTACGCAGTGTGACCGTCAACAAGTCCTCCGACACCGTGCGCTACGGCGGCAATGCGATCGGCGGCAGCGTGGAGATCGATTCGGGCCTGATCTCGCGCAGCATGGAAGACAAGGACCAGTCGATGGAACTGGTCCTGCGCAAGGGCTTCAATGCCGCCGACGCGCAGGGCTTCCGCATGAACTTCAACAACCAGCGCAACCTCTCGACCAACCTGCAGGTCTCGCGCCAGCGTATCTCGCACTACGACATCCCCGGCAACAGCAAGGCCAGTGTCTGCAACACCGGGCTGTTCCCGCCCACCGGCGGCGTCAACTCGGCGCTGGCCGACAGCTGCCAGAAGGAGGCGCGCGTCCAGCAGATCTACAACAAGGCCTCGCAGCCCTACATCGACCAGTTCATGACCGAAAACCCGGACTGGGCCGATGGTGATTTCTCGTTCTACACCAACAACCCGACCTCGATCTGGCAGCGCCGCACCTACATCAATCCGGTCAATCCGGCCTATGTCGCCGGCACGCCGTCATACGTACAGAAGCAGATCAACAACGATGTGACGCCCGATTACCATCACCGGTTGGGCAACAGCTACGCGCGCAATTCGCAGGTGGCGTTCGGGTCGACCCTGTTCTTCGAGCGTGGTTACGTGGGTGTCAGCATCGATGCCAAGGACAGCGAATACGGCGTGCCGGGGTTCTCGATGCAGAACCTGTCGTTCGGTTCCAACTACGCCAACGCATTGCCGGTGGGCGTGGTGATCAAGCAGGAACGCTACGCACTGGAAGCCCTGCTGCGCGATCCGTTGCCGTGGTTCGAGCGCGCCGAACTGCGTGTTTCCAAGCTGGACAACACCTCGGGCGAGCGGCTGGGTGCCACCCGAGCCAACGACTACGATTTCGAGAGCACCCAGGCCGAACTGCTGCTCAGCCACCAGCGGATCGGACCGCTCAGCGGCCTGCTCGGATTCAGCCACCAGTCGCGTGATGTCACCGGCAGCGGCTCGCTGCGCTACCTGCCTGACGTCGACACCCGCAGCAACGCGGTGTTCCTGAAGGAGACGCTGGACTTCGGCTGGGCCAGTTTTGACGCTGGCGTGCGCCACGAGCGCGTTGACCATGACCTGCAACCAAGCCGCTTCAAGACCGCGCGCAATGCCGCCAACACGAAACTGCAGGATCGTTCCTTCCGGCTCAACAGCTACAGCCTGGGTTCGTATGTCGAGCTCGGTCCGTTGTTCGCCGCCAAGGTGCGCTACTCGTCCTCGCAGCGCGCACCGGAGATCAACGAGTTGTATGCGAGCAACGCACACTACTCGGTGATGACCCAGGAAGAAGGCAACCAGAACCTTGAGCCGGAACGCGCGAAGAACCTCGAGCTGACCGGCCTGTTCCACGTAGGCGGTTTCGAACTGTCGGCCACCGCCTACCGGATGAAATACGAGAACTATCTCTACCTCGGCTATTCCGGCGTGCAGACGGCCAACCGCCTGCCGCTGAAGTACTGGAAGCAGACCGACACCACGGTGAAGGGCTTCGAGATCGACGCATCGCAGGCTCTGGACCTTGGCCGCTATGGCACGTTGAACATCTCTGCCTTCGCCGACCTGGTGAAGAACAAGGCCGATCACCCCGATTCGCTGCGTGCCCACAACGACGGCGAGTACCTGCCGAACATGCCGACCAACCGCTACGGCGCCAACCTGCAGTGGCAACGCGAGGGTTGGAAGGCGCAGCTGTCCAGCACCTACTACGACACG
The DNA here is from genome assembly GCF_056861055.1 of Stenotrophomonas sp. 115C5. Lineage (NCBI taxonomy): Bacteria > Pseudomonadati > Pseudomonadota > Gammaproteobacteria > Lysobacterales > Lysobacteraceae > Stenotrophomonas > Stenotrophomonas sp. 115C5. The sequence goes on from NZ_JBSPUQ010000001.1 coordinate 38,485, forward strand.
CAGAAGTACCTCGGCCGCAACGTCAGCGAGGAAGTGCCGCTGGATGCCTTCAATCTGGTCGACCTGCAGGTCAGCCGCGAGCTGCCGGTGCGCAACAGCTACATCGCCGGCATGGAGGTGTTCGTCAATGGCAGCAACCTGCTCAACGAGGAAGCACGCCCGCACAACTCGCCGCTGAAATACATCGCGCCGTTGCCGGGGCGTGGGTTCCAGGTGGGGGTGACGGTAAGGCTCTGAGCCGGGGGCATCCGAAGCGCCATCCATTGATCGATGATCAGTGGATGGTGCACCGGCAATGAGTGCCGCCATAAAGAAAAACGCCTGCAGATCGAGGATCTGCAGGCGCTTCTTTGTATCTGGCGGAGTGAGAGGGATTCGAACCCTCGATAGAGCTTTTGACCCTATACTCCCTTAGCAGGGGAGCCCCTTCGGCCACTCGGGCATCACTCCGGGGTTTTCTCCGCGTCTGGTGCGTTGCACCTCAGCGGGGCGTGAATCATAACGTTAATCGAGTGCGAAGGTAAAGCGTTATTCGGCAGAATTTTCGCTACCGGTGCCACCGGCTTCGTCACCGCGCTGGATGCGCTGATAGATCTCTTCGCGATGCACAGCGACGTCCTTCGGCGCGGTGATGCCGATACGCACCTGGTTACCCTTGACGCCAAGCACGGTGACGCTCACCGAGTCACCGATCATCAGGGTTTCGCCGACGCGGCGAGTCAGGATCAACATTTTTGTAAGTCTCCATGGAACCGTGTGGAAGGGTATCCCCCACCGGCTTGACGCTCCGTCAAGAAGCGCTACCACGACAAAGGGAAAAGATTCGCAATGGTACCGTCAGCCGTCCCGCTCCTACAAGGAGGGGGACGGCCAGGTTCATCACAGGCGGGGGCTGACCCATTCGACGACTGCAGCCAGCGCAGTGGCAAGGGCGGGCCCGTCCTCGCCACCACCCTGGGCGAGGTCCGGGCGTCCGCCGCCCTTGCCCCCGATCTGACTGGCGATATGGGACAACAGTTCCCCAGCCTTGACCTTGCCCATTGCGCTGCCGTTCACACCCGCGACCAGGGCGGCCTTGCCGTCCTGGGCGCCGGCCAGCACGATCACCGCGTCGCCCAGCTGCTGCTTGAGGCGGTCCATGGCGTCACGCAGGGCCTTGGCGTCGAAACCCTCCAGACGGGCGGCCAGCACCTTCACGCCAGCAACCTCGACGGCCTGGCCTGACAGGTCGGCCGTGGCACCGGCGGCGACCTTGGCCTTCACGGCTTCCAGTTCGCGCTCCAGCTGCTTCTGGCGCTGGCCGAGGGCACGGATCTTCTCGACCACGTCCGTGGCGCTGCCGCCGAGCAGCTCGGCGGCTTCGGCCAGGCGGGCCTCTTCGGCATCCACATAATCCAGGGCGCCCTGACCGGTAACGGCCTCAATGCGGCGTACGCCGGCGGAAACACCGCCCTCGGAGGTGATCTTGAACAGGCCGATGTCGCCGGTGCGGTTGACGTGGGTGCCGCCGCACAGCTCGGTGGAGTAGTCACCCATCTTCAGCACGCGCACGTGCTCGCCGTACTTCTCGCCGAACAGCGCCATCGCACCGAAGTCCAGCGCTTCCTGCATGCCCATGTTGTGCACTTCGGCGGCGTTGTTCGCGCGCACCTGCTGGTTGACCTTGCGCTCGATCACGGCCAGCTCTTCCGCGCTGATCGGCTGGAAGTGCGAGAAGTCGAAACGCAGGCGGTCCGGAGCGACCAGCGAGCCCTTCTGCTGCACGTGGGTGCCCAGCACTTCGCGCAGGGCGGCGTGCAACAGGTGGGTGGCCGAGTGGTTGAGAATGGTGGCGCCACGGCGCTCGCCATCCACCTGGCCGGACAGCACATCGCCGACCTTCAGGCCGCCTTCGGACAGGGTGCCGACGTGGCCATGGAACTGGCCGGCGAACTTCTGGGTGTCTTCCACCACCAGGCGCACGCCGTTGCCGGTGAGCACGCCGGTGTCGCCGACCTGGCCGCCGGACTCGGCGTAGAACGGGGTCTGGTTGGTGATGACGATGACTGCGTCACCAGCATCGGCCGACTGCACCGGACGGCCGTCCTTGAGCAGGGCCAGCACGGTCAGGCCGTCGGCCTGCAGGCGGTCGTAGCCGAGGAACCGGGTCGGGCTCAGGGTCGCCACCAGCTCGGCCGGCAGCGTCACGCCGCCACCGAACTTGCCGGCCGCACGTGCGGTTTCGCGCTGCTGTTCCATCGCAGCATCGAAGCCGGCGATATCGACGGTCAGGTCGCGCTCGCGGGCGATGTCCTGGGTCAGGTCGAGCGGGAAGCCATAGGTGTCGTACAGGCGGAACGCGTCAACGCCCGGGATCACGCCATTGCTGGCCTTGCCCGCGACGTCCTCGAAGATCTTCATGCCGGCGTCGAGGGTTTCAGCGAAACGCTCTTCCTCGGCCTGCAGCGCACGGGTGACGGTGTCCACCGCTGCCGGCAGTTCCGGATAGGCCTCGCCCATCTGCTCGACCAGGGTCGGCACCAGCTTGCTGAAGAACGGCTGGCGCACGCCCAGCATCCAGCCGTGGCGCAGGGCGCGGCGGATGATACGGCGCAGCACGTAGCCACGGCCTTCATTGGAGGGCAGCACACCATCGACGATCAGGAACGAACAGGCACGGATGTGATCGGCGATCACACGCAGCGACTTGTTTTCCAGGTCGGCGGTGCCGGTCAGCTCGGAGGCCTTGCGGATCAGAGCCTGGAACAGGTCGATCTCGTAGTTGGTGTGCACGTGCTGCAGGATCGCCGCCAGGCGCTCCAGGCCCATGCCGGTGTCCACGCACGGCGCCGGCAGCGGCACCAGGGTGCCATCCGGCTGGCGGTCGAACTGCATGAACACCAGGTTCCAGATTTCGATGAAGCGGTCGCCGTCCTCATCCGGGGAGCCCGGGGGGCCACCGGCGATATGGTCGCCGTGGTCGTAGAAGATCTCGGTGCACGGCCCGCACGGGCCGGTGTCGGCCATCTGCCAGAAGTTGTCCGAAGCGAACGGCGCGCCCTTGTTGTCACCGATGCGCACGATGCGCGCTTCCGGAATGCCGACCATGTCGCGCCACAGTTCGTAGGCTTCGTCGTCGGTCTGGTAGACGGTGACCAGCAGGCGCTCGGCCGGCAGCTTCCAGACCTGGGTCAGCAGTTCCCAGGCCCAGGCGATCGCGTCCTTCTTGAAGTAGTCGCCGAACGACCAGTTACCCAGCATTTCGAAGAAGGTGTGGTGGCGTGCGGTGTAGCCGACCTGATCGAGGTCGTTGTGCTTGCCGCCCGCGCGCAGGCAGCGCTGGACGTCGGCCGCGCGCACGTAGCTGCGCTTTTCCGCGCCAAGGAACACGTCCTTGAACTGCACCATGCCGGAGTTGGTGAACAGCAGGGTCGGATCATTGCCCGGCACCAGCGGCGCCGACGGCACGATGGTGTGGCCTTTGCCCTTAAAGAATTCAAGGAAGTCGCTGCGGATCTGGGAAGTCGTGAATTTGGCGGATGCGTTCATTGGGGGCTGGCAGTCTGCGGGCCGGCGGGCCCGGACCACCGGCCGCATTGGCCAGGGTCGCGAGGGACCGCCGAAAACCTAAAGGGTATCAGGCCCGGCGCCGCCAGTCTCAGTCATCCGGGTCGTAGCGGGTCGCGCGGCGGATGCTGTCGCCGTCGAAGCCGCGTCGGGCCAGCAGATCGGCGGCCTTGCGCCGCTGCGTCAGGTCCTGCGGGCCGGCCTCGCCAAAGCGTCGACGGACCAGATCACGGGCGTTTTCCTGCCAGTCGCCTTCGTAGCTGTCCATCGCCGCGGCAATCGCGGCACTGTCCAGGCCGTGGGTCCCCAGCTCGGCGCGGACATGGATCGGCCCATAGCCGGTGTTGGCACGCATCCGCACCAGATTCTCGGCAAAACGGGTGTCGTCCTGCCAGCCGGCCTCGGTGAGCTTGGCGACAGCCGCCTGCGCCGCATCGTCTTCGATGCCGCGTGCGGTCAGCTTGCGGGTGAGTTCCTTGCGCGAGTGTTCGCGGCGGACCAGCAGGCCCAGCGCCCGTTGCACGGGGGTCTGCTCACGCGGCCGGCGTTTGCGACCGGTGGGAATGTCGTCGGCGTCGGACATGCGTACTCCAAGGGTGGCGCCATCCGTGGCACCCAGCCCATCCCTGGGCGATTCGAACCTGCGGGACAGGGCGACGTCACTGACGGCGCCGCCCTGCCCCACAGCAAGCTTTACTCGTCGTCGCCTTCGTCGTCGCCTTCCTCACGGCTGGCTTCGGTCGGCTGGAACTTCTCGCGCAGCTCGGCTTCGAGCTTCGCAGCAACTGTCGGGTTGTCGCGCAGGTAACCGCGGGCGTTGTCCTTGCCCTGGCCGATGCGCTCCTCACCGTAGCTGTACCAGGCACCGGCCTTCTCGACCAGCTTGGCATCCACGCCCATGTCGATCAGTTCGCCTTCGCGGCTGATGCCCTCGCCATATAGGATCTCGGTGATGACCTGCTTGAACGGAGGCGCCAGCTTGTTCTTGACGACCTTGATCTTGGTCTGGTTGCCGATGATCTCGTCGCCCTTCTTGATCGCGCCGATACGGCGGATGTCCAGGCGCACCGAGGCATAGAACTTCAGCGCGTTGCCGCCGGTGGTGGTTTCCGGGCTCTGGCCCGGCATCATCACACCGATCTTCATGCGCAGCTGGTTGATGAAGACCACCAGGGTGTTGGAGCGCTTGATGTTGCCGGTCAGCTTGCGCAGTGCCTGGCTCATCAGGCGGGCCTGCAGGCCCGGCAGCTGATCGCCCATCTCGCCTTCGATTTCAGCCTTCGGGGTCAACGCGGCGACCGAGTCGATCACCAGGATGTCGACCGAACCCGAACGGACCAGCATGTCGGCGATTTCCAGCGCCTGCTCACCGGTATCCGGCTGCGACAGCAGCAGGTCGTCCACGTTCACGCCCAGCTTGGCGGCGTAGATCGGGTCCAGCGCGTGCTCGGCGTCGATGAAGGCCGCGGTGCCGCCCATCTTCTGGCATTCGGCGATGGCCTGCAGGGTCAGCGTGGTCTTGCCCGAGGATTCCGGCCCGTAGATCTCGACGACACGGCCCTTCGGCAGACCGCCGATGCCCAGTGCGATGTCGAGCATCAGCGAACCGGTCGGGATGGCTTCGACGGGCTCGACCACGCGGTCGCCCATGCGCATCACCGAGCCCTTGCCGAACTGCTTTTCGATCTGGCCCAGAGCTGCAGCGAGGGCGCGCTTCTTGTTCTCGTCCATCGGTTGGGTCCTTGCAGAGGTCGTGTCGTTGGAGGTGCTGTCTTTGGGGGTCTTCTTTGCCATGGGCTCACTTTAAGTCGGATGTATCGCACAGGCTGAGATTCTGCCCGGCGCTCTGAAAAGAATTATCGGACATCCGTACCAACCTCAGTGGAACCAGAGAATCGCCACAAAAGACCGCGGGGTAATGCGCTATGGAACGGGTCAACGGTTGGGTCGCAACAGGCCGCAATAGAGGCCTTCGATCGAGAAGTCCTGGTCCGGCAGCACCTCGATCGGCTTGTAGTCGGGGTTGCGCGGCAGCAGGCGGATACGATCCTTGGCGATCTTCAGCAGCTTGACGGTGATCTCGTCATCGATGCGGGCCACCACGATCTGGCCGGAATGGGCGTCGCGGGTGCGGTGCACGCCGATCAGGTCACCGTCGAAGATGCCTTCGTCGATCATCGAATCGCCCTGCACCTTCAGCAGGTAGTCCGGTGCCGGCGAGAAGAACACCCGGTCCAGCACCACGAAATCGTCCGAGCCGATATCGGCGCCGATCGGCAGGCCCGCCGCAACCCGGCCGAGCACCGGCAGGCGCAGCACGCTGTCGGGCAGGCCCGGCTCGGCCAGCTTCTCGACCGGCGGCGCCTGCACCAGGCGGATGCCGCGGGCCTGGCCCGGGATGCGACGGATCGCACCGGCCTGCTCCAGGGCCTCCAGGTGGTACTGGGCCCCGCGCACGCCCTTGAAGCCGAACGCACGTGCGATTTCAGTCTGCGACGGCGGCGCGCCTTCGCTCTCGATACGCTCGGCGATCAACTGCAGGATCGCCTGCTGGGTGTCGGTCAGGTCCATGGTTAGTAGTATTACTACTAACGTGCAGGACTGCAAGTGCCGGAGACGACACGGCGACATCTGTAGTGCCGAGCCGTGCTCGGCAATGTGGCGAATGGCTGGGCTGACCTGGGCAAGAGCAGCCGAGCATGGCTCGGCTCTACAGGAATCGGTGCGGCAAGCACACTAGGTGTGCTTGCCGCTTCTCCATATCGAGAACAGGATCCACACGCCGCAGAAGCCGGCGCCGATGAAACCGCACACACCCAGCGCCAGCAGCCAGCGGCTGGAGACACCCCCTACGCTGTGCATCACGATCGACGAGCCGATGATCAGCGCAGCAGTGACGATGCCCATCACCAGCCGGTTCGCCGCACGGTTCACCTGCTCGCCGAAGCCCTGCAGCGCGCTGGTTTCCACCTTCAGCTGCAGCCGCCCACGGCGCGCCGCCTGCACCAGCTTGCGCAGGTCGCGGGGCAGCTCACCGGCGAAGTCGACCAGGCCCAGCAGGCTGCGCCGGCCACGCTTGAGCAGCGCCCTGGGCGCATAGCGCTGCAGCACCACGCGCTCCAGGAACGGGCGCGCGGCGCTGGCCATGTCGAAATCGGGGTCCAGCTGGCGGCCCATGCCTTCCAGGGTCAGGAAGGCCTTGATCATCAGTGCCAGATCGGCCGGCAGGGTCAGGCTGTAGCTGCGCAGCAGCTGGGTGATGTCGCCCAGCATCAGGCCGATGCGCAGGTCCTTCAGCGGCACGCCACGGTACTGATCGACGAACTGGCTGATGTCGTGCTGCAGCCGGTTCTCGTCCACCTCGACACCGCCGGCCCAGTCCAGCAGCACGTCAGCCACGCCCTGCGGATCCTGCTCGACCAGCCCGTGCAGCAGCTGCGCAACCTGGAAACGCCGTACTTCGGACAGCGCGCCAACCATGCCGAAATCAATCACGCCGATGCGGCCATCACGCAGATAGATGATGTTGCCGGGGTGCGGGTCGGCGTGGAAGCTGCCGTCCTCCAGCACCATCTTCAACACGATGTCGGCGCCACGCCGTGCCAGCTCGCGGCGGTCCAGCCCGGCCGCATCGACACCGGCCAGGTCTCGGCCGGGAATGCCGTCGACGAAATCCTGCACGTTCAGGCTCTCGCAGGTCCACTGCCAGTGCACGCGGGGAATCAGGATGTCATCACGACCATTGAAGTTGCGCGCGATGCGCTCGGCATTGCGGCATTCGGCGGCGAAATCCAACTCGCGGCGCAGCGACACGGTGAACTGCTGCACGACTTCGGCCGGGCGGTAACGACGCAGGTCTGGCAGTCGGGCCTCGACGATCTCGGCCAGGCGGGCCAGCAGCCGCAGGTCGGCCTCGACCACATCGCGGATGCCGGGGCGGCGCACCTTCAGCACCACCTCGCGACCATCATGCAGGCGCGCGCGATGGGCCTGCGCCAGCGAGGCGGCGGCCATCGGGGTTTCATCGAGGAACGCGAACACGTCCTGCGGAGACGCACCAAGATCGGCTTCGAGCTGCTCGCGGATATCCGCATATGGCAGCGCCGGCACCGCGTTCTGCAGCTCAGAGAGCTCGGCGATCCATTCCGGCGGCAACAGGTCGACACGCGTCGCCAGCACCTGGCCGAGCTTGACGAAGGTCGGGCCGAGGTCCTGCATTGCGCTGCGCACACGCACCGGCGCGGTCATCCGCAGCAGCTCCTGCCGCTCCTCGTTCCAGTGCAGCAGGCGCCCTGCCCGCTCCAGCGTGCTGGCCAGGCCGATGCGCCGCACCACATCGCCGAAGCCATAGCGGATCAGGACGACGGCGATTTCCTGCAGTCGGCCCAGGTCACGGACCGTGCCCAGCGTTTCCCACATCATGCGTGCTCCGGACGATTACCGGAGCAGCATGTCACAGCTGGGCGTCGATACCGCGCAATGCCGCCGCCACGGTTTGCCGGCGGATGGCTTCGCGGTCACCATCGAACTGGAAGAGTTCGGCGCGGGCATAGCCGCCACGGCGCTTCCAGCCGATCCAGACGCTGCCGACCGGCTTGTCCGGGCTCCCTCCACCGGGGCCGGCGATCCCGGTCACCGCGACGGCGATACCGGCGCCGGAGTTGACCAGCGCACCGGACACCATTTCCAGCACGGTTTCGCGGCTGACCGCGCCGAACTGCTCCAGGGTCTGCGCGCGTACGCCCAGCAGGCGCTGCTTGGCCTCGTAGCTGTAGACCACCATGCCGCAGTCGAAGAACGCCGAGGAACCGGCGATGTCGGTCATGCACTTGGCGATCCAGCCACCACTGCAGCTTTCAGCGGTCACCAGCTGCAGCGAGGCCTGCTGCAGGCGCTGCCCGAGCGCGGCGGACTGGGCATTGAGATCGGCGTCGGTGGGAATGGACATCGGCATGACGGTGGGGTGAAGAACCTGCACGTTGTACCGCAGATGACAGCCGGATGTCGCGCCCCTCCAGCAAGGTCGCGCTGCCGGCCAGCGGCCGGCACTACCGGGCCGGGCCGCTAGCTCACCACTCCGGCAGTTTCTCCGGCAGCAGCGCCCGGATCGGCGCGCCGTCGGCACTGGCGGCCAGCTTTTCGGCTTCGGCGATCGGCAGGTCGACCTGCAGCAGCCAGCCATCTTCATCGGCCTGCTCGCTGCGGATCACTTCCAGCTGGTGCAGGCGCGCACGCAGGCGGCCGGCATCCGGCGGCAGTCGCAGTTCGCCGGTAACGTGCTGCAGGCCCAGGCGCTTGCCCAGCACTGCCTGCAGCAGCTCCAGGCCCTGCCCGTCACGCGCGGAAATCCACACCCGCTCGCGACGGGACTCGTCCGGGATACCATCCTGGCCATCGTGGCGGACGTCGGCACCGTCGATGCGGTCGATCTTGTTGAATACCAGCAGCTGCGGCAGGTCACCGGCACCGACCGCGGTCAGTACCTCGTCCACCTGCGCGATGCGCTCCTCGCGGTGCGGATCGGCAGCATCGACCACGTGCAGCAGGAAATCAGCCTCGCGCGCCTCGGACAGGGTCGAGCGGAATGCGGCGACCAGATCATGCGGCAGGTCACGGACGAAGCCGACGGTATCGGCCAGCACTACGTTGCCCCCCGGCACCGCAATGCGGCGCACGGTCGGATCCAGCGTTGCGAACAGCTGGTCGGCGGCATAGGCCTCGGCGCCGGTCATGGCGTTGAACAGGGTCGACTTGCCGGCGTTGGTGTAACCCACCAGGGCCACGCGCGGCAGCTCGCTGCGCACGCGCGCACGGCGCATCTGGGTGCGCTGCACTTCAACCTTTTCCAGGCGCTTCTGCAGCTGCTCGACCCGCTTCTGCAGCAGGCGGCGGTCGGTTTCCAGCTGGGTTTCACCCGGGCCGCGCAGGCCGATCGAACCGCCGCGCTGGCGCTCCAGGTGGGTCCAGCCGCGCACCAGCCGCGTGGCCAGGTGACGCAGCTGCGCCAGCTCGACCTGCAGCTTGCCCTCGTGGCTGTGCGCACGCTGGGCGAAGATGTCCAGGATCAGGCCGGTACGGCCGATCACCCGACGCTCGAGGAAGCGTTCCAGGTTGCGCTCCTGGCCCGGGCTCAACGCATGGTTGACCAGGATCAGGTCGGCACCACTGGCGTCGGCCGCAGCCTTGATCTCGTCCAGCTTGCCGCTGCCGATCAGGGTCGACGGATTCGGACGGTCCAGGCGCGCGGTGATCGTCGCGGCAATGCTGGCCCCAGCCGAGCGGGCCAGATCACCGAATTCTTCCAGCACATCGTCTTCCAGCTTGCCGAAATGGGGCTGGATCAACAGGGCGTGTTCGCCCTTTTTCGAGCGGTCAAACATTCACCGCTCCGGTATTACTCGTCTGCTTCATCACCTGCCTGACCACCTTCACCCGACTGCACGTAACCACCGCCCGGACCGACCTTCACGTTGCGTGCCGGAACGACCGTGGAAATGGCGTGCTTGTAAACCATCTGACTGACCGTATTGCGCAGCAGGACCACGAACTGGTCGAACGACTCGATCGTGCCCTGCAGCTTGATGCCGTTGACCAGGTACACCGAAACCGGCACGCGCTCGCGCCGCAGTGCGTTCAAGAAAGGATCCTGCAGCGATTGCCCCTTGGACATTGCACACTCCTGTTTATTGTTCTTATTGGGTTGCCGACGGTTGCCACGGCCCCCGAGCCGCCCGCCGACCGATGATGTTACACGGCTGGCGGCGGTTCAGCGTGCGACGAAGGTCGACACCGCGCCGGCCAGGCGCTCATGGTCGATATGGGGGTCGAACCAGCGCGCATCAAGTTCGCCGCGCAGCCAGGTCAGCTGGCGCTTGGCCAGCTGCCGGGTGGCGAAGATCGCCTTGTCACGGAAACGGGTGGCATCGCCCTCGCCGTCGAGGTATTCCCAGGCCTGGCGGTAGCCGACCGCGCGCACCGCCGGCAGGTCCAGCGGCGCCGTCACGGCGGCCATTTCCGGCATCGCGCGCAATGCCCGCACCTCGTCGAGGAAGCCCTGCGCCAGCATGGCGTCGAAGCGCGCCTCGATACGCTGGTGCAGCACCGCGCGGTCACGCGGCGCCAGGATCAGCTTGAGGGTGCGTACCGGCAGCGGCGCCACGCCCGGCCGACGCTGCCATTCGGTGATGGGGGTGCCGGTCAGGCGGTAGACCTCCAGCGCCCGCTGGATGCGTTGCGGGTCGGTGGCATGGATGCGTGCCGCCGCAGCCGGGTCGACCTTTGCAAGCTCAGCATGCAGTGCCGCCCAGCCACGCTCGGCCGCCTCGGCGCTGAGCGCCTCGCGCATCACCGGGTCGGCCTCCGGCATCGGCGACAGGCCCTGCAGCAGGGCCCGGAAATACAGCCCCGTTCCACCGGCCAGGATCGGCACTTTGCCACGCGCCACGATGTCGGCCACAACCCGGCCGGCATCGGCGGCGAACTCGGCTGCCGAGTAGGTCTGCCAGGGATCGCGCAGATCCAGCAGATGATGCGGCGCCTGTGCACGCTCGGCGGCGTCAGGCTTGGCCGAGCCGATGTCGAGGTGGCGGTAGACCAGCGCCGAGTCGACGCTGACGATTTCGCCATCCAGCTGCTGTGCCAGGGCGATCGCGGTTGCGGTCTTGCCACTGGCGGTCGGCCCCATCACGGCGATCGCCAGTGGCCGCCGGTCGATGCCCATCAATCTTCGTCCGGCCAGCGGATCGTCGGCGTGGCGTCGGCACGTGGCGTCGGCACGGCGTCGACGGCCTGCCAGATCTTCAGCGCATCCACCGTAGCCGCCACGTCATGCACGCGCACGATGCGCGCACCGCGCTGCACCGCGATCAGATGCGCGGCCACGGACGCCGCCACGCGTTCAGACGGGGTGTCGCGCCCGGTCAGCTCGCCCAGGCTGCGTTTGCGCGACAGGCCAGCCAGCATCGGCACGCCCAGCTCCAGGAAGCGCTCCGAGCGGGCCAGCAGGGTCATGTTGTGGGCGGTGGTCTTGCCGAAGCCGAAACCGAGATCGATCAGCAGGTTCTTCTTCGCGATACCTGCCATCTCGGCAGCGAACAGGCGCTGCACCAGGAAGCCGTGCACCTCGGCGACCACGTCGTCGTAGTGTGGATTCCCCTGCATGTGGCCCGGCTCGCCCTGCATGTGCATGAGCACCACCGGCACGCCGACGTCGGCAGCGGCTTCCAGTGCGCCGTCCTGACGCAGGCCGAAGATGTCGTTGATCATGCCGGCGCCAGCGGCCACCGCCGCGCGCATCACCTCCGGCTTGAAGGTGTCGATGCTGATCGGCACCTGGGTGCGGGTGGCCAGCTGCTCGATCACCGGAATCACCCGGCGCAGCTCATCCTCGATCGATACCGGCGCAGCGCCCGGGCGGGTCGATTCGCCGCCGATGTCGAGCAGGTCGGCGCCCTCCTCGACCAGCTTCAGGCCGTGGGCGACGGCCGCCTCGGTGGTGTCGTGCGCGCCGCCATCGGAGAACGAGTCCGGGGTGACATTGACGATGCCCATGACCCGGGCACGGTCCAGGCGCAGGATGCGGCCGGCGCAATCGAGCTGGGGCGAGGTATCGAACATGGGCAATCCTGCAGGGACAACGGCGGGTAGTTTAGTTCGGCAGGGCGGCGCCCTGCACCCGCCGAGGCCAGAGCGACAGCAACAGCCGGAGCAACAGCGGGTTTACTGAAGAATGGCGGGGTGGGTCCGGTTGCGGGGGCCGCTGCAAGTACGTCCATGTAAGCTCGGTCGCCGCATCCATGCGGCTCACGCCCCCGCAACCGGACCCACCCCGCCTTCGACAGATTTCCGCGATCTGCAGTAGATCCACGCCATGCGTGGATGAATCTCCATCGGAATCGAATATTTCGAATTGGAATCGAAATGCATCCACGCATGGCGTGGATCCACCGCGTCGACCAAGGTCGACACCTACCAACAGCCACCGAAATCTGTCAGAGGTGGGGCGGTGTGGGTTGGCAGGACCGTTGGCGCCATGGATGGCGCCATCGAGCCCCCAAGGACGGGTTTACGGCGTGTCCTGCCAACCCACACCACCCCGCCATCCCCAGCAACCCGCTGTTGCTGTTGCTCTGGCTCGTAGCAGGTGCAGGGCGCAGCCCTGCCGCGCCCTCAACGACGGCGGCGCTTGCGATCCACGTACAGGGTCTTGGCAATGCTCAGCACGATGCCGACCGCGATACCCACCACGCAGCCCAGCAGCAGGTTGTCGGCGCCCAGGCCCACACCCACGCCGACCACGGTGGCGATGACCATTTCGACGGTGTGGGAAATCGGTTCGGGCTTCGGGGCGGACATGCGGGCTCCAGCGTCAGTGCGGTTCTTCGGGATGGGCCAGTGGCCCGGAAACGACGAAGCCGGGTTGCCCCGGCCTCGTCTGGTGTCACATGCAGCGGGCCGTCAGTGCGATTCGGCCGGGCCTGCGATCGGCGGCAGCGGACGGGCGTCGCCGCCCTTGTCGTTGCCACCGTCCTTGTTCGACTTGTTCCAGCCGGCCGGCGGCGGCGGCTCGCGGCCTTCCATGATGGCGTCGATCTGCGGCGCGTCGATGGTCTCGTACTGCAGCAGCAGCTGGGACATCGCGTGCAGCTTGTCCAGGTTGGCCGTCATCAGCTCGGTGGTACGCGCATAGGCCTCGTCGAGGATGTTGCGCACTTCCTCGTCGATGCGGCGAGCGGTGTCGTTGGAGACACTCTTGTGCTGGGTGACCGAACGACCCAGGAACACTTCGTCGTCCTCTTCGCCATAGGCGATCGGGCCAAGCTGGTCGGAAAGACCCCACTTGGTGACCATGTTGCGGGCCATCTTGGTGGCGCGTTCGATGTCGTTGGAAGCGCCGGTGGTGACCTTGTCGGCACCGAAGATCAGCTCCTCGGCGACGCGGCCACCGTACAGCGAGCACAGCTGCGACTTGATCGCCACGCGGTTCATCGAGTACTTGTCGCCTTCCGGCAGGTACATGGTCACACCCAGCGCACGGCCGCGCGGAATGATGGTGACCTTGTAGACCGGGTCATGCTCGGGCACCAGGCGGCCGACGATGGCGTGACCAGCTTCGTGGTAAGCGGTGAGCGTTTTCTCTTCTTCGCTCATGGCCATCGAGCGGCGCTCGGCACCCATCAGGATCTTGTCGCGGGCACGGTCGAAGTGGTCCATGCGGACTTCCTTCTCGTTGCCACGCGCAGCGAACAGGGCGGCCTCGTTGCAGAGGTTGGCCAGATCCGCACCGGAGAAGCCGGGGGTACCACGCGCGATGACCATCGGCTCGACATCGTCGGCCAGCGGCAGCTTGCGCATGTGGACCTTCAGGATGTGCTCGCGGCCCTTCACGTCCGGCAGGCCGACCACGACCTGGCGGTCGAAACGGCCCGGACGCAGCAGCGCCGGGTCCAGCACGTCCGGACGGTTGGTCGCGGCGATCACGATCACGCCTTCGCCACCTTCAAAACCGTCCATCTCGACCAGCAGCTGGTTCAGGGTCTGCTCGCGCTCGTCATGACCGCCGCCCAGGCCAGCGCCACGGTGGCGGCCGACGGCGTCGATTTCGTCGATGAAAATGATGCACGGCGCATGCTTCTTGGCCTGCTCGAACATGTCACGCACGCGGCTGGCGCCGACGCCGACGAACATTTCCACGAAGTCCGAACCGGAGATCGAGAAGAACGGCACCTTGGCTTCGCCGGCGATGGCCTTGGCCAGCAGCGTCTTGCCGGTACCGGGCGGGCCCACCATCAGCACGCCGCGCGGAATCTTGCCGCCCAGCTTGGTGAACTTGGACGGGTCGCGCAGGAAGTCGACCAGCTCACCCACTTCTTCCTTGGCCTCGTCGCAGCCGGCGACGTCGGCGAAGGTGACCTTGATCTGGTCTTCGCCCTGCAGCTTGGCGCGCGACTTGCCGAAGGACATCGCGCCCTTGGCACCGCCGCCGCCGCCCTGCATCTGGCGCATGATGAACAACCAGAAGCCGATGATCAGGATGACCGGCAGGAAATTCATCAGGATCGCGCCGAGGGAAATGCCGCTGGACGGCTCCTCCTGCACGATCTCCACGTTCTTGGTGCGCAGCACGTTGATCAGGTCACGATCGAACGGCGCGGTGATGGTGGACGACTGCCCACCGCGGGTGGTGTAGGTCAGCTGGCTGGTACCGCCGCGCATGTCGCCGCCAAAGGCGACCTTCTGCACGTTGCCGCTGTCCACCTGGTCCAGGAACTGCGAATACGACGCGCCCTGCGCCCCGGCCCCGGAGGACTTCGGCGAGAAGCTCTGGAAGACCACCATCAGCACGACGGCGACGACCACCCATAGCAGGAGGTTCTTGGTCAAGTCGTTCATCCTCATTGGCTCCGGTGTTCCTCTCAGTGCTGGCGTTGCGTTGGGGTCGAACTTGCGTACGTTGCGAGCTTACTTCATGTGGGCGCGTTTTCCCTGACCCAAGGCATACACCTCGGGAGAGCGCTTGCGCGAGGCTTCCGGCTTGCGGATGGAGACCTTGTCGTACCGGCGGCGCATGTCGCGCACGTAGTCGTCAAAGCCCTCGCCCTGGAACAGCTTGATCAGGAATGCCCCACCGGTCTTCAGGTGGTTGTCGGCAAAATCCAGGGCCAGCTCCGCCAGGTGCATCATCCGCGGCTGGTCGACCGCGCCTACACCACTCTTATTGGGGGCCATGTCCGACAGCACAAGGTCTACCGGCTGATCCCCGAGCATGGCTTCAAACTGCGATAGAACGGCTTCTTCCCTGAAGTCACCATGAAGGAACTCCACACCGGCCAGCGGCGGCATGTCCAGGATGTCCAGGGCCAGCACGCGGCCGGTGTCGCCGATCTGTCTCCGCACCTGCTGAGACCAGCCGCCCGGGGCCGCGCCAAGGTCGACCACCACCATGTGCGGCTTCAGCAGGCGGTCACGTTCGAGCAGCTCTTCGAGCTTGTAGGCGGCGCGCGAGCGCATGCCTTCGGCCTGGGCCTTCTTCACGAAGGGGTCGGAGAAGTGTTCCTTGAGCCAGCGCTGGCTGCTTTTGCTGCGGGTAGCCATTGAAAATAGGGGCTGATGGGGTCCTCATGATACCCTGATCGCCCCATTCAACCGTGTTTTCCTGCATGTCCATCGCCCTGACCGCTTCCCAGACCCGTTTCCTGCGCGGCCAAGCCCACGACCTGAAGGCCCTGCTGCAGACCGGCGGCAAGGGTGTGACCCCGGCCTTCATCGCTGAGCTGAACGAAGTGCTGGAGCGCCACGAGCTGGTCAAGGTGAAGGTCGCTGCCGAAGACCGCGACGCCCGTGACGTGATGATCGGCGAGATCGTCGAAGCCACCGAAAGTGCGCTGGTGCAGCGCATCGGCCACGTCGCCGTGTTGTACCGCCCGAGCAAGGAACAGCGCCAGATCGTGCTGCCGCGCGGCTGATCGCCCTACTGCCATGCAGCTGAACCACGAACCGCCGGATTACGCCTACAGCCTGCGCGCCGCAGATGGCCGCTCGGCCAAGGTGAATGATCAGGTGCTGGGCAGCAGTTTCTTCCTGACCCCGGACCAGCTGGTCGAGCACTGGCCGGTGAAGCAGGCCGCCGAACTGCAGCTGGCCGACCTGGAGCCGATCCTGGCGCTGAACCCGGCACTGATCGTACTCGGCACCGGCGACCGCCAGGTGTTCCCGCCAGCGGTGGTGATGGCCGCCTGCCTGTCACGCGGCATCGGCCTGGAAGTGATGAACAATCCGGCCGCCGCGCGCACCTTCAATATCCTGGCCGGCGAAGGCCGCAAGGTCGCCGCCGCCTTCATTCTCGAAGGCTGACGTGGCGTCGCCGGGCATGGCCCGGCGGTACCCTGGATCACACGTACTCTGTAGCGCCCCAGCCCATGCTCGGGCGGCGCCGCGTCGCGGCGCGGAAAGCCGCCGGGCGTGGCCCGGCGCTACCCGATCACACGGTGATCAGCGTGCCGGCAGATACTGCTGCGGGTCGACCGGCTTGCCGTTGTAACGAATCTCGAAGTGGACCATGTCGCGGTTCGCACCGGTACGGCCCATCTCGGCGATCTGCTCGCCGGCCTTCACGCTCTGCCCTTCATTCACCAGGCGCTTGCGGTTGTGGCCATAGGCCGACAGCCACTGGTCGCTGTGCTTGATGATGATCAGCTCGCCGTAGCCGACCAGGCCGGCACCGGAATACACCACCACGCCATTGGCGGTGGCCTTGACCGCCTGGCCGCTGGTGCCGGCGATGTCCACGCCCTGCTTGGTCGCATCACCGGCCACGTAGCGGCCGACGATCGCGCCGTCAGCCGGCCAGCGCCAGGCGATATTGCTCTTCACCGGACCGACTGGCGCCGGAGCCGGCGCGGTGCTGCCGCCGCTGCTGCTACCCGAACGCGGCGGGGTGACCACCGTGGTGGGCGCGCGGCCGCCGCTGGCACCGGCCGGATACAGCCGGATCACCTGGCCCGGATGGATGGTCGAGGGGTTGTCCAGGCTGTTCCAGGCAATCAGGTCGGCCGGGGTGATGTCGTGGATGCGGGCCAGCGCATAGATGGTGTCGCCCTTGCGCACCACCACGGTCTGCCCGGGCTTGGGCACCGAGGTCTTCGGCGTGGTCACGCCACCGGTGCTGCCGCCACCCGGGCGGACCACAGTGGCGGTGCCGCAGGCGGCCAGGGTGGAAACCAGCAACGCCAGCGCGCCGATGCGCACTCCCTTGCTCAGACGATCAGGACTCATGCGAACTTCGACCTCCATACAAGCCAGGCGATCAGCACCACCACCAACGCGGTGGCGATCCAGCCCAGCGGTTCAATCCAGCGACGCAGTGCCGCTTCAGCACGCGCACCACCGATACGGATGACCGCAGCCAGCACGAACACGCGCTTGCCACGACCGATCAGCATGCTCAACAGATACTGCGGCATCGGTACGCCGACGATACCCGATGCCCACGTGAAGACCTTCATCGGGATGGGCATGAAACCGCCCAGTACCAGGAAGGTGAACACCGCCCACGGCGACTCGGCCATCTTCGCCTGCACAGTGGTGATGCCCTGCTCGATCGCCGGCAGCATGCCCAGCGCTTCGAACAGCGGCTTGATCGCCTCGAAGGCGAAGTGGCCCAGCGCGTAGCCGACAACCGCCCCGACCATCGAGCCGGCCAGGCTGAGGGTGGCGAACCACCACCCGCGCTTGGGCTGGGCCACGCACATCGGCGCCAGCATCACCTCCGGCATCACCGGGAAGATGATCGCCTCGAAGAAGCTCAACACCGTCAGGTAGGTCGGCGCGCGTTCGTGCGCCGCCCACTTCATCGCCCGCTCGTACAGCGGCCCGAAAATCTTCATGCAACCCTGCTCCGTGGATTAGTCGAGCATGCCAGACAGCAGCGGCACGAACGTGACCGGCGCCAGCACGTGTTGTTCGATGCTGCCGTCGGCCTTGCGATCCAGCTGTACCAGCGACTGCGCCCCGGGGCCACCGACCGGCGCCACCAGGCGGCCGCCCCCGGCCAGCTGCTCGATCAGGGCGTCGACCAGTGCCGGCGCCGCCGCAGTGACCACGATGGCATCGAACGGACCGTGCTCGGCCCAACCGACGCGGCCGTCGTCATGCTTGGTGCGGATGTTCATGCCCAGCGCACGGAAGCGCTTGCGGGCCTGGCGCAGCAGATCGCCGATGCGCTCCACGGTGTAGACCTCCAGGCCCAGCGCACCGAGGATGGCGGCCTGGTAACCGGAACCGGTGCCGACTTCCAGCACCCGCTTCGGCGCGACCTGGAGCACCGCCTCGGTCATCCGCGCGACCACCCAGGGCTGCGAGATGGTCTGGCCGTGGCCGATCGGCAGCGCGGTGTCTTCATACGCACGCGAGGCCAGTGCCTCGTCGATGAACAGATGGCGCGGCACCACCCGGATCGCGTTCAAGGTCGGCTCGTCGACGATGCCGGCTTCGCGCAGGCGATCGACAAGTCGGTCGCGCACGCGCTGCGAGGTCATGCCGATACCGACGGCTTCCGGTTGCAGGCGCAGGCGTGGGCTCATGCCGGCTGGTCCAGCGCCGCACTGAGGCCGCCAACCCAGCTGGCCACCTTCTCCAGTGCCTGGTAACGGGTCAGGTCGACCTGGATCGGAGTGATCGAGATGTGGCCGGTGCGCACCGCATGGAAGTCGGTGCCGGGACCGGAGTCCTGCTCACGACCAGCCGGGCCGATCCAGTACACCTCGCTGCCGCGCGGGTCCTTCTGCGCGATGCAGCCTTCGGCGCGATGACGGTTGCCGAGGCGGGTGACCTCGAAGCCCTTGACCTCGTTCCACGGCAGATCCGGCACGTTGACGTTGAGGATGGTGTCAGCCGGCAACGGATCGGCCTTGAGCCGGGCGACGATCTCCACTGCGGCGCGCGCGGCGGTCTCGAAGTGCTTCGGATCATGGTTGCGGGTAACCAGCGAGACCGCCACCGCCGGCAGGCCGAGGAAGCGACCTTCCATCGCCGCCGAGACGGTGCCGGAATAGATCACGTCATCGCCGAGGTTGGCGGCGTTGTTGATGCCGGACACGACAATGTCGGGTTCGAACTCGAGCAGCCCGGTCAGCGCAAGGTGCACGCAGTCGGTCGGGGTGCCGGCCACCGAGACGGTGTAATGGTCGATGCGCTTGAGGCGGATCGGCAGGTCCAGGGTCAGCGAATTGCTGGCGCCGGAGCGATCGCGGTCGGGCGCGACCACCGTGACCTCGTGTCCGGCCTCGCGCAGCACCGAAGCAAGCATCCGGATGCCTGCGGCGTCGACGCCATCGTCGTTACTGACCAGGATTCGCATCTTCGATTTAACCGCTTGATTTTCCAAGAATTCGATTCCATCACCGTGCAGTGTGGGCGGGACCGTCGTACTCCCCTGCGGAAGCCGTCGACCCTGCAAGGGCATCGTCTATTGTGCCGCATGCGAGCCGCCGGTCCTACCCTGCCGGCGGTCACGGCCGACATCGAACCGTCATAGGCAGACCTGCGCCGGCGGTTTACCCTGTACGCATGTCGCACCCTGAAGACGAAGATCCGGCCGCATTGTTCCGTGCGGCCATCGGCGAAGTGACGCCGCTGCGCAAGGATGCCGAGCCGGCACCGGCTGCGCCCCGGCCGAAGCCGCGCGCGCGCATGGCCGAACGTGACGAGGCCGAAGCCGCCGGCGAGTTCGCCCGGCTGCTGCGCGACAGCACGCCGCTGGAAGCCGGCGACGTGGCCAGCTATCGCCGCGACAACCTGCCACCACGCCTGTTCCAGCGCCTCAAGCGTGGCCAGTACTCGGTACAGGACGAACTGGACCTGCACGGCGCCACCGCCGCGCAGGCGGAGACGCTGTTGCGCCAGTTCCTGCTGGAGGCGCATGCACACGACTATGGCTGCGTGCGCATCATCCACGGCAAGGGCCTGCAGTCCGATGGTGGTGCGCCGGTGCTGAAGAACCTGGTTGATCGCCTGCTGCGGCTGCGCAACGACGTGCTGGCGTTTCATTCGGCGCCGACCGGGCAAGGTGGCACCGGTGCGGTGCTGGTACTGCTGGCGCGCAGATGAAAAAGGGGACGGAGGGAATTAAGTCGTTTGTGGCACAAACGACTTAATTCCCTCCGTCCCCTTTTTCTGTCAGGCCTGCGAGGCGTCTTCCACCGCGCCGAGCTCGTGCAGCACGGCGGTGGCGTAGCAGCCAGGCGGCAGCGCGAACGACAGCTCCAGTACGTCATCGGCCAGCCACTGGTGCTGCAGCAGCGCCGGACGCAGGCGCAGCGCGCGGCGCTCCTGCTTCAGGCGTGCGTCTTCCAGGCCGGCCCGCAGGGCCTTCGATTCCTCGTCGTCCAGCGCAGCCAGCTCCAGCTCGCGTGCCGCATCGGTGCTGCGCAGCTCGCCTTCGCCCCACAGCGGCGCGCTGGGATGGATGTCGAAACGCGCCAGGCGCTCGGCCAGCACGTCGGTGTACGGCTCGGGTCCGAACACGCTGCGGCTGCCATCGAGCATCCACACTTCGCCCTCCAGCGGCTGATCCCAGTTGCCCTGCTCCACGCGCGCGGCCAGCACGCGGTTGAACAGCGCCGAACGCGCGGCTGACAGCAGCAGCGAACGCTGATCCTTGCGCATGCGGCGGCCACCGAACATCGCCAGTGCCGCCGGCACGTTGCCGCCGTCGCGGCCAAAGCGCTGCTCGCCGAACCAGTTCGGCAGGCCGCGCTCGGCAACCTGCTGCAGGCGTTCGCTGATCGCTGCGGCATCGCCCTGCACTTCACGCAACACCAGCTTGAAACGGTTGCCGGCCAGTGCGCCACGCTGCAGCTTGCGGTTGTGCCAGGTGGCTTCAAGCACTTCGATCTCATCACTGGCCAACTCGGCCAGGTCCGGCGCAATGCGCTTGGGCAGGTGCACGCTGAAACGCTGGGTGGTGACCGCGTGGCGATCCTTCATGCCGGCGTAGCTCACCGCCATTTCCGGCAGGCCGGCCCACTTGGCCAGCACCTTGGCCACATGCACGGTGTTCGCGCCGCGCTTGCGGATGTGCAGCAGCAGGTGCTCACCTTCGCCGGTGGCCTCGAAGGCCGGCAGTTCGTCCACCTGGAAATCTTCCGGGGTGGTGCGGATGCGCGCTGTGAGCAATGGCGCACCGAATGCAAGCGGCAGCGGAATCATGCGGCCACCAGCAGCACCACGGCCTGCGCGGCGATGCCTTCACCACGGCCGGTGAAGCCCAGCTTTTCCGAGGTGGTGGCCTTGACGCTGACCGCATCAAGCGGCAACTGCAGCAGTCCGCCGATGCGCTCGCGCATGGCCAGCGCATGCGGGCCGACTTTGGGTCGCTCGCAGATCACGGTGATGTCAGTGTTGCCGACACGCCAGCCACGCTCACTCAGCAGGCTGTCGCAGTGGCGCACGAAATCACTGCTGTCGGCACCCTTCCAGCGGTCGTCACTCGGCGGGAAATGCTGGCCGATGTCACCCAGCGCCAATGCGCCGAGCATCGCATCACACAGCGCATGCAAGATCACGTCGCCGTCGCTGTGGGCGAGCACGCCGCAGCTGTGCGGTACGTTCACGCCGCCGAGCATGATGTGATCGCCTTCACCGAAGGCATGGACGTCATAGCCCTGGCCGATGCGGACGGGCGGGAAAGGTGCGGTGCTCATGGATGCAACCCTTGCAGCAGGGCCGCGCGGGCAATCAGCTGGCGCGGCGGGAAAGTACGAATTCGAACCGGTCCAGATCGGCCGGGGTGGTGACCTTGAAGTTGTCCTCACTGCCTTCCACCAGCAGCGGGCGCTGGCCCTGGCGCTCCATGGCCATGGCCTCGTCGGTGACTTCAACACCGGCGGCAGCAGCGTCGGACAGCGCGCGGCTGAGCTGGTGGCGACGGAACAGCTGCGGGGTCAGTGCGCGCCACAGGCGCTCGCGCGGCTCGGTGCCGTCGATGCCACCGTCGTCGCCTGCACGCTTGAGCGTGTCGCACACCGGGGCGGCCAGGATCGCGCCAACCGGGTCGGCACGGCCGACTTCAAGCAGGCGGCCGAGATCGGCCAGGGACAGGTTCGGTCGCGCCGCATCGTGGACCAGCACGAACTCATCGGCGCGCACCGACTCCGGCAACGCCTGCAACCCGGCCAGCACCGAGGCGGCACGGGTCGCACCCCCGACACAGGTCAGCACCGGCTTGCCCGCCCACTCGTTCCAGCCCGGCCAGTCGGCGTCGTCCTGGCCGATCACCACCATCGCACCGGCCACGGCCGGGTGCGCCAGCAGGGCGTCCAGGGTATGGGCGAGCAGGATCTGCCCACCTGCCTGCAGGTACTGCTTGGGCAACGGCGCGCCGAAGCGGGTGCCACGGCCAGCAGCCGGAACCACGACCCAGATGGCCGCGCTCATGGCACGTCCGCCGGATGTTCGCCAGCCTGGGCAGTGACGCCTGCAGCAGGCTGCGCCGGGTGGACCGGCGCATCCTCGACCACGCGGTAGAACTTTTCGCCAGGCTTGATCATGCCCAGCTCGCTGCGCGCGCGTTCCTCGATGGCGGACTGGCCTTCCTTGAGGTCCTTCACTTCGGCAGCCAGCGCATCGTTGCGCTGCTGCAGGCC
The DNA here is from genome assembly GCF_056861055.1 of Stenotrophomonas sp. 115C5. Lineage (NCBI taxonomy): Bacteria > Pseudomonadati > Pseudomonadota > Gammaproteobacteria > Lysobacterales > Lysobacteraceae > Stenotrophomonas > Stenotrophomonas sp. 115C5. The sequence continues at coordinate 61,173 of NZ_JBSPUQ010000001.1, forward strand.
CTCATTGTCCCGCTCCTGGTTGGTGACCTGGGCTTCGAGCATCATCACTTCGCCCGAGTTGCCCGGACCGAACCAGAAGCGGTACTGCAGCCAGCCCAGCAGCAGGGCCAGCACCAGCAGCATCCAGCGCCAGTCGCGCATCGGCTCAGCGCTTCAGCGAAACGAACGCGTCACGACCGGCGTAACGCGCGCCGGCGCCGAGGGCTTCCTCGATGCGCAGCAGCTGGTTGTACTTGGCCACGCGATCGCTGCGGCACAGCGAGCCGGTCTTGATCTGGGTGGCGGTGGTGGCCACTGCGATGTCGGCGATGGTGGTGTCTTCGGTTTCGCCCGAACGGTGCGAGACCACCGCGGCATAACCGGCGCGGTCAGCCATGGCAATCGCTTCCAGGGTTTCGCTCAGGGTGCCGATCTGGTTGACCTTGATCAGGATCGCGTTGGCGGTGCCCGAGTCGATGCCTTCCTGGAAGATCTTCGGGTTGGTCACGAACAGGTCGTCACCGACCAGCTGCACCTTCTTGCCGATGCGGTCGGTCAGCAGCTTCCAGCCGGCCCAGTCGTTCTCGGCCAGGCCGTCCTCAATCGTGATGATCGGGTACTGCGCGGCCCAGTCGGCGAGGAAGTCGACGAACTGCTCGGAGGTCAGGCGCTTGTTCTCGCCGACCAGGTTGTACTTGCCATTCTCGAAGAATTCGCTGGAGGCCACGTCCAGGCCCAGCAGCACGTCTTCACCGGCGGTGTAGCCGGCCTTGCCGATGGCTTCAAGGATGGTGTCCAGCGCTTCGACGTTGCTGCGGAAGTCCGGTGCGAAGCCGCCTTCGTCGCCAACCGCCGTGCTCAGGCCGTGGCCCTTCAGCACCGACTTCAGCGAATGGAAGATCTCGGTACCGGCGCGCAGCGCTTCGGAGAACGAGGTGAAGCCGACCGGCAGCACCATGAACTCCTGGAAGTCGACGTTGTTGTCGGCATGCGCGCCGCCGTTGATGATGTTCATCATCGGCACCGGCAGCGACGGGGTCACGCCGGTCTTGGCGGCCAGGTACTGCCACAGCGCCTGCTTGCTTGATGCGGCAGCGGCGTGCGCGGCGGCCATCGAAACACCCAGCAGTGCGTTGGCGCCGAGGCGGCCCTTGTTCTCGGTGCCGTCGAGGTCGATCAGGCGACGGTCGAGGCCGGCCTGGTCGGTGGCCTCCAAGCCCTTCAGTGCGGCGGCAATCGTGGTGTTGACGTTGTCGACGGCCTTGCGCACGCCCTTGCCCAGGTAACGGGTCTTGTCGCCGTCACGCAGCTCGACCGCTTCCTTGGTGCCGGTCGAGGCGCCGGAGGGAACCGCGGCACGACCGAACGAACCGTCCTCCAGGATGACTTCGGCTTCCAGCGTGGGGTTGCCACGACTGTCGAGGATTTCACGGGCGTGGATGCTGCGGATCGTACTCATGGTCGGACCGGTTACCTGTCTGGAGAGGGGCGACAAAACGAATGCCGCGTGATTATCCCCGGCTGCCCGCCACTTGCCAAATGGAATGGGCGGCTTCAGCCCCAGCTGGACCCGATCACGATCAGCACCAGCGACACCAACATCACCAGCAACGCACCGGCAATCGCCGCCAGGATGGGGCCACGCCGCCGTCGCCAGGCCAGCACCATCGCCACCGGGCTGCCCAGGAAGGACAGCACCATCGTGACCAGCGCGCCCAGCAACCACCATTGCGTGGCCTGCACGCCGCTGTTCCCGTCCCCCGGCGGCCGGAAACTGGCGGTGAAGGCCAGCACGCCCACCACCAGCGCGATCCAGGTCAACACGGACAGCCCCAGGGCGATCAGGCCCCAAGGCCAGCCGCGCGCCGATGTGGTCGTATTCATCAAAGCACTCCGTAGAACAGGGCGCCCAGCCACAGCGAGAGCAGGATGATCGCCAGGCCAGCGGCCACCTTGCCGCGATTCAACCGCCAGGCCAGCACAGCGGCAGCGACGCATCCCGCGGCACCGAGCAGCTCCGCCACCAGCAGCGCAATGAAGTACGCGCGCAGATTGAGCGCGCTGCCACCATCACCCGGTGGGCGCACGGACGCGGCGCCGATCAGCACCAGCCCGAACATGCCCACGGTGAACAGCACGGCCAGGGCCAGTGCGATCAAGCCCCACGGCCACTGCTTCCAGTGCCGGCGGCGGCGCTGGTTTTCCAGCGCCCGCCACGGGTCACGACTCACGCGAAGCGCGAGAAGCCGTGCTTCTTGGTCACCGCATCGAGTTCCATCAGGGTCTCGAGCAGCGCTTCCATCTGGTCCAGCGGCCATGCATTGGGGCCATCGGACAGCGCCTTGGACGGGTCCGGATGAGTCTCGGCGAACAGGCCGGAGATGCCCACCGCCACGGCGGCACGGGCCAGCACCGGCACGTGCTCACGCTGGCCACCGGAACTGGTGCCCTGCCCGCCCGGCAACTGCACAGAATGGGTGGCGTCGAACACCACCGGGCAACCGGTATCGCGCATCACCGCCAGCGAACGCATGTCGCTGACCAGGTTGTTGTAGCCGAAGCTGGCACCGCGCTCGCAGACCATGATCTGCTCGTTGCCGGTGGCCTTGGCCTTCTCCACGACCGGCTTCATGTCCCACGGCGCCAGGAACTGGCCCTTCTTGATGTTGACCGGCTTGCCGGCCGAGCACACCTTGCGGATGAAGTCGGTCTGGCGGACCAGGAACGCGGGGGTCTGCAGCACATCCACCACCGAGGCCACTTCGTCCATCGGGGTGTATTCGTGGACGTCGGTCAGCACCGGCACGCCGATCTGCTTCTTGACCTCGGCCAGGACCTTCAGGCCCTCCTCCATGCCCGGGCCACGGAAGGCGGTACCCGAGGTGCGGTTGGCCTTGTCGAAGCTGGACTTGAAGATGAAGTTGACGCCGAGCTTGTCGGTGACTTCCTTCAACTTGCCGGCGGTATCCAGCTGCAGCTGCATCGACTCGATCACGCAGGGGCCGGCGATCAGGAACAGGGGCTGGTCCAGCCCGACCTCGAATCCACACAGTTTCATGGCGTTTCCTTGTTGTCCGCAGCACCGGCCGGGCCGGTGCGCTGGGGGTTGAAGCATGCAGGATGGGGGCCGAAGCCCCCATTCACAAGTCAGGCGCGCGCTTCGGAAAGCAGCTTGCCGCCGGCCTTTCGCTCACGCGCGGCACGGATGAAACCGATGAACAGCGGGTGGCCGTCACGCGGCGTGGACAGGAATTCCGGGTGCGCCTGGCAGGCCAGGAACCACGGGTGCGCATCGCGCGGCAGTTCGACCACTTCCACCAGGGTGTCGTCCATCGACTTGCCGGCGATCACCAGGCCAGCATCTTCCAGCTGGGTGCGGTAACGGTTGTTGAACTCGTAACGGTGGCGATGGCGTTCGGCGACCACGTCCTTGCCGTACAGCTCGCGGGCCAGCGTGCCCGGCTTCAGGCGTTGTTCCTGCAGGCCCAGGCGCATGGTGCCGCCCAGGTCGCTCTTGTCGTCGCGCTTTTCGACATCGCCGGTGGCGGTGCGCCATTCGGTGATCAGGCCGATCACCGGGTTCGGTGACTGGCGGTCGTTCTCGGTGCTGTTGGCGCCTTCCAGTCCGACCACGTTGCGGGCGTAGTCCACCACCGCCGCCTGCATGCCGTAGCAGATGCCGAAGTACGGCACCTGCTGCTCGCGGGCGAACTTCGAGGTCAGCACCTTGCCTTCGAAACCACGGTCACCGAAGCCACCCGGCACCAGGATGCCGTCGACATCGGCCAGTGCAGCCATGTCGGTGCCTTCCAGGTCCTGTGCTTCCAGCCACTTCAGGTTGACCTTGGTGCGCTGGCGCAGGCCACCGTGCTTGAGCGCTTCGCCGACCGACTTGTAGGCGTCCTGGTGATCGACGTACTTGCCGACCACGGCGATGGTCACTTCGTCCAGCGGGTGCAGGGTCGCATCGACCGCGTCTTCCCACATCGACAGATCGACCGGACCGACCTTGTCGGCCAGCTTCAGCTGGTTGACCACGATTTCGTCCAGGCCCTGCGCGTGCAGGCCCGACGGAATGCGGTACAGCACGTCCACGTCCGGCACGCTGATCACCGCGCGCTCGGAAACGTTGGTGAACTGGGCGATCTTGCGGCGCTCCGAATCCGGCACCGCCTGCTCGGAGCGGCACAGCAGCACGTCCGGCTGGATGCCGATCGAGCGCAGTTCCTTCACCGAGTGCTGGGTCGGCTTGGTCTTCAGCTCACCGGCGGCGCCGATGTACGGCACCAGGGTAAGGTGCATGAACAGCGCCTTCTCCGGGCCACGCTCGGTGCGCACCTGGCGGATCGCCTCCAGGAACGGCAGCGACTCGATGTCGCCGACGGTACCGCCGATCTCGACCAGCGCCACGTCGTAGCCTTCGGTGGCTTCGTCGATGCAACGGCGGATCTCGTCGGTGATGTGCGGAATGACCTGCACGGTCGCGCCCAGGTAGTCGCCGCGGCGCTCCTTGCGGATCACGTTCTCGTAGATGCGGCCGGTGGTGACCGAGTTCTTGCGGCTCAGGCGTGTGCGCACGAAGCGCTCGTAGTGGCCCAGGTCGAGGTCGGTCTCGGCGCCGTCGTCGGTGACGTAGACCTCACCGTGCTGGAACGGGCTCATGGTGCCCGGGTCGACGTTGATGTACGGGTCGAGCTTCATCATCGTGACCTTCAGGCCACGGGCTTCAAGAATGGCGGCCAGCGACGCGGCGGCAATGCCTTTGCCGAGCGAGGACACCACGCCGCCGGTTACGAAAATCAAGGGAGTCATGGCTGCAAGCATCCTGTCTGGAAATGGAAAACGGCAGCACCACGCGCACCCGGAGGGCGGGCATGGTGCTCAGAGGGGGTTTTCCGGTTCGCTGGGACAGCGAGGGAGGCGCGGATCCGTGCGGCGGCAGGCGCCGGACGGGGACCACCGTGCGAGGTCGGGGCGGCCGTGCCGGTCAAATCGACCGTCACCTGCGACCCGCCATGCTGGAAGCCACGCTTGGCCGCTCCAGCCCATTCGCAAATGGTGGACACGCACTTACTCCCGGAAAGCCATAGTTTACAGATTGATGGCCGCCAACCCAAGAGGCAGATGGCACGCCACTAAAAAGAAACGCCCCGCAAAGCGGGGCGTTCCGGAGCGCAACCCTTGTCGCAAGGGCGCCTGGCAGGCTGCGGGATCAGCGCTTCTTGCGCGCTTCTTCCTCTTCTTCCTGCTGCGGGGCCGGCTGGCCCTGCGCCTTCATTTCGGCATTGGCCTGGGCCCGACGCTTGGCCTTGGCATCGGCTTCGGCCTGCGCCTTGTCGGCCTGGTCGCCCTGCTGCGGGGCCGGCTGGCCGGCGTTCTGCGCCACCACCAACGGCACTGCAACGGCGGCAGCGGCCAGGATCGCAATGGTCAGCAACTTCTTCATGAGGTCCTCCTCGCGGTATGGCTTGGATGTTTCGACCCAACAGGGGTCGCCGGCGTTCAGATTCCAGCGGCTGCCATTTTACCCCCTCTGCGTCGCCGAGACTGAACCGCAGGCGTGCAAAATCCCGTGCCAGACCCCACACTTGCCCGTCGCTCCAAGCTTTCGAAGACAGATGAACGCCCGCTATAACGCCGCCGATATTGAAGTCCTGTCCGGCCTTGACCCGGTCAAGCGCCGTCCCGGCATGTATACCGACACCGCGCGCCCGAACCACCTGGCGCAGGAAGTGATCGACAACTCGGTGGACGAGGCCCTCGCCGGCCACGCCCGCTCGATCGAGATCACCCTGTACAAGGACGGCAGCGTGGAGGTCAGCGATGACGGCCGCGGCATGCCGGTGGACATCCATCCGGAAGAGAAAATCCCGGGCGTCGAGCTGATCCTCACCCGCCTGCACGCCGGCGGCAAGTTCAGCAACAACAACTACACTTTCTCCGGCGGCCTGCACGGCGTCGGCGTCAGCGTGGTCAACGCGCTGTCGACCCTGGTGGAAGTGCACATCAAGCGCGAAGGTGCCGAACACCGCATCACCTTCCGCAACGGCGACCGTGCCACCCCGCTGGAAGTGGTCGGCAGCGTCGGCAAGAAGAACACCGGTACCCGCGTGCGCTTCTGGCCCGACCCGAAGTACTTCGACACGCCCAAGTTCGCGGTGCGCGCGCTCAAGCACCTGCTGCGCGCCAAGGCCGTGCTGTGCCCGGGCCTGACCGTGAAGCTGACCGACGAAGCCACCGGTGAAGTCGATACCTGGTACTACGAAGACGGCCTGCGCGATTACCTGAAGCTGGAACTGGGCGATCGCGAGATGCTGCCGGCCGAGCTGTTCGTCGGCAACCTGAAGAAGGACACCGAAATTGTTGACTGGGCCGTGGCCTGGCTGCCGGAAGGCGAGCTGGTGCAGGAAAGCTACGTCAACCTGATTCCCACTGCCCAGCACGGCACCCACGTCAACGGCCTGCGTACCGGCCTGACCGAGGCGCTGCGCGAGTTCTGCGACTTCCGCAACCTGCTGCCGCGTGGCGTCAAGCTGGCCCCGGAAGACGTGTGGGACCGCGTGTCGTTCGTGCTGTCGCTGAAGATGACCGACCCGCAGTTCAGCGGTCAGACCAAGGAACGCCTGTCCTCGCGCCAGGCTGCAGGCTTCATCGAAGGCGCCGCCCACGATGCCTTCAGCCTGCTGCTGAACCAGAACGTGGAACTGGGCGAGAAGATCGCCCAGATCGCCATCGAACGCGCCAGTGCGCGCCTGAAGACCGAAAAGCTGGTCGTCCGCAAGAAGGTCACCCAGGGCCCGGCCCTGCCCGGCAAGCTGGCCGACTGCATCAGCCAGGACCTGTCGCGCACCGAGCTGTTCCTGGTGGAGGGTGACTCGGCAGGCGGCAGCGCCAAGCAGGCTCGCGACAAGGACTTCCAGGCGATCCTGCCGCTGCGCGGCAAGATCCTCAACACCTGGGAAGTGTCCTCCAACAGCGTGCTGGCGTCGGAAGAAGTGCACAACCTGGCCGTGGCCATCGGCTGCGACCCGGGCAAGGACGACATTGCCGGCCTGCGCTATGGCAAGGTCATCATCCTGGCCGACGCGGACTCCGACGGCCTGCACATCGCTACCCTGCTCACCGCGCTGTTCCTCAAGCACTTCCCGGCGCTGGTCGATGCCGGCCACGTGTTCGTGGCGATGCCGCCGCTGTTCCGCATCGACGTGGGCAAGCAGGTGTTCTACGCCCTGGACGAGGAAGAAAAGCGCTCGATGCTGGACAAGATCGAACGCGAGAAGATCAAGGGCGCGATCAACGTCACCCGCTTCAAGGGCCTGGGCGAGATGAATCCGCCACAGCTGCGCGAGTCGACCATCCACCCCGACACCCGCCGCCTGGTGCAGTTGACCGTGGACGATCGCGAGCAGACGAGCTCGCTGATGGACATGCTGCTGGCCAAGAAGCGTGCGTCCGACCGCAAGGGCTGGCTGGAGTCGAAGGGCGATCTCGCCTCCCTGGAAGTCTGACTCCCGCAGCCCTCCTGTAGAGCCGAGCCCACGCTCGGCTGCATTCCGCGCCGTGCCGGGCAGCCGAGCATCGGCTCGGCTCTACAGAGATCCCGCCCCCATCGGCAAACCCGGCGGCGCCATAATGCGCGTCCATCCGCGTGGACCATCGTATTGGCCAGCCACTCGCTGCTGTTCCCGGGCCTGCCGCTGCACAGCGCACGCCTGGTCCTGAGCCCGATCCGCCGCGACGATGCGGCCGCCCTGTTCGCGATCCAGTCCGATCCGGACGTGATGCGGTTCTGGAACCACCCGGCGTGGACACGACCGGCCGAGGCGCGTGCGCAGATCGACGATGACCTGGCCGCACAGGCCACCGGCACCCAGCTCAAGCTGGCCGTGCGCGAAACGCTGGACGGACCGTTGCTGGGCATCTGCGTGGTGTTCGCCCTGGACCGCGATGCCGCACGTGCCGAGATCGGCTACCTGCTGGCCCCCGACAGGCAGGGCCAGGGCTACATGCACGAAGCGCTGCAGCACCTGCTGGACTACCTGTTCCAGACCCTGCGCCTGCATCGCGTGGAAGCCGAAGTCGACCCGCGCAACCGGCCCTCGGCACACGTGCTTGAACGGCTGGGCTTTCACCTGGAGGGCGTGCTGCGGCAGCGTTGGCGCATCCAGGGCGAACTGTCCGATTCGGCGGTATACGGCCTGCTGGCCGACGACGACGTGCGCACTCCTCTGCCCGCTTGACCCAATCTGGCCAGTGGCGGCCTCGACGCGCGGGCATGCCTTTGGACACATACGGCATGCCCGCCACCGGCCTAGCATCGGAACCCCCTTCCGCTGCCAATCCGGTGCCATGAAGTCCCTGCTGCATACTGCCGCGCTCTGCGTCGGCCTGCTCATCGCCCCTGCCAGCGTGCTGGCCGCGCCTGACGCCGAGGCCAAGCCCGATCCGAAAGACGACAAGACCGAAGCACCTGCGCTGCCCGCCGATGCGTCGGCCCGCCAGAGCATGCGCCTGGCCGGCCGCACCCTGGACTACACCGCCACTGTCGGCACCCTGCCGGTGCGTGATGCGAAAGGCAAGGTGATCGCCGATGTGGTGTTCACCGCCTATACGATGCCGGGCAAGGACCGGCCGGTGACCTTCGCGCTCAACGGCGGCCCGGGGGCATCGTCGGTCTACCTCAACATGGGCGCGATCGGACCCAAGGTGGTGACCTTCGGCTCCGAGGGTGACAGCGCCTCGGCACCCGCCACGCTGCACGACAACCCCGGCACCTGGCTGGACTTCACCGACCTGGTGTTCATCGATCCGGTCGGCACCGGCTTCAGCCGCGCGCGCATCGGCGATGACGAAGCGAAGAAGCAGCTGTACAACCCCAGCGCTGACATCGAGTACCTGTCGCGCTCGATCTACGACTGGCTGCTGCGCAACCAGCGCATGGGCGCACGCAAGTACCTGACCGGCGAGAGCTACGGTGGCTACCGTGGCCCCCGCATCACCCACTTCCTGCAGACGCGGCTGGGCGTGGCGATGAACGGCCTGGTGCTGGTCTCGCCCTACCTGAGCCCGACCCTGGAAGACAACGCCGATGTCTCGCCGATGGCATGGATGCAGACACTGCCGTCGATCGCCGCCGCGCACCTGGAGCGCCAGGGCAAGCTGACCGATGCAGCGATGCGTGACGTGGTGGAGTACACCCGTGGCGACTACGCCACCGCGCTGATGAAGGGCCGCAGCGACCCGCAGGCGACCGAGGCGATGCTGCGCCGGGTAACCGAGCTGACCGGGCTGGACCCGCAGTTCGTGCGCCGCGCCGGTGGCCGCCTGGAGACGCAGGCCTATCTGCGTGAGGTGTTCCGCGACAAGGGCACGCTGGGCAGCCGCTACGACTCGAACGTGACCGCGTTCGATCCGTTCCCGAATGATCCGGAGCAGCGCGCCAATGATCCGTTGCTGGACAGCATCATTGCGCCGACCACCACGGCGATGGTCGACTTCGTGACGCGCGTGGTCGGCTGGAAGGTGGATGCGCGCTACCAGGCGCTGAATTACGACGTGAACCGGCTGTGGGACCGCAACGGCGAGCTGCGCCAGGGCGCGGTGACCCAGCTGCGCCAGGCGGTGGCGATCGATCCGCATCTGCAGGTGCTGATCGTGCATGGCTGGAACGACCTGTCGTGCCCGTTCATGGGGTCGATCCTGACGGTGGACCAGATGCCGGCGATGGGCAGCAATCCGGACCGGGTGCAGGTGCGCAGTTATCCGGGCGGGCACATGTTCTACAGCCGGGCCGACAGCCAGGCGGCCTTCCGCAGGGATGTGCAGGCGTTGTTCCAACGTAATTAAGGGGTTCGGCCGGGCCTGCGGCCCGGCACCCGCCGGATCAACGGCAACGGCTAGGTCAACGGCAAGATCAACTGCAAAAGCGGGCTTCCTGAGGGCTGGCGAGGTGGGGTGGATATGCAGGACACGCCGTAAACCCGTCCATGGGGGCTCGATGGCGCCATCCATGGCGCCAACGGTCCTGCATATCCACCCCACCCCGCCGCTGACAGGTTCCTGCTGCTGTTGGTGGGTGCCGACCGTTGGTCGGCACGGGATCGGATCCCTGCTTCTGCTCTGGTAGGTGTCGACCTTGGTCGACACGATGTGTGCGGAAAAATTCTTTGCCCATGAAAAAGCCCGCCGGATATCGGCGGGCTTTTTCGTTTGCAACCTTGGCGTGGCGATCAGGTCCAGCCGAACAGCTCGAACAGCTTCAGGATCAGGTACGCACAGCCACCTGCCGCCGGGATGGTCAGGATCCAGGCCCAGACGATGCGTTCGATCACGCCGAACTTCAGCGAGCGCGGGTTCTTGGCGAAGCCGACGCCCATGATCGCTGTGGAGATGCTGTGCGTGGTCGAGACCGGCATGCCGAAGTGGGCGGCCAGGGTCAGGATGGTGGCCGAGCTGGTCTCCGCGGCGAAGCCGTGGATCGGGTGCAGCTTGACCATCTTGTGGCCCAGGGTCTTGATGATCTTCCAGCCACCCGAAGCGGTACCAGCAGCCATCACCACTGCACAGGTCAGCACGATCCACATCGCGATGCCGTCACCGGCGTGCGCGTCCGGGTGCATGAAGGCCAGCCAGGACGGCAGGTCGTTCAGTGCGCCGGTGGCTTCGGCACCGATCAGGGTCATGGCGATGATGCCCATGGTCTTCTGCGCGTCGTTGTGGCCGTGGGCAAAGCCCATGTAGGCCGCCGAGGCGATCTGCGCCTTGCCGAAGAAGGCGTTGACGATGCGCGGACGGGCCAGGCGGCCGATGGCGCCACCGATCTTGGCCAAGCCGGCGATCAGGCCCCACAGCAGCACCATCACCACGATGCCCAGCAGGAAGCCGGCGATCGGCGAGGTGATCATCGGCACGAACACCTTCCACAGCAGGCCCTTGTTCTGCGCCCAGCTGCCCAGGCGCTCGGACCAGATCAGGGCGTCCCAGTTGTTGTGGGCCGCAGCCAGGCCGGCGCCGCAGAGGCCACCGATCAGGGCGTGCGAGGACGAGGACGGCAGGCCCTTCCACCAGGTGATCAGGTTCCAGATGATGCCGCCCAGCAGGGCGCACAGGATCACCTGCGGGGTGACGTCGACCACGTTGGTGTTGAGCAGGCCCGAGGCGATGGTCAGCGCCACCGCGGTACCGGTCAACGCGCCGATGAGGTTCATGAAGGCGGCCAGCATCACCGCCCAGCCGGGCGAGAGCACCTTGGTCGCCACCACGGTGGCAATGGAGTTGGCGGTGTCGTGGAAGCCGTTGATGAACTCGAAAACGAGCGCGGCCAGGATCACCACCAGGACAAGGGTCAACATGCGGCGGCGTCCGTCAGCTGTTCTTCAACACGATCTGGTACGCCACCACGCCGGCCTCGCGGCAACGGTCGATGGCCTTTTCCAGGATCTCGAAGAATTCCTTCAGCAGGAACATCTGCAGGTTGTCCAGGCGACCGGAATAGATGTCGCGGTACAGCTCGAGCATCAGGCGGTCGGCCTCGTTCTCCAGCGAGCGCAGCTTCTCGTTGAGCGCGGTCATCCGGTCCAGGTTCATGTGGCGCAGGTCGGCGACCATCTCCACCACCACGCCGGCAGCCTGTTCCAGCATCGCCGCGCGCGGCGCGAAGTCGATGTGCTCCAGGTGGGTCGTGGCCAGCGAATAGCGATCGGCGAACTTCTCGATCTGCTTCGGAATCTTGTACAGGGCCGAGCCCAGCGCCTCGATGTCTTCGCGCTCGATCGGGGTCATGAAGCTGTCCACCAGCGCCTGGCTGATCTTGTCCGAGGCCGCGCGTTCGCGCAGGCGGGCCAGCTTGAAAGCGTCCAGCGCGGGCTGGCGGTCGGCCTCGCGCAGCATGGAATGCAGCGCCTTGGCGGCGTCGGAAGCCGCGACGGCAGCCTCATCGAGCAGGGTGTAGAACTGTTTGCCGGAACCGAAAATGGTCTGCAGAGAGAACATTGAGAAACCTGTCAGCCGTCGCGGGAAGGACGGCACCAGACGGAATTATGACGGCTAGATGACCATCACGGGTATCCCTGCCTCCTTTCGGGGCCCTGAAACCCCCAACCTGAACAGGCGGTTGCCACCCTGCCACGCCCCTTTGCTAAGATGCCAGCGCGCCTCCGGGCGCACCTTATGGACGACGACCCTTATCCCCCTGCGCCGCGCCGGACCCTGTTCCTGAGCGCCAGCCGCCATCGCAAGCACCCGCCCTCCCTGCCACCAACCGGGGACGATGCCCGTGTTTGAAATGATCCTGATTGTCTTCGCGCTGGTTCTGCTGAACGGCTTCTTCGCCATGTCCGAGATGTCGGTCATGACCTCGCGCAAGAGCCGCCTGAAGCAGATGGCCGCCACCTCCAAACGTGCCGCCAAGGCGCTGGAGCTGTCGGAGAAGCCGGAGAGCTTCCTGTCCACCGTGCAGATCGGCATCACCGTGATCGGCGTGCTGACCGGCTACCTCGGCGGTGAAGCGCTGGGCGAGGCCTTTGCAGGCTGGATCCAGGGCCTGATGCCGGGCTTTGCCTACGCCGGCAATGTCGGTACCACGCTGGCGGTCAGCCTGATCACGTTCATCACGCTGATCTTCGGCGAACTGGTGCCCAAGCGCCTGGCACTGACCCGCTCGGAAGCCATCGCTGGCCTGGTTGCCATGCCGATGAGCTGGCTGGCCAAGCTGGCCCTGCCCTTCGTCTGGCTGCTGTCCAAGACCACCCAGCTGGTGCTGCGCCTGTTCGGCCTGGGCAAGGATGAAGTCGCCTCGGTGACCGAAGAAGAGATCCGCATGCTGGTGGCCGAGAGCCACGAGGCCGGGGTGATCGACGCCCACGAGCGCGACATGATGAACCGCGTGATGCGCTTGGGCGACCGCACCGCCGACAGCCTGATGACCCCGCGCAACCGCATCGCCTGGCTCGACACCCAGGCCGGGCTGGAGCGCAACCTGGAAATCATGGCCGAGCACGAGTTCTCGCGGTACCCGGTGTACCGCGACAACGACATGGACGTGGTCGGCGTGCTCGAACTGAAATCGCTGGCCACGCGCATGGCGCGCGGCGACAACGCGCTGTTCCAGACCCTGCGCGAACCGCTGTACGTTTCCGAATCAACCCACGCGATGAAGCTGCTGGAGATCTTCCGCGAGGAACAGCAGTCGATGGCGCTGGTGGTGGACGAGTACGGCGAGATCCAGGGCTTGGTGACCATCAGCGACCTGATGGGTGCCGTGGTCGGCCGCCTGCAGGCGGTGGAGAACGCCGACGAAGATGCGCTGGTGGTGACCCGCGAGGACGGCTCGCTGCTGGTGGACGGCTCGCTGCCGATCGAAGACGTGCGCGAACTGATCGGCAGCAACGACCTGCCCGACGCCGAGGACGGCGACTACTACACGCTGGCCGGCATGTGCATCCACTACTTCGGCCGCATTCCGCACGCCGGCGAGTACTTCGACTGGGCCGGCTGGCGCTTCGAGGTGGTCGATCTGGACGGAGCGCGGGTGGACAAGCTGCTGCTGCGCACGCTGTCCGACGAGCAGGCCGATGAGCTCACCGCCTGAGGCCGGCCAGGGTCCGGGCGAACAGCGCCCGGCCTACCGCAACGAGGGCATCCGTACCCTGTTGGAGATGTTCGCCTCCGGCGATCCCGCCGAGCACATGCCGCTCGGCCAGATCCTCAGCAACCTGCAGCAGAGCGCGTTTGGCGTGTTCCTGTTCGTGGCGATCCTGCCCTCGTTCATCCCGATCCCGGGCATGGGCGGTGCAGTCAGTGGCCCGCTGGTGATCCTGATCGGCCTGCAGATGCTGTTCTGCCTGCGCCGGCCGTGGCTGCCTGGCTTCATTGCCCGCCGCGGGCCAAAGCGCGGCACCATGCATCGCTTCCTGGACCGCATCGACCGCCCGCTGCGGCGCCTGGACAAGATGCTGAAACCCCGCCTGCCGCAACTGCTGACACCGCTGCCCGCCCACGCCTTCAGCGGCCTGCTGCTGGTGTTGCTGGGCCTGCTGCTGTCGCTGCCGATTCCGTTCACCAACTTCCTGTTCGGCTTCCAGCTGCTGCTGTTCTCGTTGGCGCTGCTGGAACGCGATGGCGCGCTGATGCTGTTCAACTGGATCGCGGCGCTGGCAGCGATCGCATTCTTCGGTTTCAGTTCGGGGCAGCTGGTGGGCTATACGGTGGAGCTGTTCCAGCGTTGGTTCTGATTGCTGTTGCAGCGCCCGCCGGGCATGGCCCGGCGGGCCGAAGCCCTCAGCGCAGATCGATGAACCCGTTGTCGGCCAACGCCGCCGGTTCGTCCTGCACCGCCGACAGAACGAAACTCAGCGCCGTGCCCAGCAGTGTGCCCGGTCCATCCCAGTACTCGGCCGACTCGGCCCGCACCTGGATCAGGCGCAGGTTCGGGTCATCCTTGCCGCCCGGGAAGAACAGCTTCATCGCCGGTGACCACAGCTCCTCGATCTTCGCGCGATCATCGACCACGCGTGCCCGCCCCGCCACCGACACGTAGGTGTTCTTCGAGGGCGAGGCGTAGGCCACGTTGACCCGCGGATCGAGCGCGATCTCGGCCACCTTCGGGCTGTCGCCGGTGATCACGAACCACAGGTCACCGTCGAAGGCGACCTGCTGGGTGGCCAGCGGCCGGCTGTAGAGCAGTCCGTCCACACCAGTGGTGGTGAACATCGCCACCTCCACGTCCTTGATCAGCTCGGCCAGTTGGGCAATGTGTTCGGCACGGGTCTCGGCCATGGTGGGGACTCCAGTAAGGGGGAGCCCCCATCAGACGCGGATCGGCCGCAACAGGCCGTGACGCAATTGTTCAGCCCGCGTGGCGGGCGTGCCAGGCCTGCATCGCCAGTTCGAACGAACGCAGGCGCGCGCGGTGGTCGTACAGGTTGGCGGTGAGCATCAGCTCGTCCGGCTTGTGCCGGTCGACGAAGGCTGCGATGCCTTCGGCCACCTGCTTCGGATCGCCCAGCACGGTGCAGGCCAATGCCCGCTCCACGCCCAGTTTTTCGTGCGGCTCCCAGAAGGACTCGATGTCGTCGATGGGTGCCGGAATCTTGCCCGGCCGGCCGCGACGCAGGTTCACGAAACTCTGCTGCTGGCTGGTGAACAGGCGGCGCGATTCGGCCTCGCTGTCGCTGGCAACGACGTTCAGGGCCAGCATCGCGTGCGGCTGCTTCAGCGTGGCCGAGGGGCGGAATTCACGGCGATACACCGCCAACGCTTCGTCCATCACGTCGGGCGCGAAGTGCGAGGCGAACGCATACGGCAGCCCCATCGAGGCGGCCATGCGCGCACCGAACAGGCTGGAACCGAGGATCCAGGTCGGCACCCGCAGGCCACCACCTGGAACCGCCTGCACCGCCTGCCCGGGCTGCACCGGCTCGAAGTAGTGCAGCAGCTCGCGCACGTCCTGGGGGAACTGGTCGGCGCCGTCGAAATAGCGGCGCAGTGCACGCGCGGTCGGCTGATCGGTGCCCGGCGCACGACCCAGGCCGAGGTCGATGCGGTCCGGATACAGCGAGGCCAGCGTGCCGAACTGCTCGGCCACCTGCAGCGGGGCATGGTTCGGCAGCATGATGCCGCCGGCACCGACGCGGATGCGCTTTGTGCCACCCGCCACGTGACCGATCAGCACGGCGGTGGCCGCGCTGGCGATGCCGGGCATGTTGTGGTGTTCGGCCAGCCAGTAGCGGCGGTAGCCCAGCGCATCGGCGTGCTGGGCCAGTTCCAGCATGTTGGCGAAAGCGGCTGTGGTGTCACTGCCCTCGCAGACCGGGGCCAGGTCAAGGATCGACAACGGGATCATCAGGCGTTTTTCCGTCACAGGATCCCCCATGCATGGGGACGGCCAGGCGCCGCGGCTAGTGACGGTGGCGGGATGCTGATTCCCGTGGGGCAGGTTCAGCGCCCACCGGATCGTGTAGAGCCGAGCCCATGCTCGACTGCCGTTCGTCGACCAACAGCGGCCGAGCATGGGCTCGGCGCTACAGAAGCGCGGTCAGAACGCGCTGGGGCGCGGCTCCGGCAGCGGCTGGTCCACCATCGGCTTCAGCTCGGCGTCCAGCGCCACGCGCTCATCGAACACGAAGCAACGGCCTTCGTAGCCTTCGCCGCCCACCTCCTCGAAGTAGCCGAGGATGCCGCCATCGAGCTGCAGTACATTGTCCATGCCGTCATTGACCATCCACAGCGCGGCCTTCTCGCAGCGGATGCCACCGGTGCAGAAACTGACCACGGTGCTGTCCTTCAGCGCTTCGCGGTGCGGCGCCAGCGCCTCGGGCAGGTCGGTGAACTTGTGGATGGGCAGCACCAGCGCATCCTTGAAGGTGCCGTACTCCACTTCCTGCAGGTTGCGCGTATCGAGCATCACCACCGGCTTGCCGGCGTCATCATGCCCCTGCCGCAACCAGCGCTGCACCGTGGCCGGATCGATCGCCGGCGCGCGCGGATAGTCCAATGGCTGGCCGTCGTCACGGCGGAAGCTGATGATCTCGTCCTTCACCTTGGCCTTCAGCCGCGCGAACGGCTGATGCTCACTGAGGCTGGTCTTGACCCGCATATCGGCAAAGCGCGCGTCAGAACGCAGTGCCACGTAGAAACCCTCGACCGCCTCTGGCGCACCGGCCAGGAACAGGTTCAGCCCCTCGCCCGCCACCAGGATCGTGCCCCGCAGCTGTGCCGCCTCGGCGCGCGCCAGCAACTGGTCACACAGGGCCTGGGGAGCGTCGATGACGGCGAAATGGTAAGCGGCGGTATTGGCGATCATCCCTCCATTTTAGCGCCAGAGTGCCCCAGGGTCAGATTTACCCGTTCATCCACGCATGGCGTGGGTCTGCTGTGTCGACCAAGGTCGACACCTACCAACAGCCGCGCCATCCCACGGGAACCAGCTTTTGCCGTTGCCGTTGCCTCTGCGGGTGCCGGGTGCAACCCGGCCGAACCCCCTTATCCCCGCAACACCACGAACGGCAGCAGCACCAGCGCCGCCGCACCGGCCATCGCCAGCAGCACCAGCACCACATACCCCGGTCGGCGCCGGAACAGGCTGCCGAACGTCTCCGCCGTCCCCTCGCGCAACGCCTGCTCGCGCTCGGCACGGATCCGCGGCCCGCGTTCGGCCTGATACTCCGCCATCAGCGCCTTCGCACGCGGATGATCGGCGTCCTCGCGCAGCCACAGGCCGCCGTTGGAAATGCCCCAGGGGCTGGGTTCGGTGCGATACCAGGCGATGCCGTGCTGGTCGAGCAGCGTGCAGACATCGGCATATTCGTCGTCACCGACATTGCGCAGATTGAGCAGGAGTTTTGCCATGCCCCCATGATACCCGGCGCCGATGCGCTACCCTTGCCGCCCTCGCCCTGCGCCCTTCCGGAGACGCCCGATGCGCCGCCTGCTGCTTCCCCTGCTGCTGTCCCTCGCCGCCGTTGGCTGCTCGACCGAACCGTCCGGCCCGCCGCCGGGTGGCACCCTGACCACCTTCGAGCGCCTCGATACCGTCCCAGGCACCGGCACCGAGGCCGTTGCCGGCAACAAGGTCACCGTGCACTACACCGGCTGGATCTACGACAACCGCACCGAGACCAAGCACGGCAAGACCTTCGACAGCTCGGTCAGCCGTGGCGAACCGTTCACCTTCGCACTCGGCGCCGGCCAGGTCATCCGCGGCTGGGATGAGGGCGTGGCCGGCATGAAGGTCGGCGGCAAGCGCACGCTGATGATCCCGCCGGACTACGGCTACGGCGACCGCCGGGTTGGCCCGATTCCGGCTGGCTCGTCGCTGGTGTTCGACGTCGAGCTGCTCGATGTCAAACCGTAATACTGCACTGCTCCAGCGGGTCGCCGTCATCGGCGGCGGCCCAGCCGGCCTGTTCGCCGCCGAGCGCCTGCGCGCCGCTGGGCTGGAGGTCGACCTGTACGAGGCCAAGGGATCGCCCGGCCGCAAGTTCCTGATCGCCGGCAAGGGCGGACTCAACCTGACCCATTCCGATCCGCGCCCGCTGTTCGACAGCCGCTACCGCGAGCAGGCTGCCGTGGTCGGCAGCTGGCTGGATGGCTTCGACGCGCAGGCACTGCGTGACTGGGCCGCCGGCTTCGGCGTGGAGACCTACGTGGGCAGCTCTGGCCGCGTGTTCCCGGTCGACCGCAAGGCAGCGCCGCTGCTGCGCGGCTGGGTGCGTCGGTTGAAGGAGCAGGGTGTGCGCCTGCACGCCAACCACCGCTGGATCGGCTGGAGTGACGACGGCGCCTTGCGCTTTGAAACCGAAGACGGCGCCGTTGAAGTACATGCCGATGCCACCCTGCTGGCCATGGGCGGCGGCAGCTGGCCGCAGCTGGGCAGCGACGGCGCCTGGGTCTCGCCACTGCAGGTCCGTGGTGTGGACATCGCACCGCTGCAGTCGGCCAACTGCGGGTTCGACGTGGACTGGACCCCGTTCTTCGCCCAGCGCAATGCCGGCGCGCCGTTGAAGCCGGTGGTCGCGCACTGGATCGACCTGGCCGGACAGCCACAGTCGCTGCAGGGCGAATGCGTTGCCAGCGAGTACGGCATCGAAGGCAGCCTGATCTATGCGTTGGCGGCGGACCTGCGCGAGACCATCAACCGCGATGGCCACGCGATGCTGTGGCTGGACCTGGTGCCGGGCCGTGACGAGGCGCGCCTGCTGGCCGATCTGTCACGCCCGCGCAAGGGCCGCAGCTTCGGCGAGCACCTGCGCCGCCAAGCCGGCCTGGATGCAGTGAAAGCCGCGCTGGTGTTCGAGATTCTGGGTAAAGAAGCGGGCAATGATCTGCCTGCCGTTGCGGCTACGCTCAAGCGCCTGCCGCTGCGCCTGCTGCGTCCCCGGCCGATGGCCGAAGTGATCAGCACCGCCGGCGGCGTGCGCTTGGATGCGCTGGATGATGGCCTGATGCTGCGGGCAGTGCCCGGCGTGTTCTGTGCCGGCGAGATGCTGGACTGGGAGGCACCGACGGGTGGCTACCTGCTGACCGCGTGCTACGCCAGTGGCCTGCGCGCTGCGGAAGGCGTGATCGGGTGGCTGGCGGAGCGGTGATGCCTGCCTTGTAGCGTCGAGCCATGCTCGACTGCGCTACCTGTAGAGCCGAGCCCACGCTCGGCTTGAATCAAAAGCAGCCGAGCGTGGGCTCGGCTCTACAGAACGCAGAAAACGGGCACTCACCACGGCCGGCGCATGCTCACCGAAGCCAGCGCCACGCCGCTGGGATGCGGGTAGGCCTCTTCGCGCACACTGATGAACCCCTGCCGCTGATAGAACGGCACGGCGTTGAGCGAGGCCGACAGCACCACCTCGCGCCCAGGATCGGCCATCGCCAGCAGGCGCTGCATCAGCGCCTGGCCGATGCCCTTGCCGCCACGATCCGGATCGACGAACAACGCATCGACTTCATTGGCATCGGCATCGAACACGCCAAAGCCGAGCAGACCGCCCTGCTCGTCCTCGGCCACCACGCAGCCCCCCTGCCCCAGCAACCGCGCGTACTGCGACGGTGGCGGCGAGGCAGACCACGGATCGATCACCTCCGCCGGGTAATGGCTGCTGCAGGTCTCGCGAACGCAACGCGTGCGCAGCGCCCACAGCGTGGTCACATCATCCATGGTGCCGGTCCTGAACTGCATGACATCTCCTTGTAGAGCCGAGCCCATGCTCGGCTGTTCTTCGTTCCAACGTCGCGATGCCTGATCGAAAGGCAGTCGAGCATGGCTCGACTCTACAGAGCCGTTATCGCGACTTGCTGGCGCGCAGTGCCTGGATCTTCGGCGGCGGCTGGAAGGAATCGCTGCGCGCATCGGCCCAGAACGCATGGAACACCGCATGGTCGGGCACCTTGTGCAGCAGCTCGCCCGGTTCCAGGTAGCGGTACAGCGAGGCCAGCGAACGGATTTCCACCGGCGAGACACGACGCAGGATGTGCTCCGGCCCCAGTTCGGCTGGATCGTTCAGGCCCGCGGCACACAGCAGTTCCTTCAACGCATGCAGCGTGTGCTCGTGGTAGCTGTACACACGGGTGGCCTTGTCCGGTGCATCCAGATGCCTCCAGCGCGCGGGATCCTGGGTCGCGATACCGGTCGGGCACTTGTCGGTATGGCAGCTCAGTGATTGGATGCAGCCCAGCGCGAACATGAAGCCTCGGCCGGCATTGCACCAGTCGGCCCCCAGCGCGATGGTGCGCGCGATGTCGAACGCACTGGTGATCTTGCCGGCCGCACCAATGCGGATGCGATCGCGCAGATCGAGGCCGACCAGGGTGTTGTGCACCAGCAGCAGCGCCTCGTGCATCGGCACGCCGACATGGTCGACAAACTCGGCCGGTGCCGCACCGGTGCCGCCCTCGGCGCCATCGACCACGATGAAATCCGGCAGCAACCCGGTTTCCTGCATCGCCTTGGCAATGCCGAACCACTCCCACGGGTGGCCGATGGCCAGCTTGAAACCGACCGGCTTGCCACCGGACAGCTCGCGCAGGCGCGCGACGAACTGCAGCAGCTCGACCGGCGTCGAGAACGCCGAGTGACGCGACGGCGACACACAGTCCACCCCCATCGGCACGCCACGCGTCACCGAGATCTCGGCGGTCACCTTCGGCGCCGGCAGCACGCCACCGTGGCCCGGCTTGGCGCCCTGCGACAGCTTGATCTCGATCATCTTGACCTGGTCATGGGTGGCATTGGCAACGAAGCGCTCCTCGCTGAAACCACCCTTCTCGTCACGGCAACCGAAGTAGCCCGAGCCGATCTCCCATACCAGGTCACCGCCCATCTCGCGGTGGTAGGGCGAGATCGAACCCTCGCCGGTGTCGTGATAGAAGCCGCCCTGGCGCGCGCCTTCGTTCAGCGCGCGGATGGCATTGGCCGACAGTGAACCGAAGCTCATCGCCGAGATGTTGAACACGCTGGCCGAATAGGGCTTGGCACAGTTCGGGCCGATCAACACGCGGAAGTCATGCTTGGCGATGGCGGTCGGTGCCAGTGAATGATTGATCCACTCGTAGTCCACCGCATAGGTGCTGCGCAGGGTGCCGAACGGCACCGTGTCCATCTCGTTCTTGGCGCGCTGGTAGATCAGTGCCCGCTGCTGGCGCGAGAACGGCACGTCTTCCAGGTCGCTCTGCACGAAGTACTGGCGGATCTCCGGGCCGATCGATTCCAGCCCGTAGCGGAAGTGCGCCATCACCGGATAATTGCGGCGCAGGGTGCTGCGCTTCTGCAGCAGGTCCCAGGTCCCCAGCGCCACCATCGCGGCAGTCAGGCCGACGCCCCAATACCAGGCCGGCCAGATCGTGGCCAGCCACAGGCATATCGGGAACATCAGGATGGCGAGCAGGTAGACGATATACCGGTGCATGGCTTTCCTCGGTTGCAACTGCCCCGAGTCTACCGCGCCGTTCGCTGCCCGGGCTTACAAGCGATCGTCAACCACGTTGCGCGGCCAGGCCGATTTCACGTCGTAGACCAGGCCACCCGGCGCCAATAGTCCCCGGATTGCGGATTCATCCATCGCCTTGAAACGGGCGTGGGCCACCGCCAGCACCACCGCGTCATAGCGCCCTGCCCCGGGCTCGGCCAGCCAATCCAGGCCCTCGCCGGTCAATGCCGCCGGGCCGACCCACGGGTCGCTGACCTCTACCTGCGCGCCGGCATCGCGCAGCCGTTGCGCCAGTTCCAGCGCGCGGCTGTTGCGCAGGTCCGGGCAATCCTCCTTGAAGGTCACGCCCAGCACCAGGATGCGTGCGTCCGCCGGCGCACGGCCACGCTCGGCCAGCATCGCCAGCACCCGCGCGGCCACGTGCTCGCCGACGCGGTTGTTGACCTGCCGTGCGGTGTGGATCAGGTCCGGGTGGTAGCCCACGCTCTCTGACTTGTGCAGCAGGTAATACGGATCGACGCCGATGCAGTGACCGCCGACCAGCCCCGGCCGGAACGGCAGGAAATTCCACTTGCTGCCGGCGGCGTCGAGCACGTCCTGGGTATCGATGCCGAGCCGATCGAATATCAGGGCAAGCTCGTTGACCAGCGCGATGTTGACGTCGCGCTGGATGTTCTCGACCACCTTGGCCGCTTCAGCCACGCGCATCGAAGGTGCCGGGAACGTACCGGCGGCGATGATGCGCTGGTACAGACCATCAATCACCGCAGCGGCTTCCGGTGTCGAGCCGGAAGTGATCTTGCGGATGTCGGCCAGGCGCCGCTGACGGTCGCCGGGACTGACCCGTTCCGGGCTGTAGCCGCAATAGAAGTCTTCGTTGAAGCGCAGGCCCGACCCCTGTTCCAGCAGCGGCACGCACACTTCCTGGGTGGTGCCGGGGTACACCGTGGACTCGTAGATCACCAGATCGCCGGCGCGAAGATGACTGGCAATCAGCCGTGTCGCCGAACGCAGGGGCTCCAGGTCAGGCTGCTCGTAAGCATCGATCGGGGTCGGCACGGTGACGATGTAGACATTGCAGGCATCGAGCAATGCCGGATCGCTGCCGTACTGCAGAAGCTGCGCACTGGCCAGCTCGTCGGCTTCCATTTCCAGCGTGTGGTCCTGGCCGCTGCGCAGCTCGGCGATGC
Source organism: Stenotrophomonas sp. 115C5 (assembly GCF_056861055.1). NCBI lineage: Bacteria > Pseudomonadati > Pseudomonadota > Gammaproteobacteria > Lysobacterales > Lysobacteraceae > Stenotrophomonas > Stenotrophomonas sp. 115C5. The sequence goes on from NZ_JBSPUQ010000001.1 coordinate 83,758, forward strand.
GACCGGCATCGATATCGAAGCCCAACGTCGGCCACTGCCGGCCAAACGCCGCCGCCAACGGCAGGCCGACATAACCCAGGCCGATCACCGCAAACCGGGGGGCGCTGGCCGCCGCAACCGGCGCACTCATCGGCACATCCCGTGCAACGGATGCGATCGCACATACGCTGCCATGGCTTCGGCCAACACACTCATCTGCTGCACCACTCCGGGAAACCTGCGCCAGAAAGGCTACAGCCTACCGGCCCCGACGCCCTGCCGCCAAGGCGGGCTCAGGACCCCAACGCCACCGCGGCCGGTTCCAGTTCACCGTCTGCGCCGGTCCAGGCCTGCAGCAGGCGCTCGAATCCACCGCTGCCAAGCAGGAAGCCGGGCCACGCGGCATCGACAATCTGCGCCAGCAACTCCGGCTCGATCCGCCGCGTGCCCATCGACCAGCGCGGAAATGCGCGCTGCACCACGGGTGCACGGCACAGCACCTTCAGCTGCACGTGGCTGCGCGCGTTGAGAATGCGCTGGAACACCGAATCGATGCCGTCCTCCGGGCCCTCGAGATACTGCAGGAAGCGTGCTCCGTCGAACATCAGGACACCGGTGACACCGGCTACACGATTGAATGCCGTGGCGTCGGCCAGCAGGCGGTCAAGATCGGTTGTCTGCAGATCGGCGCGGGCCTCACTGGCATAGGCAATCGCGTGCAGCGACATCAGGTGGCTCCCCCCCTGGGAACGATGGCAGGGACTATGACATGAATGCGATCGACAGTTAAGCACGCCGCCGTGATGCAATCCGGTCGCGGCACCGCAGGTGGGCTACAATCGGCGCCGCGCTGCAGGCCCGGATGGCGAAACTGGTAGACGCATCGGACTTAAAATCCGCCGGGGGCAACCCCATGCCGGTTCGATTCCGGCTCCGGGCACCATACGCACGCAGCACCCCCTCTCAGATCGCCCGCGAGTAACGCGGTTGCTCGTGCGCGGCACGCAGATACGGGTCGAAGCACATCGCCAGCAACCGCAGCAACGGTCGCCCAGGTTCGCTGGCACGCACCACGCCATCGCGGTACTCGGCCAGTCCGTCTTCCTGCAGCCGCTGTACCGAATGCAGGTCCTCGGCGAAGTACTGCTCGAAATCGATGCCATGGCGCCGCCCCAACAGGGCGCCATCCACCTCGCCCTGGCACATCAGCTGCTGGATCAGTTCCGCGCGCAGCTGGTCGTCGGCACTCAGCGCCACGCCGCGCCAGACCGGCAGCTGGCCCTGGTCCACCGCATCCTCCCACGACGGCAGGTCGCGCGGATTCTGGCTGTAGGTGGCACCGATGTGGCTGATCGCACTCACGCCCAGGCCAAGCAGATCGGTATCGGCGTGGGTGGTATAGCCCATGAAGTTGCGATGCAGCTGGCCGGCGCGCTGTGCGCGTGACAGATCCTCCTCCGGCAGCGCGAAATGATCCATGCCGATGTACTGGTAGCCGGCCGCAGAGAGCTTCTCCACCGCCAGGCCCAGCAGCGCCAGCTTGTCTTCCGGCGAAGGCAAGCGGCTTTCGTCGATCTGCTTCTGCGCGCGGAACAGATGCGGCAGATGCGCGTAGCCATACACCGCCAGGCGATCCGGGCGCAGCGCCAGCACCAGTTCGAGGGTGCGGCCGAATCCTTCCAGGCTCTGCCCCGGCAGGCCATAGATCAGGTCGACGTTGACCGAACGCATGCCGCTGTCGCGGCAGGCGCGCAGGATGTCCAACGTCTGCTGCACACCCTGTATGCGGTTGATCGATTCCTGCACCTGCGGGTCGAAATCCTGCACGCCAAGGCTGGCCCGGTTGAAGCCCAGCCGCGCCAGCATGGCGACGTCGCGGGTGTCGATGAAGCGCGGATCGAGTTCGATCGAGAAATCGCGCTGCGGCGAATCACTGAAATCGAAGCGCCGGCGCAACCCTTCCACCAGCGTGGTCATCGCCTCGGCATCGAGGAAATTCGGCGTACCACCGCCCAGGTGCAGCTGGATCACCTCGCGGCCATCATCGAACTGCGGCGCCAGCAGGTCGGCCTCGGCCAGCACGCGCGAGACGTAGCTGTGGCCACGACCGCGATCTCGGGTGATCACCCGGTTGCAGCCGCAGTAGAAGCAGGGGCTGGAACAGAACGGCACATGCACATACAGCGACAGCGCGCGGGCCAGCTGGTTGCTGTCGGAGATCGCCTGGCGCAGCGCCGGCGCGTCGAAGCCATCATGGAAATGCGGCGCGGTCGGATACGAGGTGTAGCGCGGGCCCGGCCGGTCGTGCCGGCGCAGAAGGTCGGGGTCGAAGGTCCAGGCCAGGCCACCGGCGGCGGGAGAGAACGTGTCCATGCCGCCAGCATCGCGCCGGGCGGCCTGCGCCGCCTTGACCCAGATCAATCCTTGCCGGGGATCCCCAGCACCGGCAGGCCTACCTGCGGCCAGCGCAGCATCTGGTAGCGCTTCCAGAAGGTGTCACCGATGCGCGCGGCCACGTCGTTGGCCAGCTCCTGCATCGGCGGGTTGTTGCATTCGGCAGTGGTGATCCGGAACAGCACCAGCCAGCGGTCGAACAGGTCCTTGTCCAGCTCGATGGCCATGTGCTTGGACATCGGCGAGCCCTTGAATCGGCGGGTGCCGCGCAGCATTGCCGACCAGAAGTCGACCAGCTGCGCCAGATGCTCAGGCCAATCGTGGACGTGCGCCTCGAACACCGCTCCCAGCCGTTCTTCCTCACGCACGCGGGCATAGAAATCGTGAACCAGGCGGGTCACTTCCTGCTCGGTGCACAACTCGGGTGAGGCGACGGGGAGGACAGGCGGCGGTGTTGCGTTCATGGCGTACCCAAAGCGTGCCGGCAGTGTGCCGCACCCAGGCGGCAGCGCCGTTGATCCAGATCAATGTCGGCGCAGTCCGCTGCACCTAGGCTGCCACGCTTGCAGGAAGCATGCCCTGCGGATACAGCGCCGACCCTGGCGAAGTATACGCGCCGCCCACTTTTCGATCCGGGACAGCATGAACAGACCTTCTCCCAACCGCCGCCAGCGGCTGATCCAGCAGTGGGGCGCCATCCTCTGGCCCAGCTTCATCGCCGCCGGCGTTGCCAGCGTGGTGTTCTTCGCCTTCGTCGATCCGTTGCGCCTGCAGGCCATCAGTTTCCCGGGCACGGCAATCAGTCGCGAACTGGGCTATACGGCGGGATTCTTCATGTTCTGGACGGTAACGTCGCTGTCCAGCGCGGTCACCTGGTACCTGCAGCGGCCCATGCCGAGCGATGACGACGACGAGCTGCCGCTGGGATGAGCACGTCCTGCACCCGTATTCCTCGCCCCTGGCACTGGCGCGGCACGCTCAGCGCCGCCTTGCTGGCGCTGTTCTACGCACTGCCGTGGCTGCGCTGGGAGGGTCGCCAGGCGCTGTTGCTGGACATCAACGCGCGGCGATTCGACCTGTTTGGCTGGACGTTGTGGCCCAGCGACGCCGGCGTGCTGATCGGACTGCTGGCGGTGCTGGCGGTGGGCCTTGCGCTGCTTACCCACCTCGCCGGGCGCATCTGGTGCGGCCATGCCTGCCCGCAGACCCTGTGGCGGCGCGCCTTCGACGGGATCGCCCGCAGCGCGGCCCGCATGCTGCCTGCACCTGCTGTACGCCCGGCCACCCAGCTGGCCTGGGGACTGCTATCCGTGTGGACCGGCGTTACCTTCGTCGGCCTGTTCAGCCCCATCGCCGAACTGTTGACCGCTGCGCCCCACGCCGGCTGGAGCCGCTGGGAAACCTTCTGGGTGCTGTTCTATGCAGTCGCGACCTGGGGCAATGCCGGTTTCCTGCGCGAGCAGGTCTGCCGCTCGCTGTGCCCGTTCGCACGCATGCAGCCGCTGCTGACCGATCCGCACACACCGCGCATGCTGTACGACGCCCGTCGCGGTGAGCCGCGCGGGCCACGTCCGTCCGGGCTTGGCGGAGTACTGGGCCGTGGCCGCGGCCTGCTCGACCCGACCACTGCGCAGGACTACGTATTCCGCGCCGCGCATCCGCTGCTGGCCGGACCGATGCCGACCTTCAGCGCCGACCGCCTCGGTGACTGCATCGACTGCGCTGCTTGTGTCAGCGCCTGCCCGATGCAGCTGGACATCCGCCAGGGGCCGCAGGCCGATTGCCTGGCCTGCGGCGCCTGCCTGGAGGCCTGCGCACAACAACAGCACCGGGCCGGTTTCGGTCCGGGGCTGGTGCGCTACTGCAGTCCGCAGGCGATGGCTGGACAACCGAAGCGCCTGTGGCGACCCCGGACCCTGGCCCTGCTGTCCTTGTTGCTGGCGCTGCTTGCCTGCGGCGCCTGGCGCCTGCTCTGAATCAACGCGACCCGTTGGCGTGCGGCGGCACAAGCTGCGCACGCCGGACGATGCCCAGCTGTTCGATGATCAGCGCCATTTCGTTGGTGACTTCGGTACGCTCGGTCCCCTGCGGGACCAGACGGTCCAGCACCTGCTGGTAGGTATCCCAGAACGCCGGACCGCATCCGTGTTTGTGGTAACTGGCTTCCAGTTCGCGGCGTACCCGTTCAGCCAAGCCATGCATGCCGTATTCCATACGACCTCCGTTGGACTTGTTCTGCATTGTTGACGGTCTACCGACTCACTTGCGTGCTACTGAAAGACTCCCAGGCTTCACGCTTGGTTGACTCCAATTAGTCATAGATTTCACGACAGGTCAATTACATGCAGCGACTTTCGCGATTGAAATTATTAATCGTTCACGAAACTACATACGGGGACCCGGACCCCGCGGATGGGGTGAAGCCGACAGTAAGCGGGACCCAGGGACCGACACCTCCAGTAGATGGCGCCGATTGTGATTCTCAGATCGATCGATCTTACCTATTTTGCTAAGCATACTTAGCAAAAGGCGCTTAGCGTGCTAGATGCGACAAAAGGCGGCGCAAGTCAGATGGATTCGCCCGCCGACGCTTCTGTCGTGGGGAACAGGTTCGGATAGCGCTGATGCAGGATGTATTGCCGCAGGGCCGGAATCGGGAAGTCCCTCGGCCATTGCGACACTGCGGAACGGCTTATGCCAAAGAAGCGTGCCAGTTCGGCGTCGGTGCGGAATCCCAGCCGGGTGCGCACCTGCCGCTTGCTCCAGAATTCGGTCACGGTCGGTCCTTCTGTTAACCAGACTGATTCTTGCGACAAGGCTTCTTCGCAATCCACGCGTTAAGCTGGCTTGCATAGATGAATACTCTCGGCCAACGACTCGCGGCAGCCATGAAGAAAGCCGGGCACCCACGCCCGGCCGATCTGGCACGCGCCGCCAAATCAACGACAGCAACCATCAGCAACTGGCTCAACGATCACGTGAGCGCCTCGCACGTGAAAGCCGAACAGCTGTTCCGCATCGCAGATGCGGCCAAGCTGGACGCCCGCGAACTGCTGTACGGGGTCAGCGGGCTCGGCGTCGGTGAGCCCGGCAGTGCCTACATCCCCAGCCAGGCCCATCTGGATGTCTGGCAGGACGCCTACGAGCTGGTCAGCCATCTGGTGGCCGAGAACGGGCTGGAGATCGACCACCGCCGCCATGCGGCGCTGGATCTGCTCGCGTTCGAACTGCTGATGGATGGCTTCAGCCGCAGCAAGGTGGCTCGCGTTCTGACGACCTCGATGACGTGAATGCACCGCCGCTGGTAGCATGGACCGCGATGGGGATGGGGCTCCCCCGATAACCGCCTGAGAAGGCTGATGGCTCCTGCCAGGACGAACCCGGTGTTCGTCGACGGCAGGTCGTGCCTGCCCTCGGCGTTCGCCATTGACCCTGCGAACCCGCATTCGAGGCACGCCATGCAAGCATTGAACAATTATTTCCTGGTCTTCGTCGGCGGCGGCATCGGCGCCTGCCTGCGCCACGCCTGCAACCTGATCGGCGCGCGGGTGGCGGTCGGCAGTCCCTGGCCCTGGTCGACCTTCCTGATCAACATCAGCGGTGCGCTGCTGATGGGCGTGGTGGTCGAGGTCTTCGCCATGCGCAATGGCGCCTCGCCGCAGCTGCGCCTGCTGCTGGCCACCGGCATCCTCGGCGGCTACACCACGTTTTCCACCTACGCGCTGGAGATCGGCCTGCTGCTGCAGCGTGGCCAGCATGGGCTGGCGGCACTGTATGCCGGTGGCTCGGTGGCGCTGGGCCTGGCCGGTCTGTTCGGTGGCATGAAGCTCGCCCGGCTGGTGCTGGGCTGACCGATCAGGCCGCGCTGGCCCGCGCCTGCCCGCGCCATTCCCGTGGCGACTGCCCGGTATGCGCCTTGAACGCGCGCGACAACGCCGCTTCGCTGCCATAGCCCACATCGTCGGCGATCCGCTTCAGCGGCCGCCCCTGCCGCAGCGCCTGTTGCGCGAGTCCGACCCGCCACCCCTGCAGGTACTGGCCTGGCGTGGTGCCCATCGCCTCGCGGAAGCTGGCGGCGAACACGCTGCGTGACATGCCGGCGACCTCGGCCAGGTCTTCCAGGGTCCAGGACTGTGCGGGCGCTTCATGCATCGCCACCAATGCCAGCCGCAACCTCGGATGACCCAGCCCGGCGAACAGGCCGCCGCGCATCTCGCCACCTTCCATCAGCTGGCGCAGCACCTGGATCATCACCACCTCGAACAGCCGGTTGACCATCGCCGCCCGCCCGCAGCGCTGCTCGAACGCCTCCTCGAACAGCAGCTCCAGCGCCGCGTTGCCGCCATACAGGTCGGCCAGCGGCAGGCAGATGAAATCGGGCAGCGCAGCGCTGATCGGATTGAGTCGGCCGCCCTCGAAATGCAGGTTGGCGCAGGCCATGTCGGCGCCCTGCTGCGGGTCGGTACTGAATCGATGTGGCATCGGCCGCGGATACAGCAGCAGGCTCGGCACTTCGACCTGCACGGTCTGCTGCCCGTGACTGACCTGCAGCGGCCCGCGCCGCACCAGGTGCAACTGACCCGCCTCGTCCTCGCCGTCCACCGTGTTGATACCGCACAGCGCGCCGGCATGGAACACCGAGGCAGTGACCGCAAAACGTTCGAGCAGGATGGCGAGACGGTCGACCATGGCGGGACTCCGGGTCAATCAAAAAGGGCTCAATGCGACAGATCGTATCGGAATCAACACTGAAAAGGACGGCACTGGCCGCGTGATCCCCCGGGCGCTATACAGGCCGTACGTTCCCGCGCATGGAGGCACCGATGTCTCTCCGCATCGCCTTGGCCCTGTTGCCGCTGCTGCTCGCGGCCCCGCACGCACTGTCCGCCTCACCCTCGAAGATCGAACACCTGGCCTGGCTGGCCGGTTGCTGGCAGCTTGATGGCCAGTCGGCCGGTGCCGGCGAGCAGTGGTCCATCCTGGCTGGCAACACCCTGTTCGGCAGCAGCCGCACCCTGCGGGACGGCCGCACGGTGGGCTTCGAGTTCATGCAGCTGCGCCAGCACGATGATGGACGCCTGGTGCTGACCGCCCTGCCCTCTGGCCAGAACGCCACAGACTTCAACGCCACCCGGGTCGATGGCAATGAAGCCGTGTTCGAGAATCCCGCCAACGACTTCCCGCAGCGTATCCACTATCGGCGCCTCGACGACCAGCGCGCGCATGCGCGCATCGAGATCGCGCAGGACAATCCGAAGCAGGCAATGGACTTCCCGATGCATCGCGTCGCATGCGGTGGACCGGTGCCCGCGACCTGACCGGCACCGCGCCCAGTCCTACGCCGTATGGCGGATCACCACGAAGCCCTCTTCCGCGGCCGGTGCCACGAAGTGGCGGGTGATCTGTGCGAACTCCTCGTCGCTGGCCTGGAACGGATGCTCGCCGAGTGCATTGCGCGCGCGCAGCCGCGCCTTGCAGACGTCGTCGGCAACATCGAGGAAATGCAGTTGATGTGCAGCGCCAGCCGGCGAGAACACTTCACGTGCCCACGCGCGGCTGGCTGGCGTATTGAATGGAAAATCGAGCACCACCGAAACACCCGCCTGCAGCAATGCGCGCAGATGATCGGCCAGCACAGTGCGCAACGTGGCTGCGCGCTGCAGATAGTCGGCAATGGAATGGATTTCGCCCGGGTACAGCGCCGCCAGCCATGCGTCTTCGCTGATCAATACGTGGCGCGGCGCCAATGCCAACTGCTGAGACAGGGTGGATTTGCCGGCACCGATCTTGCCACACACCAGGTGCAGGGTCGGCGCAGGGTCGTTCGATGAAGAGTCGTGCATCTGCGTTCTCCTTGGTGGATTCATCTACCCGGGAGAGCGCTGCATGCAGCCCGCCTTCCCGGGCGGGCTGCATGGCCGTGACGACCGCGCGCTACCCCGCCTTCCCGTGAGGAATGCGGATAATCGACGCGGTGCTGAGCAGGGCCATGCCGCCAGCGTAGAGCGCCGCCTGTTCGGCCCGCAACCCCCTGCGGCAGTGCAGCGCGCGCAACGTTTCGTTGGCATCTATGCTCGGCGCCATTCCCGCATGGAATGACCCCGATGCGTCCCTTGCTTCGATGCGCTGTTGCCCTCTGCCTGCTGCCCTGGATGACATCGCTGGCTGCACCGCCGACGGCGGCACGCATGCTCAGCGGCGAACTGCAGGGCGCGCCCTGGCGGTTGGATGTACCGGCAGACTGGAACGGCGACCTGGTGATGCTGGCCCACGGCTATGAGCCCGTGGGCGTGCCGCGCACCACGCCGATGGCCGCCAACGACAGCACGGCAGCGCTGCTGGGCGCCGGTTACGCCGTCGCGCAGAGCGCATACTCCAGCCAGGGCTGGGCGGTGACCGATGCGATTACCGATACGGAACGCCTGCGCCAGCAGGTAGTGGCTGAACTCAAGCATGTGCGCCACACCTGGATGCTGGGATTCTCGATGGGCGGTGCCGTGACCATTGGCAGCCTCGAGCGCTTCCCGCAGCACTATGCCGGTGGCGTGTCGCTGTGCGGTGCCAATCTCAGTGGCGAACAGATCGCGGCCGACCTGCTGACCACGCTGGTCGCGTTCGATTATTTCTTCCCCAAGGCGAAGGGGCTGCCGGGCACCGGGTTGGCATCGCGCGAAGCCGCCGCGCTGCCACAGGGCGAGTTGTACCAGGGCATCGCCAATGCACTGCAGCACGATCCATTGCACGCCGCGTTGCTGGCGCAGCGGCTGCAGGTCTCCGCTGATGCACTGGCCGGCACGATCAGCCTGCATGCGCTGGTCCTGCATGAACTGGCCACGCGCAGCGGCGGCATGCCGGTCGGCAACCTTGGTGTGGTGTACAGCGGATTCGGTGACGACGCCGCGTTCAATGCCGGCGTGCAGCGCATCGATCCCGTGCCTGCGGCGCAGGCGCATGTCCGCAATGCGCTCGCATTGACCGGCGCGGTGAAGCGACCGCTGGCGATCCAGTTCAACCACAACGACCCCACCATCGTGCCGCACATGCAGGCGGTGTATCCGCAGATGGCCGCACGGGCTGGCGCGCGACCATTGCCGCGCGTGCTGCCGCCAGTGGGCGAAGGGCATTGTGGCTTTTCGGAAGCACAGGTGGTCGACGCCTTGAAGGCGGTACAGCACTGAGACCACCGCGTGCCGCAGCGCATCAGGACCGTCCAGCAAGTGCTGCTATGGTGGCCCGGCCCATTGACGGGCACACAAAGGACTGACGTGATGATCAAGACGACCTTGAAGACCGTGATGCTCCTTGGCATGGCCGTGACCGGGCTGGCCTTCGCCGCAGGCCCCTGTGAATTCTGCAGCCAGCAGTACGAATATTGTCTGCGTGCAACCTCAGGCCCACTGGCCAAGACACCCGCAGAATGCCTGGCCCAGTACAAGATGTGCCGCGAAATGGATTGCCAGTCCTCCTGACCGGCATCCGGCCGGCTCCTGCGGGAGCCGGCTCAGCCGGCGATGCCGCCAAGCGCTTACGATGCAGGGACCGGTGCAGCACCCGCCACCTCCCTCCCTGCAGAAGCAACGCACACGATGGCCTTCTTCGAACGACTGAGCGACACCCGCTACCTGCCGACCGAACACACTGGCGGTGCCTGGAACATCCGCGAGCAGCACATCGCACCGGCGATCGGGCTGCTGGCGCACCACCTGGAACGCGACGCCGCAGCGCGCGGCCACGGCTTCCTGATCGCGAGGCTGTCCTACGACATCCTCGGCACCATTCCGATCGAAGCGATGGAGGCCGACGCACAGGTGCTGCGCGGTGGTCGCACCATCGAACTGGTCGAAGCCACGCTGCGCCATGACGATCGCCCGGCGCTGCGCGTGCGTGCATGGCTGATGCAGCCGAACGATACGCAGGCCATCGCCGGCACGCCGATCGCTGCTATCGCACCACCGGAATCAATGCCCGCGTGGGATCCAGGTACGGTGTGGCCAGGTGGTTTCATCAAGAGCGTGGAGATCCGCCGGTACGACCAGGGGCCCGGCCGGGCCACTTACTGGGCGCGCGCGAAGCACGCGCTGCTGGACGGCGAGCCGGTCAGTCCACTGGCCCGTGCCGCCACCCTGTTCGATCTGTCCAATGGCATGGCCGTGCGCGCCGATCCGAAGGAAGTCGCCTTCCCCAACCTCGATCTGACCGCGCACCTGTTCGGCATGCCCGAAGGCGAGTGGCTGGGCTTCGATACGTCGGTGTCGTTTGGCCACCAGGGTCTCGGCTTGACCAGCACGGTGCTGCACGATGCACGCGGTCCGATCGGCATGCTCGGCCAGGCACTGACCGTGCGCCCGTGATCCCAACGGGCGGCGTCAGCCGCCCAGCGTGCCCATGGTGAAGGTGTAGCCGGAGCTCATCAGGAATTCGCGCATGCGCATTTCGGCGCGCCGCGGTGAGGCCAGGTTGGCCGGGGCGTACAGAGCATAGACCAGGCCCGATCCTTCGATATGCTCGCGGCGGACTTCGCAGCGGGCGGTTTCCGAGGCAATCACCCATCCGTCTTTCAGCCGATCCGGTCCGATGGATTGCCCGTTCTTGAGCCGAAAGGTCAACCAGCGCACATCTGCCATGATTTTGCTCATTTCCGATTCGCTCCGTGCCGCAAGCGATCCGTAGTGTCCTTGCTCGCCATTGCAGCTCCCTAAGACGTGGAACTCGACCATAGCGCCTTTCCATGTCGCAGGTGGCTGAGACTGACCGCAGGGCTCAGGTCGCCAGGGTGAACAGCCGCCACAGTGCCTCGCGCCCCGGCGGAGTCAGGCGTAGTTCGCGCCGGCCCTCGACGCGTCGGAGCCAGTCGTTGCTCACGAAGCTGTCCAGCATCGCCTCGCCGACCAGGCCCGCCAGATGTGGACGCCGCTCGGTGCAGTCCAGGCACCCCCTGCAATAGCGCGCAGGCTTGGCCGCGACGGGCTGCCTGAGTAAATCGGCCAGTGGCTGGCCCAGTCCTCGCAGGAAATCGGCACCGCCCTCGCTCACCCGCCAATGCCCCAGGCCCGGCAACACATGCCCCGCCCTCAGCAAATGGTCGGTGATGGCCACCGCGTGCACGCCGGCCAGGTGTCGATAGCAGGAACGTGCCTCACGCAACGCCGGCATGCTGCGCGATGCGGAAGCCGTGCAGGACGGCGTGCGGTCAGCAACGCGCAGGATACCCTCCAGCATGTCGGCAACCTCGTGCGAGGCCAGCCGGTGGTAGCGGTGGCGCCCCTGCGCGACAGACACCAGCAGATCGCCCTCAACCAGCCTGCGCAGATGCGTGCTCGCCGTCTGCGGTGTCACTCCGGCCACGCGAGCCAGCTCCGTCGCGGTATACGCACGCCCATCCATCAGCTGCAGCAGCATGGCCGCGCGCGCCTGGTCGCCGACCAGGGCACCGACGCTGACAAGGGAACCAGGGGTGTGGACCATGGCCGCATTGTGGCACGCCGTCGCAGGCCAACAGTTCGATGCAGGCCGAAGCGTCGGCACCGTCTGCCAAGGCACAGTGGCTACCCCGTTAGCGCAAGGCCTGCCGTGAAAAACGCTCCGATCCCCCGCCGCCGCATCACCCCTTCAGTCCTGTATCCGGGCACGCCGGTGCTGCTGATGACCACGCTGAACGACGACGGCAGCAGCAACATCAGTCCGCTGTCTTCGTTCTGGGCCCTGGGCAACCGGGTGGTGCTGGGCCTCGGCGTGCAGGGCCAGGGCTATCGCAACCTGCAGTTGCGCAACGAGTGCGTACTGAACTTCCCCTCATCCGCGCAGGCCGCACAGGTCGAGGCCATCGCGCGGGCGACAGGCTGCGATCCGGTGCCCGCTGCCAAACAGGCGATGGGCTACGTGCACGTGCGCGACAAGTTCGCGCTGGCCGGCTTCAGTGCGGTCGCATCGACACACGTCGCGCCAGAGGCGATTGCCGAGTGCCCGCTGCAGGTGGAAGTCAGCGTGATGGCGATGCACCCGCCCGGCGAGGATGACGGCCAGGGCTTCGTGATCGTTGAAGGACGGATCCGTTGCGTGCATGCGCACGAAGCGATCACCGTGGCGGGCACCCAGCACATCGACGTTGCGCACTGGAAACCGCTGATCTACCTGTTCCGCCACTACGTGGGCGTGAGCGAACCGGTCGGGCGCAACTTCCGCGCGGAGACCCCTATGGGCGCTTCTGCCTAGCTCCCTAGACCGTTTCGCCCTGCAGATCGAGCACGGCCGTGGTCCAGCGGCGCTCTCCCAGCGTAGCCACCATGCCGCCTCGATAGACGAAACGGCGCGCGTGACCGTCTTCAATGAAGCAGGTCTCGTTCTGCATTGGCACATAGCCCGCAGAGGCATAGTGCCGATGATCCAAGGCGAACAGCACGGCGAAATCGATACCGTGCCGACGCAGCTCCGCATGGGCCGCCTCGATCAAGCGCGAGGCAACGCCTTGCCGGCGAACGTCGGCACGCACCACCACGCCGCCGATCAAGCCTATGCGTTCCGGCTCGCCATCCAGCAATACGTTGCGTTCGTACAGCGCAAGGTGAGCGACCACATGATCGCCTTCCATCGCCAGGACCAGAGCGACCGGCCCCGGGATAGCATAGCCGTCGCCCTGCATGTCCGGGAACGCCTCGCGGAGCAGATCCTCCGCTTGGTGACGGTGATCCGGCGCCACGCGCTCCCTGCTGGATACCTGAACGTGCATTGCCCTGTCTTCCTGGAACATGTGTCCAGCCTCATCGTGCCACGGAAACATGACCGTGCCCGCGGCAACATTTCACCGTCAGTGCAGCGAGATCCAGTACGAGACGATATCCGCGTAGCTGCCCGCGCGTTTGACTGCCCGCGGCTCTGTGCCAATTACGCTGAAGCCCAGCGATTCATACAGCGCGCGCGCGGCAGTGTTGTCCGCCAGCACCGTGAGGTTGAGCGATTCAATGCCTTCCGCGCGCGCAGCCGCGAACGCTGCAAGAAGAAGCTGGCGGGCGACACCCTGGCCACGATGTTCGGTGCCCACATGGACACTGTGCACTTCCGCCGTATGCCGTCGCGCCATTCGCATCGGGCGTACATAACGCAGGAAGCCCGCAAGCATGCCGTCGATGAAAGCGCCGAAGTAGCGCGCACCAGGATCAGCAAGCTGGGCGCGCATCACCTCCGCCGAGTCATTCTGCGCCTCGGCCAGCGTGGACAGGAACGCCGCAGGCGACTCGCAAAGCGCCTGCAACCGCGCTTGCCAGAGAATATCGGCGTCGTCAGCGCTGAGTTGCCGGATAGGCATGCGACACCCCCGTGAAGTTGTTGATGCACAGGTGCCCAGCGTAGCGCGGGTCCACTGATGCGGCGTGCATGCAAGAATGTGGAACGTCCTTTTTCATTCTCCGCCATGACTGAACTGCAGATTCCCCGCGTTGGATGCGGCGCCGTCGTCCGTGATGCCGACGGCCGCATCCTGCTGATCCAGCGCGGACGCGAGCCGGAGCGCGGGCATTGGGGCCTGCCCGGTGGCAAAGTCGACTGGATGGAAACGGTGGAGGCCGCCGTGGTCCGCGAAATCCGCGAGGAAACGGCGCTGGAAGTGACGCTGCTGCGCCTGCTGTGCGTGGCCGATCATTTCGAGCCTGCGCTCGCGCAGCACTGGATCGCGCCGATCTTCGAGGCTCGGGCAGCTGCGGGTGCCGACGCCTCCATCCAGGAGCCGGGGGTTCAGACCGGGCTGGGCTGGTTCGCGCTGGATGCTCTGCCCCAGCCGCTCACGCAGGCCACGGTGCAGGCGCTGGCCCGGCTGTAGCGGGTATCGATCCGGGCGCGTGCCGGCATCCAGGCAAACAAAAAGCCCTGACCGAGGTCAGGGCTTTTCAATTGGAGGCCTCAAGCGGAATCGAACCGCTGTAAACGGATTTGCAATCCGGTGCATAGCCACTCTGCCATGAGGCCAACGTACTGCGCGCCAGGAACGGAGCCCTGACAAGACAAAACCCCAAGATGGGGCCTGTCGGAACATGGAGCGGGAAACGAGACTCGAACTCGCGACCTCAACCTTGGCAAGGTTGCGCTCTACCAACTGAGCTATTCCCGCGTAAGCCGACATGGTACCGGAAATCCGGAAAACACACCAGCGATTTCACTTTTCTGACTGCGCGTAAAGCCTTGTGGCCCAACGTGCCCCGCCTTGCCGTTGCGAGAGAAAAACAAGGCCCCTACCGGGGCCCTGTAGAATCTGGAGCGGGAAACGAGACTCGAACTCGCGACCTCAACCTTGGCAAGGTTGCGCTCTACCAACTGAGCTATTCCCGCAGATTCCGTTCGACCTGCGTCGAAGGAGCGCTATTGTGTCCAAATTCCTTCACGCCGTCAACAGTCTTCACATCGTGAGGTCACGGGCGTCCGCACTGGGGTACGCTGCCCCGCCCGGCCCGGTTCGTCCATGTTCCTTCGCGGCACGCCCCTGTTGATCGCCCTGCTGCTGCACCTGCTGGTGGCGTTGCTGTATTGGGTACTGATTCCGCTGGGGATGAACGGGTATCGCGACCATTTCGGCTTCACTTCACATCGTGACATCGGCCTGGGCATCGCCCAGTTTTATCTGTTCTGGATGTTCATTGGCGCGCAGCCGCTGATCGCGGTGTTGCGGCCGCTGTTCGCCAAGCTGTTGGTGCTGGCGATCCCCTTGGCGTTCGCGACCTGGACACTGATGCACAACCACCCGCTGCGCCTGCTGTACTTCACCATCGGGCCCGGCCTGCTGGCACTGGCCGCGATCGTCACATCCGCATGGTATGCATCACGCAGCCGCCTGCCCGCCACCACGGACACCGCCGATGCCTAGACGCTACATCCGCCTGTTCTGGTTGCTGGTCGCGTTGACCTGGTTGGCGCTGATCGCCGCACTGGTCAATACCGGCTTCACTCCGGACTACTGGCTACTACATCGTCTGGAAGGCGCCGAGCTGCCCTACCCGACCAGCACCGTCATCGTGTTCGCGTTGCTGGGTACGGTTGAACTGGTGGTAGCCGCCTTGATCGTGCGGCCCTGGAGACTGAAACGACTGTGGCTGCGCCTGCTGATCGCCTTCGTTCTGCTGCTGGCGTGGTCGGTACCGTGGATGCTGTCGGCCATGCACCAGCCACCCGTGCACGGCATGCATCTGCTGTGGTTGCTGCTGCTGGACGTGGGCCTGCTGCTGGCGCTGTGCGCGGTGTCGGCGGTGAGCGCGTGGCGGACACTGAGGCATCGAAAGGGCCCATAGACGGCCCCACCCCAACGCCTACTTCCGGAACTCCACGCGCACATGCTGGCCGAAGCGCGCCTTGGCTTGCCCGTCGAACTCCAGCACGCATTCCACCACCTTGGCTACGCCACGCCCTGCATCTTCAGGCAGGCGCGCCTGCGCGAACACCGGGCTGATGCGCACCACGCGTGCCGGCGGCAGCGTGCCGGTGTTCTCGGCGCCATCGCTGTCCGGCACCACGATGGCGTGCATGCCGACCTGCACGGCGTCGGCATAGGCGGCGCTGAGTTCGGCACGCACCTGCAGCGGGCGCGCCGGCAACAACGAGATCGCCGGCTTGCCGGCCTGCACGAAGGCGCCAAGGCCCGGCACCTGGCCGACCACCGTGCCGGCTTCCGGTGCGCTCAACGACATCTGCTGCAGTTTCAACCTGGCGTGTTCCAGCTTGTGCTGCGCCATGTCGACCTGCGCACCGGCCACGTCGACATCGGCGCGCACACCCGCCAGCTGCTGCTTGGCCGCATCGGCCTGCTGGTTGGACGACACGCCTTCGCTGGCGCCGGTGGACAGGCGGGTGGCATTGCGCTCCAGTTCGCGCAGCTGCGCCTGGCTACCCTTCAGACGGTCATTGGCCAGGGCCAGATCAGCGGCGGCCATCGCCACCTCCTGCTGCAACAGGGCGCCATCCAGCGACAGCAGCAGCTGCCCCTTCTTCACCGTGGCGCCCTCCTTCACCGGGGCGGCAGTGATCGAGCCATCCACCGGCGGCGCCAGTGCGATCAGCCCGCCTTCGACGTCAATGATGCCCCGCGCCACGGCAACCTTGCTGGCGGCGGCTGCATCTGTCCTGCCCAAAGGCGCCGGTGCAGCCGCGGGCGCGTCCTTGGAACAGGCACCGAGCAGCAATGCCGCGGACAGGGCCAGGCTGAGGGGAAGCAGGTGCGACGTCTTGGTCATGGGGCGGACTCTACAGTTTCGTTCTGGCGGCGGTCATCACGAACCATGCCGTCTTCCATGGCGATCACCCGATCGGCATGCCGGATCAGGCGCGGATCGTGGCTCACGCACAGCACGGTGGCGCCATGCGCACGTGCGTAGCGATGCAGGATGTCGATCACGCGCTGGCCGTTCTCGGCGTCCAGCGCGCTGGTGGGTTCGTCGGCGAAGATCAGCGTCGGCGACTTGGCGAAGGCGCGGGCAACGGCCACACGCTGCTTCTCACCGCCGGACAACTGCGCCGGGCGCATGTTGCTGCGGTGGCTGAGGCCGACTTCTTCCAGCGCACGGCGCGCCAGCGGTTCGCTTTCACGATTGCTCATGCCGCGGTAGCCCAGTGGCAGCTGCACCTGCTCCAGCGCGGTCAGTGCCGGGAACAGGTTGAAGCCCTGGAACACGAAACCGACATGGTGCAGGCGGAAACGCTCCACTTCGCTGCGGCTCATGTGGCCCACATCCTGGCCGAGTGCGTGCACACGGCCACCATCGGGCGCGGACAAGCCGGACAGCAGCGACAACAGCGTGCTCTTGCCGCAACCCGACGGGCCCGACACCAGGGTCAGCTCGCCAGGATAGATGTCCAGCGACAGGCCACGCAGCACCGGCACCTGCACATCGCCGGACATGAAGCCCTTTTCCAGTGCGTCGGCCTGCAGGGTCGGGGCAACGGCGCGTGTAGAAGTCATCGGCCGGCCCTCAACGCAACAGCAACGATGGATCGGAGCGAACCACGCTGCGAACCGCCATGATGCTCGACAGCATGGCCATCACTGCAACCAGCGCCACGCAGCCGAGGATCACCATCGGCGTCAGCTGTACCGGCACGCGCTGGGACTGCGCGATCAACAGCACAGCGGTGCTGAACGCTGCGGCCAGCAGCATGCCCATGCCACCGATCAGCAGGGCCTGCTCGAACACCACCCGCGCCAGCGCATAGCGACCCGCACCAAGTGCATTGAGCGTGGCGTACTCGCGCACCGACCCGGCCACCACCGACGCGAACGACTGGTTGGTGATCACCGCGCCAACGAAGCAGACGATGACGGCCATGAACAACACTGCGATACCTGCGCCGGTATCGAACAGCCAGTACTGCTGCGAGCGGCTGGCAAATTCCGGTGCGGTCCAGAACTCGACCGGTGTGGCCTGGCCCATCGACGCTGCAAGGCGGTCACGCACGCGGTCGGCCAGCTCCGGCGAGCGCAGGCCCGCCACGAAATAGGTGCTGCCCTCGTGCGGATCAGTACCGGCGATGGCGCGCGCGGTATCCAGCGAGGCCAGCACGTTGACGCCACCCAGGCCACGCAGTCCCGGCTGCGCGGCAACCACACGCACGGCCTTGCCGTTGATCCAGGCGCGGTTGTTCTGCAGGTCCACGCCCAGCGTATCCAAGTCGGCGCTGTCGACGATCACGGCACCCGGTTCGCGCAGCTGTGCACGCACATCGGTCGGCAGGATGCGCGCGAACATCATGGCGTCGTCACGGGTGGAAATGCCGGACAGGTACACCGACACATTGCCGGTACCCTGCGCGCTGGAACGCCATTCGCCGTCGACCCACTCGTAGGGTTCGACGCGGGTGACATCCGGGTCCATGCGCAGGTGGCTTTCGACATCCGCGCTGATCGCATGGCCGTAGTTGACACTCTGGGTGCCGGGGAAACCGGCCCAGATATCGGCCGAGGATGCCTTCACGTAGATCGCGGCGGTACCAAAGATGCCCAGCACCAGCGCCGCCTGCACGATCAACAGCACGCCGGCGAAACACATCGCCAGCACCACCGGCAGGAACCGGCGCCACTCATAGGCCAGGGTCTTGCGGGCCAGCGCGATCATTGCTGTTCGCCCTCACCCTCAGCCGGCAGCGGGGCTCCGCCGAGGGCACGGTACAACGACGCGAAGGCCAGCACGCGCGCACCCTGCGCGCCGATCAGGTCGGCCTGCGAGGCGAGCGCGGCACGTTGCGTGTCCAGCCCATCGAACTCGCTGGACAGGCCCAGCTGCACCTGCCGCGCCTGGCGCTTGACCTGCTGGTCGGCGGCCTCATTGGCCACACGCAGCGACTGGATACTGCTGTCCTGGCGCGCCAGGCTGCCCAGCGCACCTTCTACTTCGCTCACGCCTTCCAACACCGCCTTGCGGTAGCCGAGCAATGCGGCGTCCAGCTGCTTCTCATCGGCCTGGAAACGCGCGCGGCGTTGACCCCAGTCCCACAGCGGAATATCGACGTACGGACCGATCGACGGACTGGAATCGGAATTGGAGCGAGCGTTCTGGGTAAGGTTGTAGGCGTACAGGATGGAGCCGCCAAGGCTGACCCGCGGATACATCGCGGCGCGCGCCGAACCCTTGCTGGCGGCAGCCTGCATCACCTCCGACTCGGCCAGCAGGATCTGCGGACGATGGCGCAGCAGATCGGCGGGCACCTGCTGCAACGAGAACGTGCCCAGCTTCGGCGGCGTGCGATACGCGCGCCAGGCCGGATCCGCGCCGTCACGGCCCAGCAGCAATGCCAGCGCGCGGGCCGCGTTGTCGGCGTTTTCCCGAGCCTGTGCGATGGCGGCGCGGGTGGCGGCCTGGCGTGCACGCAGGCGGTCCAGCTCGCCCGGCTCATCCAGGCGCAGGCGCTGTCGGACCAGAGCCAGTTGCTCGCCGCGGACATCCACGGTCTGTTGCCGGGCCAGCAGGTCCTGCTGGGCCTGTGCCACGGTCAGGTCCAGATAGCTGCGCACCACGTCGGCAATCACCGCCACTTGTGCGGCATTGCGCAGCGCCTCGGCATTGCCGGCCGAGGCCTGCGCGCTGAGCTGCGCACTCTCGGCGGCGCCGAACAGGCCAAGGTCCCAGATCGCTTCGATGCCGGCATGGAAATAGGTATCGACCGCAGCAGCGTCCTGCACCTGCTTTGCGCTGGCCGAGATTTCCGGCAGGAAACGCGAGTCGGAGGTGCCGGCGACGATCCGCACGGCCTGCAGCCGCAGCGTGGCCTGCTGCAGGTCGAGGTTGCCTGCGATGGCCTGGTCCACCAGTCCGTCCAGCGCCGGGTCGGCCAGCACCTTCCACCACTGCCTGGCGTCCACCGCCACACCCTGCCCCTGCGGCACCTGGGTCCAGGCGCTGGGTGTGCGATCAGGCAGGTCCGGGACGGACACCGACATGCAACCCGCCAAGGCCAGGGTTGCCAACAACGCGCCGGGGCGCAGCACTGCCTGCAGGGAGAGTCCACGCCCTGTCCTGGGCACTGCCACTGAAGTGATACGCCTGACCACCAGCCCGCCAACGTGTAGAAGGAGCATGAAGGCTACCGTGCGATTGTGGAGCGAACATGGAGAAATCGTCCGAAAAAGGTCACAGCACGCGTGCGGTTCAGGCAACGCCGACCCAGCCTTTCACTACGCTTTCAATGCGTTCCCGGCACGGAACACTGGACGACTTTCACGGCGTATTGCACATTGCGGCACTGCCTTGCTTCGATGCTGCCCGACCGTGAAACACCCTCGCCGCTGGCTGCTGATTGGCTCGATCACGACAGCGACTGTCGGTGTGATCGTGCTCGTCCCGACAACCCCACTGGTCTCGAACGCCCTGCTCCTACTGATGGAGCGCAGCAACTTCATTCCCGATGAATCTTCGATCTTCACCTTCGAGCCATATGCCATCAACCAGCGCTCGTCGAACTACTGGTTGTACGGAAAGGATCGCACCTACTACTACCACTTCACCTACGAGGATGACGTTCCCTACGTCTACATCCCGCAGGACAACCGCTGCCCCGGTTTCGACCGGCAGAATGCCCGGACCTGGTGCAGCGCCCTGCCCGGCAAGGCACACTAGCGCGTGGGTGGTGCAACCGGTGTGACAAACGAAAAACGCCCCCTTGCGGGAGCGTTTTTCTTGAATCTGGAGCGGGAAACGAGACTCGAACTCGCGACCTCAACCTTGGCAAGGTTGCGCTCTACCAACTGAGCTATTCCCGCAGATTTCGTTCGACCTGCGTCGAAGGAGCGCTATTGTGTCGATATTGCTGCACGGCGTCAACAGGAATTTTCACCTGAAGTGAAGGGCGGCGTTCAGGCCTCCAGGACCGATACCTCAGGTCCGCAGGCCACGGCGGTGGAAGTAGACCTGCTCGGCAATGCGCCGCGTGGCCGCCGTGTGCAGCAGCGCGTTGAGCGGCCAGTCGACCTGCAGATGATCCATCGCCCAGCGCAGCAGGCGCTTGCCATGGAATGCCGGCGCCACCTGCCGCGCCACCCGTTCCGCTTCCGGCCCTTGCCCGCGCAGATGGCGGGCCATCGCCTCGCCGACCGCCCAGCCATGCCGCCACGAGGAGTGGATGCCCCCGGCGGAGAGCGGCGAGACGATGCCCGCCGCGTCGCCGGTCAGGATCACGCGTTGGCCGGTGATCGGCCCATCCGGCCGGCCGCAGGGCACCAGGCCGGCGCGGGTGGCCGAGGGACGCGCCGAAGGCGGAATGCCGACCACATCGCGCACGTGGCCGAGGAAACCTTCAATATCCGGCGGCCGCACCGGTTGCGGGTCATGACGCAGCGCCAACCCGACCTGCAGGCCGGTTGGATTCTGCGCGACCCAGCCGATGTAACCCGGCGCGTAGCGCTTGCTGACGAAGCAGTGCAGCGCGTCGCCCTGCGTCACCTGCAGGCCGGCGAACTCACGTTCGACGCCGTAGAGGTTGTCACGCACCTGGCCGAGCCCGGTGCGCTGTGCCACGCGTGAGCGTGCACCATCAGCGCCAACCAGATAGGCACATCGCCCTGCCCCATCCACCAGCCAGCCGTCACCATTGCGATGTGCATCGGTGAAGGACTGCTGCAGGCGCAGGTCGACACCATTCGCGCGCAGTTCGCTGGCCAGCCAGCGCATCAGGTTCGGCGTATCGGTGGTGAGGAAGTAATAGCCCGGCGCGGCCAGCAACACGCTGCGCAGATTCGGCGCATACAGGCGCACGTTTGCGACGCGTTGCACGAGATGTTCGGGCATTCGCCCCAGCCAGGTCTGCTCCATCGCCTCTTTCACCACGATGCCGGTGGTGTGCAGGCGCTCGCCGGGGTCGGCCTTGCGTTCCAGCACGCAGACGCGCAGGCCGTACTGGGCAGCAGCCAATGCGCAGGCGGCACCGGCGAAACTGGCGCCGACGATGACCACGTCGTGATCGTAGGCGGAAGGAGTGTGGAGCATGGCTGCATCGTCCTGGAGGAACGGAGATGCAGCTTCGAACTGCCGCGTGGTGAGGCGAAGGAGTGGCGGTGAAGTGGGGATGAAGCGGGTTCTACGCAAACGAAAAACGCCCCCTTGCGGGAGCGTTTTTCTTGAATCTGGAGCGGGAAACGAGACTCGAACTCGCGACCTCAACCTTGGCAAGGTTGCGCTCTACCAACTGAGCTATTCCCGCTTGGGAGGCGAAATTTTACCTATTCCAAGGAAGGCGTCAAGCGCCTTTTTTTTTAGGGTCTGCGAGATGCCCGGCGTCGCGTATCGGCGCCATGCGTGGATACGCGCATCGATGGGCTCAGTTGCCCAACTTCTTCTGCCGCGCACGCTCACGCGCGGCGCGCTCGTCATCGCGCAGGCTCGGCCAGGCGGCGTGCAGGTACTGCAGGCCCGACCACAGGGTCAGCACTGCGGCAATCGCCAGGGTCCAGTCGCCGATGTGGAACACCGGCCAGCCCATCCAGATGTCTTCCACCGGTACGTTCGGGGCCACCGAGTACAGCAGGCACAGCAGCGCGACCATCTGCGCGGTGGTCTTGACCTTGCCGATCATCGCCACGCGCACCTTGGCGCGCTGGCCCAGCTCGGCCATCCATTCGCGCAGCGCCGACACCGCGATCTCGCGGCCGACGATGACCGCCGCCCAGAACGCCATCCACGGCGTTGGGTGGCCCTGCACGATCAGGAACAGTGCCACTGCCACCATCAGCTTGTCCGCGACCGGGTCGAGGAAGGCACCGAAGGCTGACTCCAGCTGGTAACGGCGTGCGATCCAGCCATCGAGCCAGTCGGTGATCGCGGCCAGGCCGAAGATTGCCGCCGAAGCGAAGTTGGTCCAGGTGTAGGGCAGGTAGAACACCAGCACCAGCACCGGGATCATCACGATCCGCAACAACGTCAGCCAGGTGGGCAGGGTCAACTTCATGCTTGCGTGCTTCTCTCTCTACTCGGCCGCATCAGGCGTGGCCAACCCGTGCAGGTTAGCGTAGATACGTGCCGCGAGGGCGTCATTGATGCCTTCCACCTTGGCGATTTCCGCTTCGCCAGCGGCTTTCAGGCCCACCAGGCCACCAAAATGCTTGAGCAGGCTGGCGCGGCGGCGGGGGCCGATACCGGGGATGTCCTCCAGCTTGCTGGTCATCCTCGCCTTCTGGCGGCGGCCGCGGTGGCCGGTGATGGCGAAGCGGTGCGCCTCGTCGCGCACCTGCTGGATGAACTGCAGGGCCGGGTTGGCTGCGCCCGGGCGCAGCTCGCGGCCATCGGGCATCACCAGTGCTTCGTGGCCGGCGCGGCGCTCCACGCCCTTGGCCACGCCCACCAGCAGAACGCCTTCCACGCCCAGGTCGGCCAGTGCGGCCTGCGCCTGTGCCAGCTGCCCGGCGCCGCCGTCGATCAGCAGCACATCCGGCAGCACGCCCTGCTCTTCCACCGCACGGCGGAAGCGGCGATCGATGGCCTGGCGCATGGCGGCATAGTCGTCGCCCGGCTCGATGCCGCTGATGTTGAAACGGCGGTACTGCGCGCGCACCGGACCGGCGGCGTCGAACACCACGCATGAGGCCACGGTGGCCTCGCCCAGGGTGTGGCTGATGTCGAAACACTCGACACGCTTGACCGGCTCGGCCAGGCCCAGCATGTCGCGCAGTGCATCGCTGCGCGCGTGTTGAGCATTGCGGCTGTTGAGCTCGGTGGCCAGGGTCAGCTGCGCGTTGCGACTGGCCAGCTCCACGTAGCCGGCACGCTCGCCGCGCACGTTCCACTTCAGCTGCACCTTGCGCTCGGCCGAGGCCGACAGCGCGGCGACCAGCAGGTCGGCGTCGGGAATCTCGCGGTCCAGCAGGATCTCGCGCGGCGGCTCGAACTCGATGTAGTACTGCGAGACGAACGCGGCCAGCACTTCCTCCGGGCTCTCCTCGCCGTTGGTGCGCGGGAAGAACGGGCGGGTACCGAGGTTGCGGCCATCGCGGAAGGCCAGCAGCAGCACGCAGGCCTGAGACCCCTGCATGGCCACCGCCAGCACGTCCAGATCCGCGGCGCGGCCGTCCACGTACTGGCGGGTCTGCATACTGCGCAGCGAGGAGATCAGGTCGCGCAGGCGTGCGGCCTGCTCGAACTCCAGCGCCTCGCTGGCGGCCTGCATCTGCTCGCCCAGCTCGCGGGTCAGTTCGTCGCTCTTGCCTTCCAGGAAAAGCGCAGCGCGGCGCACCGATTCGGCGTACTCGGCAGGCGCCACCAGTTCCACGCAGGGCGCGCTGCAGCGGCCGATCTGGTACTGCAGGCACGGCCGCGAGCGGTTGCGGAACACGCTGTCTTCGCAGCTGCGCAGCTTGAACAGCTTGTGCATCAGGTTCAGCGTTTCGCGCACCGCCGTAACGCCGGGATAGGGCCCGAAATAGCGACCGGGAATGGCGCGCGGGCCGCGATGCAGGGCGATGCGCGGCCAGTCCTCGCGGGTCAGCAGCACATGCGGATAGGTCTTGTCGTCGCGCAGCGAGACGTTGTAACGCGGCGACAGCGACTTGATCAGCTGGTTTTCCAGCAGCAACGCCTCGGCTTCCGAGCGCGTCACGGTCACGTCCATGCGCGTGATCTGCGAGATCATCGACATGATCCGTGCGTTCTTCGGGCTGCCGTTGAAATAGCTGCCGACGCGGTTGCGCAGCGCACGGGCCTTGCCAACGTACAGCAGGGTGTCGTCGGCCGCGTACATGCGGTACACGCCGGGGGCGGTGCTGAGCTGGGCCGCGAAGGCCTTGCCGTCGAAGACCGGAGCGGGAACGTCGGTCATTCGCTGATCGGCACTTCGCTGAGCACGCCGCTGTCGGGGTCGAAGCGCAGCACGGCGTGGGCGTCGGTCTCGGCGATCCACACCGCACCTGCGCCCACCGCCAGTCCCGCCGGGCCATGCAGGCGGCGCGGCAGCGGCTGGGTGGTCAGTTCACCGCCGCCCAGGCGCAGCGTGCGCAGGCGGCCGTTGCCGGTATCGGCAATCCACAGCAGCGGTGCATCCGGGCTGAGCGCGATCGCCTGCGGGAACTGCAGGCTGGCGTCCGCACGCGGGCCGTCTTCACTGCCGAAGCGCCATGGCCCCTGCCCGACCAGCGTCTGCACCAGGTCGCCGCGCAGCTGCAGTGCGCGGATCGAGGATCCCAGTGCATCGGCGACGTACAGCACCTGCTGCACTACGGCCAGCGCAGTCGGTTGTGCGAACGCGGCCAGATGGCCGCTGCCATCACGCTCGTCGATGGAACCACTGCCCGCGCGCCATCGCAGGCTGCGCTGACCCAGGTGGTAGCTCCAGATACGGTTGTCGCCGGCCATCGCGATGTGCAGCTGGTTGTCGGCGATGGCCAGGCCGACCGGATGGTCCAGCGAGACCTGCCGGGCCTGCGCGACCGGACCTTCCACCGGCGCACCGGGGCGGCCATTGCCGCACAGCGTGTCGACGATGCCGGTCAGCAGGTTGATGCGGCGCACGGCGTGGTTGCCGGTGTCGGCGACGTACAGCGCATCGCGTTCCAGCACCAGCGCCTGCGGGCGGTGGAACGCCGCTTCGGCGAGGTTGCCGTCCATGAAATCGGCGGTACCGAGACCGAACTGGCGCAGGATGCGGCCGCCATGGCTGCATTCGAGGATGCGGTGATGGCCGCTGTCGGCGATGTAGAGGCGCTCGGTACTGACCGCCAGGCCCAGCGGGAAGCGCAGTGCCTGGCGGGGCTCCGGATGCAGCTCGCTACCGCCACGCGGCGGCGCCGACGGCGCACCCTCGCACAGCGCATTCAAGGCACGCTCCAGTTCGCCGGGCGCGCCCTGCCCGACCAGCCGCTGCTGTTCGCGGCCCTGCGCATCCAGCAGCACCAGGGTTGGCCAGGCGGTGATCCCGAAGCGGCGCCAGCCATCCCAGTCGGCATCGAGCAGGACCGGCATCGTCAGGCCCTGGCGACGCAACAGCTTCAGTGCGTCACCGGCGTCGCGTTCGAAGTCGAAGCGCGGCACCTGCAGCACCAGCGGCTGCAGCTTGCCGGGGTGGCGCGACAGCCATTGGCCGAACTCGGCCAGGCGTTGCGCGCTCCAGGCGGAGGCGGCGTTGACGAACAAGAGCGCCACCGGCCGACCGCGCAGTTCGGTCAGGGTGCAGGGGGTGGCATTGAGCCAGGTGGCGAACTCGGGCAGGTCCGGGACGGGCTGGACGTTCATGGCCCGATTATGCCGGAGTCGGCGTCATGCAACAGTCGTGCCACGACACGTTTTGCAGCATTGTCGACCAGCGACCAGACCTGTTCGAAATGATCACTACCGCCGGTGTAAGGATCCGGGATCGCCACCCGGCCCTCTCCGCCCGACCAGGGCAGGTACAGTGCCAGGCGTTCGCGCTGGGCAGAGGTGGCCAAGCGACCGGCATCACGCAGGTTGGCTTCGTCGGCGCACAGGATCCAGTCGAAGCGGTCGAAATCCGCGGCCCGCAGCTGGCGCGCACGCAGGCCGCCGATGTCCACACCGTGCCCGGCCGCGCAGGCGATCGCACGCCGATCCGGTGGCTCGCCCACGTGCCAGTCGCCGGTGCCAGCCGAATCCACCTGCACCCGCCCGGCCAGCGGCGAGGCCTCCAGGCGGGCGCGCAGCGCACCTTCGGCCATCGGCGAACGGCAGATGTTGCCGAGGCAGACGACCAGCAGCTTCATCGTGCCGCCAGCGTCTGCAGCAGTGCTTCGGCGCGCTCCAGGTCCTCGGGCGTGTCGATGCCCGGCGGGAACGGTTCCGGCGAGATCGCCACGCTGATCGGGAAGCCCGCTTCCAGCACGCGCAGCTGCTCCAGCGATTCGACCTGCTCCAGCTGGCCCGGCGGCATCGCCGCGAACTGCTGCAGGAAACCGGCCCGGTAGCCGTAGATGCCGATGTGACGCAGCCAGTTGTGACCGGCCGGCAACGTGTCACGGCTGCGTGCGAAGCCATCGCGATGCCAGGCGATCGGCGCGCGGCTGAAGTACATCGCCTCGTTGCGCACGTTGCGCACCAGCTTCACCACGTTCGGATCGAACAGGGTTTCTGCATCCTCCACGGCGGTCGCCAGGGTCGACATCGGCGCATTGCCGTCAACCAGCGCCTGGGCCACCGCACGGATACCCGCAGCGGGTGCAAACGGCTCGTCGCCCTGCAGGTTGACCACCACGGTGTCATCGGCCCAGCCGGCGATGCGCGCGCACTCGGCCAGGCGATCGGTGCCGGAGGCATGCGAGGTGGCGGTCATTGCCACCTTCACTTCGGCCAGGCCGGACAGTACGTCGGAAATGCGTTGATCGTCGGTCGCGACCCAGACTTCGCCGGCACCGGCCTGCAGCGCGCGGCGCGCCACATGCAGCACCAGCGGCTCACCGCCCAGCAGGCGCAGCGGCTTGCCCGGCAGCCGCGAGGCGGCATAGCGGGCCGGGATGGCGACGACGAATTCGGTCATGGGGCGGTACTCGGCAGGCTCGTTACAACGGGAATGCGGCCGGCGGCGCATGAATGCAAGCGCCGCCGTGCCACTCAGTTCGGTCGCAGCTTGTCCAGGCGGTCGGTCAGCGCCACCCAGAACGCGGCAGGCAGCTCGGCGCGCAGCGGGACCGCGTAGTGCCAGTCATTGCCGAACGCCCGGCATTTCACCGCGTCCTTTTCGGTCATCAGCACCGGCAGCTGGCTGCCAAAGGACAGGTCCTGCGGCTGATAGGCCTGATGGTCGGCGAAGGCGTGCGGCACCACACCGATGCCTCGCGCGCGCAGCATGTCGAAAAAGCGCTGCGGGTGGGCGATGCCGGCCACTGCGTGCACACGCTGGCCCTTGAAGTACGACAGTGGACGGGCACGGCCACCGGCCAGCGGCTGCGCGCTGTCGATGTGCAGGGCCATCGGCCACTGGCCGAAACCACAGGCCTGGGCCGCAGATTCCTCATTGGCCTGGCCAAGATTCACCACGCGGAAATCGCACTCACTGGCGCGGCTGACCGGCTCGCGCAGCGGTCCGGCCGGAATCATCCGGCCATTGCCGTAGCGGCGCTGCGCATCGACCACTTCGATCTCGATGTCGCGCGCCAGCCGGTAGTGCTGCAGGCCGTCGTCGCAGACGATCACATCGCAGCCGGCCTCGATCAGCGCCTTGCCGGCAGCAACGCGATCACTGTCCACGCGCACCGGCACGCCTGTCTTCCAGGCAATCAGCACCGGTTCGTCACCGCCCTTGGCGGTCGGCGTATCGGCCTTCACCCACAGCGGTTTGTCGGCATCTTCGCGGCCGTAGCCACGACTGGCCACGCCCGGCTTCCAGCCGGCGGCACGCAGGCGCTCCACCAGCGCGATGGTCAGCGGCGTCTTGCCAGTACCACCGGCGGTGATGTTGCCAACCACGATGACCGGCACCGGCAGCGTGTAGCGCTTGCGCCAGCCACGCCGATAGGCGCGCCGGCGCAGCGCGGTGACGCCGGCATACAGCGGCGCCAGCAGGCGCATCGCCCACGGAACCGGGCTGCCGTCGTACCAGTACGGCGGGGTCTGGGTACCCTTGCCGGCCATCAGTCCTGCCTTTCGCGGAACTGCATGCTGTGCAGATGCTGGTAGAGGCCACCCATGGTGAGCAGCTCCTTGTGGGTACCTCGCTCGACGATCCGACCGTGGTCCATCACCAGCACCTGGTCTGCATGCTCGATGGTCGACAGGCGGTGCGCGATGACCAGCGTGGTGCGCTCGGGCATCAATCGCTGCAGCGCGTCCTGCACCAGGCGCTCCGATTCGTTGTCGAGCGCTGCGGTGGCTTCATCGAGGATCAGGATCGGCGCGTCGCGCAGGATCGCGCGGGCGATCGCCAGGCGCTGGCGCTGGCCGCCGGACAGCAGCGCGCCGTTCTCGCCCACCGGGGTCTGCAGCTGCTGCGGCATGCGCGCGATGAACTCCCAGGCGTTTGCGGCTTCGGCCGCCGCTCGGATCTGTTCATCGGTCGCGTCCATGCCATAGGCGATGTTGGCGCCAATGGTGTCATCGAACAGCATGACCTTCTGCCCGACCATCGCCACCTGGCGACGCAGGTCGGCCAGCGGATAGTCATCCAGCGCCACCCCATCGAGGGTGATGCGCCCGCCGCTGGGTTCGTAGAAGCGCGGCACCAGCCGGATCAGGCTGGTCTTGCCACTGCCGGACCGACCGACGATGGCGGTGACCGTACCCGGCTTGGCCACGAAGCTGATGTCGTCCAGGGCGATGCCACTGTCTTCGCGGTAACGCAGCATGACGTGCTCGAAGGCCAGTTCGCCACGCACGCGCTGCACCGTGTTGCGGCCATCGTCGCGCTCGACCGGCATGTCGAGGATGTCGAACAGGCGCTCGGCGGCGGACACACCGCGGGAGATCGAGGACTGCACGCTGGTCAGGCGGCGCAGCGACGGGATGATCGCCGTCATCGAGATCATCAGGCCCATGAACTGGCCGGCATTGAGGCGGCCTGCCAGTGCTTCGCGGGTCGACACCCAGACGATCACCGCCAGCGCCAGCGCGGCCAGGAACTGGACCACGCTGGAGGCACCGGCACGGGTGATTTCCACCTTCATGTTCAGCGCCAGCATGCGGTTGGCCAGGCGCGAGTAGCGCGACATTTCGTGCTGCTGCGTGCCGTGCACCTTCACTTCCTGCTGGGCCGCCAGCGACTGCTCGGCAGTCTGCGCCATCGTGCCCATGCCGTCCTGGATGCCGCGGCTGATGCGCCGGTAGCGCTTGCCGACGTAGGACACGATCACGCCGATCATCGGCACCACCACCAGCATGGCCACGGTCACCTTGACGCTCATCTGCAGCATCACCGCCAGCATGGCGATGATGGTCAGGGTGTCGGCAACCACGGTCTTGAGCGCGTCGGCACTGGCCTGGGTGACCTGCTCGGTATCGAAGTTCAGGCGGCTGACCATCACCGGCGTCGATTCGGTATCGAAATGCGAGGACGGCAGGTGCAGGTACTTGGCCAGCACCTGTTCACGCAGGTCGCGCACCACGCTGCGACCGGTCTTGGCCAGCGCGTAGTCGCTCACCCAGGTGGCGGCGCTGCGCATCAGGAACAGGCCGAGGATGGTCAGCGGCAGGATCACCGCCATTTTCGGTTCGGGATTGACAAAGCCGCGGTTGACCAGCGGCTCCATCAGCTTGGTGAAGTGGTAGCCGGCCACCGACTCCACCGCCATGGCGATGACGGCGGCGACCATCATGCCCCAGTAGGCACGGGTGTATCCCAGCAGACGTTTGTAGATCGGCCACACCGGCGCGTGTTTGGAACTCATGGACGCACCTCGGGTGCTGTTGCAATGGCAATACGGCGGAAGCCGAGCTGACCGAGCGCATCCTGCGCGGTCACCACGGCCTGATAGGGCGTGCGGGCATCGGCACGCAACAGCACCGGCTGGGTGCGGTCGCTGCCGGCAACGGCCGCGATGGTCTGCTTGACCGACTCGACGTCGTTGCGCAGCACTTCCTGGTCATTGATGAAGTAGCGGCCTTCGGCGTTGATCAGCACGCTCAACGAGCGCGGTGGCTCATTGCTGGGCTGCTGGCTGGCCGTGGGCAGCTGCACCTGGAGTGTCGAGCGCGCGTCAAAGGTAGTGGTGACCACGAAGAAGATGATCAACACCAGGATGACGTCGATCAGTGGCACCAGGTCGATATGCGGCTCATCCTGGGATCGGTCGTTGCCGATACGCATCGATCAGGCCTTCGCCGTCGCCGCGCCGGCCGGGCGCGTGGCAGCGGCAGGGTTCATCACCCCGGGTCGGCCATCCAGCGTATCCAGCAGCGCGCTGGCTTCCTGCTCCATCTCCACCACGTAACCGTGGATGCGGCCCTTGAAGTAGCGGTGGAACATCAGCGCCGGAATGGCGACGATCATGCCGGTGGCGGTGCACACCAGCGCCTTGCCGATACCACCGGCCAGCTGGTTCACATCACCGACGCCGTGGTCGAGGATGCCCAGGAACATCTGGATCATGCCGATCACCGTGCCGAGCAGGCCCAGCAGCGGCCCGGCCGAAGCGATGGTGCCCAGCGCGTTGAGGAAACGCTCCATGCGGTGCACCAGGTGGCGGCCGGTGTCTTCGATGCGCTCGCGGATCTGGTCGCGCGGACGGTTGCGCGCTTCCAGCGCCGCGGCCAGCAGCGCGCCCAGCGGCGAGTTCGCGCGCAGGGTCTGCAGGTGGGCCGGGTCGAGCTTGCCGCGTGCCGCCCAGTTGCGCACTTCCTGGCCGAGGCCGGGCGGCAGCACTTCAGTACGCCGCAGGGACCAGAAACGCTCCAGGATGATCGCCAAAGCCAGTACGCCCAACAGCAGCAGCGGCACCATCGGCCAGCCACCGGCCTTGACCAGTTCCCACACGTTTCAACCCTCCGGCCCAACGGCCGCTTGTTCGATCGGCGATAGGATAGCAGCCGACCGCGCCCGCCCAGCGGCATCCCACCAGCGGGATGCGTGGATGCGCTGTTCACGCAGCTGCAGCCCTTGTGCGCCAAGCCATATGCGGATCGCCCCGGAATCGGCCGTGGCCAGTACCTCGGCCCCTTGCGCCTGCCAGCGCTGGACCACGTCCTGGCGAGGGTGCCCGAAGCGGTTGCGGTGCCCGGCCGAGACCACCGCCAGCCGTGGCGCCACGGCCTCAACCCACGGCGCGCTGGAGCTGCCGCCGCTGCCATGGTGGGGCACCAGGACCACATCCGCCTTCAGCGCTGCCGGAGACGCCTGCAGCAGCGTCCGCTCGGCCGGCCGGCCGATGTCACCCGGCAGCAGGACCACGCCGTGGCGGCTGGCGATGCGCAGCACGCAGCTGTCCTCGTTTTCGGCCTGACGGCTGCCCGGCGCCGGGTGCAGGACCTGGAAATCAACCCCGTCCCACCGCCAGCGCAGCCCCTGCTGGCAGGGCGTGGCGCCAGCGATGGTGCTGCCCGGTGGTGCCAGCAGCTGCAGTCCGGGCAGCTGCCGTCGCAGGCTGGACAGGCTGCCGGTGTGATCAAGATGGTCATGGCTGAGCATCGCCTGCCGGGGCGGCCCCTGGCCGAGCGCGCGCAGGGCCGGGACCAGAATGCGTTCGTTGCCCTCGCCGCCGGTCGGCGGCCCCACGTCGTACCAGAGCGCGTGCCGCGCCGTACGTACCAGCACCGCAGTGCCCTGCCCTACGTCATGCACCAGCAGCTCAAGCTCCCCTTCGGCCGGTGCATGCCGGGCGGGCCACAGCAGCGGCAGGCACAGCAGCAGGCCCGCCAGGCCACCGCCTGGGCCGCGCGGCAGCAGCCACCAGAACACCCCCGCCAATGCCGCCGGGACGGCCCAGCGCGGCGCCTCGGCCAACCACCACATCGCCTGCGGGTGCAGCGCCAGTGGCTGCAGCGCCTGCCAACTCAGCTCGAACAGCCAGGCAGCGGCACGCCAGGCCCAGCGCCCGGCACCGTCGTGCAGCACCTGCAGCGCAGTACCCAGCAACGACAACGGCACCACCAGCAGGGTCCACCACGGAATGATCGGCAGGTTGACCAGCGGCCCCAAGCGCGCGGTGCCGCCGAACAGGGCCACGCACAGCGGCAACAGGCCGAGGCTGGCCACGCCCTGGGCGGCCAGGAAGCCACGCAGGCCCCCACCGGCGCCCTCCGGCCCGGTTCGCGGCAGGCACCACAGCAGCCACAGCACGCCGCCAAAGCTGAGCCAGAAGCCGGCCGACAGCACCGACAGCGGCGCCGGCAGCAGCATCACCATCGCGGCCAGGGCCAGCCCCTGCCCCGCACCCACCGGGCGACGTCCGGCACGGGCCAGTGCCACCAACCCGATCATCAGCGCCGCGCGCACCGTTGGCAGCGCGCCGCCGGCTGCCACGGCATAGGCGGCTGCGGCCAGCGCCGCGCCCCATGCCGCCGCCTGCGGCCGTGGCCAGTACCGTCCCAGCAGCGGGCACAGCCACCACGACACGCGGCACAGCAGTACGCCGAAGCCCGCCACCACGCCCACGTGAAACCCGGAGATGGCGACCAGATGGGTCAGGCCCAGGGCGCGCAGGTGTTCCCAGTCGGCATCAGACAGGCCGCGGGTGTCGCCCAGGGCCAAGGCCTGCACGAACCGCGCGGCAGGATGTGCCACCTGCGTGGCGATGGCGTCACTGCTGCGCTCGCGCCAGGCCGGCAGGCCCTGCGCAGGCGCGTGCTCACGGGCAGCGCCCGGGTCGCGCACCGTGCCATTGCCGGAGATACCACGCAGCAATGCATGGCGTTCGCCATCGAAGCCGCCGGGATTGATCCGCGAGCGTGGCGCACGCACGCGCAACGACAACTGCCAATGCGCCCCTGCACGAACCGCATGGCGTCCGCCCTCGGCCCCGTGCGCTGACGATCCGCGCCACGGGTCGTTCCAGGTGATCTGCAGGCGCTTGCCACGCAACGCTGGCAACGTATCGGCCTCATCCACGTGCAGCACGAAGCGCGTGTAGCCGGGCCCGCTCTGTGGAAGATCAGCCACCCGCCCTCGCACCTGCACATCCTGCGGCGGCGTGCCGGGTGGTAGCTGGCTGTACATGGCCCACTGCCCGTGCACTGTTGCCCATGCCAGGCCGAGCATGACTGCAGCCCAGGTGCGGCCGCGCCAGCGCAGCAGCCAGCCCGCGCCACCGGCAACCGCCATCGGCACGCTCAGCCACAGCGGCAGCAGCGCCGGCATCTGCACGCAGGCCAGCGCGCCCAGCACCAGGCCGGCGGCGCAGCCGGGGCCGAACAGGGCCGGCGCGGAACGTTCGGAAGCCATTCCATCAGCCTGCCGCCGGGCGCGACAGGTTGCCTATCGGGGTTTTCCCCGCGTGGCTGTCAGCGCCGGACGGTGCCGCGGTGGAAGTTGACCCGGAAGCTGGCGCCGCCGCCGGCGGCCTCGCCGACACTGACCGAGCCGCCGTGGTGCTGCACGATTTCCTTCACCAGATGCAGGCCCAGGCCACTGCCACTGCCCGCCGCGCGGAGGCGATGGAACGGCTCGAAGATCGCTTCACGATCGCTCACCGGAATACCGGCACCCTGATCGCTGACTTCCAGCAGGCCGCGCGTGTCCAGGCGCACGCAGATGGTGCCGCGCCCGCCGCCATGGACGATGGCGTTGTGCACCAGGTTGGCGATCACCCGGCCCAGCGCCAGGCTGTCGCCGTGGATCCACACCGGCATCTCAGGTGCATCCACTTCGAAGCCGTAGCCGGCACCGACTACCAGCGGCGCCAGATCGGCTGCCGCTTCACGCACCAGCAGCGCCAGATCCAGCCGCTGCAGTGCGCCGACATTGCGATCAAGTCGCTGCAGGTCAAGCAGGTGCTCGGCGACGTTGCCGAGCCGCGCCACGTCGGTCAGCAGCTGCGACTTCAGCTCGCCCTGCGGCAGCTGCGACAGGCGCGCCTGCACCACTGCAATCGGCACACGCAGCTCGTGCGCGGCATCGGCAAGGAACTTGTCACGCGCCGCATAGCCCTGCTGCACCTTGTCGATCGCGTCGTTGAAGGCTTCGACCAACGGCGCGACCTCGGTCGACACCAGCTGCGCATCCAGCCGCGCACCCGGCTGGCCGATATCCAGCTCCTTGGCCTGTTGCGCGGAGCGGCGCACGCCACGCATCGCGCGGTGGATCACGGTCGGCATCACCAGCAGCGTGACCACGATCAGCGGCAGGAAGAACCACAGGCCGATCAGGCGCAGCACCATCAGCGCGCCGTCCAGCAGCCCGCCCTTCGGTGCCCCGCCCACCATCACCGTGATGCGCCGCCCGTCCTCGTTGCGGATCATCACCCGCGCCACATCCAGGTAGGGCGGCACCAGCGAACCGAGTTCGGTCGCGCCCAGCGTCGGCAACCGCGCCAGCAGCGGCGCGTGGATCGCCGGAATCGTGCCGCGCTCCAACCAGACCCCCTTGTCGTCGACTGCCGCGAACCAGAGGTTGCCGCCGGCACTGGCATCGAGCTTTTCCCAGCGTGCCTGGTCCAGCACCAGCCGGCCACCTTCGCTGTGCACCGCCTTGGCCACCGCCTCGGCCATGAACATGTCCATGCCCCAGGTGTCCTTGTCACCCCAGGTCAGGATCAACGCAACCACCGCGAACAGCACGGTAAAGGCCTGCGCCAGGAACAACCGCCAGGCCAGGCCCAGGGTGATGGAGCGGATCGGACGGGCCATCTCAGGCCTCCGCCAGCAGGTAGCCGACACCGCGGATCACATGGATCTCCACGCCGGCCCCGGCCTGCTGCAGCGCCTTGCGCAGCTTGGAAATGTGCGCATCAAGCGCATTGGACTGGATCTCATCATCAAACCCGTACACCGCCGCCTCCAGAGCGCTGCGGGTGACCGTGCGCCCCTGCCGCATCGCCAGCGCCTGCAGCACCAGCACCTGGCGCCGGGGCAGCGCCAACAGCTGGCCCTCCACCTGCGCCTGCAGCGATTCGAAGTCGAATTCCAGCCGGCCCA
Source organism: Stenotrophomonas sp. 115C5 (assembly GCF_056861055.1). Classification (NCBI taxonomy): domain Bacteria; kingdom Pseudomonadati; phylum Pseudomonadota; class Gammaproteobacteria; order Lysobacterales; family Lysobacteraceae; genus Stenotrophomonas; species Stenotrophomonas sp. 115C5. The sequence continues at coordinate 119,085 of NZ_JBSPUQ010000001.1, forward strand.
GATGCAGGCTTGGCGTCACCATCGCCGAGGGCCGGCGCGAGACCGCGCGGATCCGCGCCATCAGCTCCTCGATCGCCACCGGCTTCACCAGGTAGTCATCGGCACCGACATCCAGCCCCTCGACCTTGTCCGACAGCCTGCCCTTGGCCGTCAACATGATCACCGCCAGGTTCGGGCGCAACGCGCGCGCGGTGGCGACGAAAGCCGCGCCATCGCCATCGGGCAGCTGGCGGTCGAGCAGCATCAGCTGGTGCACCGGCTCGCGCAGCGCGACCGCGGCTTCGGCCAGGCTGCCGACCACGTCGGCGACCACGCCCTGCCGCTCCAGGCCCGATTGCAGGGCACGGGACAGATCGGGATCGTCTTCGACCAGGAGGATGCGCATCAGGGGCTCGGCTACCGGAAACGGTGCCGATCATAGTGCCTGGCGCCGGCTTTGGGCGCCTTCGCGTGCCGAATGCCAAGGCGCAATGTTCTGACAATGTTGTGCCCGCACCATGCACAGCCATCCCCCGCAAAGTGGCTGATCGATGCCGTCGCTGTCCCCGACCCTGCTGCGCCCGTTGCTGTTCTCCGCTGCCATCGGCCTTCCGTTGATCACCCACGCCGCCGACCGGAACCCGGGGGTGCAGGCCGGTATCAGTGCCGGCGCGACCTCAGGGGCCTACGCCCACTACGACGTCAAGCCGCTGGTCGTACCGTCCATTGCCTGGCAGGGCGAGCGCTTCTTCGCCAGCCCGGGCTCGCTGGGCATGTACCTGTACAAGCGCGAAGGCCTGCGCCTGTCGGCGGCGGTCACGCCCTACACGCTGCGCTTCAAGACCGACGACGTGAACGATCCTCAGCTGCGTCGCCTGCACAGCCGGCAGATGTCCGCCATGGCCGGCATCAATGGTGAATACAGCGCCGACTGGGGCATCGTCGAGGCCAGCGTGATGCGCGAGGTCACCGGCCACGGAGGTGGCATGGAATCGCGCCTGCACTACAGCTATCCGATCCAGGCCGGTCGCTTCACCTGGGTGCCCAAGGTCGGCGTGGTGCACTCCAGTGCGCGCCTGCTCGACTACTACTACGGCATCACCGACGAAGAAGCGCTGCGCTCGGGACTTGCCGCCTACACCCCGGGCAGCGCGACATCGCCGAGCCTGCAGATCGCGGTCAGTACGCCTCTGGGCACGAAGTGGCGCGCGACCGGCGTCGTCGCCAACCAGTGGTTCGGCGATGCCGTAAAGGACAGCCCGATGGCCCGTCGCGGCACGCAGACGTCGGCCTTCATTTCCCTGATGCGCTCGTTCTGATCGAGCGCCCGCAACGGACAAGGACCCCCCATGGCCTCCGTCTCCCCTGCTGCTGAAGCGCACGCGATCCTGCGTGCCCCGGACCTGGACAGCGCCGAGCGCGCCTACCTGGGGCTGCTGCCCGACCTGGAACACGTGAACGCACTGACGCGCCGCGCACTCGGCCTGTCGCGTGCCGCCGATGCGGCACGCGGCTATGCGTTGTCGATGACGCTGGTGGGATTGCGCCTGCAGGAACTTGAGATGGGCGAAGCAACCGCAAAGGAACATCGCCAGGCCACCCTGCGCAGCCTGCGCCAGGCCTTCAGCGCCTGAGCGCAGGCCAGCAACGCTGCCGGTGCTGCAGAGCCGCGGGAAGACTCAGCGGAACGTGGTCCACGCCAGCACTGCCGCCAGCAGGGCCACCCAGATCACCGCCTTGAAGGTACCCTCCAGCATGTTGCCGCCGAACAGCAGCTCGAGGATGGGATTGGGCCGGGAAACCGGAACGTGATCGCTCATGCGGCAGCTCCTTGCAGTGACGGCGCGATTGCGCGGTAGACCGAAGTCTACGCCTGCATGGCCCGGATTCATCGCCCCCCCGGCCGTCTTTGGCGGCTCAATTCCGGCCTTCGTCGCAGACCGGCTGCAGCACCCCACATGTCATGCCAGCCTGCGTGCACTTTCCCGCTGGAGCACCGTGCCATGCCGATGCTTGCCCTGATGCTGCTGCTCTCCAGCCTGTTCGGCGCGGGCAACGAACACTCTGAAGAGGCCCTTCGCAGCCAGATCCTGATTGCCGAAACCCAGCAGCCGGAAGCCGTACGACAGGATTGCGGTTCGCCCTCCCTGCTGCTTTACCGGCTGCGCCAGGACCGGGTCCTGAGGCTGGCCAACCAGCCTCTGCAACGCGAACCCGCCGATGCCCAGCCCACGCGTGGTGCGACGGTTCGCGTTGCCCAGCTCTGGGAGCGCGTGGACGGCCACTGGAAGTTGCAGCGGATGATCAGCGTCGAAGACCTGGCCGTGCAACGCTGACCATGTGGAACCATGGTCGATGCCTAAAACGAAAAAAGCCGGCCCAGGGCCGGCTTCCATCGTGATCCACCGCTGCACCGGCAATGCCGGGAGCCAGGTGGTGGGCGGTACAGGGTTCGAACCTGTGACCCCTACCATGTCAAGGTAGTGCTCTACCGCTGAGCTAACCGCCCATCTTGTTCTTGCCGCCCGAGAGCTGGCCTTGCTACGTAAAAACCCGGCGCCAGGGCCGGGCTTTGCAGTTCACGACAGCCTCCTTCCGGAGACTTCGTGGTGGGCGGTACAGGGTTCGAACCTGTGACCCCTACCATGTCAAGGTAGTGCTCTACCGCTGAGCTAACCGCCCGTTTTTGCTTCTGAACGTCCGCGATTGCGTCGGTGCAGGCCGCGTATATTACGGATGCCGGCCGTGAAGCGCAACACTTTTGTGAAGAAGATGCTGCACTGCCGCGTTCAGCCCAGACTCGCTTCCTTCAGCTGCCGGATCTGGTCACGCACGCGGGCGGCATCCTCGAATTCCAGGTCCTTGGCGTGCTGGTACATCTGCTGTTCCAGTGCCTTGAGACGGGACGCCAGCTGGGCCGGGCTGAGCGATCGATAGTCACTCCCCTCCTCGGCAACGCCGGGCCTGCCTTTGCCCTTGCCCTTCTTTGCTTCCTTCTCGGCGGCGTCCGAACGCGCCCCTTCCAGCACGTCGACGATCGGGCGCGCCACCGAGCGCGGCACGATGCCGTGCTCCTCGTTGTACTCGACCTGTTTGGCGCGACGACGGTCGGTCTCATCGATCGCGGCCTGCATCGAACGGGTGATCTTGTCCGCATACAGGATCGCCTTGCCGCGCACGTTGCGCGCGGCACGGCCGATGGTCTGGATCAGCGAACCGGTCGAGCGCAGGAAGCCCTCCTTGTCGGCATCCAGGATCGCCACCAGCGACACTTCCGGCATGTCCAGGCCTTCGCGCAGCAGATTGATGCCCACCAGCACGTCGAACTTGCCCAGGCGCAGGTCGCGGATGATCTCCACGCGCTCGACCGTATCCACATCCGAGTGCAGGTAGCGCACGCGGATGCCGTGCTCGGTCAGATACTCGGTGAGGTTCTCGGCCATGCGCTTGGTCAGCGTCGTGACCAGCACCCGGTCACCGGCCTTAATGCGCGCGTTGGCCTCGCTCATCAGGTCATCGACCTGGGTACCGACCGGACGGATCTCCACCACCGGATCGATCAGGCCGGTCGGGCGCACCACCAGTTCGGTGATCTCGTCACCCGCCTCGCGGTACTCGTACGGGCCTGGCGTAGCGGACACGTAGATGCTGCGCGGGCAGCGCTCTTCCCACTCCTCGAAGCGCAGCGGCCGGTTGTCCAGCGCCGAGGGCAGCCGGAACCCGAATTCGACCAGCGTCTCCTTGCGCGAACGGTCGCCCTTGAACATGGCACCGATCTGCGGAATGGTCACGTGCGATTCGTCGATCACCAGCAGCGCGTCGGCCGGCAGGTAGTCGAACAGGGTCGGCGGCGGCTCGCCGGCGTTCTTGCCGGTCAGGTGCCGGGAATAGTTCTCGATGCCGTTGCAGAAGCCGACCTCGGCCATCATTTCCAGGTCGAACTGGGTGCGCTGCGCCAGGCGCTGCGCTTCGACCAGCTTGTTCTGCGCGTACAGCTGCTCCAGCCGCTCCTTCAACTCGACCTTGATCGTCTCGATCGCTGCCAGCACACGCTCGCGCGTGGTGGCGTAGTGGGTCTTCGGGTAGACCGTGAAGCGCTGCATGTTGCGCAGCGTCTCGCCGGTGAGCGGGTCGAACAGGGTGATCTTCTCGACCTCGCCATCGAACAGTTCCAGGCGCAGGGCTTCGCTGTCCGACTCCGCCGGGAACACGTCGATCACTTCACCTCGCACGCGGAACGTACCGCGCTGCAGCTCATACTCATTGCGCGTGTACTGCAGCTGGGTGAGGTGGTTGATCAGGTCGCGCTGGTCGATGCGCTCGCCCTTGGACAGGATCAGGCGCAACGACAGGTAGTCTTCCGGCGCGCCCAGGCCGTAGATCGCCGATACCGTCGCCACCACGATCGCGTCCGGGCGCGACAGCAGGGTCTTGGTCGCCGCCAGTCGCATCTGCTCGATGTGCTCGTTGATCGAACTGTCCTTCTCGATGAAGGTGTCCGACGACGGCACGTAGGCTTCCGGCTGGTAGTAGTCGTAATAGCTGACGAAATACTCCACCGCGTTGTGCGGGAAGAACGCCTTGAACTCGCCATACAGCTGCGCCGCCAGCGTCTTGTTCGGCGCCATGATCAGCGTCGGCTTCTGCACGTTCTGGATGACGTTGGCGATGGTGTAGGTCTTGCCCGAGCCGGTGACGCCCAGCAGGGTCTGCTTGGCGATGCCCGCTTCGAAGTTGCTGGTCAGCTTTGCGATGGCATCAGGCTGGTCGCCCGCCGGCGAATACGGCGAGACGAGTTCAAAACGGTCGCTCATGGTGTTGCCAGTTCCCGGGAAGGGTGAGTATACGGGGCAAGCGGTGACGGCCGGCTGAGGGGTTTCCGGGCAGGCAGCCGCGGCGTTGGCCGATGGTGAATGCGCGAGCACGGAACGAGGCTGGAGGCATGTCCCTTCATCTTCGCCCTGCCCGGCTCCATCGCGGCCTCCATCTGATCGAGCTGCTGATCGCTGTCATGGTGCTGTCGGTCCTGCTGGCGTTGGCGTGGGGCCCCTGGCAACGCACGCTGCGGCACTTCCAGGCGGAAACGCTGCGCGCCGAACTGGTCGCCAGCCTGTCGATGGCACGCAACGCCGCCATCACCGAACGCCGCCGCGTGACGGTCTGCGGTTCGTCGGATGGCCTGAGGTGTGACTAGGCATGGAGCCAGGGCTGGCGGGTGCAGGTCGAACCGGCCAACAGCGCGACCGGCGCCGCAAGGGAACTCCGCGTACACAGGGCACGCCGGCGTCATGTCGACCTGCGCACCAGCGATCATCGGCCCGACATACGGTTCCGGCCCGACGGCCGCAATGCAGGCACCAACCAGTCCATCGTGCTGTGCATGAATGGACAGGAGCACAGCCGCGTCATCATCAGCGTCCCGGGACGGGTCAGGAGCCAGCGCCCGCGCAGTCCCACCCCGTGCTGAAAACTGAAATGCCATCGCGGAAACGAAAAAAGCCGCGATTTCTCGCGGCTTTTTCGAATCTGGCGCCCGAAGTTGGACTCGAACCAACGACCCCCTGATTAACAGTCAAGTGCTCTAACCGGCTGAGCTATTCGGGCGGGGTGCGCATTTTAGCCAGCGTTCGCAGGGGAGTGCAAGCCTTTTCTGCAATGTGGCGAAACGGCCCGCCCTTCACCAGCATCCGGGGCCCTTGCTGGCATTCGGCGTCTTTCGTCCGGCCTGATCAAGGGTCAGGGTCCCGCATTTGTCGTCTTCCTGGCCATTCTCCGGTACCGCCTGCAACTCGAACGCGGCCGCAGTCGCATCACCTTTCAAGGACAGTGCATAGAACGAGGTGCCGTTGCGCGGCGAGCTGGTGAACGGCAGAGTCAAACCGGCGTAGGTGTTCTGAGTGGTGTGATTGCGTTCCAGCACCTGCGCCAGTTCCACCAGATCGGCCTTGGCCTGGGCGCGCCGGGCCTTGCGCACGTGCTCGGTGTAAGCCGGCATGGCAACAGCGGCAAGAATCGCAACTACGGCAACGGTGATCATCAGCTCGATCAGAGTGAAACCACGGACGGTCCGAAATGATGATTTCATGCGCATAGGCTTCCCGGATTGCAAACAGTTCATCGAATCTGCCGCCATGACTGGCGCCCACAGGGCCGTGGCAGATACATGCCATCGGCCCCCTGGGTACCAAGCATATAGGTGCATGGTTCCAGCAACTCATCCACCTTGCACTTGGTCTTGCTGGGGTCGCAGGGTGTCAGCTTGGGGACAAACACACTGTTGTTGGTAATCGGTCCGCCCTGGCTGCCCTTGCCCCCCTTGGTCAGCTTGATTCCACCACAGTTGCCGGTGCAGATCGAATCACCGCCGGGCTTGTCGCTGAGGCCAGACATGCCTCCCCCGCCGGTCAGCAGGTACACACCGTAGCGCCAGTTGACCCCCCCGCTGCCACAGATGGCGCTCCCGGGAACATAGGTCAGGAAGAACACACGGCCACTCTGAATCGTCGGCGTTGCAATGAAACGCTCGCCATCAACGATTGAATCGACGGTCAGGTCTACGTACCAGCCACGCTTGTTCGTATAACTGACCGGATTGGAGGTAATGTCGCGGGTCTCATAGCCATTGCTGTCGGTGCCAACCAAGACGCTCTGCTGGACCAGGCTGGTGCGGTCGGCGATCGGTGTTTTCAGATCGTCCCATACGCCATACAGCGTCTGCACGCCGGTATTCGCATTGACGGTGTTGTCGTCGGCCGCGAAGTACTGCCCGGTACCGAAGAACAAACTGATGCCGCCGGCTGGACCGCTGCTGACTTCGATGCTTCCGGTGATGGGCTGGGCCACGTTGTTGCGGGTCGCAGTGAACAGTGGTGCTCCGCTATAGGCCACGTTCCAGTTGGCCGGATCATTGCTGGACAGATCGAACTTCCACAGATTGCCCTTCATGTCGCCGCCATACACCGTATCGGTCACCCCGTCCGCATTCTTCAGCGCCACCGGCACGATGTTCATCAGGCCATTGCGGCCCACGTACTTGGAATCAGCCGGACTCAAGCGCTTGAGCACCTTGCCGGTCTGGATATCGACCACGTACAGCACAGCCTTGCCACCTGACGAGTTCACACCGTTGCCGAACAGCGCGACAAAACGCGGTGCCCCACCACTGGTGGCGCTGGTCAACGGAACGATCGCTGGCTTGCCAAGCACGAAACCAAGATCTGATTCGTTCTTGCCGGATACTTCCCACAGCACCTTGCTGGCGTCGAACCCGCTCGGATCGCTGACATCCAGAGCGAATACCGAGCCATTGCCGACGCTTGCCGCATTCGGCGCCTTGCTCGCGCCACCGGCGCCGGTGGTCGCCGCCACCACGGTATGCCAGGAATCACCGTAATAGACATCCGAAGATGTCACCGGACCGTCCACATAGTAGCGGTGGCCATACTTCGGGTTCGCCAGTTCGGCAATGTGCTGCAGTGATGTGGACGGAATGAAAGCAAACTCCTCCCTGCCCGCCGCCGCTGTGGTGCTGGCATTGAAGCCGTGCAGCATGCCATCGTTGGCACCGACATAAACCATGGTTGGCGGTCCATTGGCCGCACGCTTTGCATTCAGGAAGGTCTTGTAGGCACTGCCGAGCGTCTGCTTCCACGCAACGCTCTGCGCCGTCCAGCCCCCATAGCCAAAATCATCGCGGTTGGACACGATTTCAGTAGTGGAGTTGATGATGTCACCCAGAGGCGAGGTGCGGGTCCGAAGCCCAGGCACTGCGCTGCCACTGAGATAGTTGACCAGTTGGTCGACAGTCGTGCTACCGAACCAGGCCGGGATCGGTGTCGGGGTGGTGCTGAAGCCCATCACCGCCAGCTTCTGCGCGCGGGTGCTGCCTGGAATGGCGGACGCCGTGAACGCCGCTGCAGCTACTGGCGTGACCACGTCCTTGGTGTCCTGCATGTTGGCGGATGTCGCCATGAAGATCTTGCGGTTGGCGCCCGCCATCCTGCTCGATGCACGCCACAATTCATCACCATCGGCGCCGCTGGGCAACACCTGGGTTCCCACCACGTCACCCGTCCAGTCATTTGAGCCGGCAGTAACCTTGTAATGCGAGCCTACCGTGAACGAGCCGGTAGTGATGCGTGCACCCGAGCCACTGCCACCGACCGGCGCGTCGCCCTCGGCAGCACTGGCAAAGATGTCATCCAGCGCCTGGCGCAGCTTGGAAGGATTGCGAGCCAGGAAGTAGTTGTCGGGTACTCCGGGCTTCTTGCTGTCCCACTTCTTGCCAGCCGGCACGCCGTATTTGGCGGCGTACCACAGCGGGCTTTCCAGCTGGCCGGCTGCCACACCACTTGAGGCCTTGTACTTGATCACCACCGGCCGATCCCACGTACTCGGGAAATCGTCGGACTGGGTAATGACGGAACCATTGCGCGCAGGACCGCTGGTGCCCCGTTGGTAATCACCCTTGCGCAGGGTCAGACGCTGCACCGTATCGGCGGCGTTCGAGCCGGAAATGGTATAGCCGGTCAGCATTGCGTTGCCGGCGAAGGCGGACAGGTTCTCGATTCGGATCAACACTTCGTCGGCCGCCACGGTGCTGCGCAAGGTGGTACCACGACTGGACTGATCGCGGTTGCACAGGGTGGTGGTGGTATTGGCAACCACGCTGCGGGTCGGATCAGCACGCCAGCACATGTCATTGGCACCCGGCGGCACAGTGTTGCAGGCTGCCCCTACGCAGTAGCTCATCATCGCCACAACGTCATTGTCGTGGTCATTGCCCCACAATGAGTCCTCCCATACCAGCGAGAAGCTGCCCGAACTCGCGTCATTCGCGTACGGCCGACCGTACTTGTTGTTGTTGACACCGGATTTCACTCCAACACCAACCGAACCCAGGAAGCAGCTGCGCCAACCGGCGTCCTTGATTTCCAGCCAACCGTCGTTGTTGGCCTGGCACAACGGCGCCAGACTGATGGTCTTGCCGCCGACCTTGATCTCGAACTTCGGCAGGTTCTCGGCCATCGCCACGGTATAGGTGGTGGCGGAGATCTTGTAACTGGCTGGCTTGCTCTGTACGCCTGGGCGCAGATCGGTAGCCGCTGCAGCCTTGGCCATGCCTGCCACCAGATAGCTACCCTCCATCGAAGGAATGTCGGGACAGATGCCACGCGCCAGGCTGAGATTGTCGACGGTACGCCCTTGGCAGATATCTTCGTGGGTATTGAGCACGGTGCCGCTCGGGGTCGTACCCACGCGACCGATCATCCAGCTTTTGCCGGCGATGCCCTCAGCGGTTCCGATATCGTTGGTCGCGGTAGTCGCGTTGATCGAAGCGGGCAACGTACCAATGTTGTCGCTGTCGAACGACGGCAGACCAGATGACATGACCAGAATGTTGCAGGTAGCGCAATAGGAGTTGCCGCCCTTGGCCGGGTCCCGATAGGGGTCGACCCAGGCAATGCCGGTTGGAAGCGTAGGGAGATCACCAGAATCACTGTAAACCTTGCTTCCACCCGTCACATAGCGCAGGGCTTCTGCATACATCTCCGCCAGCGGATTGCCCCAGGCGCTGCACTTCTGGTTGCCTGAGCCGGGGTTGTTGAGAATCTTGGATTTATCGGTGCCTACACGATTAAGAATGCCGTACTGGTTGCAGTCGGTCCAGTTATCCTTCCAGTTCCACTGGTCGATGCTGAAGTTGGAGATCGTGTTGATCACCCCTTCGCCATTGGCGGTCGCGCCGGACTTCATGTAGCAGAACTGTCCGGTGGAGAGATCGATCTCGTCACCGGTGCCGCAGAAGCTGTCACCATTGCCGGCCAGCTTGCCGATGTTCCTGCGCAATACGCCACCATCACGCGGATTGGCATATGTACCGGAAATCAGGCCAAAACGCAGGCGCCCGCTCTCGCCATAGGTCTGCAGCAGGCCGGCCGGCTTGTAACGATCGGTATTGCCACTGGTGTACTTGCGGCAGTAGTTTTCGCGCAAGGCGTCAGTGCCTCCCGCGCAGACATCCAGGCGCACAGCATAGTCCGCTGCCGATCCGGGCACGTCGCGCTTGCCGTCGGTATCGGTACGGCCGACGCCGCACTGATAACTGGCCGTCGATGCCCACTCGGACCAGTTGCCCGAAGCCACCCGCATCAGCGACCCGCTGGTGGCAGATGTGTTGCCATTGCAGAATGACCAGCCGGTGGAGTTCGCCGTCAGCGGTGCGAAGCTGCCGATGTCTGAACCGGTATACACCTTCACCCAAGCGTGCAGATCATTGGGAATCCGCGCGCGCTCGATGATGGTCTGGGTCAGGCTGTCTGTTGTGCGCAGTCCACCGTAAAGCACGCTACGCATGACGTCCAGCCTGCTCATGGTGACCCAGTTGAGGAAGTTGCCGGACCACTGGCCCGTGCAGCTATGACCGTTATTGCCACCGCCCTTCGCGGCAGCCTTGAACAGTGCGCTGGCTCCAGTTCCTGTCACCGAGTAGCAGAGTTTGGAGTCGAAGTAGCCGCCGTACTCGAATGCATCCAGATAGGTCGTATCGAGGATGCCGTCCTCACTGCCATCAGGACCGCCACCGATGTCGGTGTAGTCGCTGTATGCCTTGTTGAACAGCTGTTCGTCACGCGACATCACCATCATCATCAGCGGTGGCTGGCTCTGCTTGCTGTATAGCGGCTCCTGGGCGATATCGAAGTCACCAATGGCCGCACGTAGCGGAATCACCAGCGCGGCGACAGCAGCGACGACAGCACCAGCGGTACCCCATCGCAACCACTGGGACGGAGTGAGGCGGAGGAAACGGCGCGGAGTGTTCATGGAATGAAAACCGTATCGATGACGGCGCTGGCCGAAGCGTTGGTGGTGGCATCACTGGACAGGGCAGTGACCTGATAGATGTTGCCGGTGTCTTCGTTCAACTTCGCACCCACGCGACGACTGGAGGATGGGAAGCACTTGTCGATCCGACGGGTGTACTGCGCCGAGTTGGCGGAAACTCCATTGGCCCAGGTCAGTGGGTCGTAGGTTGGGCTGCAGGCCTCCTGCGCCGCAGCGTACAACCCACCACCTTCGATGGTGGTGGCAATGGTGTCCTCAACCTGACGGGCATTCTGCTCAGCGTTCTGGAACGCCAGGTTGGTCCGTAGATAATTGGCCGCCATGCGCTCCTGCATGCCTGTTACCTGCATGCCTGCGATGCCGATCAGGGCCAGCAGGATGAGCATGATCAGGGCAACGTAGAGCACCGCACCCCGTTGAGTGCGAGGAGGTTGCCAGCGGGGCGCGCGTAGAGCCATGGGATGCCTCAGTTGCCAAACAGGCGGTTACGGATTGCGATGGTCGTCTGGTAGGTGGAGCGCATGCGCCCATCACTGGGCGCGGCAAAGGTCACCCCCAGCGCAGTGAGTGCCGCCCCGTCCTTGGCCTGGGTAGCTGCGGCCGGGTCGGGGCTGGACATGACCAGACCCAGTTGCACGGCACCCACACGCCGCCAGGCCTGCGCGGTATCGGTCAATGACTTCTCCACGTCATCAGCGGTGCCTTGGCGGTCGATGAAGCCGGTTGGTGCGGTCCGCGTCAGGCCGCGATCCTGCCCGTACAGAAGCTGCATGTTAGCCACACCCTCGACCAGCGCTTCGGGCGCGCTGGCAGTGAATGCACCATTGGGAGCGGCACCGAAGCGGACGCGGTACAGCGAGGTCTGCTCCCTGTCGGCATCTTTACCGACGTAGAACACCACGCTTTCGGCGCGATGCAACATGGTCTGCCCTTCGGTATAGACGCTGCTGAAAGTGCCGGTGTTGTTCGGCGCGGTGTCAAAGGTCACGGTACCGGCAGCGGCATTCACTGCATTGGCCTGGAACGTGGTCGCGGAAATGCAATCTGCGACACCGAACAATCCCGGATTGCTGACACCACTGTTCAGCACCGCCACGCGCTTGGCGTCGAAACTGAAGATCGGCTTGGACGCGGTGCCGCCGATCAGGGTTACCGGGACACCGTCGGGCATCAGGTAGCGCATTGCCACGATATCGCTGCCGTTGACCCGGTTCGGCAGGGCATCAGCGATTTCCTTCGGCAGCACGGGGAGGTAGTCCACGCCGCCAGTCGGCGGATCAGCGCTGATCGTGACATCTTTGCCGGGCGCGGTCCCGACAGCTTCATAGCCCTGGATGGAACGGCCGAAGTCCAGGGTTGGATGCGCGCTGGCAGTCAAGGTGCTGTGCAGCGATCCGGAAAGATCGTGCGACTGGTCGTTGACGCAACCGAAATGGCCGGCCATCCGCAGTTCGCGCTGTAGGGTATCCATCGCGAACCGGCTATTTTCCTGCACGCGCGCCATGCCCTCGGACAACTGATAGGCCGCACGGGAGGCGGCGAACACCTGGATCACGGCGAGCATGATGATCAAGCCGATCGCGAGCGCAATCATGAGCTCGATCATCGACACACCAGCCAGATAACGACGGGAACGAAGCGTGCTCACAGGCGTGTACTCGCACTGAAGGTAGTGTCATCGGCATCTGCACTCCAGCGCTCATCTCCCCAGCTGACGCGCACCGTGACCACGTTGTTGTTGCGAGTAACGGATGCACTGGCGTTGTCGCCGAGCGCTTTGCCCAGCCGGCAACGCCAATCTTTCATGAAGGCTGCCTGATCAATGTCCTTGCCGATCGGCGGATTGCACTCGCTTGTAGTCGCTGAGTAGTCACCTACGTACAACGCGGCAGCTACACGATTGATACGGACCTGATCGAGCAGTTCATAGCTGAGGTTGGTGGCTTGGGTGCGGTAGTTCGCACTCTGTACGTAGCGTACGTTCATGGTCTGAAGCAGAGCAAAGCCAAGCAGCCCGATGCCGAGCACAAGAATGGCGATCAGCACTTCAATCAGGCTGAACCCGTTCTGCGCGCGATGGCGCGCCACTTTCCACTGGATGCGACGGCGATTCATTTGCAGGCCTCCTTGTGCAACCTGAGCTGGCCCGTAAGGGACACCGTCAGACGCCGTTGAAGTGGCTGGTCACCGCATTTGTCTGGGCGAAGAGTAATGTCGGTGGCGGTAGCGGCCCGACTGCGCCCACGGGGATCGAACGCCACCGACACCGCGTTCACATCAACTCCGGACATCGCTGCGCGTGGCTCGCTGTAACGCAGGACGGCCTCCCCGGCATCGAAGCCGCCATTGCCGTTGGTGTCATCCCACACCATCCAGCCTTCGGTCCATGACTTGCCATCGCAACTGGTACCGGTACTGGAAGCACACATGCCGGCGCCGTGCGCATTTTTGACCGCTTCCGAGCGCGCCAACGCCAGCGAGGCCATCAACTCGTTGCTGGTCGTGGCCATTCGATTGGAACGGATCGTACTTTGGAAGCTGGGATACGCGATGGTGCTCAGGATCGCCAGGACGGCAACCGTGACCATCAACTCAACCAGCGTGAAGCCGTTTTGCCGGCGCAAAGACATTGGACGCTCCCCAGCGTGTTGATGGCCACGATGGGCCATCGCCCTGCCCCCGGCAAGCGGCGGCAGGATGAACGGTCATTCCGGGGCGACGGGCGTCAAAGCCTTGACGACCCGCCCTCCCCTGCCTGTGCCGGCGCGATCCCCATCGCGCCGGCACAGGCTCAGGCCAGCACCTGGTAGCAGGGCTGGTATTCGCCGGAGATCTTCATCCGGCGCTGTTCGACGAAGGCACGCAGCAGCCCGTCCAGGGCCTGCATCATGTCCGGGTCGCCATGGATCTGGAACGGCCCGAACTGCTCGATGCGGCGCATGCCGTCTTCCTTCACGTTGCCGGCCACGATGCCCGAGAACGCCCGGCGCAGGTCGGCCGCCAGCGCGTGCGGGGCACGCCCGTGGTGCAGGTCCAGCGCGGCCATCGCCTCGTGGGTCGGCACGAACGGCTGCTGGTACTCCCACGGAATCTCGATCGACCAGTTGAAGAAGAACGAGTCCTTCTGCGCCAGGCGGTGCTCACGCACGCGCTTGATGCCGTTGGCCATCTTCTTTGCCACCGCCACCGGATCGCCGATGACGATCTCGTAGCGCTCGGCGGCCGCATCGCCCAGGGTCAGGCGGATGAAGCGGTCGATCTGCTCGAAGTACGGCGCCGCCACCGTCGGGCCGGTCAGGATCAGCGGGAACGGCAGGTCCTTGTTTTCCTCGCGCAGCAGGATGCCGAGCAGGTACAGGATTTCCTCGGCCGTGCCAACACCACCGGCGAACACGATGATGCCGTGGCCGATGCGGACGAAGGCCTCCAGACGCTTCTCGATGTCCGGCATGATCACCAGGTGGTTGACGATCGGGTTCGGCGACTCGGCGGCGATGATGCCCGGCTCGGTCAGGCCGATGTAACGCGTCACGGTACGGCGCTGCTTGGCATGGGCAATGGTGGCGCCCTTCATCGGGCCCTTCATCGCGCCCGGACCGCAGCCGGTGCAGATGTCCAGGCCGCGCAGGCCCAGCTCGTAGCCCACCTGCTTGGTGTACAGGTACTCGTCGCGCGAGATCGAGTGGCCACCCCAGCAGACGACCAGATTCGGGTCGCCCGGGTTGAGGATGCGCGCGTTGCGCAGCAGGCCGAACACCGCATTGGTGATGCCCTCGGACGACTCCAGCTCGGCCGCGTAGGCAGGGCCCATCTCGATGGCCATGTAGGCCAGGTCACGCACCACCGCGAACAACAGTTCGGCGACGCCGCGGATGATCTCACCGTCGACGAAAGCCATCGCCGGTGCATTGACCAGGTCGATGCGCACGCCGCGATCCTGCTGCGCCACCTGGATGTCGAAATCGGGATACAGATCGCGCGCCGCGCGCGGATCGTCAGAAGCACTGCCGCTGGTCAGCACGGCCAGCGCGCAGCGGCGCAGCAGCTCGTGCATGCCGCCGGCGGAGGCATCGCGCAGGCGGGCCACTTCGGCCCGCGACAGCACATCCAGCCCACCGCGCGGGTAGATCCGCGCGTCCTGCACCGGCAGTGCACGGGCTGATTTTTCGTTCGTGGTCATGTCCAATTTTTCGCTTCCTTCAAGGTTTCCGACTGTACTGCCGCCCCCTTAAAAAGCAAAACGGCCGGGAAGCCCGACCGTTGGATGTGTGCTTCCCGCGTTCGCCTCTCCGGGACCGCATCGGCGGCGTTGGCACCGCGCACATTTCCGGATGCTACGCCGATGCCAGGTGACCTGCAAGGACTTTCGCCTGAACGGAAAACGGCCGGGTTTCCCCGGCCGTTTTCACTTACTGCTTCAAGCTCTGATGGATCAGAACTTGTACTTCACGGTCAGCTGCATCGACCAGCGCGACACGGCGGTGTTGCCCTTGTCGTTGTTGTTTTCCTGGATCGCGGAATCTTCCGCACCGGTGAACGAGTACACGTACTTGCCGGTGGCCGGATCGATACCCGCATAGTTGGCCACGCGGCGGGTCGAGTAGAAGCCGTAATCGTCGATCAGGCCCCACTTCTTGTTGAGCAGGTTGCCGACATTCATGATGTCCAGCGCGATCTCGCCCTTGTGACTCTTCACGAAGCCCGGGAATTCCTGGCTGATGCGGACATCGAAGGAGTTGATCCACTTGGCACGGTGCTGGTTGGCCGGAACCACGCTGCCACGGTAGGCATCCAGCTCCGGGTTCTGCGCCAGCCAGTCGAAGAACTTCTTCTCCATGTCGGCGCCGCCAGAGAACAGCACGTCACCCGGGCCCTTCGGCACGTAGAACAGGTCGTTGGTGGTCGCACCGTCGCCGTTCGCATCGTTGTAGTAGATGTAACTGTACGGACGGCCCGAACGGCCTTCATAGAACAGGCCGACGCGGGTGGCGTTGTCACCGAAGAAGTTGTGCTTCCACTCCAACGTACCGGTGATACGGTCCTTGATCGCGTAGCGCGAGTTGTACGCAACATTGTCGTTGGCGTTCAGGCTCAGCGTGTTGTTCCAGTTCGAGGTGTTCTGCGAGCTGGACAGCGGGCTCACTTCCTTCGACTGGGTGTAGGTATAACCCAGCGACCAGCCCCAGTTCTCGGTCAGCGGCTTGGCCAGCGAGAAGGTTGCCTGGGTACCGCGACCCTTGTCGGTGTTGCGCAGCACCAGCACATCACCAATATCATTCGGGCGGTTTGCACGATCGATAGCACCGTTGGTGCCGGTGGTCATGCCCAGGTCCCCACGGGTGTTGGCCGGGTTACGACCCTGCGGATTCCAGTAGATCGCACGGCCATCCGGGCCGTAGGTGGTCGGTGCGGACACATCCAGACGATCGAAGTAGATACCGTCCTTGACCTTGGTCACCAGCACTTCAGCCGACGCCACGATGCCGTACCACGGCAGTTCGTGGTCGAACGCCAGGTTTGCCTTCCACACCGACGGCAGGCGGGTACCCGGAGCGATGATGTCCACGTTCTGGCGGGCAGACGCCGGGCCACCGGCCGGAACGTACGGGTTGTTGCCGTCCGGGCTGAAGGTGCCGATCGGAGGATTGCGCTGGTCATACTCGACGTAGTTCAGGCCCGTGTTCTGGTACGCACCTGCCAGCCACACATTCGGGGCGGCGCCACCGAACAGGCCCACGCCACCACGCAACTGGGTCGGACGCTCGCTGTCGAAGGTGTAATTGAAACCAACACGCGGCTGCACCAGATTCTTGTCAACCAGCTTGGTGTTGTTGAAGCCGTACAGCTGTTCGATGCGCGGGTTGTACAAACGCTGGGTGCTGAAGTCGGGCATGTCAATGCGCACGCCGAACATCAGGCTCAGGTTGTAGTTGATCGCCCAGGTATCCTGCACGAACACGCCCGTGTTCTTCAGGGTGAAGTCGGCCGGAATGTCACTGCGGCTGCCATCGGCGCGCGGCGCACGCAACTGGTAGCGCGCAGCCTTGCCTGCCAGGAAGTCGCTGACGCTGTTGAACTCGTATGCGCCGTTGAGGTTGCGGCCATAGAAGTTCATCAGCTCGTTCTTCGAATAATCGAAGCCGAACTTGACGGTGTGGTCGCCAACGTACCAGGTACCTGCACCGAAGGCGCTCAGTTCCTTCGACTCAACGATGTTGACGTGGGTGTTCTGCTCTGTACCCACGTACAGCGAATCGTTGCCCGAACGGATGCGGATCTGCGGCATGTCGACCAGCGGAACGCGATTGGCCGAGTAATCCTTGTGCGAGACCTTGAACTCGGTCGAGAAATTCTCGGACCAGTCGCTGAACAGCTCACCCATCCAGGTTTCGTATTCGGTCGGCTGCTGGTACCAGAAGTTGCTCAGCGAGATCGCACTGTTGTTCACCTGCGGGAAGCGAACGACGTTCTGCTCCATCTTGTTGTAACGCAGGGCCGCGCGGTGGTTCTCGTTGATGTTCCAGTCCAGCTTGACCGCGTACTCTTCGATTTCGGTCTTGCTGCTCGGCGCGGACAGCGAGCCCGGGTCATAGCCCAGCTTGCCCAGGTAATTCTGGACGTCAGTGATGTCCTTCTGGGTAATGGTGCCCTTGCCGATCGGCGTATCGCTCAGACTGATGCCGGCGGCCGAACGCTCGTACTTTTCGTAGTTGGTGAAGAAGAAGAGCTTGTCCTTGACGATAGGGCCGCCGAAGGTCATGCCGTAGGTCTTCTCGTCCTCGAACCCGTTGAAGTCCTGCTTGTCACCTTCCAGGCGCGAACGGACCATGTCCTTGTCGCGGTACGAACCGTACACGGTGCCGTGGAATTCGTTGGTACCCGACTTGGTCACGGCGTTGATCACCGCACCGGTACCACCTGCGATGGTGGTGTCGTAGTTGGCCAGGTCGATGTTGATTTCCTGGATGGCATCCATCGACACCGGCTGACGCTCGGTCGGCAGGTTGTTGGAGCCCAGGCCGAACGGATCGGAGGCGCTGATGCCATCGATGCGGATGGCGTTGTAACGGGTGTTCTGGCCACCGGCCGAGATCGCGCCGTCAGCCTTGCTGACCTGCGAGATGCGCGGGTCCAGGCGGATGTAGTCCTGGATGTTGCGGTTGGCCGACGGCAGCGCGTCCATCGTTTCGCGCGTCACGTTGGTGCCGCTGCCCATCTTGGTGGCGCTGAACAGGTCCAGGCCGCCGGCAGTGGCAACAACGTTCACGGCATCCAGGTTCGTCGCCGCCAGATCACCGCCCAGGTTGGCATTGACCGTGTTGACCTGGTTCAGGTTCAGGTAGACACCTTCTTCGGTCTTGGTGCCTTCACCGGACTTGGTGATGGTGATGGTGTACGGGCCACCCACGCGCAGGCCGCGCGCGTTGTAGCGACCCGACGCATCGGTGGTGGCACGCGAAACGGTGCCCGACTCGGTGTGGGTGATGGTGACTTCAGCACCAGCAACAGGCTGGCCTGCGGCGGACATCACCTGGCCGCCGACACCGGCAGAGGTGCTCTGGGCGAAGGCGGGAGCGGCGGCGAGCGCAGCCACGAGACCAAGGGTGAGCTTGGACATCCGGAGTGGGTGGGTCATTTTTCGGTAGCCTCGATGCGAGTTGGCGATGGCGGAAAAAAAGCGCATCCAAACAGCCCTGCGGGTGGCTGGTCGGACATTTATCTGGGGTTCCCTACCGCTTGGCTGAAGGAAGCCACAACGGTTAACACTAGATTAACACGCTACGCCATCAATGTGACGGTTGTGCGACAAACGGCACCGGATCGCAACGCAATCGTGACGGGTTCTTCACTCCGCCTTACCCCGGCATTTACTCGCCGGGTAGCGCCTCGCTGGCATCGAGAATCTGGCCGCGCCAGGTGGCGCCAGCACCGGACAACAGGGTCACGGCCGCGGCGGCGGCGACCTCAGGGCCTTGCGCGGCCGGATCCTGGTCTACGGAATAGGCCCGGGCCCGCAGGGCCGTGCGCAGCGGACCGGGGTACAGGCCACTCACCCTTACCGGGCTGCGGCCGAGTTCGTCGTGCAGGCTGGCGATCAGGCCACGCAGGCCATGCTGGGCCACGCCGTAACCGCCCCAGTAGGCCTGACCGACCCGTTCGGGGGCATCGACCGCAAACACCAGCGCCGCATCTTCGCGCTGCCGCAGCAGCGGCAGGCAGGCCTGGGCCAGCCAGGCGGGCGCAGTCAGGGTGACGTGCACCGCGCGGGCAAAACTGGCCGGGTCTGCCAGCTCAAACGGGGTCAGGCCCGGGAAGTGAGCGGCACAGACCAGCAGGCCGTCCAGGCGCCCCAGCTCGCGCTGCAGGGCCTGGGCCAGCTCGGCATAGTCGTCGGGGCCCGCGCCTTCCAGGTCCAGCGGATACAGCAGCGGCTCCGGGCCGACCGCCTGCACCTGGGCGTAGACACGGTCCAGGCGGCGAGGCTTGCGGCCCAGCAGAACCACGGTGGCCCCGGCGGCCGCAGCAGCCACTGCCGCCGCACTACCCAATCCGCCACCGGCACCGGCGACCAGCACCACGCGATCCTGCAACGGGCGGCCATCGAGCGCCCCGTCGGTCGGTGACGTCGATGGCCAGGCACTCATCCCTGGGTCGCCTCTTCGACGATGCGCTTGAGCTCGCCGGCTTCAAACAGCTCCAGCACGATGTCACAGCCGCCAATCAACTCACCGTTGATGAACAGCTGCGGGAAGGTCGGCAGGTTGGAAAAGCGCGGCAGGTTGGCGCGGATCTCGGGCTCTTCCAGCACGTTGACGGTGCGCAGGGTGACTGCGCCGGCCGCCATCAACGCCTGTACGGCGCGGCTGGAGAAGCCGCACATCGGGTATTGCGGGGTGCCCTTCATGAACAGCACGAGCGGGTAACGATCGACCTCGGCCTGGATTTGCTGCATTACCGCCACAACCACACTCCTTGCTTCGCCGGACAAACCGACCGTGATGGTCGGCTAGACTGCCCACGGTAGCCGCCATTGTAAGCGGATGGAACCGGCTGCCGCCGCCCCCCTGGCCACGAACCTGTCCATGCCTGTCGAATTGCCCGCCCTGCCCTATCTTCCCGGCTCCCTGCAGCCGCACCTGTCCGCACAGACCGTGGAACTGCATCACGGCCGCCACCATCGCGCCTATGTGGATGCCGTCAACGCCGGCATTCTCGGCACCGAGTGGGAGGAAGCGTCGCTGGAGGAGATCGTCCGCCACGCCCAGGGCACGCTGTTCGATGCCGCCGCCCAAGCCTGGAACCATGGCTTCTACTGGCAGTGCCTGCGCCCGCGCGGCGGCGGTGAGCCGCAGGGGCGACTGGGCGAACTGGTCAAGCGCCAGTTCGGCGACGTGCAGCGCCTGCGCGAGGAATTCAACCGCACCGCACTGGGCCTGTTCGGCTCCGGCTGGGTCTGGCTGGTGCAGCATCCGGGCGGGCAGCTGGGCCTGCAGGCCACCCGCAATGCAGGCACGCCATTGACCGGTGAAAGCACCCCGCTGCTGTGCTGCGACGTCTGGGAGCACGCTTACTACACCGACTACCAGAACGATCGCGCGCGGTATCTAGACGCGTTCTGGCAGATGGTCAACTGGGAATTTGCCGAAAGCCAGCTGCGCTGACCCCTGTAGAGCCCAGCCCATGCCCGGCTGCTGTCCGGCCAGCCGAGCATGGGCTCGGCTCTACAGATCAGGCATCACGCGCTCTCGTGCGCGGCCACGGCGTCCATCACCCGCGCCGAGTACACCAGCGCCGCACCGGCGTTCAGCGACACCGCCACACCGAGCGCCTCGGCGATCTCCTCGCGGCTGGCGCCGTGCTTCAGCGCGGCATCCACGTGCACGGTGATGCAGCCGTCGCAGCGGGTGGTCACCGCCACCGCCAGCGCGATCAGCTCGCGGGTCTTGGCATCGAGGTGGTTGGTCTGGGCACCGGCGTTGGCCAGCGTGGCATAGCCCTTGACCGTGTCCGGCGAGAGCTTGCCGATCTCGCCGATACGACCCTTCAGTTCCTTGCGGTAGGCGTTCCAGTCGAGCATGGGGGTGACTCCTGAGAAAGGAGCTCCACGCTACCACCGGGAATGTTGCGCCGATGCCTGCACCAGCGCGTCACAGCGTTGCACTGCCGGCCAACGGCCGGCACTACCGGGCTCAGCGATTGCGCAGCGCGTGTACCGCCGGTGCCACCTGGGCCTGGCGATCCAGCTCCAGGCCGACCTGGTCCAGCGCATCGGCCAATGCAGCGGCATCATCGTCGCGCAACGTGGCGTGGCCGACCTTGCGACCTTCGCGCGGCTCCTTGCCGTAGTCGTGCCAATGGCCACTGGCCTGCGCCAGCACCGGCGCCGGGTCGGGCATCGCGCCCAACCAGTTCAGCATGCAGGCATGGCCGAGCATGCGGGTGCTGCCCAGCGGCAGGCCCAGCACGGCACGCAGATGGTTCTCGAACTGCGAGGTCTCGCTGCCTTCGATGGTCCAGTGGCCGGAGTTGTGCACGCGCGGTGCCATCTCGTTGGCCAGCAGTTCGCCGTCACGACAGAACAGCTCCAGTGCGAACACGCCCACATACTGCAGGTGCTCGGCGACGCGGCGGGCATAGCCGATCGCGGCCTGTTGCTCGGCATCGGACAGCACGGCCGGGGCCACGCTGGCCGACAGCACGCCGTCGACATGCCAGTTGCCGGTGACCGGCCAGGCCTCGAAGCTGCCATCGCGGCCACGCACAGCGACCACACTGACCTCGCGCTGGAAGGCAACGAAGCCTTCCAGGATCAGCCCGGTGCGCTCGACCTGTGCGCCAAGCGCGTCCCATGCAGCGTCGATGTCGGCTTCGCTGCGCAGGCGGAACTGGCCCTTGCCGTCGTAACCGAGGCGACGGGTCTTGAGGATGCACGGCAGGCCGAACTCGGCGGCCTTCGCGGCCAACTCGTCACGGCTGCGGATATCGGCAAAGGCCGGCAGCGGGATACCCAACTGCTGGAACAGGGTCTTCTCGCTCAACCGGTCCTGGGCCACCGCCAGCGCGGCCGGCGGCGGATAGACCGGCACGCGGTCGGCCAGGAACTGCGCGCTGTCGGCAGGCACGTTCTCGAAATCGAAGGTGACCACGTCCACCTTGGCGGCGAAATCCGCCAACGCCTGGCGGTCATCGAAGGCGCCGACGGTGAGCGGCGCCAGCGGGCCGCTGCAGGCGTCGGCCGCCGGGTCATACAGCTCGAAGCGCAGCCCCAGCGGCGCACCGGCCAGGACCATCATGCGGGCGAGCTGGCCGCCGCCCAGGATGCCGACGGTCAGGCTCATTGGCGCGGATCGTCGTGGGCCATCACGTCTTCGGTCTGGCGTGCACGGAAGGCGTCGAGCGCCTGGCCGATCGCCGGCTGGTCGCTGGCCAGCATCGCTGCGGCGAACAGCGCGGCGTTGGAGGCGCCAGCATTGCCGATGGCGAAGGTGGCGACCGGAATGCCGGCCGGCATCTGCACGATCGACAGCAGCGAATCCATGCCGTTGAGGGCCTTGGACTGCACCGGCACGCCCAGCACCGGCACGGCGGTCTTGGCGGCGATCATGCCCGGCAGGTGCGCGGCCCCGCCGGCACCGGCGATGATCGCGCGCAGGCCACGCGGGCCCGCCTGCTCGGCGTAACTGAACAACACATCCGGCGTCCGATGCGCGGACACCACCTTCACTTCGAACGGAACACCCAGGGCTTCAAGCTTCTGGGCGGCGTGCTGCATGGTTTCCCAGTCGGAACGGGAACCCATGACGATGCCGACAAGCGGCGCGATCGGGTTGGGGGTCATTGGCCGTCACCTGCCTTAAAGACGTATTCTAGCCATCTTCCACGCAAGACGAAGAACCATGGATCGCAAGCTGCTCGACCTGCTGGTGTCGCCGGACACCCGCCAGCCCCTGTCCCTGCTGGATGGCAAGGGCCTGGAAGCCCTCAACAAGGCCATTTCCGCCGGCGCGGTGAACAAGGCCGATGGCAATCCGCTGGCGCAGCCGCTGCGCGAAGCGCTGGTTACCCGCGACCGCAAGCAGGTGTTCCGCGTTGACGACGGCATCCCGGTGCTGCTGGCCGAGGAAGCCATCCCCACCGCCCAGATCGCCGACTTCCCGGCCGCATGAGCGCGCTGCCGACGCCGGATGCGGCCGTTGTCGCCGCCGATGTCGCGCGTGCGCTGGCCGAGGACCTGGGCAGCGGCGACGTCACCGCTGCGCTGTTGCCCGACCAGGCTGACAGCGCGTACCTGCTGTGCAAGCAGGACGGGGTGATCGCCGGTCGCCCCTGGTTCGACGCCACCCACCGCGCGCTCGACCCGGAGGTGCGCATTGAATGGCGTGTCTCCGAAGGTGACGCGGTCACTGCCGGCACCGTGCTGGCCATGCTGCATGGGCGCAGCCGCAGCCTGGTGAGCGCCGAGCGCACCTCGCTGAATTTCCTGCAGACGCTGTCCGGCACCGCCACCACCACCGCGCGTTACGTGGCGGCGGTGGCCGGCACCGGCACGCGCATCCTCGACACCCGCAAGACCCTGCCCGGCCTGCGCCTGGCGCAGAAGTACGCAGTGCGTTGTGGCGGCGGCGAGAACCACCGCTTCGGCCTGTACGACACGGTGATGCTGAAGGAAAACCACATCCGCGCTGCCGGTTCGCTGCCCGCAGCCGTGGCTGCCGCGCGCCGGCAATGGCCCGCGCTGCCCCTGGTGGTCGAGGTGGAGGATCTGGCGCAGCTGCGCCAGGCGCTGGAAGCTGGTTGCGAACGCATCCTGCTGGATGACTTCAGCCCGGACCTGCGCCGCGAGGCCGTGCGCATTACCGCCGGCCGCATTCCGCTGGAAGTGTCCGGCAGCGTGGGCCTGGGCGGCCTGCGTTCGATCGCCGAGGACGGCGTGGACTGCATCTCCATTGGCGGCCTGACCAAGCACGTGCAGGCGATTGACCTGTCGTTGAAGCTGGGCCCGCCACCGGGTTGAGGCCTACGGGACCTTGTAGCGCCGAGCCCACGCTCGGCTGCTTCTCGATCTGCGGCGCGCCCTGCACGCGTTGAGCCGAGCACAGGCTCGGCTCTACACGATCCGGGACGCCTTCACGGCTCGGCTACGGCCGCCTCTGCGACGCTGCCGACATCCCCCACAGGAGCCGCGCATGCGCCGGATGCTATTGCCTGCCTGTCTGCTGCTCGCGGCAGCCCCCTTGTCCGCAGCGGCCGCCGAAGCGTGCGATGTACCGCCCCGCTTCGGCCTGAGTCCGCTGGCGGTGGCCATCCGCAACACTGCCTGCAACGAGCACCGGCTCTGGTACCGGCCCTTCATCGACCGCGATGGCCGCGCCGCCAGTCTCAGTGTCACCGAAGCCGAAAGCGATCACCTGGCCGACAACGGCCTGATCGCCTGGCAGCGCGTGGCCGGCTACTGGCGCAACAGCGGCACGCTCAACGCGATGGGCAGCATCGCGGGTGCCAGCAGCTGCCTGGCACCGCTGGGCACGCGCTACACCGACAGCGACTGCCGTGCCTTCCTGGTCGACAACCCGTGGTCGGCCGCGTTCATTTCCTGGGTGATGGTGCAGTCCGGCGTTCCCGGCTTCAACACGTCGCCGCGCCATATCGACTACATCCGCGCCGCGTATCAGGGCGGCCCCTCGGGCGTGCCGTACCGGCTGGTCGATCCCGCGACCGCAAAGCCCGCGCCCGGCGACCTGCTCTGCTTCCTGCGCGACCGCAGCACCACGCTCAGCTACAGCGGGCTGGTGCAGGCGCTGGGCAACGGTTCGGTGGGCCACTGGAAATCGCATTGCGAAGTGGTGGTGGCTGCCAACCTGGGGGGCGACCAGACCCTGTACCTGGTCGGTGGCAATGTCATGAACACCGTGGCGATGCGGTTGCTGCAGCTGGACCGCACCGGGCTGATCAAGTTGCCTCCGGCACGCGAACGCAACAGCACCGGCATCGACCCCAGCTGCACGCCCGGCCGCGAGGACGAATGCAGCTTCAACCGCCAGGACTGGGCAGCGCTGCTGCAGTTGACCGCCACATCACCGCTGGTGATGCCGTCACCAACTGCGACGCCAATGCAGCCCGCGCCTGCGCCGCAGCCGGTCGTCATACCGCCTCAACCAGTCTCTGCTGGTCCACAACCGACGCGGTGATGCCAGGCGCTTGATCCAGCGCGCGTTCGCCGCCATCTTTGCGGGATCGACCTCTGACGGCTTACGCCATGCCCACCCTGCTGCTGTTGCTGATTGCCGGCGGAATCATCTATTTCTTCTGGAATGCCGCACGTTCGGCCGCCGAGCGCGCGGTCGAACTGGGGCGCAATGCCTGCCGCGCCGCCGATGTGCAGTGGTTGGACCAGGCGGTGCACGCCACCGGCCTGCGCCTGTCGCGCGGCGAGGATGGCCGGCTCGGTTTCGAGCGCACCTTCAAGTTCGAGTACTCCTACGATGGCATCGATCGCCACGTGGGCCGCATGGTCCTGCGCGGCGACCAGCTGATCTCATTCACTGGCCCGGGCGCGGCGCGGATCAGCCAGATCCGGCCGGATGTGGACGATGCCGAGGATGTGTAGGACCTGAAGGTGTGCCGACCAGCGGTCGGCACCCACACAATTCCGGCACCCGCCGATAAATCCTGCAAAGGAAAACGCCGCCCATCGGGGCGGCGTCGGAAACATTACTTGACCACGCGCAGGTTCGGGCGCCCCTTCGGCGGCGGACTGGCCGGCGGCGTATCGTCCGGCGGCGTGCCTTCCTCGTGCAGCAGCTCGTCGCTGGTCGGCGCGGTTTCGTTGCCCGGAATGTCATCCGGCAATGCCATGCCCTGCCCGGTCTCGCGGGCGTAGACGGCCAGCACGGCGCTGATCGGTACCTGCACCGGGTAGCTGGTGCCGGAGAAGCGCGCCGAGAAGCTCACCATCTCGTTGTCGATCATCAGCCGCACGACGGCACGTTCGGCGATGTTGAGCACGACCCGGCCATCCTTGACCGCCGAAGGCGGGACCTGCACGCCGGGAACGCCGGCGTCGACCAGGATGTGCGGGGTCAGCTGGTTGTCGTTGATCCATTCCACCAGCGCCCGCAGCAGGTACGGGCGGTGGCTGGTCATGTGGAAGAAGTCTTCGGTCATGCGTGAAGTGTACGCGCCCGGCGCCCTGCCGGGGCGGATCGCCTGCACGCCGGTCGGCGTGCAGACGGGTAACGCATGCCCGGATCAGACCGGCAGATCGCGCAGCTTCTTTTCCTGATCGGTCAGGCTGCGGACGAAACCGGGATGGCGGAAGATGCGGTTGCCGTAGTCTTCGATCGCCTTGCCGTCCTTCGGCAGCGGTACGTCCAGCGACTGCAGGCGCCAGATGATCGGCGCCATCGCGCAGTCGGCCAGGCTCATTTCCGGGTTGAGGAAGAACTTGCTGGCCTTGAACAGCGGCAGCGAGGCGGTCAGCAACTCCTTCAGGCGCTTGCGGCCGGCCTCGGCCTGGGTCTTGTTGCCCAGCTGGATGGCCTGCACCTGCGGCACCCAGTCGTGCTCGATGCGCAGCATGGCCAGACGGATGCGCGCACGCGAGAGCGGATCGACCGGCATCAGCGGCGGATGCGGGTAGCGCTCGTCCAGGTATTCGCTGACCACCGACGCGGCGTAAAGCACCAGTTCGCGTTCGACCAGCGTCGGCACCGAGTGGTACGGATTGAGGTCGATCAGGTCTTCAGGCGGGTTCTGTGGATCGACCGGAACGAAGTCGAAGGTCACACCCTTGGCCGCCAGGACCAGGCGTACACGGTGGCACAGTACATCGTCGTTCGAGGAAAACAGCGTCAGTGTATTGCGCATGCGTACGCTCGCCGCCATCAAAGGCTCTCCCACGACAGGAGACCGCCTGCCGCATCGGCGCCGCCGGCACCGTGCCAGCGATCGACTCCTCCCCGAGTGTGCAACCGACCATCACAAAAGCCAATAGGCCCGTGCGATGGCCGGCGGCATAATCAGTGAACGTCCTTCCAGTATTCCTTCTTCAGCAGGTACAGCAGGAAAGTCAGCAGGGCCAGGAACAGGATCACCCACACGCCCAGCTGCTGGCGCTTGAGCGCGGCCGGTTCACCGGCATATTCGAGGAAGTTGGTGATGTCCCGCACGGCCTGGTCGTACTGCCCGGCATCGACCGAACCCGGCGTTTCAATCTTCAGGCCGGTCACCGGCGGATCCATGCCCGGCGCCTCCGGCTTGCCATGCACGGCATGCTGCAGGCCCTGCATTTCCCACAGCGGGTTGGGCATGGAGGCATTGGCGAACAGCGCGTTGTTCCAGCCCAGCGGCCGGCTGCTGTCCAGGTAGAACGACTTGAGATAGGTGTAGACCCAGTCGCTGCCCCGCACGCGCGAGATCAGGCTGAGGTCCGGCGGCATCTTGCCGAACCACTTCTCGGCATTCTCCTTGGGCATCGCCACCGGGATCGGATCGCCGATCGCCGAGCCGGTGAAGTTGAGGTTGTTCATCACCTCTTCCTCGGTCAGGCCCAGGTCCTGCGCCATCCGCGAATAGCGCAGGTACTTCAGCGCATGGCAGCCGGAGCAGTAGTTCATGTACAGCTGCGCGCCGCGCTGCAGCGAGGCACGGTCACCCAGGTCGTTGCCGGCCTGCAGCAGCTTGGTGCCGCCTTCGGCGGCGGAGGCCAGGAAACTGCCCAGCATCAGGGTGGCCATCAGGGCCAGCCGGACCATCCAGCGCTCAGTCATGGGTGGTCACCCTCTCCGGTACCGGCTTGGTCTTGTCCAACCTTGTCCATAGCGGCATGGTGATGAAGAACGCGAAGTACAGGAAGGTCAGCACCCGCCCGATGTAGGTCTCGTGCACGTCGGTGCCAGGGCCGGAACCAATCACGCCCAGCCACACGAAGCACACCGCCAGCACACCCAGCATCACCTTCGAGATCCAGCCGCGGTAGCGCACCGACTTCACCCTGGCCTTGTCCAGCCACGGCACAAGGAACAGGATCGCAATGGCCGAGAACATCACCAGCACGCCACCCAGCTTGTTGGGCACCACGCGCAACATCGCGTAGTAAGGCGTGTAGTACCAGACCGGCTTGATGTGCTCCGGGGTCACCAGGCGGTTGGCCTCGGTGAAGTTGTCGTGCTCCAGGAACAGGCCACCGAAACCGGGTGCGAAGAAGATGATGAAGGCGGCGATGATCAGCAGGAAGCCGGCGCCGACGCCATCCTTGAGCGTGTAGTACGGGTGGAACGGAATGCCGTCGGCCGGCGCGTTCGGCGACCAGCGGTTGCCCTTCGGCCCCTTCTTGATCTCCACGCCATCGGGATTGTTCGAACCCACTTCGTGCAGCGCGCCCAAGTGCAGTACCACCAGCAGCAACAGCACCAGCGGCAATGCGATGACATGCAGCGCGAAGAAACGGTTGAGCGTGGCGTCACTGGGCAGGTAGTCGCCCATGATCCATTCGGTCAGGCCGTTGCCGATCACCGGTATCGCGCCGAACAGCGAGATGATCACCTTGGCGCCCCAGAACGACATCTGGCCCCACGGCAGCACGTAGCCCATGAAGGCTTCGGCCATCAGCACCAGGTAGATCAGCATGCCCAGGATCCACACCAGCTCGCGCGGCTTCTGGTAGCTGCCGTACAGCAGGCCGCGGAACATGTGCAGGTAGACCACGATGAAGAACAGCGAGGCACCGGTGGAGTGCATGTAGCGGATCAGCCAGCCCCACTCCACATCACGCATGATGTATTCGATGGAGCCGAACGCCTCGGCGGCGTTGGTCTTGTAATGCATCGTCAGGAAGATGCCGGTGACGATCTGGTTGACCAGCACCAGCAGCGCCAGCGAACCGAAGTAGTACCAGATGTTGAAGTTCTTAGGCGCGTAGTACTCGCTGACGTGCTTGCGGTAGACCGGCATCAGGCCCGGTGCGCGGGCATTGACCCAGTCGGCCACGCCGCTGGCGGTACGGCTGAGGATATTGGCCATCAGGCAGCCCCCTGAGGATCGACACCGATGATGATGGTGTTGTCGTCCTGGTAGTGGTGCGCGGGCACCTTCAGGTTGATCGGCGCCGGCACGTCCTTGAAGACGCGGCCGGACATGTCGAAGCGCGACTTGTGGCAGGGGCAGAAGTAGCCGCCCTTCCACTGCGGGTCGTAGGGCTCGGGCCGGATCTCAGCGACCATTTCCGGCGAGCAGCCCAGGTGCGTGCACAGGCCGACCAGCACGGAAATATCCGGCTTGATCGAGCGCAGCTCGGGGTTCTGCTTCAGCACGTAGTCTGGCTGCTGGTCCTTCTCGCCGGACTCGGGGTCCTTGAGACGGCCATCCAGCCCGTGCAACGCGTCGAGGATCGCCTTGGACCGCTTGACGATCCAGATCGGCTGGCCACGCCATTCCACGATCAGGCGTTGGCCTTCCTGCAGGGCGCTGATGTCGGCCACCACCGGTGCGCCGGCAAGCTTGGCGCGGGCACTGGGGTTCCAGGATTTGATGAAAGGAACTGCGGTGAATCCGACGCCGACGGCGCCCACCACGGCTGTGGTGGCAGAAAGAAAACGCCGACGTCCGGTGTTGACTGGATCGTGTACCCCATCGTTGGCCATCCGGCACTCCGATATTGATTAGGTAGCTTTAAGGCTGCCAGCGGATCCGGTGGGGGCCAGAGCCGCATTGAATCACGGTCGAGTGTAGCGGAACCGTCGCGCGCCACACAACGCTCTTTGCAAGGAGTGCCGACTAACAGTCGGCACCTACCTGTTCAACGGTGTGCCGACTAACAGTCGGCACCCACCAGTCTGCGGTACCTACTGGTGACTCAGGGCACTACGGTAACGCTCGGCCAGCTGCCCGACCCGGCGCACGTAGTACTGGGTTTCGCTGTAGGGCGGTACGCCGCCATGGCGGTCGACCGCGCCTTCGCCAGCGTTGTAGCCGGCTGCGGCAAGGGTCAGGTCGCCATTGAAGCGCTTCAGCAACCACGCAAGATACTGCACGCCGCCGCGGATGTTCTGCCCGGCATCGTAGGAGTCACTGACCCCGAAGCGCGCGGCGGTTGGCGGCATCAGCTGCATCAGGCCCTGCGCACCGGCACGGCTGAGCGCGGTCGGGTTGTAGGCCGACTCGGCATGGATGATGGCCCGCACCACCGCCTCTTCCACGCCGAACTCGCGTGCGGCCGAGGTGATCTCGGTCTGGAAGGCCGAGGTGTTCAGGCGCACGCTGCCGAAGTCCACGCGTGGATTGACCCCGCACGCGTAGCAGCGCTCCATGAAGCTGTAGCGGATGGTCCGCACTGGGCCGAGGTTGGCGACCTGGGTCGGGCGCGCACTCGTGTAGTGGCGCACGCCGTCCTTCATGAAGGAATAGACCTGGCCGCTGACCATGCGCCCGGCGCGCGAGGCGACCGGCTGTGCCGGCGCGGCGGCTGCAGGCGCAGGCGCAGGCGCGACCGTTGCCGGCGTGGCGGCGCTGGCGGCGCTGGCGGCAACGGCAACCGGGTTGCGTTCGATGCTGGCCACCGTGGTCGGCGCCGGCCTGGGCGCGGCCACCACCGGGCGCGGTGCCGGACGGGTGTCGCGGCTGTAGCTGATGGTGCTGCAGCGCGCACCCGCCACCCGCTTGCTCACATAACTGGTGACGCCGTCAGGGCCCTGGCACTTGTACAGGGTGCCGGCGCTGGCCGGCGCAGCGGTCAGCGCAGCGATGATGATCGCCGTTGTCCCCAGTATCCCCTTCATGGCGGCGAGTGTCCCAGCTTCGCCGGGGCTTGCCAAGCGAGGTGGCTCAGCCTGTGACCGGCGGCACAGCCAGCACCTGGCCCAGCCCGGCCAGGCGCTGGGCCAGTTCGTCGCGCAGGCCCGGCGGCGTGGTCCACAGCGCCACCGGCACGCGGTCCAGGCTGAGGATCTGCGCCAGCATCATGCCCCGGCTCTCGGCCCCCATGCGCAGCAGGCAGTGCTCGGCGCCATCCGCCTCCAGCACCCCGCACCAGGGCGGAATGCGGCCTTCCAGTTCGGCGCGGCTGCCGGCCAGGCGGACGATGGCCTGCAGCGCGAACGGGGCCTGGCTGACCGCCTGCCGCACCATCACGTCCGGCGGCGCCGGGGTGCGCCGGTGCATGCCCGGCTCGGAGCACTCACGTACCGCGCCCATCCGGTCCACGCGCAGGGTGCGCCAGTCCTGCCGGCCCAGATCCCAGGCCAGCAGGTACCAGCGCCGGCCGTAATTGACCAGGTGCTGCGCCTCGACTTCGCGCTGGGTAACAGCCTCCTGCGCGCTGCGGTATTCGAAGGCCAGCCGTGACGCCTGCCGGCAGTACTGGGCCAGCCGTCCGAGCAGGCGTGCGTCGGTGGACGGAAGATCGGACAGGGTGGCCGTCGCTGCATGCACCTCGCCGGCCTGCTGGCGGCGACGGGTCGGCACCAGCGGGTCGAGCTTGGACAGCAGACCACGCGCGGTGTCGTCGATGCCGGCGACGGTGGCCGAGGCGGCGCGCAGGGCGATGGCCAGGGTGGTTGCCTCCTCCTCATCCAGCAGCATCGGCAGTACCGGTGCCCCGGCCCCCAGCTGATAGCCGCCCCCTACCCCGGCCGAGGCCTGCACCGGGTAGCCCAGCTCGCGCAGGCGCTCGATATCGCGGCGGATGCTGCGTCGGTCCACGCCCATGCGCTCGGCGAGCTCGGCCCCAGACCACTGGCGGCGGGCCTGCAACAGAGCGATCAGGCGCAGCAGTCGGTGGGCGGTATGGCGCATGAAGGATCGAGGACAGAAGTCGTCCGCAATAGTGCCCCAGGATGGCCTCCAGTTCACCACCGCAAGGAGCAATGCCATGAATTCACGCCAGATCACCCTGTATCACGCCGCCCGTTCCCGCTCGAGCGGCGCCGTGGCCCTGCTCGAAGCGCTGGGTGCCGACTACCGCATGCAGGTGCTGGACCTGAAGGCCGGCGCCAACCTGGCCCCGGCCTATCTGGCCATCAACCCGATGGGCAAGGTGCCGGCCATCGTCCACAACGGCGCACTGGTAACTGAACAGGTGGCCATTTATCTGTACCTGGCCGACCTGTATCCGGAAGCCGGGCTGGCCCCGCCGATCGGCGACGCCCTGCGCGGGCCCTACCTGCGCTGGATGGCCTTCTATGGCGCCTGTTTCGAGCCGGCGATGATCGACAAGGCGATGCATCGTGAACCGCCGCCGCGCCTGATGTCGCCCTACAACGACGCCGAGACGGTGCTGCAGGTGATCGAGGCCCAGCTGGCGCAGGGCCCGTACCTGCTCGGCGAGACCATGAGCGCCGCCGACGTGCTGTGGGGCAATGCGCTGGCCTGGACCACCGCCTTCGGCCTGGTACAGCCGGCGCCGGCAACGGCCGACTACATCGCCCGGATGAGCGCGATGACCGCCTTCGACCGGTCGCGGCGGATCGATGCGGAGCTGGTGGCGGCGTAATCAGCGCCCGCCTTGCACAAGACAGCCGAGCGTGGGCTCGGCTCTACAGTGATGACCACGCCGGGCTTGGGCTTGGCCGCATGAACGCGGCGGCTGGCGCGGGATGCGGGTAGAATTGCCCGCTTTCCCGCCACCCGAATGGATTAAGCGCCATGACCGGGACGCCAGACGTCTTTCCGCCCGCCACGCCGGGCGGTACCCCGCTCGTTGCCCTGCCCGCTGGTCCGCGCAAGCCCGACCAGGTCAAGGGCAAGCTGTACATCAAGACCCACGGTTGCCAGATGAACGAGTACGACTCAGCCAAGATGGCCGACGTGCTTGCCGCCAGCGATGGCCTGGAACTGACCGACAGCCCGGACGACGCCGACGTCATCCTGGTCAACACCTGCTCCATCCGCGAGAAGGCGCAGGAGAAGGTGTTCAGCCAGCTCGGCGTGTGGAAGGGCCTGAAGAACAAGGGCCGTGAGGTCATCATCGGCGTGGGCGGCTGCGTTGCCTCGCAGGAAGGCGAAGCGATCATCAAGCGCGCACCGTTCGTCGACCTGGTGTTCGGGCCGCAGACCCTGCACCGCCTGCCGGAGCTGATCCGCGCCCGTCGCGAGCAGAAGCGCCCGCAGGTGGACATCAGCTTCCCCGAGATCGAGAAGTTCGACCGCCTGCCGGAACCGCGCGCCGAGGGCGCTTCGGCGTTCGTGTCGATCATGGAAGGCTGCTCGAAGTACTGCTCGTTCTGCGTGGTGCCCTACACCCGCGGCACCGAAGTCAGCCGCCCGTTCGAGGACGTGGTGGTGGAAGTGGCGCAGCTGGCCGCGCAGGGCGTGCGCGAGATCAACCTGCTCGGCCAGAACGTCAACGCCTACCGTGGGCCTTATGGGGATGGCGAATTCGCCGACCTCGGCCTGCTGATCCGCACCATCGCCGAGATCGATGGCGTCGGCCGCATCCGCTTCACCACCTCGCACCCGCTGGAGTTCAGCGATTCGCTGATCGATGCATTCCGCGACGTGCCGCAGCTGGCCAACTTCCTGCACCTGCCGGTGCAGGCCGGCAGCGACCGCGTGTTGTCGGCGATGAAGCGCGGCTACACCGCACTGGAATTCAAGTCGAAGATCCGCAAGCTGCGCGCGGTGCGCCCGGACATCTCGATCAGCTCGGACTTCATCGTCGGCTTCCCCGGCGAGACCGATGCCGATTTCGAGAAGACCATGAAGCTGATCGAAGACATCGGCTTCGACCACAGCTTCTCCTTCATCTATTCGCGCCGCCCGGGCACGCCAGCGGCCGACCTGGAGGACACGATCAGCGATGCGGAGAAGCACGCGCGCCTGTCGCGCCTGCAGGAGCGCATCAATGCGCACGCGGCCAGCATCTCCGAGAAGATGGTCGGCACGGTGCAGACCGTGCTGGTGGAAGGTCCGTCGCGCAAGAATCCGAACGAGCTGACCGGCAAGACCGAGAATATGCGTTCGGTGAACTTCCCGGCGCCGGCGCGGCTGATCGGCCAGTTCGTGGATGTGGTGATCACCGAAGCGCTGACCAATTCGCTGCGCGCGCGGGTGGTGGCGGAGTAAGGTCTGGGTGTGCCGACCAACGGTCGGCACCCACCGGAAATGATGCCGGCCAGCGGCCGGCACTACCGAATGACAGGCCTTAATCCAATCGTTTGCGGAAACGCAGGATCGCCAGCGTCATCATCACCACGATGAAGGCCAGCAGCGCCAGCGCGTCGTGCCACAGCTCCCACAGCGAGGCGCCGCGCAGCATGATGCCGCGCACCAGCCGCAGGAAGTGGGTCAGCGGCAGCACTTCGGCCAGCCATTGCACCGGCCGCGGCATGCCAGCGAACGGGAACATGAAGCCCGACAGCAGGATCGACGGCAGGAACAGGAACAACGTCATCTGCATCGCCTGGAACTGCGAGCGCGCGCGCGTAGAGATCAACAGGCCCAGCGCCAGGTTGGCCAGCACCAGCAGCACGGCGGCCAGATAGATATCGAGCAGGCTGCCGCGGATCGGCACCTGGAACAGCCAGGTGCCCAGCACCAGCACCAGCGTGGTCTGCAGCAGGCCAATCGCTGCATAAGGCAGCACCTTGCCCACCATCAGTTCGCTGCGCGACACCGGCGTTGCGATCAGCAGTTCCATGTTGCCGCGCTCGCGCTCGCGCACCACCGCCACGGCCGTGAACATCACCAGGGTCATGGTCAGGATCACCCCGATCAGTCCCGGCACGATGTTCACCGCCGAGCGCCGCTGCGGGTTGTAGAAGCTGGTCACGCTGACCTGTCCACTGGCGATGCTGCCCTCGCGCAGGGGACGCGTGTTGCTGGTCGGACGCGTATCCAGCGGCACCTGCGCCAGCTGGATCGCTGCGCTCTGCACCACGGTGTCGCTGCCATCGACCAGCACCTGCACCGCCTCGCGACCGTCAAAGCGGCGACGCTCGAAGTCGGCCGGCACCACGATGCCGACACTGATCTCGCCACGGCGCAGCGCCTGCATCAGCTGGTCGGGCGTGTAGGCCTCGCTGCGCGGCGTGATCACGCCGGTCGCGACCATGTCCTGCACCAGCGCGCGCGAGGCGGCACTGTTGGCCTGGTCGGCGACACCGGCGTCGAGGTGACGCAGGTTGAGATTGATCGCATAGCCGAACAGCAACAGCTGCATCACCGGAATACCGACGATCATCGCCAGCGTGATGCGGTCGCGCCGTAGCTGCCGCAGTTCCTTGAGCATGATCGCCCACAGCCGGCGCAGGTTCATTCCGCCGGCTCCCGGCCACGACCACGGGTGGCAGCCACGAACACGTCTTCCAGGTTCGGTGCCACC
Source organism: Stenotrophomonas sp. 115C5 (assembly GCF_056861055.1). Taxonomy (NCBI): domain Bacteria; kingdom Pseudomonadati; phylum Pseudomonadota; class Gammaproteobacteria; order Lysobacterales; family Lysobacteraceae; genus Stenotrophomonas; species Stenotrophomonas sp. 115C5. The sequence goes on from NZ_JBSPUQ010000001.1 coordinate 154,225, forward strand.
TTCTCGATGCTGGCCTGCGGGTCAGCACTGGCCAGCGCACGGCCCAGCACTGCGATGTCCGCCGCTCCCTCATTGCACAGCACGCGCAGATGGGTGCCGATCTGCGCCACGCTGAGCACGCCGGGCAGATCGGCCAGTGCGCGGCTGGCCAGGCGCGGCTGCGACGCGGTGACCTGCAGCGTGCGCCCTTCCAACCGTGCGCACAGTTCAGCCGGTGTGCCATCGGCCACCAGCGCACCACGATCGAGGATCGCCAACCGATGGCAGCGCTCGGCTTCGTCCATGTAGTGGGTCGATACCAGCACGGTGGTACCGGCGTCGGCCAGTTCAAACAGGGCCTCCCAGAAATCGCGGCGTGATTCCGGGTCGACCGCGCTGGTCGGCTCGTCCAGGAACAACAGCTCGGGCGCATGCACGACGGCGCCGGCCAGCGCCAAGCGCTGCTTCTGGCCACCACTGAGGGTGCCAGCCAGCTGCGGCTGCCTGTCCAGAAGACGATACTGCTGCAGCAGCTCGTCGACCCGCTGCCGGGCCTGCGCGCGTGGCAGGTCCTGGATGGCGGCGAGGAATTCCAGGTTCTCGCGCACCGAAAGATCTTCATACAACGAGAAGCGCTGGGTCATGTAGCCGATGCGCCGGCGCAGTGCTTCGGCCTGCTCGGGAACCGCCAGGCCCAGCACCTCGATCTGCCCGGCACTCGGTTCCAGCAGGCCGCACAGCATGCGGATGGTGGTCGACTTGCCCGACCCGTTCGGCCCCAGGAAGCCATAGACCTGGCCACGCGGCACGGTCAGGTCGACATTGTCCACGGCCAGCAGATCGCCGAAGCGGCGGGTCAAGCCCTGCGCATGCACCGCGATGTCCGCACCGGTGCTCAGAAGCGCACCTGTACCGGAAGACCCGCTGGCAGCTTCTGCATGTCGCTGTTCCCGTCCACTTCGATCTCGGCCAGATAGCTCAGGCGCTCGACGTCATCACCGGTCAGTGCGTAGTACGGCGTGAACGACGGCTCGCTGCGGATCGCACGCACGTGCCCCGTCAGCACCATGCTGCCTCCCTCCAGCTGTATCTGCGCGGCCTGTCCGACCTTGACCTGCAGGCGCAGCGGCTGCGGCAGGTAGACGCGTGCATAGGGGCGCTCGCCGACCAGCATCACCGCCAGCGGCGCGCCGACCGGCGCCTGGTCCCCCTGCCGGTAAGGCAAGGCATCGACCACGCCGTCGCGCGGTGCGCGCAGCTGCAGCTTCTGCAGATTGACGCCCTGCACTACCTGCTGCGCCTGCGCAGCGTCCGCTGCGGCCTGCCCCTGCGCGATGTCCTGCGCGCGGCTGCCATGCACCCGCTCCAGCCAGGCCTGCTCGGCGGCACGCACGCTGGCTTCGGCGTTGCCGGCCGCAGCCCGTGCCCGGTCCAGCTCGGCGGCGGCGATCAGGCGCTGTCGCGCCAACGGTTGCACCCGCTGGTAGTACGCGCTGGCTTCAACCGCCTGCGCACGCAGGGCCGCCAGCTGCGCCTGGGCCTGGGCGATCTGCTCCTGCCTCGGGCCGATCTTCAGTTCCTCCAGCTGCGCCTGCGCGCGCACCGTGTCCGCCTGCGCTGCAGCGAACTGCGCATCGCCACGGGCCGGGTCGAGCTGCATCAGCACCGTACCGGCCTTGACCTGCTGGCCCTCGCGCACGTCCACCGTGGCGATGACTTCGGCCGCCGGCGCCGGCACCGTGATCCGGTCCCATTCCAGCGTGCCTAGTGCAGTCGGCGCTGACTGCCCGCACCCCGCAAGCAGGCCGATGCCCGCCAGTCCGATCCCACGCATCCCGTTGCCGATGCCCATGCCATCCCCTCCTGCGACGGCGACACGGTGCCATGTACCCCGTGCACCCTCAATGATTCCGATCAGCCCTGACGGTTTTTTCACCACACGTGGGCAAGCCTTTTGCCGCAAGGCTCCGCACCACCTATCCACAGGTTGATTCGGCATCATTCCACAACCGCTGTGGAAATCCGCCAGGACGTGGCTTTGTTGCTCGCCCGGCAACGAAACCTGCACTGCCATCACGATGAATGCCCCCGTGCAGGCCACCTGTGGCAGTGCTGCCGCAGCGACGAACGGCCATGACGCTTTTTTCACCAAGACCTCATGGGCCTTGTGGCACAAGCATTGCAAAGGGCTATCCACAGGTTTCCGCGCGCCCCGTCCACACCGGGTGTGGAAAACGCTGTATCGACCGTCTGCTGGCCGTGTGCCCCGCACGCGCGCTACCCTTGTCCTCCCTGAATACACTGCGGTGGAAGGCGTCCGCCCCACCCCAAGCAATGAAAAGCATCGATCATCGAGACTTCACCCTGTCGCCGGAAGACAACGAGCGACTGGCCAACCTGTGCGGCCCCTTCGACGGGCACCTGCGCCAGATCGAGCTGAAGCTCGGCGTGGAGATCGCAAATCGTGGCTTCGTGTTCCGCATCAGCGGGCCGAACGAAGCCATCGTCGAGGCGCAGAAACTGGTTGAAGCGCTGTACGCCGAAGCCGGCGAAACCACCTTCGACAACCACGCCATCCACCTGCGCCTGGCGCAAGCCAACGTCGAGCAGATCGCCGAACGCTCCTACGAAGCGCAGGAGGTGGCGATCAAGGTCAAGCGCGGTACGGTGCGCGGTCGCGGTGCCAACCAGGGCCGCTACCTGCACCAGATCGCCACGCATGACATCAACTTCGGCATCGGTCCGGCCGGTACCGGCAAGACCTTCCTGGCCGTGGCCAGCGCGGTCGAAGCACTGAACGAATCGCGGGTGCAGCGCCTGATCCTGGTGCGCCCGGCGGTGGAGGCCGGCGAGAAGCTGGGCTTCCTGCCCGGCGACCTGAGCCAGAAGGTCGACCCCTACCTGCGACCGCTGTACGACGCCCTGTACGAGATGATGGGCGTGGAGAAGGTGGTCAAGCTGCTGGAGAAGAACGTCATCGAGATCGCACCGCTGGCCTACATGCGCGGCCGCACGCTCAACGATGCGTTCGTGATCCTGGACGAAGCACAGAACACCACCATCGAGCAGATGAAGATGTTTCTGACCCGCCTGGGTTACGGCTCCACTGCGGTGGTCACCGGTGACCTGACCCAGACCGACCTGCCCAAGCATGTGAAGTCCGGCCTGCGCGACGCCATCGACGTGCTGCGTGAGGTCGAGGGGGTCAGCTTCACCTTCTTCGAATCCCGTGACGTGGTCCGCCACCCGCTGGTCGCACGCATCGTCAGCGCCTACGACCGCCGCGACCTGCATCAGATCCAACCTGGAGCAACTCCATGACCCGTGGTCCCGTGCGACTGGACGTCGCCGTCAGTTATGCCCTGCCACGTGCCGGCCTGCCGGCGGCAGTCAGCTTCCGCAAGTGGGTGGCCGCCGCGTTGAAGGGCCGCATCCGCGAGGCCGACCTGGCCATCCGCGTGGTCGATGCCAAGGAAGGGCAGTCGCTGAACCGCCATTACCGCGGCAAGGACTACGCGACCAATGTGCTCAGCTTCCCGGCCGAAGTACCCGAAGGCCTGCCCAAGGGCGTCAAGTTCCCGCTGCTGGGTGACCTGGTGATCTGTGCACCGGTGGTGGCACGCGAGGCCGACGAACAGGGCAAGGCGCTCAACGCCCACTACGCGCACCTGACCGTGCACGGCGTGCTGCACCTGCTCGGCTGGGACCACGAGGACGACAAGGAAGCCGAGGCGATGGAGCAGCTGGAACGGGAGATCCTGGCCGAGCTGGGCATCGACGACCCATACGCGGGCGAGCGCTGACACCGGGCTCTGTTCCGAGCCCATGCACTCACGGAAGAGGAGCGCAGCATGTCCCTGCCCGCACTTGTGCTTGCCGCGCTACTGCAGTCCGGGGCTGGCCTGATGCCCGATCCTGACCGTCCGTCACCGTTCCCCACCAGTGACAGCGAGGCCGACATCGCCGCAAAGATCGCCGAACTACGGGCGTTCTTTGGCAGCAACGAGCGCGACACCCGCAATACCGTCGCCACCGCCCAGCAACGGGCGCTGATCGACCGCCTGGAAGCGCGGCACGCGGCCCGCCTGGCCGGCATCTGGGTGGACAATGCGAGGGGCTGGAACGTTGTGGTGCGACTGACAGGCGCCGCACCCGAGGCCGATGAGACACACCCAGGGGCGGATGGCCCGCAACGTGTGCACTACATCACCGGCGCCGCGATGACCGAAGCGGAGATGGAGCGCCGCCTGCATGCTCAGCGGGACGGGCTGCTCGCCCAGCTGCCCGACCAGTTCGGCTATAGCCTGGATGTCAAGACCGGGGAGCTGGAGGTGGAACTCCGGGATACCCCAGCCAACCGCGCAACGGCGGCGACCGTGCGCGACCACCTGCAGGTGCAACTGGGCTACCCGGTCAGGCTGCGCTGGTATCCGGCGACATCGCAGCGGCGATCCCCCTGACCAACGTGGCCTGCGGGCGCCGGTCCGCGCGCTGCGCTATTGTTCGCCGCCAGGCATGGGGCGCAAGGAAACCAAGGATGACCTCGGACAACGGCTCGATGATGTTTACGCTCGGCGTGGGTCTTTTCGCCGTGCTGCTGGCGCTTGGCGCCTATGCCGTGCGCCGCATCAGCGCCCGCGACCCCAGCGGCAGGCATTGGCTGCTGCGCAGCCTGGCCCTGCTGTCGCCCCTCTGCCTGCTGACCGGCGCGGTGATCGGCCTGATCGGCCCGCATCTCAATGGCGAACGGGAACCGGCCCATACCCCCGCACTGTGGGGGGCGTCGATGATCCTGGTACTGGCGGGTGCGCTGACTCTGCCGGTGTTGTGGCGGATGCTGGTGCACCGGCACCTGGGCCGCCCGGTCAACGCGCTGCCGTTCTTCCATGCCAGCCGGACCTCGCTGCTGGTGCTGTTCGTGCTGGCCCTGATCTACCTGAAAGCAAGCGGCAAGGCGGCGGACGACCTGATGCCGTGGCTGACAGGTCCAGGCCTGTGGCCGGCAGTGGTGCGTGCCGCAGGGGAAGCCATGCAGATCGCCATGACGTCGGTCGTGCTCACCTTGTCCTTCATGGTCGTGCGGTTCCTGATGATGGGTTTCGCGCGCCGTCTGGTGGCACCGCTCCGGCGCTCGCCAGGGCTATGATGGCGCCCCTCTGCCTGCGGAAACCGCTCGTGTCACTGCGCTGCTGCCTGCCTCTGCTGTGTGTCCTTGCGGTCCCATCCGCGTTCGCTTCCCGCCTGGACCTGCCGGCGCTGATCGAATGCCGCCAGGGCGTGGCCGACCAGGCTGCGCTGGCGCCGTTGCTGGCCGACCCGCTGGCGGCCGTGGCCCAGGGCCTGCAGCCGCTGCCGCAGGGCAACCAGTTCATGAGCGAGTACCGCCTGGCCCAGCCGATCAGCGTGTTCGGCGTGAGCACCGAGCGGGTGGCGGTGGCCGGGGCCAGCGTCATGGCAGTCCTCGACCAGGCCGACCCACGCCCGCTGGCCAAGCGCCTGGCGCTGGAGACCGGCTACGACCAGGACGGCAAGTTCATGGCCGGCCGCGAGCTGGTCAGCCGCGACGTGACCGACCCGAAGACCGGCGAGGCCCAGATCGAGTCGATCATCCTCAGCGTCTCCACCGTGGCCTCCCACCCGGGCAAGACCCTGGCCGGCTGCACCTACAGCCTGGACCTGCCCGAGGAAGCGGCAGCCCCGGGCTCCCCTGCCCCGGCCACCGGCAGTCACTGACAGGCCGCCACATCCTGCTAGACTTGGGCCAACGCCCGGCCTGCCGGGTGCCTTTTTTCCAGAGATGTCAGAAGACGACAGTAGTAGCTCCCCTGCGGAGCACAGTGAAAAGAAGCGCGGCTGGCTTGAACGCCTGACCTCCGCCTTCTCCGGCGAACCCCATACCCGCGACGAGCTGGTCGCTGTCCTGCACACCGCGCAGGAAGAGGGTCTGATCGCCGCCGATACCCTGAAGATGATGGAAGGCGCCATTTCGGTGGCCGAGCTGACCGTGGGCGACGTGATGATCTCGCGCTCGCAGATGGTCTCGCTGCCGGTCGAAGCGCCCTTCCTGGAACTGATGAAGCAGGTGGTCGAATCCGGCCATTCGCGCTTCCCGGTGCACGGCGAAAACAAGGACGACATCCTCGGCATCCTGCTGGCCAAGGACCTGCTGCGCGGCGTGGTTGCCGACAACGGCCCGGCCAACGTGCGCGAGCTGCTGCGCCCGGCGGTACTGATCCCGGAGGCGAAGAAGCTCAACGTGCTGCTGAAGGAGTTCCGCCTGTCGCGCAACCACATGGCCATCGTGGTGGACGAGTACGGCGGTGTCGCCGGCCTGGTCACCATCGAGGACGTGCTGGAACAGATCGTCGGCGAGATCGATGACGAGCATGACGAGGCCGAGGATCCTTCCGCTCAGATCGCGATCCAGTCCGACGGCCAGTACGTGGTCGACGCGCTGACCCCGATCGGCGACTTCAACGCACGCTTCGGTGCCACCTTCTCCGACGAGGACTACGACACCATCGGTGGCCTGGTCACCGAGGCCGTGGGCCATCTGCCGGAAGTCGGTGACGAGCTGGCGCTGGACCGCTTCATGTTCCGCGTGGCCCGCGCCGATGCGCGCCGGGTCCAGGCCTTCCACGTGACCGTGCTGCCGCCGGACGCGCAGGACGACGCTTGAAGCGCTGCGGCCTGATCCTGACGCTGTGGCTGGCACTGTGCGTGCTGGCCATGGCCCTGCCGCTGGCCGCGTTCGCGCAGCCGGCGGCGGCCCCGCCCGCTGCGCCCGGCACCGGCGCCGAGGCCCCTGCGCCGCGCATCGGCGTGGTCACCATGCAGCCGGGCACGGTGTTCTTCGAACGCTTCGGCCACGACGCCATCGTCGTGGTCGATCCGCTCAGCGGCGAAGCGACCTCGTACAACTTCGGGTACTTCGATCCGTCCGAGGACGATTTCATCAGCCGCTTCGCGCGCGGCGAAATGATGTATTACCTGGTGGCGCTGCCGCTGCAGCAGGACCTGTCCTACTACGACGAGACCGGCCGTGGCGCCAGCGTGCAGTGGCTGGACCTGCGCCCGGACCAGGCGCGCGCACTGGCCGCCGACCTGGCCGAACGGGCCAAGCCGGAAAACGCGCGTTACCACTACGACTACTACACCGCCAACTGCGCCACGATGGTGCGCGACACGGTGGACAAGGCACTCGGCGGCGGCCTGCAGTCGCAGCTGTCGGGACGCTCGCGCGGCAACACCTACCGCAGCGAATCGGTGCGCCTGGCCTCGCCGGCGCCGTGGATGTGGCTGGGCTTCGACGTCGGCCTGGGGCCGTTCGCCGACCAGCCGCTGTCGCGCTGGCAGGAAGCCTTCGTGCCGATGCGCCTGGCCGATGCGCTGCGCCAGGCACGTAACAGCGATGGCCGTCCGCTGGTGCAGTCCGAACAGCAACTGCTGCCGCACCGTATCGATCCGGAGCCGAAGGAATCCGCGCGCCGCTGGTGGCCGTGGCTGCTGCTCGGGCTGATCGTGGCCGGCGGCGTCCTGGCGCTGCGCAGCCGCCCGCGCCTGCTGGCCGGGCTGGCCCTGCCGTTCTGGCTGCTGTGCGCCCTCTTCGGCGGCGTGCTGGTGTTCCTGTGGGGCTTCAGCATCCACTACGCCGCGTGGGCCAATCGCAACCTGCTGTTGCTTTCGCCGCTGGCGGTGCTGCTGCTGCCCGGGGCGATCAGCCTGCTGCGCCGGCGCGTGCCGGGCCGCATGTTCAGGATCGTACTGTGGCTGCTGGCGGTACAGGCGGTGGCCGCGCTGGTGCTGCACTGGCTGAGCCTGCAGGCGCAGTACAACGTGCAGTGGATCGTGCTGCTGCTGCCCGTCCACGTCACGCTGGCATGGGTGCTGGGGCGTACTCCTCACTTGTCCAAAACACAGCCCTGACGCACGATGGCGGGCATGTCATTGCCCGCCTCCGCTGCCGCGCCCGCCTCGGCCAACCCCGCCTGCGTCATCAACTGCGTCCACTACGATGACGAGGGCAAACGCCACGACATCACCCTGGACGCCATCAGCGATGTCATTGCCGGTGGCAATGGCTTCGTCTGGGTCGGCCTGTACGACCCCAATGACGATGTGCTGTTGAAATTGCAGGAAGAGTTCTGCCTGCACGACCTGGCCATCGAGGATGCGCGCAATGCGCACCAGCGGCCCAAGGTCGAGACCTACGGCAATTCGATGTTCGTGGTGGTGACGACCGCGCAGATGGTCGACGAGCGCATCCAGTACGGCGAAACCCACGCCTTCCTCGGCCCACGCTTTCTGGTGACGGTGCGCCATGGCGCTTCGCTGTCCTACGCCCCGGTACGCGCGCGGGTCGAGCGCGAGCCCCAGCTGCTGAAAATGGGCCCGTCGTACTGCCTGTATGCGGTGACCGACTTCGTGGTCGACAACTACCTGCCCATCGTGCACCGCTTCCGCGACACCCTGGACCTGCTCGAAAAGGACATCTTCGCCGACACCTACAAGCGCAGCACCGTGGTGCGGCTGTACGAGCTCAAGCGCGAACTGAACAAGATGCGCATGGCGGTGGCGCCGCTGCAGGACGTGCTGGCACAGCTGCGTCGCTATCAGGGCGAACTGATCCCCGACGAGGTGAAGCTGTACATCCGCGACGTGCACGACCACGCGGTACGCATCAGCGATGTGATCGACACCCTGCGCGAGATGCTGGGCACCGCACTGAGCGTGAACCTGTCGCTGGTGACGCTGGCGCAGGGCGAGACGGTCAAGCGGCTGGGTGCATGGGCGGCGCTGCTGGCGGCGCCGACGCTGATCACCAGCTGGTACGGCATGAACTTCAGCCACATGCCCGAGCTGAGCGAACCGTGGTCGTACCCGCTGATGATCGTTGGCGTGGGCGGTGTGTGCGTGGGCTTGTACCGGCTGTTCAAGCGCGCGAAGTGGTTGTAGATCGTATCGACCAACGGTCGATACCCACAAAACCGGGGACATATCGACCAACGGTCGATACCCATCAGACCGGTAGGCCACGACCGTTGGTCGTGGCGCATTGGATGGTCCATCAAGCCACGTAGACAGTCTTGATGTTCATGAACTCATGGATGCCATGGTCGGCCAGTTCGCGACCGAAACCGGACTGCTTGCTGCCACCGAACGGCAACCGCGCGTCGCTCTTGACGATGGCGTTGACGAACGCCGCACCGCATTCCATGCGCTGGGCGAAACGTTCACCGCGCACCGGGTCGCGCGTCCACACGCTGCCGCCCAGGCCGAAGCGGGTGTCGTTGGCCACGCGCAGTGCCTCGGCCTCGTCAGCGACACGGATCACCGCAGCTACCGGGCCGAACAATTCCTCGTCATACGCCGGCATGCCAGGGCCGACCTGGTCGAGCACGGTGGCCGGATAGCCGGCGTGCGTGCCCGCAATCGGCTCACCACCCACCAGCACCCGCGCGCCCTTGGCCACGCTGGCCTGCACCTGCTTGTGCAGTTCGTCGCGCAGGTCGGCACGCGCCATCGGCGCCAGCGTGGTACTGCGCTCGTCAGGGTCGCCATACTGGCGCTCACCCGCCGCTTCGACAAAGCGGCGGGTGAATTCATCGGCCACCGCATCGACCACGATGAAGCGCTTGGCCGCGATGCAGGTCTGCCCGCTGTTGTCGAAACGTGACTTCACTGCCGCGGCCACGGTCTTGTCGAGGTCGGCATCGTCGAGCACCACGAAGGCATCGCTGCCGCCGAGCTCCATCACCGACTTCTTCAGCTGGCTGCCGGCATTGGAAGCGATCGAGCGCCCTGCCCGCTCGCTGCCGGTCAGCGTCACCGCCTTCACCCGTGCGTCGCGCAGCACCTCGGCGGCCTGGTCGTTGTCGATGTGCAGTACATCGAACACGCCATCGGGCAGGCCGCCGTCACGGCACACCGCCAGGATCAGGTCGGCGCACTGCGGCACGTTGCTGGCGTGCTTGAGTACGGCCACGTTGCCAGCCATGAACGCCGGGGCCAAAAAACGGAACACCTGCCAGATCGGGAAATTCCACGGCATCACCGCGAACACGCAGCCGATCGGCTCGTAGCGCACATAGCTGCGCTGGGCTTCGGTGTCGATCAGCTGCGGCTTCAGGTAGTCGGCCGCGTGGTCGGCGTAGTACTCGCAGGCGGCCGCGCACTTGTCGACCTCGGCCAGCGCCTCAGCCTTGAGCTTGCCCATCTCGTGGGTCATCGCCTGCTGCAGGTCATCGCGACGGGCGCGCAGCTGCGCGGCAATCTGGCGAAGGATGGCGCCGCGGTCCTGCAGCGAGTGATCAGCCCAGCCGGGGAAGGCATCGGCAGCGGCCTGCAGGCGCTGCTCGATGTCGGCTGCACCCATCAGTTCATGGCGGTAGGTCACCTGGCCGGTGGCCGGGTTGATGATCTCGACGGTCATGGGGGATCTCCATCTGGAAGACCCCCATTGTGCGCCGCTGTCCGTGAGCCGGGTGTTGCCGGCGCTGTCGACAGGCCGTGTGCTCAGCCGTTGTCCTGTCGCGCCAGCTGCAGATCGCGCTGGCGCCGCTTCTCCGCACGCGCATTGATGTACCAGCCGATCACCGCGGCGATCGACACCGCCGACACCAGCAGCGTGGCCAGTGCGTTGATCTTCGGGCTGATGCCCATGCGCACCGAAGCGAACACCTTCATCGGCAGCGTGGTCGAGCCCGGCGTGGCGACGAAGCTGGCCACCACCACATCATCCAGCGACAGGGTGAACGCCAGCAGCCAGCCTGCCACCAGCGCCGGCGCGATGATCGGCAGGGTGATGCGGCCGAACACGGTCAGCCGGCTCGCGCCCAGGTCCATCGCGGCTTCTTCCAGCGACAGGTCCATCTCCTGCAGGCGCGAGGACACCACTACGGTGACGAAGCACAGTGTGAAGGTGACGTGCGCGATCCAGATGGTGGTCAAGCCACGCGCCGGGAACCCGGGAATCGCACCCATCGAAGCCAGCAGCGCCATCAGCGAGAAGCCGAGGATCACATCCGGCATCACCAGCGGTGCGGTGACCAGCGCGCCAAACAGCGGCTTGCCGCGGAAGCGCTTGAAGCGGGTCATCACCATCGCCGCCAGCGTGCCCAGCACGGTGGCCGTGCAGGCGGTCCAGAACGCCACCACCAGGCTGGTCCACATCGCCTCCATCAGCGCGCGGTCGGCGAACAGGTCGCTGTAGGCGCGGGTGGAGAACCCGGCCCAGACCATCGCCAGCCGCGAGCTGTTGAACGAATAGAACATCAACAGCAGGATCGGCAGGTACAGGAAGGCGAAGCCGAGCAGCAGCACGCCCAGCCCCAGGCCCTTGGCGCTACGCGGGCTCATGCCTGCTTCCCTTCCAGCAGGCGCTGCTGGGAACGGTTGAACAGCAGGATCGGCACCAGCAGCAGCAGGATCATCGCCACCGCCATCGCCGAGGCGCCCGGCCAGTTACGGTTGTTGAAGAACTCGTTCCACAGCTGGCGGCCCACCATCAGCGTCTCCGAGCCACCCAGCATTTCCGGGATCACGAATTCACCGATGGCCGGAATCATCACCAGCATGCAGCCGGCGATGATGCCCGCCTTCGACAACGGCAGGGTGATGCGCAGGAACGCCTGCCACGGCTTGGCACCGAGGTCGTAGGCCGCTTCCAGCAGGCGGTGGTCGTGCTTGACGAGGTTGGCGTACAGCGGCAGCACCATGAACGGCAGGTAGCAGTAGACGATGCCGATGTAGGCGGCGGTCGGGGTGTCGATCAGCTGCAGTTTCGGCAGGCCCATCGACGTCATCAGCGACTGCAGGCCGGTGAACTGCAGGAACTGGTCGAGCAGGCCGTTGCGGTCCAGGATCGCCTTCCACGCATACACGCGGATCAGGAACGAGGTCCACGACGGCAGCACCACCAGCATCATCGCCACGTTGCGCGCGGCCGGTGACAGGCGGGCGATGGCATAGGCCATCGGGTAGCCGATCAGCAGGGTCAGGAAGGTCGAGATCGCTGCGATCTTGATCGAGCTCAGGAAGGCCTGCGCATAGATCGAATCGCGGAACAGCGCCAAGTAGTTTTCCAGGTTCAGCTTCAGCGAGAAGCCGCCATCGGCGTACTGCAGCAGCCAGGTGTACGGCGGCGAGCCGACCCGGCTGAGCGAGAAGCTGATCATCAGCACGATCAGGAACGGCACTGCGAAGAACAGCAGCAGCCACAGGTACGGAATGCCGATCACCGTGGCACGCAGCCCCGGCAGCCAGCGCTTCAGGCCGGCCGTGCTCATGAGGTCAGCACCACGCCGTCGTTGTCGCGCCAGTGCACCCACACCTCGTCGCCCCAGGTGAGGCCATCACTGGCCCAGCGCTGCGAGTTGGCGAAGTTGGCCAGCACCTTGGCGCCGCTGGGCAAGCGCACGTGGTAGACCGAGTGGCTGCCGAAATAGGCGATGTCCTCGATCACGCCCTGGGCCTTGTTGGTGTGCCCTTCCGGCTCGTCCTTGCCGATCATCACCTTCTCCGGGCGCAGCGCGAACGCGACCGGCTGCCCTTCATAGCCGGTGATGCCATGGGCGATGTAGATCGGCGCCGGGAACAGCGGCGAGCGCACGGTCACATACTCCGGCAGGTCCTCGTCGATCACCCCGTCGAACAGGTTGACCGAACCGATGAACTCGGCGACAAAGCGGTTGGCCGGCTGCTCGTAGACCTCGTCCGGCTTGCCGACCTGCTGGATCCAGCCGGCATCCATGACCGCGATGCGGGTGGCCATGGTCATCGCTTCTTCCTGGTCGTGGGTGACCATCACGCAGGTCACGCCCGACGATTCGATGATGCTGACCAGTTCCAGCTGCATCTGCGAGCGCAGCTTCTTGTCCAGCGCGCCCATCGGCTCGTCCAGCAGCAGCAGCTTCGGCCCCTTGGCCAGCGACCGCGCCAGCGCCACGCGCTGCTGCTGGCCGCCGGACAGCTGGTGCGGCTTGCGCTTGCCCAGGTGGCCCATCTGCACCAGGTCGAGCATCTCGCCGACGCGCTTGCTGATCGCGTCCTTGCCCAGGCCATCCTGCTTCAGGCCGAAGGCAATGTTCTGCTCGACCGTCATGTGCGGGAACAGGGCATAGGACTGGAACATCATGTTGACCGGCCGCTGGTACGGCGGCAGCGCGTCCAGGCGCTGGCCATCGAGGGTGATGCTGCCCTTGGTGGGCGTCTCGAAGCCGCCCAGGCAGCGCAGCAGGGTCGATTTGCCACTGCCGGAGCCACCGAGCAGGGCAAAGATCTCGCCCTTGCGCACGTCCAGGTTGACGTCGTCGACGGCGACGAAACCGTCGAATTCCTTGCGCAGGTCACGAATGGAGAGATAGCCGGGCGCACCGGTCGTGTCGACGACGGCGGCTACCGGCTGGGCTTCAACGGGCATGGGGGCTCCGGGAGCGGGCGGTGGACAGCGGCCGCCATTCTACCGGCCGGGGGCCGCAGGGGATATGACGGCAGCAGGTGGAACCGGCCGGTGAGCGGCCTCGGGGCCTCGAGGGGTGTCGGTTTTCCCCCGCCATGCTGGCCTGTCCGCCGGAAGGCCCGGGCTCTCTTCGACGCCCGGGCGGCCGTCCCGACCAGACACCACGGGCGGCAGCCCGATCTGCAACATTTTTCAGAACGGGATCCGTTGAAAGCCAAGGACATTCCCCGCGCAATGCCTCGGATCAAGGCCTTGCATGGACCCACACTGGTGATTCCCCCGGACAGCCCCTCCCCCTCCCCCTTCCCGCCCCGCCTGCCGGGCTCCCTGCCCGCAAGGCTGCCACTGGTCATCATCGGCGCCGGCCAGGCCGGGTTGTCGCTCAGCGCGCTCCTGCAGGAGGCCGGCGTCGAGCATCGCGTGCTGGAGGCCGAAACCGTGGGCGCCAGCTGGCAACGGCGCTGGGAGTCGTTCCAGACCAACACCGCCAACGCGACGATGGCCCTGCACGGTCATGCCTATGCCGGCGATGACCCGGAAGGCTTCATGGGCGCCCCGGAGGTGATCCGGCACCTCCGCGAGTATGCCCACGAGCGTTCCCTGCCGATCAGCGAGGGGTGCGTGGTCCACCGGGTCGGGCCCGAGTCCGGTGGCTATGCCATCGACAGCAGTGAGGGGCCGATCCATGCCCGCGCAGTGGTGGTCGCCACCGGTGAATACCGCCGCGCGCGGATGCCCCGGGCCCCATTCGCACCCGCACCAGGCCTCACCGTGCTGCACTCGGGTGACTACCGCAGTCCCGGCCTGCTACCCGAGGGCGCGGTGTTGGTCATCGGCGGCGGCCAGTCCGGCGCGCAGATCGCCCAGGACCTGCGCGACAGCGGTCGCAGCGTGTACTGGTCACTGGCCCAGCGTCACTCGCACACCCGCCGGCTGCGCGGGAAGGACTCGATGACCTGGTGGGACATGGCCGGGCGCATCCACCAGCATGTGAGTGAAGCGGCCGCCGTACTGGCCGGAGAACCGGATGCGCTGCGCAGGGCCCGCACCGCGGAGTTTCCGCTGATCTCGGGCAAGGGAAGCGGCGGCCGGGGCAGCTCGATCAGCCTGCTGGCGATGCACCGCGCAGGCATCAGGTTGCTGGGCCGGTTGCAGGAAATCAGTGGAAACACCGCCCGCTTTGCCGATGTCCGCCCGCAGCTGCGCACCGCGATCGAGGTCACTCGGGCCGAATATGCCTATCTCGATTCGCTGGCCAGCGCGTACTACGCAACGCGGCCCGAACCGCGCACCGACGATGCCCGCTACATTCCCGAAGAGGTCTACCTGCACTGGGAGCCGGAACCGTCCCCGTGCGAGCTGGATCTGCAGGCCGCAGACATACGCTCGGTGGTGCTGGCCACCGGTTTCGTCGCCGAATGGCCGTGGCTGGACGTGCAGGGCGCGCTGGATGCACACGGCTATCCGCTCGGCGAGTTCGGTGTTTCACCGCAGCCGGGGTTGTTCTTCATCGGCATGCACAACCTGCAGCGGATGAGTTCGTCGTTCCTGTGCAACGGCGGCCGCGATGCACGCGACCTGCTGCCGGCCATCCTGCGGCACCTGGGCCGAAGCGGGAGTACAGGCTTCGGCGCAGGGTAAGGGAGCCGCCGGGCAAGGCCCGGCGGCGCCAGACCAGCTCAGCGGCCGGTCTTCACCTCGGTCCACAGCCGGGTGTAGAGCTTGTCGGTCTCCGGCGTGTTGATCGAGTACGTGAACATCTTCTCGGCCACATCGGCCGGCGGGTAGATGGTCGGGTCGGTACGGATCGCCTCATCCACCAGCGGGGTCGCAGTCGGCACCGGGTTGGCGTAGTGGATGAAGTTGGTGTTGGCCGCGGCAACCTTCGGCTGCAGCAGATAGTTGATGAACGCGTACGCGGCTTCCGGGTGCTTGGCATCCTTCGGGATCGCCAGCATGTCGAACCACTGCGGGGCGCCTTCCTTCGGGATCGAATAGGCCACGTGCACGCCGTTGCTGGCTTCCTCGGCGCGGTCGCGGGCCTGGATGATGTCACCCGACCAGCCGACCACCAGGCAGGTTCCACCGTTGGCCAGCGAACCCACGTACTGCGAGGAGTGGAAATTCTGCACGTACGGGCGGATCGACTTCAGCAGGTCGGCCGCCTTCTGCAGCTCGGCCGGGTCACCGCTGTGCGGGTCCAGGCCCAGGTAATGCAGCGCGATCGGAATCATGTCCGCCGGCGTGTCCAGGATGGTCACGCCGCAGTCCTTCATCTTGCTGATGTTCTCCGGCTTGAACACCAGGTCCCAGCTGTTGGCGATGTCGGTGCTGCCGCCGAAGCGCTGCTTCAGCATGTCCACGTTGTAGCCGATGCCGGTGGTGCCGATCATGTACGGCACGCCGTACTGGTTGCCCGGGTCCTGGGTGGCGATGCGCTTCATCACCGCCGGATCGAGGTTGGCCAGGTTCGGGATCTTGCTCTTGTCCAGCGGCAGGAACACGCCGGCCTGGATCTGGCGGCCGAAGAAGTTCAGCGTCGGCACCACCACGTCGTAGCCACTGTTGCCGGCCAGCAGCTTGGTCTCGACCATCTCATCACTGTCGAACACATCGTAGGTCACCTTGATGCCGCTCTCCTTCTCGAAGGTCGGGATGGTGTCCTCGGCGATGTAATCGCTGTAGTTGTAGACGTTCAGGACCTGGCTGTCCTGCGCGCCGCCGTTGCCACCGCTGCAGGCGGCAAGCATGGCGGAGGCCAGGCCGAGCGTGAGGATACGCAGCTTCATCGGGTGCTCCAGAATGCGGAAAGGGGGCCGGCGGGGCCGGCAACGGGTGCCAGCCTACCCCCCGGCGGCGGATTTTTCTATTCCAGATGCTCAGACGTTCAGCAGCAGGAACTCGCGCTCCCACGAGCTGATGACGCGGAAGAAGGTCTCGTATTCCTTGCGCTTGACCGAGATGTAGGCGCGGCAGAAGCGCTCGCCCAGCAGCGCCTGCAGCTCGCTGCACTGCTCCAGCCCGTCCAGCGCTTCGCCCAGCGAGCGCGGCAGGTTGTAGCCCAGTTCCTTGGCACTGCCGGTGACCGGTGCGTCCGGTGCCAGCCGCTCACGGATGCCCAGCAGGCCGCAGGCCAGGGTCGCGGCCATCGCCAGGTAGGGGTTGGCGTCGGAGCCGGCGAAGCGGCTTTCCACGCGCATGTTCTCAGGCGTATCCAGCGGCACGCGCAGCCCGCAGGTGCGGTTGTCATAGCCCCAGTGCACGTTGCTCGGCGAGACCTCGCCGAACACCAGTCGCCGATAGGAATTCACATTCGGCGCGAAGAACGCCATTGCCTGCGGCACGTACTTCTGCAGGCCGCCCAGGTAGTGGCCGAACACCGGGCTGAACTCGCCTTCGGCATGGGTCTCGCCGGCGAACACATTGCTGCCATCGCTCACCCGCACCAGGCTCTGGTGGATGTGCATGGCGCTGCCCGGCTCGTTCTCCATCGGCTTGGCCAGGAAGGTGGCATACACCCCGTGGCGCATCGCTGCCTCGCGCATGGTGCGCTTGAACAGGAACACCTGGTCGGCCAGGTCCATCGCATCGGCGTGGGTGAAGTTCACCTCCAGCTGCGCTGCGCCGGATTCGTGGATCAGCGTGTCCACGTCCAGCTTCATCGCATCGGCGTAGTCGTACATCAGGTCGAGGATCGGGTCGAATTCGTTGACCGCGTCGATCGAGTACGACTGCCGCGCGGTTTCCGGGCGCCCGGAGCGGCCGGCCGGTGGCAGCAGCGGGAAGTCCGGGTCGGTGTTCTTCTGCACCAGGAAGAACTCCAGCTCCGGCGCCACCACCGGGCGCAGGCCCAGCTCGGCGTAGGCTGCCAGCACGCGGCGCAGCACATTGCGCGGTGCCAGTTCGTGTGGCTCACCGTTCTTCGTATAGCAATCGTGGATGACCTGCGCGGTGGCATCGGCCGCCCACGGCACCATGCGCACCGTGTCCGGATCGGGGCGCAGCATCATGTCCGAGTCCGACGGCGAGGTCAGCTCGTAGTAGTCATCAGGGAACTCGCCGGTGACGGTGGTGGCGAAGATGCCTTCGGGCAGCCGCGTGCCGTAGTCGTGCGAGAACTTGTCGGCGGGAATGATCTTGCCGCGCGCGTTGCCGGTGATGTCCGGCACCAGGCATTCGACCTCGGTGATGCGCCGCTCCTTCAGCCAGCGCAGCAGGCTGCTTTCCTGCGGTGCGGGGGGCGTGGCCGTCTTGCGCGGGCGCGTTCGGGAACTCATCGGGAATCCAGTCGGTTCTGTTGGTGCTGCCGGCAAGCTTGGCCGAACGCACGGAAAATAGCGTGATAGAACGGCGCCTGCATGACACGCCACTCCGGGTGCCACTGTACGCCGAGCACGAAACGATGGTGCAGGCTGCGCGCCGCCTCGACCAGTCCATCATCAGCCACGGCCTCGACCTGCAGACCCTGCGCGAGGCGGGCAATGCCCTGCCCGTGCACCGAATTGACCTGCGCCCGGTCACTGCCGTGCCACTGCGCCAGCCAGCCATCGGCAACCAGGGTAACCGCGTGGGCCGGTCCGTACTGCACCTCCACCGGCGCCTGCGGGTCTTCGCGATGATCGGACAGGCCCGGCACCGCATGCACCTGCGGATGCAGGCTGCCACCCAGCGCGACGTTCAGTTCCTGGAAGCCGCGGCAGATCGCCAGTACCGGAACATCCTGCGCCAAAGCCTCACGCAGCAACGCGAACGCATTGGCATCACGGGCCGGGTCATGCGGATTGCCCGGCCAGCTGCGACCGCCCTCGTAGTGCTGCGGTTCGATGTTGCTGACCGCGCCGGTCAACAGCAGGCCATCAAGCCCCTGCAGCCAGTCGCCAGCCGGCAAAGGAGGCTGCAGGCTCGGCAGTACCACCGGGGTCACTTCGGCGGACTCGGCCAGCGCGCGCACGTACTTCTCGCCGGCCACCGCGAAGCGGTGATGGCCGAGCACGGTACTGTCGGTGGGCAGGCCCACCCAGGGCAGGCGGCGCATGGAAAAACTCCTTGACGTGCCGACACGTTACCCGTCGCCCGGCGAAGGCGGCAAGTCGGTGCCGTCACACCACAGCCCTCACGCATCGGCGAAACTACTTGGGTGAATGCTGATCGTCCTCCCCCGCTCTCCTCTCCCGCACTGCGCCCGCGAGGCCTGCGGTGAGTGCCGCGTTCCCGCCCAGCTGGTATGCCGCCAGCCTGCCCGAACCACCCGCGCTGCCCCCGCTGCAGGGCGAGGTTCAGGCCGATGTCGCAGTGCTTGGTGCGGGCTACACCGGCCTGACCGCGGCCCTGGAACTGGCCTCACGTGGCCAGCGTGTGGTGGTGCTGGAGGCGCAGCGGATCGGTTGGGGCGCGTCCGGCCGCAATGGTGGCCAGGCGCTGGTCGGCTATGGCTGCGAGGTGGACGAACTGGAGCGTCAGCTCGGTCGTGATGATGCGCGCCACCTGTTCGACTGGTCACGCGACGCGGTGCAGGCAATGCGCACACGCATCGATCGCCACGGCATCGACTGCCATTGGGTGGAAGGCCACGCCAGCGTCGCCATCCGCGAACGCCATGAGCGCGACCTGCGGGCCAACTGCGAGCATCTGCAACGCCACTACGACTACCCCATGCAGTGGTGGGACCGTGATGCCCTGCGCGCACAGCTGGACAGCCCGCGCTACCGCGCCGCGATGTTCGATCCGCTCAGCGCGCATCTGCAGCCCCTGGCCTATGCCCGCGGACTGGCCGATGCGGCGCGTGCGGCCGGCGCGGTGATCCACGAGAACTCCGCAGTGACCCGCGTGCAGCGCGGACCGCAGCCCACCCTGCATACCGCGCAGGGAAGCGTGCGCGCCGCGCATCTGGTGGTGGCCGGCAACGCCTGGCTGCAGGGCCTGCTGCCCGAGCTGGAACGGCGGATCATGCCGGTCGGCACCTATATCGGCGCCAGCGCGCCGCTGGGTGCCGAGCGCGCCCATGCCCTGATCGGCAACAACATGGCCGTGGCCGACACCGCCTGGGCACTGGACTACTTCCGTCTCAGCCACGACCACCGCCTGCTGTTTGGTGGCCGTGCCAGCTATTCAGCACTGCCCCCGCCCGGCCTGCGCGGGGTGATGCAGCGGCGCATGCACCAGGTGTTCCCGCAGCTGGCCGACGTGGCGCTGGAACAGGTCTGGGGCGGCTACGTGGACATCACCCGCAACCGCGCCCCGCATTGGGGCCGGCTGGACGGCAACCTGTACTTCGCGCAGGGGTTCTCTGGGCACGGGGTCGCCGCCGCCGGGCTGGCCGGGGAGGTGATCGCCGCCGCGATTGCCGGCCAGAGCGAGCGCCTGGACGTGTTCCAGCGCCTGCGGCATGCCCCCTTCCCCGGCGGCCGGCTGCTGCGCACGCCGCTGCTGGTGGCGGCGATGTCGTGGTACAAGCTGCGGGATGCGTTGTGGTGAAACAGTGAGCTGACACGGAGAGATTCCGAAGAACTGGCAATTCCTGGACCTCCACAGCATGTGAAGAGCACTCATCCAGAAGGGCGTGACGGAATTCTCATTTGATCGGCAGATCGCATCGGCAATTGCATTATCTATTTCATGCCGATACCGTCCCTCAGAACCGGGTCCCGCGGCGAATGGATGCTGACAGGGAACGTACTAGAGGGAGATGTGCGATTGAACTGGTGGAATGAAGGCCTGCAGTTGAAGTTGCGTATCCGCCCGGCGGGGCTGGTCCTTGCGCTGTTGTACGCCATCGCATGCTGGGCGTCTCGCCAGTTGTCGCTCGACCAGTTCTACCTGCCCGCCGGCGTCCGCGTGGCTGCGGTGCTGTTGTTCCCGCCTCGATGGTGGCCGTACCTGCTGCTGGGCGAATACGCCTACTTTGCGCAGATGCGCGTGCCAATGATCGAGAAGTATGGACTGGCCTGGATAGTGCTTGGTTCGGCACTGCTGATGCCTGCAGTGATGCTGATCGTGCATCTGCACCGGAAAATGATGGTGACCACGAAGAATGCATGGCTGATTTCAGTCGCGGCGGCTTCGGCACTGGTGGTCACGGCGCTCAATCTGATGTTGGCACACCTTCTGTGGCCGACACCTCCGGAGATGCCGGTACTTGCGAGCATCGCGCGCCTGGTCGTTGGCGACTTCATCGGCATACTGACCCTTGCACCGCTTGCGTTGCTGTGGACACGCCGGACCGGCAACGCCCGTTGGACATCAGGTTTCGCCCCGCCTGCACTCGCTGCCCTGACGCTGATGGCCATAATTGGCCTGTATGCCGCACAGCTGCCCTTGGACGAAGCCAACGCCAAGACATCGATGCAGCTGCTGATGGCGCTGCCGGTCGTCGTGCTCACCTGTCTGTATGGCTGGCGAGGTGCGGCGATCGGAGTACCGTCGCTCAACTTGATCATTGGCCTGACCACCCCAAGCCCCTACACGGGTGCGTTCGATCCAGCTGCGTTCGCGACCCAGCAGATCATGGCGGTCACCGGCGCTGCACTGCTGGTGTTAGGGTCGCGCATCACCCACTACTACCACCGTTCGCGATTGGGCGAAGTGGGTGAAAGAGATGCGCTCAAGCACGCGCGCAATTCACTGGTGGCAAGCGAGCTTGATCTCCGTGAGCGCGCGCGACACCTGAGGAAGCTGGGGGACGGCATCGACACCTCGCTCAGCGAGGTGGTGAATTGGCTCAATGCGCATGGCCATCCCACGATAGCGAACAGTCTCCTGCATATGGCTTCGGTCCATTCGCGACAGTTCCGCGAACAAACCAGCATGGTCTATCCCGCAGCACTGGAACATCTTGGGCTCTACGTCGCCCTCCAGGCCGGCGGCGTACGCGAAACCTGGGACCTGAGCCATCGCGTGATGCGCCCTCGATTGCTCGGCGATCCCTGTCAGCTCAGTGTCGGCCTGCAGCTGGCCGCCTATCGCGCCCTCACCGATGCCGTTTCGCTGTTGATCAACAGTGAATCCGGTCAGATCAGCATCCGCGTGCGTTGCGGCAGGAGAGGAGGACGCCGCGGCATCCTGATGACGGTCGCACTGCTGGATTCATACCGCAGCCTGTCACCGTCAACCGTCACCGCCACGGTCGAGCGCTTGGCTGGCCGCACGATTGCCTATGGCGGAACAGTGCAGTGCCATCGGAATCGGATACGGATGGCGATGGTGGAGACGGGTGACTCCGCCGCCATCGGCATTGCATCGTTCAACGCTATGGATCACGTGACCATCTCCGGGCAGGGAAACTCGCAGACCCAGATCTGATGGCCGGTGTCCGCCAAAGGGCCGGCCCTACAATAATCGCCCTCTGCCGCGTTCATCGCGGCAAGCGCAGCGGCGCAGGATATCCCGACACCGCTGCGCACTTCTACGTCTTTACGGTGTTTCAACCGACCAGATGACCTCGCCGCCACTACGATAACGCACCAGCGAAAAATCGCTGCCGCTGTAGATCTGCGAGCGGCTGGCGCCTGCCGGTATCTGGATCTTCTGCTGGGGCAGCGAAACCTTGGTCGCATTGTTGCCTGCCGGCAGCACCCAGTAGGTCCCCCCTGCGTTGCCGATAATCAGCTGCACGTTTCCGAGGAGGTCGTTCACCTGCAAATAGGTAATGCCATCACGCTGGAATCCATACAGTTGCCAGCTGGGGTCCTGGCTGAGATTGACCGCAGCCGGACTGGCCTGCCCCAACCCAGCCGTGGCCAATGGCTTTCCATGAAAATCCGAGGGACCGCCCGCGATTGCCGGGGCAGCGGCAAGCATCAGAAATCCAGTAGCCGCACCAAAACATGAAAATCGCACAGTGACCTCCAGGTCGAAGTTGAAATCGAGAACCTCCAGCTGATACTAACCGCTTCCCATCTGAGCAATGGGCCAAACGACGAGCACGGACGTTTTCGTCCTAAAGTTACGCCCGAAACCGCCGCTATCCGTGCCGAGCCCTCCTTCGTGAGCCACCGCATCATGCCCGTCCTGCCGCAGGCCGCCGTCGATGGCGACCTGGCCGATCCCCTGCCACAGCGGATCCTGCTGGTCGAAAATTCCCGTGCGTTCACCGGCATGCTGCGCGAAGCCATCGAACAGCGTCTGGAACTGCCGGTGGTGATCGCTTCCACCCTCGCCGAGGCCGATCGCCTGCTCGGCGAAGGTGGCGGCTGGTTCCTGGTGCTGACCGGGCTGGTGCTGGCCGACGGCGACCGTGATGCGGTGGTCGAGTTCTTCCTGAAGCGCGACCTGCCAACGGTGGTGGTCAGCGGCGTGTACGACGAGGACCTGCGCAAGCGCGTGCTGCAGCAGCAGATCATCGACTACGTGCTGAAGAACACCCCCGGCAGCATCGACTACCTGGTGTGGCTGGTGCAGCGGCTGGAACGCAACCGCCGCATCGCCGCGCTGGTGGTGGACGATTCGCCGTCCGCGCGTGGCTATGCTGCGGCCCTGCTGCGCATGTACGGCCATGAGGTGCATGAAGCCGCCGACGGCAACGAGGGCCTGGCTGCGATCGAGGCGCACCCGGCGATCCGCCTGGCGGTGGTCGACCAGGAAATGCCCGGCATGCAGGGCGTGGAGTTCACCCGTCGCCTGCGCACCCTGCGCTCGCGCGACAAGGTGGCGGTGATTGGCATCTCCGGCAATACCGATGCCTCGCTGATCCCGCGCTTCCTGAAGAACGGCGCCAACGATTTCCTGCGAAAACCCTTTTCGCGCGAGGAATTCTTCTGCCGCGTCTCGCAGAACGTGGACCAGCTGGAACTGATCGGCACCCTGCAGGATCTGGCCACCCGCGACTTCCTGACCGGCCTGCCCAACCGCCGCTGCTTCCTGGAGCAGAGCCAGCGCCAGCTGCCGCAGCTGCAGCTGCATGGCCAGTGCGTGGCGGTGGCGATGATCGACATCGACCACTTCAAGCACATCAATGACACCCATGGCCATGAAGCCGGCGACGATGCACTGCGTGCGGTGGCCGGCGCGGTGGCCGCACATGCGCGCAGCCAGGACCTGATCGCACGTTTCGGTGGCGAGGAGTTCTGCCTGCTGGTGCCGGACATGGAACAGGACGAGGCGCTGCTGTACTTCGAGGAACTGCGCCAGCGCATCGCCGCGCTGGAAGTGGACATCGGCACCGCCACCCTGCGCATGACCGTGAGCATCGGCCTGTGCTGCCTGCGCCCGCAGCGTGATGCACTGCACCGGTTGATCTCCGAGGCCGACCGCCAGCTGTACCTGGCCAAGGCCGGTGGCCGCAACCGGGTCAGCTGCACCACGGTGGCCAGCCCGCTGCGCCCACGCGAGCCTGCCCTGCCCTGACCGGCCCGCTTTGATCCAGATCAACGCCGCACCCGCGCGGCAGTTCTACAGTCGGCCCCGACATACGCATGAAGGGGAGCCGGGGATGGCACTACTGGTCTGGCAGGACGATCTGAACATCGGCATCGATGTGATCGACCAACAACACCGCCGCATCATCGAGATGCTCAACCACCTGCACGTGGCCCAGGCCAGCATGCAGCGTGCGGCGGTGGGTGAGGTGATCGATGAGGTGGTGGACTACACCATGTCGCACTTCGCGTTCGAGGAAGAGCTGATGGAGGAAGCGGGCTATCCATTCTGTGCCGCGCACAAGCGCGTGCATGAGGTCTTCATCAAGCGGGTATCGGAATACCGCATGCGCTTCCAGGCCGGCGAGGACATCAGCGATGAACTGCGGACCATGCTCTCGCGCTGGCTGTTCAACCACATCCGCGGTGATGACCAGGCCTATGCCGAACAGGTCAAGGCGCACCTGAACCAGTTCGCCCGCGAACACCAGGGCGGCGGTTGGCTGGGGCGCACGCTCAAGCGCTTCTTTGGTTGAGCTGCAGCGCGCGCCGGTGCAGTGCCACCAGCGCGCACAGGGTCGCCACCGCGGTCAGGCACAGGTAGTAGCCCACCGCGACCAGGCCGAAGCGTTCGGCCAGCCAGGTGGCCAGGTACGGCGCCGGTGCCGCACCGAGGATGCCGGCCAGGTTGAATGACAGCGACGCGCCGGTATAGCGCACCTCCACCGGGTAGATCTCGGCCAGGAAGGTGCCGCAGGGGCCGTAGGTCAAGCCCATCAGGAACAGGCCCAGGCACAGAAAGCCGGTGACCAGCCACGGGCTGTGCGGCTGGAACAGCGGCGCGAACAGCACACCGAAGCCGACGATCAGTACGCTGGCGACGATCATCGTGCGCCGCGTGCCCCACCGGTCGCCATAGCGCGCCGACAGCGGGATGCCCAGTGCGAAGAACAGCATGCCGGCCATCTGCATCAGCAGGAACTGCTCGCGGCTGTAGCCCAGCACCGCAGTGCCATGGCCGAGACTGAACACCGTCATCAGGTAGAACAGCACGAAGGTGGCGAACGCGCCCAGGGTGCCCAGCAGCATGGGCACCGGATGGTCACGCAGCACCGTCCACATCGGCAGCCGCACCGGCGCCTTGCGCTCCAGCGCCTTCTTGAAATCGGGTGTCTCGTGGATGTTCAGGCGCACCCACAGGCCAAGGCCGACCAGCAGCGCGCTGGCCACGAACGGAATACGCCAGCCCCACTGCAGGAAGTCGTCCTGGCTCAGGCAGCGGCCAAGCACGAGGAAGATGCCGGCCGACAGCAGAAAGCCGAGCGGTGCGCCCAGCTGCGGGAACATGCCGTACCAGGCGCGCTTGCCCGGCGGTGCGTTCTCGGTGGCCAGCAGCACCGCCCCGCCCCATTCCCCGCCCAGGCCCAGACCCTGGCCGAAGCGGCACAGCGCCAGCAGCGCCGGGGCCCACAGGCCGATCTGGGCATGGGTGGGCAGCAGGCCGATCAGCACCGTGGACAGGCCCATGGTCAGCAGCGCGGCCACCAGTGTGGCCTTGCGGCCGATGCGGTCACCGAAGTGGCCGAACACCGCCGAGCCCACCGGGCGCGCGATGAACGCGACCGCAAACGTTGCCAGTGACTGCAGCAGCGCCGCCTGTTCACTGCTGTCCGGGAAGAACAGGTGCGGGAACACCAGCACTGCAGCCGTGGCGTAGATGTAGAAATCGAAGAACTCGATGGTGGTGCCGATCAGGCTGGCCAGCAGGACTCGACTGGGGGAATTCACGGGCGGCGCGGCAGCGGTGATCGTCGACATCGGCAACACGGGTAACGGCGGATCGCCCGATTCTGCCACGGGCCGATGGCCACACGGGGCGATGGTTTCAGCCGACACCGATGCCAACGGAATTTTTCGGGCCGCCCGCTAGTCTGCGCCACCGGTCCCTGCATGGATGCTTTGCCAATGACTGCAGTCGCGCTGTCGTGGTCCGATTCGCCGAAGCTGCCGCGCATGGCGGCGTGGCTGGTGGTACTGCTGGTGCATGGCGGGCTCGCTCTGTGGCTGCTGGACAGCGGCCGGATCGAACTGCGCAGCGACGACGGCCCACGGATCTTGCTGCGTTGGCTGCCACCGGAACTGCCGACGCCGGTAGCCAAGCAGCCCACCTTGCCCTCCGCACAGATGACGCGTCCGGCCGCATCGGTGATGCCCCGCCCGGCCCCGGTTGCGCAGGCAGACAGCGCCCAGCCTGCCGCAGAGAACGCGGCTGCGGTGGCGCCACTGATCCTGAGTCTGCCTGCGGGCAGCATCGACGGTGGTGACGGCATCAGCGCCGCAGGTATCACTCCCCGCCTGATCGGCCGCCGCGAGGTCCATCCCGCGTTCGGGCCGCACCGCAATTACTTCCGGATCCGTCGGCAGATGACCCCCGAGCAGATCGTGCATGGCGTGGCGCAGCTGCTGGGGTTGTGGCCACCGGGGTACATCGTCGACCCGTGCGAGCTGGGCAAGCAGGACATGGACTATTTCCAGAACGCCGTCGAAGAAGCCGACCGCGACATGCTGCGTGCGGCAGTGCTGCAGGTGAGCACCCGCTGCCGGTAGCGGGCACGCCTTTGTAGAGTCGAGCCATGCTCGACTGCTCTTGCCGAGACGCAGCCGAGCATGGCTCGGCGCTACAGAAGAACGAACGGCAGTCGAGCATGGCTCGACTCTACAAAGAGCGAACAGCCATCCAGCAATCGCGTCGTCACAACTGGATCCAGGTAGCCTTGATCTCGCTGTACTTGTCGAACGCATGCAGCGACTTGTCCCGCCCATTGCCGGACTGCTTGTAACCACCAAACGGGGCGGTCATGTCGCCACCATCCCAGCCGTTCACCCAGACACTACCCGCGCGCAACTGCCGCGCGACCCGATGGGCGCGGCTGAGATCACGCGTCCACAGACCCGCGGCCAGGCCGTAGCGGCTGTCATTGGCCAGGCGCACCGCTTCGGCCTCGTCGTCGAAGCCGAGTACGGCCAGCACCGGCCCGAATACTTCCTCACGAGCCAAGGCCTGCTCCGGGCGCACCTGGTCGAACACTGTCGGCTGCACATAGCTGCCGCCGGCCTCGACCTCGGCCCGTCGCCCACCCAGCAGCAGCCGCGCGCCCTCGCCTTCTGCGCGTGCGATATCGTCCATCACCTTGTCCAGATGCGCGGCATCGACCAGTGCGCCCATCGGTGCATCGGCCTCCAGCGGATGCTGCGGCTGCATGTGCTGGCCATGGGCGATCACCTGATGCACGAAATCCTCGCGGATCGAGCGCTGGACCAGCAGCCGGGAGCCGGCAGTACAGACTTCGCCCTGGTTGAAGAAGATGCCCTGTGCCACCGCCTTGGCGACGACGTCCAGATCGGGGGCGTCGGCGAACACCACATGCGGGCTCTTGCCACCGCATTCCAGCCAGACCCGCTTGAGGTTGGATCGCCCGGAATGCTCCAGCAGTTTCGCGCCGGTGGCACTGGAACCGGTGAAGGCCAGCACGTCCACGTCCATGTGCAGGGCCAACGGTTCACCGACGCGCGCACCGTGGCCCGGCAACACGTTCAGTACGCCCTCCGGCAGGCCCGCCTCGGCGGCCAGTGCGGCCAGCCGCAGCGCACTCAGCGGTGACCGCTCGGAAGGCTTGAGCACCACCGAGTTGCCCATGGCCAAGGCCGGTGCGATCTTCCAGCACGCCATCAACAGCGGGAAGTTCCATGGCACGATGGCCGCCACTACGCCAGCGGCCTCACGCGTGACCAGCCCCAGCTCGTGCGGGCCGGTGGGCGCGACCTCGCCGTACAGCTTGTCCACCGCTTCAGCGGTCCAGCGCAGGCAGCGCACCACGCCGGGCAGGTCGATACGGCGCGCGTCACGCACCGGCTTGCCCATGTCCAGGGTTTCCAGCAGGGCCAGTTCATCGGCGTGCGCTTCCACCAATGCCGCCAGCGCCAGCAACACGCGCTTGCGATGGGCCGGAGTGGCCTGCGACCAGTGGCCCGCCTCGAAGCTGCGTCGCGCGGCCAGGACCGCGCGCTCGACATCCTGCGCGTCGCAGTCGGCAACCGCAACCAGCACGCGACCGTCGATCGGGCTGATGCAGTCGAAGCGGGCGCCACTGGCGGCATCGACATAGCGGCCGTCGATGAAGGCCTGGCCCGGCATCGACAGCTGGAGGGCCAGCGCCTGCCAATGGCTACGGTCGGGGAAATCAGCCATGGGAAGCTCCAACATTCAACGAGCCTTGGTTATACCGGGACCGCCGCGACTCCGCCGTGACGCGGCTGCGCTACATTCGTCGCATCGGACCCGACGGAGCTGGCATGAAGCGTCCCGAAAGCGACCTGCACGACCTGGCCACCCAGCGCCCCGAGTCACTGGACGCGTACTGGATGCCGTTCACCGCCAACCGCCAGTACAAGGCGGCACCACGCATGCTGGTGCGCGCCGAAGGCATGCACTATGAGGATGTCGACGGCCGCCAGATCCTCGATGGCACTGCCGGCCTGTGGTGCTGCAACGCCGGCCATGCCCGCCCACGCATTGTCGAGGCTATCGTCGAGCAGGCACGCACCCTCGACTATTCGCCGGCCTTCCAGATGGGCTCGCCGCCGGCCTTCGCGCTGGCGCAGCGGCTGGCTGCACTGGCGCCGGGCCCGCTCAACCACGTGTTCTTCACCAGCTCCGGTTCCGAGGCGGTGGATACCGCGATGAAGATCGTGCTGGCCTACCACCGCCAGCGTGGCGAGGGCCAGCGCACCCATTTCATCAGCCGCGAGAAGGCCTATCACGGCGTCGGTTTCGGCGGCATGGCACTGGGGGGGCTGCCCAACAACCGCAGGGCGTTCGGCCTGCAACTGGGCGGCGTGGACCACCTGCGCCACACCCTGGACCTGCCGCGCAATGCGTTCAGCAAGGGCCTGCCGCGCCAGGGCGCGGAACTGGCCGACGACCTGGAAAGACTGATCACGCTGCACGACGCCTCGACGATTGCCGCCGTCTTCGTCGAGCCCATCGCCGGCTCCGCCGGGGTGATCCTGCCCGCACCCGGCTACCTGCAGCGCCTGCGCGAGCTGTGCGACCACCACGGCATCCTGCTGGTGTTCGATGAGGTCATCACCGGCTTCGGCCGGGTTGGCATGCCGTTCGCCGCGCAACGCTTCGGGGTCACCCCGGACCTGCTGACCTTTGCCAAGGCGGTCAGCAACGGCGCGGTGCCTCTGGGTGGCGTGCTGGCCAGCGACGCCGTGCATACCACGCTGATGCAGGCACCGCCGCAGGCCATCGAGCTGTTCCATGGCTATACCCATTCCGGCCACCCGCTGGCCTGCGCCGCAGCGCTGGCGACGCTGGACGTCTACGCCGAGGAGCGCCTGTTCGAGCGCGCCATCGAGCTGGGCGAGTACTGGCAGGAACGGCTGCATGCGCTGCAGGGCCTGCCCAACGTGATCGACATCCGCAACTTCGGGCTGGTCGGCGCGGTCGAGCTGGCACCGCGCCGCGATGCTCCCGGCAGCCGTGGCTACGAGGTGTTCCGGCGCTGCTTCCATGACGGCCGGTTGCTGGTGCGCTGCACCGGCGACATCATCGCGCTGTCGCCGCCACTGATCGTGGACAAGGCACAGATCGACCAGATCACCGGCACCCTGGGCGAGATGATCCGGGCCACCGCCTGAGCCCGGGCCGGCGGTGGCGAGCGGGTACAATGGGCGGTTCCGCTCCTGCTCGCTGCCGTGCCCATGGATATCGTCGTCAAAGAAGAACTCAAGGCCTATATCGACCCGCTGACCGCGGACGAACATGACGCGCTGGAGCGCAGCATCCTGGCCGAAGGCTGCCGCGATGCGCTGGTGCTGTGGGGTGATGTGCTGGTCGATGGCCACAACCGTTTCGGCATCTGCCAGAAGCACGGACTGCCCTTCAACACCGTGCAGAACACCCGCTTCCAGAGCATGGAAGACGTGCACCTGTGGATGATCGAGCAGCACCTGGGCCGCCGCAGCGTGTCCGATTTCCAGCGCGGTGTGCTGGCGCTGCGCAAGCGCGACATCCTGGCCGCCCGCAAGCAGGTCGAGCAGGCCCAGCTGCAGCGCGAGAGCGACGGCACCGCCGACGTCGTCGAAGACGCGGGTGAGGACAGCCCGCCGTGGGAACCGGCGCCGAAGATCAGCCGCGCCGAGCTGGCCCGCGAGGCCAAGCTGAGCACCAGCCAGGTCGGCATGATCGAGCGCATCCACGCCCAGGCTGCGGCCGAGGTGGTGGAAGCGGTGAAGGCCGGCGTGATCTCGATCAGCGCCGCTGCGGCTGTGGCCGACCTGCCGGAAGACGAGCAGCGCGCTGCCGCCGCCGGTGGCAAGGACGAGCTGAAGCAGGCCGCCAAGCGCGTGCGTGATTCCAAGCGCAAGCCGCGCGCACCGAAGCCTGAACCAGCCGAGATGGATTTCGAAGAACCCAGCGAGGACGAGGTGGCCAGCCGCGATGCCGAGGTTCTGTCGGCACTGGAACAGCTGGGCGAGGATGCACCGGCCCTGCGCCGTCGCGTGGTCGCGCTGACCCGCGAGAACGACACCCTGCGCGCGCAGCTGGCCGCGCTGCGCAAGCAGCTGGAAGCGCTCTAAGCGCTCTCGACGCGCTTCTGTAGAGCCGAGCCCATGCTCGGCTGCTCTTTGCCACGCGCAAGGCAGCCGAGCATGGGCTCGGCTCTACAGACAGGCGTCACCGGGCTGCGGTTAGACTTTCCGCATGACGCCTGCCCACGATCCGCGCCGCGCTCAGCTGCGGCGCCTGAAAGCCCTCGCGCTGGGCCTGTTGCTGTTGATGCTGGCCGGTTTCGCAGTCAGCCACTGGCAGGGCGAGCGCGGTATCTGGGCCTGGGTCTCGGCCTTCTGCGAAGCCGCTGCCGTGGGCGCACTGGCCGACTGGTTCGCGGTCG
This sequence comes from Stenotrophomonas sp. 115C5, assembly GCF_056861055.1. NCBI lineage: Bacteria > Pseudomonadati > Pseudomonadota > Gammaproteobacteria > Lysobacterales > Lysobacteraceae > Stenotrophomonas > Stenotrophomonas sp. 115C5. Next base: position 184,977 of record NZ_JBSPUQ010000001.1, read on the forward strand.
TCGCCCTGTTCCGGCGGCCGATGGGCCTGCCGATCCCGCACACCGCGATCATCCCGCGCAGCAAGGAACGCATCGGCGACAGCCTGGCGCTGTTCGTGCGCGACCAGTTCCTGGAGCCAGGTGTGCTGCTGGCCAAGCTGCAGGTATTCGATCCAGCCAGCCGCCTCGGCAGCTGGCTGGCCGACCCGGCGCGCTCGCGGATGCTGGCCGACATGGCCCGCGGCTGGGCCCTGCAGGCGCTGGATTTCTTCGACGAAACCGCGGTACGCCGGCAACTGCACGCCTTCGTGGTGCAGCAGCTGCGGCAGTGGAATGCCGCTGCCACCGCCGGTGAACTGCTGGCCCTGCTGACCGCCGATGGACGCCACCAGCGCGTGCTGGACGAGGGCCTGCAGCGGCTGGGGCGCTGGCTGGAGCAGCCGGAGGTGAAGGAACGCGCCTCGCAGCTGATCGTGCGCTACATCCAGCGCGAATGGCCGACGCTGTCGAGCACGGTGAACTGGGTCAAGCCGATCGACGAGATCGGCGACAGCCTGGCCGAGCGCCTGGCGCGGGCGGTACTGGAAGAACTGCAACAGGTGCTGGCCGAGCCGCAGCATCCGCTGCGCCAGGACTATGAGACCTGGCTGCAGAACTACGTGCAGCGCCTGCGCGAAGACCCGGCGCTGGCCGAGCGCATCGAACAGCTCAAGCAGGACATGATCGACCACCCCGCCCTGCAGGACTACGTGCAGGGGCTGTGGGCGCGCATCCATGCCAGCCTGCGCGCCGACCTGCAACGCGAGGACTCGGCACTGGTCGGCCACCTGCAGCGCAGCCTGGCGTCGCTGGGCAGCAGCCTGCAGGCCGACCCGGCCCTGCGCGAGGCCCTCAACCAGCACCTGCTGGAAGGTGCGCAGCGCCTGACCGGGCGCCTGCGCGAGGGCGTGACCACGCATATCGCGCAGACCGTGAAGGGCTGGGACGAGCGGCACCTGGTCGAGCAGCTGGAACTGAGTGTGGGTCGCGACCTGCAGTTCATCCGCTTCAACGGCACCCTGGTAGGTGGCCTGATCGGCCTGCTGCTGCATGCGGCGACAGTAGTGTTCAGGTTCTAGGAACCCATCCGGCAGTCGATCCACGCCCTGCGTGGAGGGCGGAGTTCGTCACGCTTGATTAACGAAATGCGAATGCCTATCATTTGCCGATCGGTTGTACGCTTAGCCAAGCGGGGCACGGAAGCACGCACCTACCCGCCCCTTCGCCCGTGTACATCCCCCGACTACCGGGTCGCCCGCACCAAGCGGGTGGCGCACCGTCGATGGGACTCGCTGGGCGACGTGCGCGAAGCGCATGGCTGCTGTGTCTGCGCATTCCATCGCCTGTTTCGTCCTGCATGGAATCGCACCGATGGCAACGCCGCTGAACCTCCCTCGTCCCACTCTGCTGGCCCTGGCCGTGACCGCACTGATGATCGCCCCGCTGGCCCACGCCGACGGCACCGCCGAATCCTCCGCGCGCACGCTGGACACCGTGAAGGTGACCGCCGATGGCGAGATTCCCAACAGCTACACGGTCAAGGGCGCGCGCAGTGCGACCAAGCTTGACCTGTCACTGCGCGAGACACCGCAGTCGGTGACGGTGCTGACCCGACAGCGCCTGGATGACATGGGCCTGTTCTCGTTGTCGGACGTGATGGGCCAAGTCACCGGCGTCAGCGTGTCGGTCACCGACAGCGAGCGCATCAACTATGTCTCGCGCGGCTACACCATCGAAAACTTCCAGGTCGATGGCATGCTCAATACGTTCGGTGGCTCGGTCAAGACCAACACCGACAACGTCATCTACGAGCGAATCGAAGTGATCCGCGGTGCCACCGGCCTGACCACTGGCGCGGGCGATCCGTCCGGCACCATCAGCATGATCCGCAAGCGTCCGACCGACACCTTCCAGATGGGTGCCAACCTGACCCTCGGCCGCTGGAGCAACCGGCGCCTGGAAGCCGATATTGGCGGCCCCATCGCCTGGGACGGCCGCATCCGTGCACGCATCGTGGCCGCCAAGCAGCAGAGTGATTCCTTCCGCGATGTCTACGCACTGGACAAGGACGTGTTCTACGGCATTGTCCAGGCCGACCTGAGTGACAGCACACTGTTCGAGGTGGGTTACGAATACCAGTCGCCGCGCACCACCGGCGTGACCTGGGGTGTGGTGCCGTACTGGGGCGCCGATGGCGCGCCGGCCAACCTGCCGCGCTCGACCAACCTGTCCGCGTCGTGGAGCGCGTGGCCGATCGTGGAGAAGACCAGCTTCGCGCGCCTGGAGCAGCAGCTGGGCAACGGCTGGTCAGCGAAGGGCAACGTCAGCCATGCGGTGCGCGATACCGACGGCAGCGTCTGGTACGGTGCGGCCGGCAATCCGCGCGCGGACGGCACCGGCATAACGGCCTACATCTCGCACTTCAACCAGCACAGCACGATGGACGTGTTCGACGTCAACGTGGGGGGGCCGTTCAAGCTGTTCGGTCGCGAGCATGAGCTTGTATTCGGCCTGGGCCAATCGGTTCGCAAGGGCGAATCGGAAGCTATGGATTTCAACTACGACACGGCCTATGCGAAGGTGCCTGACTGGCGGCACTGGACCGGCAACGTCCCGGTGTTGCCGGTCACCCGTCTCGGCCGCCTGTCATCACAGGATGAGCTGCGCCAGCGTGCCGCCTACCTCGCCGCGCGCCTGCGGCTTGCCGACCCGCTGCTGGCCGTGGTCGGCGCACGCTACGGCAGCTGGGAAACCCGCACGTGGGAGTATTCCTACGACGCCGCCGGCAACCGCACTGGCACCAAGCGCAGCGGCTACAAGCCCGACGATACGCTCACCCCGTATGCCGGCCTGATCTACGACTTCAACTCGACGTTCAGCGCCTACGTCAGCTACACCGACATCTTCAAGCCGCAGGGCTACCGCGACCGCAACGGCAACTACCTGGAGCCCATAGTCGGCAACATGTACGAAGCGGGCGTCAAAGCGGAATTCTTCGGCGGCCTGCTCAATGCCTCCGCCGCCGTATTCGAGGGCAAGCAGGACAACATTGCCGAGATGGATGATTCGGTTCCAGCCAACTCGCTGCCCGGCGGAGAGCAGGCCTACCGCTCCACCGCCAAGGGCAACAAGGTCAAGGGCTGGGAGATCGAAACCCAGGGCAGCATCGGCGAGGAGTGGAACGTCTCGGCAGGCTTCGCCCACACCGTCATCCGCAACAAGGATGGCGTGCTGCAGCGGACTACGACCCCGCAGGACACGCTCCGCCTCAACACCAGCTGGCGCCCCGGCGGCATCGAAGGCCGCGTCTGGCTCGGTGGTGGCGTGACCTGGCAGAGCCGTATCTGGAACACCAGCACCAAGGCGGATCGCAGCAAGGCCAACATCACCCAGGACGCCTTCTACCTGGTCAACCTCGCCGGTGGCTACCGCTTCAACGAAAATTTCAGCGCCCAACTGAACATCAACAACCTGCTGGACAAGAAGTACTTCAACAACGTCGGTTTCTACAACGGCGTGTACTGGGGCGAACCACGCAATGTCACCGTGACGCTGCGCTGGAAGCTCTGAACCCGATGGACGGCGCTGGTTCTGCGACCAGCGCCCGGCCACGGATGGCCAACCCCGGCGCACTGCGGTGCGCCGGTCCCCTTTTCACTGAATCCTGCAGGAATGCCGTGGACCGCTCGCCCGCAACCGCCAGCCCCCGCACCTTCTTCTCCAACCCGCGCTGGGGCGTGCTGTCACGCTCGTTGGCTGCAATCTTCGGCGGCTACGCGCTGGCCTCGGTGACCAGCGTGTTCTGCGCGGTGGCGCTGCCTGGCGCGCGCGGCCAGACCGTGCTGACCGGCATGCTGCTGGCGATTCTGGTCGCCGCCTGCGCGGCGCTGTGGGCGTTCGCCACCCGCAGCGCGCTGCGTGCGTGGGTCGGCATTCTCGCTCCCGCCCTGCTGATGGCTGCCATCGCGCGCATGCTGGGGGCCTGGGCATGAAGAACGGATTCCGCCAGTCGATGGCCTGGCTGCACACTTGGACCGGCCTGCTGGTCGGTTGGTTGCTGCTGCTGATTTTCATGGCCGGCACGGCCAGCTACTACCGCGAAGAAATCAGCCGCTGGATGCGCCCGGAGCTGCCCTCCAGCAACGTCAGCATCGACGTCGCCGCGCAGCGCGCGGTGGACTACCTGCAGGCCAACGCCACGCAGGCCGAGAACTGGTTCGTCACCCTGCCGCAGCCGCGCAACCCGGCCATGCAGATGTTCTGGCGGCTGCCGCCGGAACTGGCCGACCCCAGCCGTGGCCGCCGCGGTGGCTTCGGCGACGCCACTTTGGACCCGAACACCGGCCAGGCATTGAAGGCGCGCGAGACCCGTGGCGGCGACTTCTTCTACCGCCTGCACTTCGACCTGCACTACATCCCGGTGCTGTGGGCGCGCTACCTGGTCGGCTTCTGCGCGATGTTCATGCTGGTGGCGATCATCACCGGCGTCATCACCCACAAGAAAATCTTCAAGGACTTCTTCACCTTCCGCAAGGACAAGGGCCTGCGCTCCTGGCTCGATTTCCACAACGTCAGCGCGGTGATGGCCCTGCCCTACCACGCGATGATCACCTACACCGGCATCGTCACCCTGATGATCATGTACCTGCCGTGGGGGGTGAAAGTCGCCTACCCACAGGACGAGGACAAGTTCTTCAGCGAAGCCTTTGGCGGTATGCCGGAGGTGACCGCGCCGGCCGAAGGCCGCGCAACACCGCTGCCGATCGCGCAGCTGCTGGACAGCGCGCGTGCGCATTGGCACGGCGTGGAAGTGGCCGGCTTCACCGTGTCCAACCCGGGCGCGGCCAATGCGGTGATCGACATCCGCCAGCGTGATGGCAAGCGCCTGTCCACCGACACCCCGGCCGTGCGCTACGACATGGTCAGCGGTGCATTGCTGGAAGAAACACCGCCCTCCGGTGGCGCCACCGCCACCCGCGGCGTGCTGTACGGCCTGCATCTGGCACGCTTTGCCGACTGGGGCCTGCGTGCACTGTTCTTCCTGTCCGGCCTGGTCGGCTGCCTGATGGTGGCCAGCGGCGTGGTGCTGTGGGCAGTAAAGGAACGTCCCAAGCATGCCAAGAGTGGCCGCATCGGCTTCGGCCTGCGCCTGGTCGATGCGCTGAACATCGGCACCGTGGCCGGCCTGCCGATCGCCTTTGCCGCCTACTTCTGGGGCAACCGCCTGCTGCCGCTGGACATCGCCGAGCGCTCGAGTGCGGAAGCCAACGTGTTCTTCTACGCTTGGGGCGGCGCGCTGCTGGCCGCTTTCATCTGGCCGAAGCGGATGATGTGGGCGTGGCAGCTCTATCTGGGTGCGGCGGCGTTCGCGCTGGTGCCGGTGGTCAATGCACTGACCACGCACGCGCACCTGGGCATCACCCTGCGCAATGGGGACTGGGTGTTGGCTGGCTTCGATCTGTCGATGATCGCCTTCGGCGCGATGCTGGCGTTGTGCGGCTGGCGCATGCAGCGCTGGACGCCACCACTGTCTGCTGCCGAGAAGAAGCGTGCGGCGGCGGCGGCTGCCCCCAAGGCCGTGGCGGAATCCGCCGAAGCGGAGGCCAGCGCATGATGCTGCTGGCGTTGACCCTGTCGTTCTCCGCGTTCACCGCGCTGTCGCTGGCGATGGAAAAGCACCAGCACGACCTGCACGGCAAGGCTGCAGCCCCCCCGGCACGGCGCACGCAATGGCGGGTGCTGGGCTGGGCTCTGCTGACGGTGGCGTTCGCGTTGTGCGTGGTCGACCACGGCTGGGCGATGGGCCCGGTGCTGTGGCTGGGTGTGATGACCGTGGGCGGCGTGGTGCTGTCGTTCGGACTGTACCCGTACCGACCGAAATGGATCGCGCCGCTGGCGATCGCGTTGCCCGTGGCCGGGCTGCTGGTGGCTTTGCTGTGACCACCATCCACGCATGGCGTGGATCTACTGGTCAGACGGGGTAGTGCCGGCCGCCGGCCGGCATCCCCTTTCGACTGGAATCACCCCAACCGCTTCAATTCCCACGCGCGGTGGATGCGCGCGTTGCGCTCGAAATCCGGACCGATGGTGCGCGCGGTGATCTCACGGCACTGAGCGAATTCGGCGATGGCGTTCTCTTCCAGCTTGAAGCGGCGGAAGTTGTTCGAGAAATACAGCACGCCGCCCGGCGCCAGCCGCGCCACGGCTGCACGCAGCAGCTTCAACTGCTCGCGCTGCACATCGAAGTCATCGGCACGCGCGGAGTTGGAGAAGGTCGGCGGGTCGCAGAAGATCACGTCGTACTGGCCACGGTCGCCTTCCAGCCAGGCCATCGCATCGGCCTGCACCAGCAGGTGCTGGTTGCCGCCCTGCCCGTTCAGCGCCAGGTTGTCGTAGCACCACTGCAGGTAGGTGGCCGACAGGTCGACGCTGGTGGTACTGGCGGCACCGGCCACCGCGGCCTGCACGCTGGCCACGCCGGTGTAGCAGAACAGGTTGAGGAAACGCTTGCCACGCGCCTGTTCGGCCATCATCCGGCGCAGCGGGCGATGATCGAGGAACAGGCCGGTATCGAGGTAGTCGAACAGATTCACCTGCAGCAGCGCGTTGTTCTCGCGTACCACGATGAACTCGTCACGCTGCTCGAAGCGGCCATACTTGCTGCCGCCCTTGCCGCGCTCGCGCGACTTCATCGAGACCTGCTCCGGCGGCACGCCGAACACTTCACGCGCAGCGGCCAGCAGTTCGTTGCGGCGACGGCGCACGTCGTTCTCCGGAATGGCAGCCGGTGCGGCGTATTCCTGCACGTGCAGGAAGGTACGGCGCTTGCCGCCGTCTTCCTCATAGACGTCGATGGCGGCGGCGTACTCCGGCAGGTCGGCGTCATAGGCGCGGAAGCAGGTGATGTCCTCGCGGGCACGCCAGCTCTTGAACTTCTTCAGGTTCTTGCGCAGGCGGTTGGCCACCATCTGCGCACCTTCGCTCAGCTCGCGCGGCTGTGCCGGATCGCGGCCCGGCACAGCAATCGGGTCGCAGACGATCAGCGCGCATTCCAGCGCACCGTTGAACATCTGGTACTTCTTGCCTGCGCGCAGGCCGGTGGCGAAGGCCAGTTCGTCGTTGCCGCACAGCAGGCTGGCACGCCACTGCGGCACCGCCTTCTGCAGGGCGCTGCCCAGTGCGCGGTACAGCGCCGGATCGGCGGCCAGGCGCTCGTCGTACGGCGGGTTGCAGACCACCGCGCCGATCTCCTGCTCCGGTGCGGCGAGGTCGGCGACGTCGGCGCGGGTGAAGCGAATCGCGTGGGCGACGCCCGCGACCTCGGCATTCTCGCGTGCCGCCTGAATCGCGGTCGGGTCGATGTCGCTGCCGTGGATGACCGGCTTCAGCGCGGCCAGGCCTGCGGCCTCACGGTCGCGCGCTTCGCACTGGATGGTCTTCCAGGCGGCCTTGTCGAAGCCCAGCCAGCGGCTCGGCGGCAGGCTGCCATGGCGCATCAGGCCGGGAGCGACGTCGGCGGCCATCAGCGCGCCCTCGATCAGCAGCGTGCCGCTGCCGCACATCGGGTCCAGCAGGCCACCACCGGCGGCGTGCAGGCGCGGCCACTGCGCGCGCAGCAGCAGCGCGGCAGCCAGGTTTTCCTTCAGCGGTGCCTCGTGGGCGGCCCCGCGCCAGCCCCGGCGATGCAGCGGGCCGCCGCCGAGGTCGATCGACAGCGAGGCACGGCCCTTGCGCAGTGACAGGTTGACGCGCACGTCCGGCAGGTCGGTGTTGACCGAGGGACGTTCCAGCCCCTCATCGCGCATGCGGTCGACGATGGCGTCCTTGATCCGCTGGGCGGCAAAGCGGGCGTGGGTGATCTTGTCGCCGGACACATGTGCGTCCACCGCCAGGGTCATCTCCGGCTTGATGTGCTCATGCCACGGCAGCGCACGCACGCCGTCATACAGGGCCTGCTCGTCCGGGCACTCGAACTCGTCGATCGGCCACAGCACGCGGCTGGCCAGGCGCGACCACATCACGATCCGCAGCGCCTGCTCCAGTTCGCCCTCGGCGTTGACGCCGGCAATGGTGGCAGTGGCCTTGGCAAGGCCCAGGGCCGGCAGTTCATCGGCAAGCAGGTATTCCAGGCCCTTGGCGCAGGAGACGAAGAATTTCACGGGATCGGTTCGCAGGTGGTCGGGCGCGGCACAGGGGCCGGGCCGGTCGGAAAGGAGGGCCGCAAGCACGGCCAGCAGGCCCGCGCCGGGGGCGGCGGGGCTGCCATTGTAGTCAAAGCGGGCGGGCGCGCCGTGCGCCCGGGCTTCACAGTTGCCGCAGCAGGCGCTCGAAGGCCTGCGCGGAGGCCTCCACGTGGTGTTCCAAGCGGTGACCGTCATCGACCAGCAGCAGCTGCGCGGCGCGCGCCTGCGCCCAGGCAATGACCCCGGCGGCCGGGACCACATCGTCATGCCAGGCCTGCACCACCGTGATCGGCACCGCCGCGGCATCCAGCGCCGGCATCGGGCCCATGGTGGTCGGCGGCACCATCAGGAACAGGCCGGCCACAGGCACCTGCAGCGAGGCGATGGCGGAGATGTAGGCGCCCAGGCTGGAGCCGGCCAGCACCACCGGGCCCTGCTGGGCGGCGATGGCGGTGCGTTCCACCAGGCGCTGCAGCCGGGTGCGCACGTCGCCCACCCGGCTGACCTCGCTCATCGCGTCCAGGTCGGTGTAGTCCGGGCGTTCATGGGTCCAGCCCAGGCGTTGCGCCACGTCGGCCAGCGCGGTGACCTTGGTCGCTTCCGGGCCGCTCTCGAAACCGTGGGACAGGATGCAGTGGCCGCGGCTCATGCGCGCGCTCCGTGGGAGCGGGTCGGCGGCGAAAGAGGAGGCAGGTTCATGCCGCAATGCTAGCATCGCCGGATGCCCAACCCGCTCCTGCCCGGCCTGCAGCTGCAGCCCCTGCCCTACCAAGACCGCCTGCCGCTGCGCAACCCGGCCACGCTGGAGATGGTGGTGATCCACTGCACCGAGCTGCCCGATCTGGCGATGGCCCGCGAGTACGGCGAGCGCGTGCTGTATGACAGCGGTGCCGGCAACAGCGGCCACTTCTACATCGACCGCGATGGCAGCGTGGTGCAGTACGTGGCACCGGAACGCGTGGCCCACCACGTGCGCGGCATGAACGCGCATACGCTGGGTATCGAACTGGTCAACACCGGGCGCTACCCGGACTGGTTCGACAGCCGCCACCAGGCGATGGACGAGCCGTACACCGAAGCACAGCTGGCGACGCTGGAGGCGCTGCTGCAGGCGCTGGTGGCACGCTACCCGTCGCTGCGGCGGATTGCCGGGCATGACCAGCTGGATCTGGAGCAGGTGCCGGCCAGCGATGACCCGACGCTGATGGTGGCGCGCAAGCGTGATCCGGGACCGTTGTTCCCGTGGGCGCGGGTGCTGGCGAAGGTACCGCTGCAGCCTGTTGGGTAAGCGGCAGGGCTGCGCCCTGCACCCGCAGAGGCAACGGCCGAAGCAAGGGCAACAGCAGGATTCCGTGGGATGGCGGGGTGGGTCCGGTTGCGGGGGACGCCGTAAACCCGTCCATGGGGGCTTGTCCGCGGCATCCATGCCGCGGACACCCCCGCAACCGGACCCACCCCGCCTTCGACAGATCTCCGCCGCTGTTGGTGGGTGCCGACCGTTGGTCGGCACGAGGTCGAATCGATCGGAACGGGCTTTTGTAGAGTCGAGCTATGCTCGACTGCTCTTTGCGTGGATATCGAGACGATAGAGTCAGGCGCCGCTGGCCACCGGGCGGCTGCTGTCGCTCACCCAGCCGCTCCAGGAATCGGCATAGATGCGTGCGCCGCTCAGTCCTGCGCTTTCCATCGCCAGCAGCAGGTGGCAGGCGGTCACGCCGGAGCCGCACATCAGCACCACCTGCTGCGGATCACGGTTGCCGATCACGCTCTGAAGTTCGGCGCGCAGCTCCTGTGCATCACGCAGGCGGCCGTCGGCGACGTTCAACGCAAACGGGCGGTTGACCGCGCCGGGTACGTGGCCGGCGACCGGGTCCAGCGGCTCGACTTCGCCGCGGAAGCGTTCGCCCGCGCGTGCGTCGACCAGCCAGCCCGGCGCGTGCTTCAGGCGTGCGCTGATCTCCTCGGCATTGGCGATCTGGGTGGTGTCGAAACGGCCCGGGTAGGACGGCAGCGACGCGACGATGCCCTGCCCGGCCGCCAAGGGATGACCGGCGGCCTGCCAGGCGGCGATACCGCCGTCGAGCACGGCCACTTTGGTGTGCCCGATCAGGCGCAGCAGCCACCACAGGCGCGAGGCGGCCATGCTGCCGTCGCTGCCGTCGTAGACCACCACCTGGGTGTCGGGACCGATACCCCACTGGCCGAGCTTCGCCGCGAAGGCATCGCTGTCCGGCAGTGGATGACGGCCGTGGCCGCTGCGGGTCAGATCCGACAGGTCACGATTGAGGTCGGCGTACACCGCACCCGGAACGTGCCCCGCCAGATACTGGCCGCTACCCGCCTGCGGATCGGCCAGCGAGGACCGCGCATCGACCACACGTACAGCGCTGCTGGCAGTGGCACGTGCATCGACGACACGTACGCCCTCACCCAATGCAGCCGCCAGGCTGGCGACATCGACAAGCGTGGTCCACGGCGGATCGATCGGCTTCATTGCACTTGCTCCAGGCGGCGACGCAGGTTGTAGAGAATGGCGGCGGTCGCGCCCCAGATACGCTGGCCGGGCCAGCCGTACTCAAGGACGTGGCGGATGCGGCCGCGGTGATTGATTTCGACCTGGCGCAGATTGTCTGCGGCCATCAGGTAGGCCAGCGGCACTTCGAACACTTCGGCCACTTCGCTGGGCTGCGGCACCGGCACGAAGTCCGGATCGACCACGGCGACCACCGGCGTGACCCGGTAGCCAGTGATCGTCACAAAGGGATCGAGATAACCCAGCGCCTGCACTTGCCCCGGAGCCAGTGCGATTTCTTCCTGGCTCTCGCGCAGCGCGGCCGCCAGTGCGTCGCGGTCATCGGGTTCGGTGCGCCCGCCGGGGAAGCCGACCTGGCCACCATGCTGGCGCAGGGTTTCGGTGCGACGGGTAAGGATGACCTGTGCTCCATTGGCGCGCGGCACGATGCCGGCCAGTACGGCGGCTTCCACAGGTGGTCCCGGCGGCAGCAGGTCACTCAGTTCGCTGCGGTTCCAGCCGTCGCCGGCCGGCGGCTCGGCCAGTGGATGCAGCGCGCGCATCAAGCGTTCGTGATCGGCCAGCGAGCCGCGCAGTGATTGCTGCAGCTGTTCACGCAGAGGTTGCACGCGATGCAGGATGCGGCTGCGCTCCTCGTTGCTCATCGACGACCACCGTGCGATTTCATCGATGTGCCGCCCGCAGCCGGTGCATCGCCGGTCCGGATCCAGCGTGCACACTCCGATGCAGGGACTTGCGACAACACGCGCCGTTTCTTCCATTGTTTGCACCCGGCAACAGTAGCGCGATCGGGCTGAATTTGCGCGGGGTGCAGATGCGGTGCGTGGCACCGTCGCGCTCCGCGCAAACAAAAACGCGCCGGTGGAATCACCGGCGCGTTTCGTTTACGGCTTCGATTTACTTGACGCTGACCAGCTTGATCTCGAACTGCACAGCCACGTTCGGCGGGAACGGGGTGCGCGGGTCGGCACCGTAGGCCTGGTCCGGCGGCAGGGTGACTTCCCACTTCGAGCCTGCCGGCATCTGCAGCAGGGTCTCGCGCATGGCCTTCATTTCGACTTCGCTGACCTTGATCGACGGAATCTGCTGGGCCGGGCGGGCTTCGGTCGGGCGCTGGCCGTACGGGAACGGACCGGCCACTTCCAGCTGCACGGTGCTGGCCTGGGTCGGCTTGGCGCCCTTGCCAGCTTCGATCACGCGGTACTGGACGCCGCTCGGCAGGGACTGCACGCCGGCCTTGGCCTTGTTCGCCGCGATGAACTGATCGCTCTTGGTCTTGTTTTCGGCAGCAGCCTTTTCGTACTCGGCCTTGGCAGCCTGGGCACGGCCCTGCTCGCGCTTCTGGAACGCTTCAACGGCCGGCTTCAGCTGGTCGGCGGTGATCGCCGGCTGCTTCTTGGCGTAGGCGTCCTGCAGACCCTTCACCACCGAGTTGATGTCCAGCTGCTCACCACGACCGGTCAGCTCCGCCAGGTTGTTGCCGTAGTCGTAACCGAAGTAGTAGCTCAGCTTGCCCTTTTCGGACGAGACGTCCTGGGCGAAGGCATTGCCCGTCAGGGCCAGGGCCAGGGCCGCGACGGCGACCGCGATAGAACGCAACTTCATCAAACAGTTCTCCAGGGGTGGTAACTCAGGGACGTTCTGCGCCGCCCTGAGGCGACGGGTTAGGATAACGGGCACAACGTGTAACCGCTACTCACGATGCAGGCTAAGACCCGTCTGCGTTGGCGGAGTTCAATCTCACTTTTTTTTAACGTTTCAGGAGTTTTCCCGTGGCCGATGCCCTGATCGCTGTCGCCGACGACGGCGCCATCCGCACCGTGACCGTCCAGCGCCCGGACAAGCTCAACGCCTTGAATGCCGCGACCCTGCAGGCGCTGGCCGAGGCATTCAGCGCCGCCGCTGCCGACCCGGACGTGCGCGTGGTGGTGCTGACCGGTGCCGGTCCGAAGGCGTTCGTGGCCGGGGCCGACATCGCCGAGATGAACACACTCAGTGCGGTTCAGGGACGTGATTTCTCCCTGCTCGGCCAGGCCCTGATGCGCCAGATCGAGCGCATGCCCAAGCCGGTGATCGCGCGCGTGAACGGCTTCGCCTTGGGCGGCGGGCTGGAACTGGCCATGGCCTGCCACCTGCGCATCGCTGCCGATACGGCCAAGGTCGGGCAGCCGGAGATCAATCTCGGCCTGATTCCCGGCTTCGGCGGCAGCCAGCGCCTGCTGCGCCTGTGCGGCCGCGCCGCCACCCTGGAGCTGTGCCTGCTGGGTGCACCGATCAACGCCGCGCGTGCGCTGGAACTGGGCATCGTCAACGAGGTGGTGCCGGCCGACGCGCTGGACAACCGTGTGCAGGACGTCGCCCGCCAGTTGGCGCGCTCGGCGCCGCTGGCCCTGCGTGGCCTGCTGGACGCCGTGCACGTGGGTGGAGAATGCAGCCTGGAGGCAGGGCTGGAGTACGAAAGCGCGCAGTTCGGCCTGCTGTTCGCCACCGAGGACATGCGCGAAGGCACCGGCGCGTTCCTGCAGCGCCGTCCGCCGGCCTTCCAGAACCGCTGACGCCATGGCATCCCGACCCAACCCCGCGCAGCTGTTCGCCCGGGTCCAGGCAGACGATCTCGATGGCGCCCTGCAGGCGGGCCTGATGGACTACATTGCCCGCGCCGGCGACGAGCAGCTGCTGCCCGGCCACCCGGACCTTCCACAACGCCTGCAGCAGGCCCAGCAGCAGCTGCACGCGGCATGGGCCGCACGCGAACGCTACCGCGCGCGCGCGGTGCGTCTGGCGCGCCGTGAGGCCGAGCGCGATGCACGCCGTACGCCGGCCCCGGCGCCGGACGTGAAACCCGCCCTGCCCGCCGCAGCCGCCGCCATCCTCGCCCGGGCCAAGGCCCGCGCCAGCGGCAAGGAGCAGTAATGGCCACCATGAAGAAGACCGCACGCGCCCCGGCGCGGCGTGGCGGCACGATGCCGCGCGCCGACGTGGTGGAAATGTTCACCCGCCTGCGCGAACTCAATCCACACCCGAAGACCGAACTGGAGTACAGCTCGCCGTTCGAGCTGCTGGTGGCGGTCGCGCTGTCGGCGCAGGCCACCGACGTCGGCGTCAACAAGGCCACGCGCCGTCTGTTCCCGGTCGCCAACACGCCGGCGAAGATCCTCGCACTCGGCGAGGACGGGCTGAAGCAGTACATCGCCACCATCGGCCTGTTCAACGCCAAGGCGAAGAACGTGATCGCCACCTGTGCGATCCTGCTGGAGAAGCACGGCGGTGAAGTGCCGCGCGATCGCGATGAACTGGAAGCGCTGCCAGGCGTTGGACGCAAGACCGCCAACGTGGTGCTCAACACTGCGTTCGGCGAGCCGGTGATGGCGGTGGACACGCATATCTTCCGCGTATCCAACCGCACCGGCCTGGCGCCAGGCAAGAACGTGCGTGAAGTGGAAGACAAACTGGTGAAGGTGATTCCGGCCGAGTTCCTGCTCGACGCGCATCACTGGCTGATCCTGCACGGGCGTTATGTGTGCAAGGCGCGAAAGCCGGATTGCCCGGGCTGCGTGATCGCCGACCTGTGCCGGTTCAAGGAAAAGACCACGGCCGAGGCGTGACCGCGTTCGTGGTGTGACAAAACAAAGACGGCGGGCACAAGGCCCGCCGTCTTTGCTTGTAGACAAGGGTGCTTCAGGACATCAGAACGACAGGTCGCCCCAGACGCCGAATTCCTTGGTCTTGTCGTTCTTCTTGTCGCTGGCGTTGGCCAGGTGCGTGTACTTGTACACGGTCGACAGCTTGAGGTTCTTCATGACCGGGAACTCGACGCCGACGTTCCAGTACTTGTCGCTCAGGGTCGGGTCCAGGGTCTTGCTGACGTCGGTGTCATCGTAACGACCGAACACGTTGATGCCGCCGTCGGTGACGCGCACGCTGCCCCACACCGACCAGCCACTGGTCTTGTCGGTGGCAACGGTCATCACGTTGTTGAGGTTCTTGGCCTGGAAGTACTCGCCACCGACGCGGAAGTCGCTGCTGGCGTAGGCCACCATCGCATTGGCGCGGGTGTAGGTGTTCTCGGCGCTCTGGATGTCGGTCTCCTTGCCCAGCTTGCCGCTGTAGCCACCGATGGCAACCACGAAGTTCTCGTTCGGGGTATAGGCCGCGCGGCCTTCCACGTCCATGCCCTTGCTGCGGGTCGGGTTCTTGTAACCGGCGCCGGACACGACCGAGACCGCATAGTTGAAGTTGTTGCCCAGGTTGCCGAAGCCATGCAGGCCCCAGTCGGACGAGTTGCCGTACTTCAGGCGGTCGGTCAGGGTGTTCTCGACATAGCGCATGCCGTAGAACTTCTCGACGTACGGGATCCACGGCATGTCGGCGGCACCGACGCGCAGGTTGAAGGCCGGGTCGAAGCTGCCCTGCACGTAGGCCTTCTTGACGAACAGTTCGGTGTTGCCGATGGCCGAGCTGTACTGGAAGTCGGTGGTCAGGTTGGCCGACCAGATGTCGTTGAACTTGTGATCGACGGTCAGGTAGAAGCGCTTGACGTCCAGACCGGTGCCGCTGGCGGCGGTGTCCTTGCCGTTGCTGGTCTTGTCGATGTTGGTCAGGTCGAAGAACATGCGACCGCCGATCTTGTTGTCATTGACCAGCTTGGCCAGCTTGTCGACGCTGGTCTGGGTCTTCTGTGCACCTTCCAGGGCCTGCGCCTGAGTGATGTTCACTTCGGACTGCGCGTCGGACTGCGCCTGCAGCGCCTGCGAATCGTTCTGCAACTGCTGGACCTGGGCCTGCAGCGCAGCGATCTGTGCCTGCAGCTGCTGCAGCTGTGCCTGGGATACGCCCGAGCTGGCGGGGGCTGCGAAGGCGTCGGCGGAAACCAGACCGAGGCTTGCAACGACCGCGGCGGCGAGCAAATGGGAACGCATTTTGGATTTCTCCAGAGGGTTGGAATGGCTTGGGCAGAACGCCACGCCGGCAGGCCGGTCAAGCGTTTTGCGAACGTTCCGTTAAAACCATGACAACCGAATGACAGATTGAGCACCAACCACAGATTTCTTCGTGCGGTCATGCGTACGACTCATTTGTGGCTACATGCTTGTCGATCCCTTGCGGCATATGGCGTGACGTATCAGCGTCCGTGCCCGGGCCGGTCGCCGCGCGACCTTCACCGGCATTGCTGGTTTCGTGTGGATGACGCGGCATCACTGCGGAATGCCGGGCAGGGTCGGCATTGACGACCGCACCGGACAGGCCATCAGCGACATATAGAACGTGATCGCAACCGGCTTATGTCCGTTTCCGGTGCATTGGCCATCACGTCGCCCGCAGCACTCAGAACCTTCACGCACCTGCTGTGCGGGCACCGGGCAGCGCTGTAACGGTTGCGTCATACAACGGTCCCTGCGCTGTCATCGAACCGTTATGGAATGTGCGCCGGGCGGGTAACCCCGCATCCCAATCAACCCAGGAGCCACCCCGTGATCCACGCCTTCAAGTCGCGCGTTGCCGTTGCCGTCTTCGCAGCGTCGTCCGTGTTCGCCGCCAACGCCGCTGAAATCACCGGCGCGGGCGCCTCGTTCATCTACCCGGTGATGTCGAAGTGGTCGGCCGACTACAACGCCGCCACCAGCAACAAGGTCAACTACCAGTCGATCGGTTCCGGCGGCGGCATTGCGCAGATCAAGGCCAAGACCGTTGATTTCGGCTCGTCCGACGCCCCGCTGAAGCCGGAAGAGCTGGCGGCTTCGGGCCTGGCGCAGTTCCCGTCGGTGATCGGCGGCGTGGTGCCGGTGGTCAACGTGGCCGGCATCGCCCCGGGCGCGCTGAAGCTGGACGGCACCGTGCTGGCCAACATCTTCCTGGGCAAGATCAAGACCTGGAACGACCCGGCCATCGCCGCGCTGAACCCGGGCGTGACCCTGCCGAGCGCCAAGATCACCGTCGTGCACCGTTCGGACGGCTCGGGCACCACCTTCAACTTCGTCAACTACCTGTCCAAGGTCAGCCCGGAGTGGAAGAGCTCGGTCGGTGAAGGCACCTCGGTCCAGTGGCCGGCCGGCATCGGCGGCAAGGGCAACGAAGGCGTTGCCGCTTACGTGAAGCAGATCAAGGGCGGCATCGGCTACGTCGAACTGTCCTACGCGCTGCAGAACAAGCTGTCGTACACCGCGATGAAGAATGCCGCCGGCCGCTTCGTGCAGCCGAGCGACACCTCGTTCGCTGCCGCTGCCGCCAGCGCCGACTGGGCCAGCGCCAAGGACTTCTACCTGGTGATGACCAACGCCCCGGGCGCCGAGTCCTGGCCGATCACCGCCACCAACTTCATCCTGGTGCACAAGAAGCCGAAGAACGCTGCCAACGGCAAGGCCACCCAGGAGTTCTTCCGCTGGGTCTACAAGAGCGGCGACGCCCAGGCCCGCCAGCTGGACTACGTGCCGCTGCCGGACAGCCTGGTCCGCCAGATCGAGACCTACTGGTCGCAGAACCTGAAGTAAGCAAGCGCGTTCCCCCGCAGGAACGGGATCGGCGGGTCCTCTCTCCCCCGCCGATCCCACCCCGGGCGCGAGATCCTCGAGATCTCGCGCTCTTCTTGTTTTGGTGGTTGGTCGTGAAATGCGCTGCGCCTCCGATCTACCGGGAGTAGGCGACGCAGGGCCCAGCCCGGGACACGCCGTAAACCCGTCCATGGGGGCTCGATCGCGCCATCCATGGCGCGAACGGTCCCGGGCTGTGCCCTGCGTCGCCTCTGGTCAGTTCATCGGGGGCGCGGTGGGGTCATGGAAGGCAGGAGCAAAGGCAGGAGCGCGTGTAGAGCCGAGCCCACGCTCGGCTGGATGCTGGCGCGTGCGGACCAACGGTCCGCACCTACCGAGGGCAGGGAGCAGTCGAGCAAGCTCGACGCTACAAGGGCCAACCTGCCGTCATACCGGTGCGCAGATCCGGGCATCCCGGGCTCTGCGCGATGGGGGCCAACCCCGTGAAACCCTTGTCAGAACGTGATCCAGGACACCTCTGTCATGGTCGTAATACGGCTGTAACAAAAACATCATTTCATAGCCGCATCCGCCGACCACGTCGGCTCTTCCCCGCTATGGAGTGACCATGAAACTGCACTCGGCCGGCCTTGCCGCCCTTTCCCTGGCCATCGCCCTGGGCCTGTCGGCCTGCGGTGGCGACAAGCAGGCCGCACAGCAGCCGGCTGCCGACGGTGCCGCTGCCCCGGCCGCTGCCGGTGCCAAGGTGACCGCCGAAGTGTCCGGTGCCGGCGCTTCTTTCATCTTCCCGCTGGTCTCCAAGTGGTCGGCTGACTACAACGCCAGCACCGGTGCCAAGATCAACTACCAGTCGATCGGCTCGGGCGGCGGTATCGCCCAGATCAAGGCCGGCACAGTCGACTTCGGTTCCTCCGACAAGCCGCTGAGCAGCGAAGAGCTGGCCCAGGCCGGCCTGGCGCAGTTCCCCTCCGCCATCGGCGGCGTGGTGCCGGTGGTCAACATCGAAGGCCTGGAAGCCGGCAAGCTGCGCCTGAGCGGCGCCCTGCTGGCCGACATCTTTCTGGGCAAGGTCAAGACCTGGAACGACCCCGCCATCGTCGCCGCCAACCCGGGCGTGAAGCTGCCGGAAGGCAAGATCACCCTGGTCCACCGTTCGGACGGTTCGGGCACCACCTTCAACTTCTCCAACTACCTGTCCAAGGTCAGCCCGGAGTGGAAGAGCAAGGTCGGCGAAGGCACCTCGGTGCAGTGGCCGGACGGCGTCGGTGGCAAGGGCAACGAAGGCGTTGCTTCCTACGTGAAGCAGATCAAGGGCTCCATCGGCTACGTCGAACTGGCCTACGCCCTGCAGAACGGCATGCCGTACACCGCCATGCAGAACGCGGCCGGCAACTGGGTCGCGCCGAGCGCGGAAACCTTCGCCGCCGCGGCCGCCAGCGCCGACTGGGCCAGCGCCAAGGACTTCAACCTGGTCATCACCAACGCTCCGGGCGAGCAGGCGTGGCCGATCACCGCCACCAACTTCATGCTGATGCAGAAGCAGCCGAAGGACGCCAAGCGCAACCAGGACACCCTGGCCTTCTTCAAGTGGGCCTTCGAGAACGGCCAGGCCCAGGCCAACGAGCTGCACTACGTGCCGCTGCCTGCCGAACTGGTCAAGCAGATCGAGGCCTACTGGGCGACCGACCTGAAGTGATGGACACGACGGTGCCCGCCCCGCGCGGGCACCGCCTCTTCCACGCCGTGCCGCCCCGCCCCTTCCTGGCCCTGCCGTCCCCATGAATGCCATCGCCCAGCCTGTAGCAGCCCCGTCCACGCGTGATACGCGTGATGCCCGCAACGACAAACTGTTCCGATGGGTGCTGGTCGGCACCGTCATCTTCGTCCTGATCGCCCTGGCCTGCGCCGCACTGTCGATGCTGTGGGGCGGCCGTCATGCCCTGCAGATGCAGGGCCTGAGCTTCTTCTTCTCCGCTGACTGGAATCCGGTCGAAAACAAGTTCGGCGCTCTCGCCCCGATCTACGGCACCCTGGTCACCGCGCTCATCGCGATGGTCATCGCCGTGCCGGTCAGCTTCGGCATCGCCTTCTTCCTCACCGAAGTCGCGCCGCGCTGGCTGCGTGGTCCGATCGGTACCGCCATCGAACTACTGGCCGGCATTCCCTCGATCATCTACGGCATGTGGGGCCTGTTCGTGCTGGTGCCGGTGATGACCGAGTACGTCACCCCGTTCCTCAACGAAACCCTGGGCGAGATGCCGATCATCGGCCCGCTGTTCCAAGGCCCGCCGCTCGGCATCGGCATGCTCACCGCCGGTTTCGTGCTGGCCATCATGGTCATTCCGTTCATCTCCTCGGTGATGCGCGAAGTGTTCCTGACCGTGCCGACCCGACTGAAGGAATCGGCCTATGCGCTGGGTTCCACCAAGTGGGAAGTGAGCTGGGACATCGTCCTGCCCTACACCCGCTCGGCGGTGATCGGCGGCATCTTCCTCGGCCTCGGCCGCGCTCTGGGCGAGACGATGGCGGTGGCGTTCGTTATCGGCAACAGCGTGCGCCTGTCGCCGTCGCTGCTGGAACCGGGCACCACCATCGCCGCGCTGATCGCCAACGATTTCGGCGAAGCCACTGAAACCTACCGCTCGGCCCTGCTGCTGCTCGGCTTCGTCCTCTTCATCGTCACCTTCGTGGTGCTGGCCATCGCCCGCCTGATGCTGATGCGCCTGTCTCGCAAGGAGGGCAACTGATGTCCACCACCGCTGATTCGCTGTACCTGCGCCGCCGCATCGGCAATGTCATCGCCATCGCCGCATCGTGCGCCACCGCCCTGTTCGGCCTGTTCTTCCTGGGCTGGATCCTGTTCACCCTGGCCTCCAAGGGCCTGGCCGGCATCAACTGGGATCTGTTCACCAAGATGACGCCGCCGCCGATGCAGGAAGGCGGCCTCGCCAACGCCTTCTTCGGCAGCGCGGTGATGTGCGCGCTGGCGATCGGCATCGGCACCCCGCTGGGCGTGCTGGCCGGCACCTGGCTGGCCGAGTACGGCAACGCCCGCAAGGCCGGCACCGTGGTCCGCTTCGTCAACGACATCCTGCTGTCGGCGCCGTCGATCGTGCTCGGCCTGTTCGTCTACACCCTGTACGTGATGCAGACCGGCGGCAACTTCTCGGCGTTCGCCGGTGCCCTGTCGCTGGCCTTCATCGTGCTGCCGGTGGTGGTGCGCACCACCGACGAGATGCTGCGCCTGGTGCCCTCGCAGATGCGTGAAGCGGCCCTGTCGCTGGGCATCCCGCAGTGGAAGGTGATCGTGCAGGTGCTGTACCGCAGTGCCTCGGCCGGCATCATCACCGGCATCCTGCTGGCGCTGGCCCGCATCTCCGGCGAGACCGCGCCGCTGCTGTTCACCGCCTTCGGCAACCAGTACTGGAACAACAACATCTTCCAGCCGATGGCCTCCGTGCCGGTGGTGATGAACCAGTTCGCCGGCAGCCCGTATGAATCCTGGCAGGTCCTGGCCTGGGCCGGTGCCCTGGTGCTGACTGTCTTCGTGTTGCTGGTCAGCCTTGCCGCCCGCGGCATCCTGCTGCGCAACCGTATCTCCCATGACTGACCTTTCCGTGGATAACGCCATGAACGACCTTTCCAACGCCGTGCCGATGCAGCGCATCGCCGTGCCGTCCTCGCACGAGAGCCTGCACACGCCGTCGCCGGTGAAGCTGGCTGCGCGTGGACTGGACTTCTACTACGACAAGTTCCACGCCCTGAAGGGCATCAACCTGGAAATTCCGGAAAAGCGCGTGACCGCGCTGATCGGTCCCTCCGGTTGCGGCAAGTCGACCCTGCTGCGCATCTTCAACCGCATCTACGCGCTGTACCCGAAGCTGGAAGCGCGCGGTGAAGTGCTGCTGGACGGCGAGAACATCCTGTCGCCGAAGTACCCGATGAACCGCCTGCGCAGCAAGGTCGGCATGGTGTTCCAGAAGCCGGTGCCGTTCCCGATGACCATCTTCGAGAACGTGGCCTACGGCATCCGCCACCACGAAAAGCTGAGCAAGGCCGACATGGCCGACCGCGTCGAGCAGGCGCTGCGCCAGGGCGCGCTGTGGGACGAAGTGAAGGACAAGCTGGGGCAGAGCGCGCTGGGCCTGTCCGGTGGCCAGCAGCAGCGCCTGTGCATCGCCCGTGCCGTGGCGCTGCGCCCGTCGGTGCTGCTGCTGGACGAGCCGACCTCGGCGCTGGACCCGATCTCGACCAGCCGCATCGAGCAGCTGGTGGAAGAACTCAAGCACGAGTACACCATCGTGATCGTCACCCACAACATGCAGCAGGCCGCGCGCGTGTCCGACTACACCGCCTTCATGTACCTGGGCGACCTGATCGAGCACGACCGCACCGAGGTGATCTTCTCGCAGCCGTCGCAGCGGCAGACCGAGGACTACATCACCGGTCGCTTCGGCTGAAACGGCAGTCGAGCGTGGCTCGGCTCTACAGACAACGGCAGTCGAGCATGGCTCGACTCTACAGAGTGGAACAACCATGAATCTTCCCAACGACCACATCGTCAAGAGCTACGACGAAGAGCAGCAGCGCCTGGTGGCCGAAATCGTGCACATGGGCGAGATGGCCGTCGCCCAGCTCGAAGCGGCGATGGACGTGATCGAGAAGCGCGACGAGAACGCCGCCCATCGCATCATCGCCAACGACGAAGCGATCGATGCGCTTGAGCAGCAGATCAGCCACGACGTGATGCGCCTGGCGCTGCGTGGCCCGATGGCGCGCGACCTGCGCGAGATCCTCGCCGGCCTGCGCATCCCGGCCGACATCGAACGCATCGGCGACTATGCGGCCAACGTCGCCAAGCGCTCGATCGCGCTGGGCAAGGTGCCGCCGCTGCCGCAGATCCAGGGCCTGCGCGCACTGGGCCGCCTGGCCGCGCAGCAGGTGCGCCGCGCCATTGCCGCCTACCGCGACAACGACGCCGACGCCGCACTGGCACTGCGCGAGGACGATGCCCGCCTGGACGCGCAGTACACCGCGCTGTTCCGCGAGCTTCTGACCTACATGATGGAAGACCCGCGCAACATCACCCCGTGCACGCACCTGTTGTTCATGGCCAAGAACCTGGAGCGCGTGGGTGACCACGCCACCAACATCGCCGAGAACGTGTGGTTCCTGGTGCACGGCGAGCAGCCGCTGCCGCCGCGCGAGAAGCGCGACGAGACCTCCAGCACCGGCCAGCCCTGACGCTGCACTGCAACACCGGAGTCGACTCCAAGGTGGCCGCTGTCCTGGTGACAGCGGCCTTCCTGTTTCTGGGCGTTCCACCCGCGTTGTGGGCGCCGGGCTTGCCCGGTGCGAACCTTCCGGATGCTTCTGTAACAAACCTCACGAAAATTTGAGGTCTTGGCGAGGATTCGTTGAGTAGGATCGCTGCACCATCGTTTCCACCGGCATCCCTGCCGGCCACTCGGGCACCCGCCCACACCACCCAGGAGCACGACCGATGAGCAGTTCCAACAAGACCCTGTCCCTGCTGACTGCTACCGCCCTGGCCGCCGGCCTGGGCATGACCGCCAGTGCCTCGGCGCTGAGCATGAGCGACCTGGCCCAGGGCTATCTGGTGGCCGGCCAGGCAGCCAAGGCCAGCACCGATGCCAAGGCAGCAGATACCAGGATGGCCGCCGACGCGACCAAGCACGCCGAAGGCAAATGTGGTGCCGACGGCAAGAGTGCCGAAGGCAAGTGCGGCGCCGACAAGGGCAAGGCCGCCGGTGCCGCGGCAGGCGCCAAGGCCAAGACCGGCGACAAGAAGGCGGCCGAGGGCAAGTGCGGCGAAGGCAAGTGCGGTGCCAAGCACTGACGTCCGCGCCAGCGCCGTCCACCTGCGGTCGCCGCTTCATGCGGCGGCCGCCGGGTTGGGGCTGCGCAGGGCGCTGCTGCAGGATCTGCGCGATGCACCGGCGGGTGACTTCGATTTCCTCGAATGCGCACCGGAGAACTGGATCCATGTCGGTGGCCCCGCTGGGGATGCGCTGGCCGAACTGGCGCAGCGCCATCCGTTGAGCTGCCACGGCCTGTCGTTGTCGCTGGGCGGCAGTGCGCCGTTGGATACGCAGCTGCTGGAACAGGTCGGCCAATTCCTGGAAAAGCACCGTGTGCCGCTGTACAGCGAGCACCTGAGCTACTGCAGCGACGACGGCCACCTCTACGACCTGCTGCCGATTCCGTTCACCGACGAAGCGGTGCGCCATACCGCCGCACGCATCGCCCGCGTGCAGGACCTGCTGGGTCGCCGCATCGCGGTGGAAAACGTGTCCTACTACCTGGCACCGGAGCCGGCAATGGACGAACTGGCCTTCACCAAGGCCGTGCTCGCCGAGGCCGACTGCGACCTGCTGCTGGACGTCAACAACGTCTACGTCAACGCCTGCAACCATGGCTACGACGCCGACGCCTTCATTGCCGGGCTGCCCGCAGAGCGCATCGTCTGCCTGCACGTGGCCGGGCACCTGGACGAGGCACCGGACCTGAAGATCGATACCCATGGCAGCGCGGTGATCGACCCGGTCTGGGAGCTGCTGGCGCGTACCTACGCGCGCATCGGCCCACGCCCCACCCTGCTCGAACGCGATTTCAATTTCCCGCCCTATGCAGAACTGCAGGGCGAACTGCAGACCATCCGCCGCCTGCAGGCCGCGCACGCCGGGGCTGCACATGGCTGACGCCACCGACACCCTGCGCGCGCAGCAGCACGCGTTCACCGCTCACCTGCGCGATCCACATGCGGTGCCTGCACCGGCCGGCCTGGAGCCACGCCGGGTGGCGGTGTACCAACGGCTGCTGTTCAACAACCTGCTCGGCCTGTTGAGCAACGGCTTCCCGGTCTGCGTGCGCCTGCTCGGCGAACCGGCCTGGAGCGGACTGGTGCGCCAGTACTTCGCGACCCATCGCTGCCAGACGCCGCTGTTCACCGAACTGGCCGCCGAATTCGTGCAGTGGCTGCAGGCCCAGCCACAGCTGCCGCACCCGGCGTTGGCCGAACTTGCTCATTACGAGTGGGTGGAAACCGCGCTGTACCAGCTTCCTGCCGAGCCTCTGCCTGCGCCGGGTGGCATCGACCCGCTGCGGGTGCCGCTGCAGCGCTCGCCACTGGCATGGCCGCTGCTGTATCAGTGGCCCGTGCACCGGCTCGGTGCCGAGGACGCACCGTCACAACCGCCGGCGGAACCGACCGGCCTGCTGGTTCGTCGCGAGGCCGATGGCGGGGTGCGCTTTGCCGTACTCAGCCCGCTGGCGGTGTACCTGCTGTCCAGCATCGGCGAACACCCTGGCCTCGATGGCCATGGCTACCTGCGGCACCTGGCCGCCGCGCACGGCCTGGCCGAGGACGCGCTGGCCGGACCCGGTGCCGCGCTGCTGCAGCAGTTCCTGCAGGCCGGCGTGATCGGCCCGCTCGCAGTCCCCGGCTGACGCCCCCTTCCCCCGGAGAACCACCGATGAACCTCCCGACCCTGGCCGCCGTGCGCGGCCAGCTGGACCGTCTCGCCCCCTGGCTGGCCCCGCTCGGCCTGCGCCTGCTGCTGGCCTGGGAATACTTCGAATCCGGCCGCGAAAAACTGCACGGCCAGAACTGGTTCGCCGACCTGCAGGATGCCTTCCCGTTCCCGTTCGACCAGCTGCCGGCCACCCTGAACTGGCAGCTCGCCACGTGGTTCGAACTGATCGGCGCGGCCTGCCTGCTGGTTGGATTCGGCACCCGGTTTGCCGCGGCCAGCCTGCTGGTGCTGACCGTTGTGGCCACCTATGCAGTGCATTGGCCGATGGAGTGGAACTCGCTGTCTGACCTCGCCATGGGCTACGCGATCACTGACCAGGGCTTCGGCAACTTCAAGCTGCCGGTGCTGTTCATGGCGATGCTGCTGCCACTGATCTTCACCGGCGCCGGCAGGCTGAGCGTGGATGCGTGGTTGGCGCGGTGGCAGCCATCGGGCACGACGGCACGGCCCGCAGTCCGGTAAATGCCGACCCTGGTCGGCGCGCACCGTGCCAACCAAGGTTGGCACCTACCGGAATCCTGAGCGTGCGGTGCCCGGTAGGTGTCGACCTTGGTCGACACACGACCACGCAGGGAACCCATGCACAGAAGGCTGGCCGGGCGCTCAGGGTCGCTCTGCTAGAATTCACGCATGACTGACCCCACGCCCGCACCTGCCGCCGCTCCCGATTCCGCAGTACCCCAGGCGCAGCGCGCGATGTCACAACGCTTCCGCGGCTTCCTGCCGGTGGTGGTGGATGTGGAAACCGGCGGCTTCGACAGCCAGCGCAACGCCCTGCTGGAAATCGCCGCCGTGCCGATCGAGATGGACGAGAACGGCCTGCTCTACCCCGGCCAGACCGCCAGCGCCCACGTGGTGCCGGCCGAAGGCCTGGAGATCGACCCGAAGTCGCTGGAAGTGACCGGCATCATCCTCGACCACCCGTTCCGGCTGGCCAAGGAAGAGAAGGCCGCGCTGGACCACATCTTCACCCCGGTGCGTGCGGCGATGAAGAAATACGGCTGCCAGCGCGCGATCCTGGTCGGCCACAACGCCCATTTCGATCTCGGTTTCGTCAATGCGGCGGTGGCCCGGACCGGTCACAAGCGCAATCCGTTCCATCCGTTCAGCGTGTTCGACACAGTGACCCTGGCCGGCATCGCCTACGGGCAGACCGTGCTGGCACGTGCGGCCACGGCCGCCGGGCTGGGTTGGGATGCCAACGAGGCGCACAGCGCGGTGTATGACACCGAGCAGACCGCGCGGTTGTTCTGCACCATCGCCAACGCCTGGCCGCGCTAAGGCAGCGCTTTCTGTAGAGCCGAGCCATGCTCGGCTGCGCCTTTTTCCGCGCTGTCGCGCTGTAGTCGAGCATGGCTCGACTCTACCGATCGATAGAGGCATATCCACGCCACGCGCGGATGTGATCAACCGATGCTCGTGCGATCGCGGCCGTCGCTCTTGGCGCGGTACAGCGCGCGGTCTGCGCGCTGGTACAGCAGCGCCGGGGTGCGGTCGTCGGCGTCCAGCTCCACCAGCCCCGCACTGAAGGTCACGCGCAGGCCGTCCACACCGGCCCAGTCGGGGTGGTCATGGAACAGGCCGCGCAGGCGTGCACACAGCTGTGCGGCTTCCTCCAGGCGGGTGTCGTTGAGCAGCAGCGCGAACTCTTCGCCACCGGTCCGCGCGGGCAGGTCCGAGTCGCGGCTGGCGGCGGCGATCAGCCGCGCCACCTGCACCAGCACGGCATCACCGATGCTGTGGCTGTGGCGGTCGTTGACGTCCTTGAAGTGGTCGATATCCAGCACCACCAGGCACAGCGGATGACCACTGCGCTGCGAACGCGCGAAGTCGCGGGCCAGGGTTTCATCGAAGGCACGGCGGTTGGCCAGGCCGGTCAGCGCATCTTCGCGGGCCTGCCGTTCGAAGGCCTCGGCCTGGCGTGCCAGGCGCTCGGCCAGTTCGGTCTTTTCCTGGTTCAGCGCCTGCAGGTGCACGGTCTTCGCCTGCAGGTCGAAAGTGGCCTCGTCCACCCGCCGCGCCAGGCGCAGGTTGCTGGCCTTCAGCTGCTGCAGCAGCAGGCGGTACAGCGCCACCAGCCCGGCCAGCAGCAACAGTCCACCCAGCCCCTGCACACTGCGTCGCTGCCACCAGAACGGCTCCACGGTGAAGCTCCATACCGCTTCCTGCTGGCCCCAGCTGCCACTCGGATGGGCAGCGGCCACGTGCAGGGTGTAATCGCCCGGCGGCAGGCCGACGAACTCCACGCTGCGCTGCGGGCCGCGTTCGACCCACCCCGCATCCAGGCCATCCAGCCGCGTGCGGTAGCGGATCCGGTCAGACATCAGGTAGCTCAGGCCGACATAGCTCACCGTCAAGCGGCGGCCGCCGGGAATGTAGTTGCGGTCCGGGCCCTCCCAATGCACCGGTGCGCCATCCACCTGCACGCTTTCAATCGCTGCCGGCGGTGAAAGGCGCTCGCGGAAGCGCTGCAGGCGTTGCGGGTCAACGGTGCTCAGGCCTCCGGCGGTGACCACCCAGAACGTGCCGTCCTGGCGCAGGATCGCCGATGGCCCGGAGCTGCCGTTGGCCTGCGCGTTGGCCATGCCGTCGATCTCGTTGTAGCGCTCCACCATCACCCGGGGTGCGCGGCCATCGGCCACGGCGTTGAGGGTGGCCATGTCGGTGCGCAGTACACCGCGGTTGCTGCTGATCCACACATTGCCAAGGCGATCCGGCACCAGCTGGAACACCGCATCCACCGGCATGCCCTGCTCCAGCCCCACCCGCGCCAGCGTGCCGTTCCGCCAGCGGTACAGGCCGCGGTCGCTGCTGATCCACATCGCGTCGCCCAGCTGATGGAAGCCGAACACGCTGCGGCCACCGCCCAGCGGCGCCAGGTCGATCGACTGCACGTGGTCGCCGCGCAGCACGCGGATTCCCTCGATGGTGCCGATCCACAGGTTGCCCTGATGATCGTGTTCAAGCGCGGTGATCAGGCCGCCAGGCATGCCCGGGACGTTCGATACCTGCACGCGGTCACCGTCGATGCGGACCACGCCCTTCTGCGTGCCGGCCCAGACCACGCCCTGCGGGTCCACGCTGATCGCACGGATGTTGCCACCCGGCATGCCATCGGCGGCGGCATAGTTGTGCCGCAGCCGGCCGTCACGACCAAGACGGTAGACGCCATCGCCGAACGTTCCGACCCACAGGTCACCGTCCGGGCCCTGCGCCAGGCTGAGCACCGAAGGTGCCTTGCCGCCGCGGTTGTGCAGCGGCATCGCACGGAAGTGGCCATCGGCGGTCTGCAGATCGAGGCCGCTGGCACTGCCGACCCACAGCTGGCGGTCGCGGTCCTCGAACACGGTGCGCACATAATCACCACTGAGGCCATCGCGCTCGGTGTAGCTGCTGAACAGCGTTTCGCGCAGGCGGTACAGTCCACCGTTGGCACCGACCCAGATGCTGCCCTCGGCATCCTCGCGCAGGCTGACCACGCGTCCACCCGGCAGGTTCAGGCCCGCCGGCAGCCGCTCCAGGCCATGCGAGGAGATCCGCAGCAGGCCCTGGTTCTCGGTGCCCAGCCACAGGTCTCCATGGCGATCCTGCAGCATCGAGGTCAGGTGCAGCTGGCCCGGCAGGCGGTGCATCAGCACCAGCTGATCATCTTCCACGCGGTACAGGCGCTCGCCGGCGACGATCCACAGCGCGCCGTCCGGAGCGCGGTACGGCCACGACAGGCCACTGCCGGCGCCCAGCCCCCACGCCGCGGGCGCCCGCTTGAGCACGCCGTCGTTGTCGCGCAGCACCAGCCCGTCCAACGTACCGGCCCAGACCCGGTCCTGCGCATCGACCACCAGCTTGGTGAAGCTCATCGCCATCGGCAGGTCGGCGGCCGGCGCCTGGTAGACGATGCCGGTGTCCGGCGTCAGATAGCCGATGCCCTTGCCTTCATAGAGCAGCCACAGGCGGCCCTGGCTGTCCATCTGCATGGACTGGATCAGTACCTGCGGGGTATCGGCCTGGTGCTCCCAGACCCGCCACTGGCCATCGTTACCGCGGTGGCTGACGTTGCCGCGCGAATCACTGATCCACAGCCCACCCTGACGGTCGACGAACAGCGCACCGATGCCGTTGTCACGCAGGCCCGGGCGGGTGCTGCGGTCGAACACGGTGAAATCGAGGCCGTTGTATCGCACCAGGCCTTCCCAGGTGGCGAACCACAGGTGGCCTTCGGGGGTCTGCGCGATGTCGCGCAGCGAGTTGTGTGGCAGGCCGTTGCGCGACGTCCATACATCGATGGCGTAATCGCGCAGCGGCGGTGCCCCCTCCTGCGCAGCCACCGGCAGTGCAAGGGCCAGCAGCAGCCACAGCAGGCCCTGTCGCAGCCATCGACCGATATCTGATCCGCAGCGCTCCGCCCAGCGCCCGATGTCCCCCTGTCCGGCCATCAGTGCAGCGGCGGCGGCCAGGCAGGGCTGCCGGGCCTGGCAGCATGCGGGAACTGCCAGGCAGCGCTGAACGGCATGCCGGCGGGAACGGGCTGGCTCATCGGGGGGAAACTGGGAAGATGCGCAGATGATAGGCCAAACCCGGCCCACGGCGTCACCATCGCCAGCCGCGAAGACTCAGCCCGCGCGCCCCGGCGGCGTTACCTGTGCACTGGCCGGCCACTGCACTACCGCCTCCAGCCCGCCTTCGGCGCGGTTGCGCAGCCACAGCCGCGCGCCATCCTTCTCGGCCAGAGCGCGGGCGATGGTCAAGCCCAGACCGGCGCCGCCGGTTTCGCGCGAACGCGAGGTCTCCACCCGCACGAACGGGTCGAACACGGCTTCCAGCTGATCCTCGGCCAGGCCGGGGCCGTCGTCGGCCACCACCACGGTGATCGCGCCGCCACTGCGCTCGACCCGTACCCGCACCCGGTAGGCGTACATCACCGCGTTGTCCACCAGGTTGGAAAACAGGCGGTGCATGGCCAGCGGACGCAACATCAACACCGCTCCGCTGCCCCCTTCGAAGACGACATCACCGCCGCCCTCGGCGGTATCTTCAACGATGCTCTCCAGCAGCGAATCCAGGTCCAGTGCGGCACGCTGCTCGGCGCTCTCGGCACTGCGCGCCAGCTCCAGGCCTTCGCGCACCAACGCCTGCATCGCGGCCAGATCGCCGATCAGGCGCTCGCGAAGTACCTCGTCGCTGACATTCTCCAGGCGCAGGCGCAGGCGGGTCAGCGGGGTCTGCAGGTCATGGGTGATCGCCGCCAGCATCTGTGTGCGCTCGGCCAGGTGCCGCTGCAGGCGGTGCTGCATGGCGTTGAAGGCTTCGGCGGCACGCTGCACCTCGCGCGGCCCGCGCAGCGGAAGGGGATCGCGCTGCAGGTCGTCGCCCAGGTCTTCGGCGGCGGCGGCCAGCTCCTGCAACGGCGCGCTGGCGATGCGCGCGACGATGTAGGCCAGCACCGCGATCGCCAGCACCAGCAGGGTCAGGAACCACGGATCAACGGCGAGGATGCCGTTATGCGCCACCGCCGGCGAATCCAGCGCCAGCTTCAGCAACGTGCCGTCGTTGAGGGTCACGTCGACCGCACGGCACTTGGGCGGGATGAATGCCGGATCACGCTCGCGCGGGTGCTTGCGATGCCCGGGCGGCGGCGGCGGCAACAGGTCCTGCAGCTTGGGAATGCAGGAGCGGAACGAAGCGAAGTGCACATGCGCGCGTGCGACCGGCCCCGGCCGGTCATCCAGCACTTCCATCAACGCCGTGTCGGCCCGCCCCAGGCGTGCGCCGGGTTGCAGCGCGCGCACGCTCGGCCCACCGATTTCGAGCAGGCGCTCACGCAGTTCGGGATTGCCGTCGAGCAGGTTGACGTAGCCCTGCAGGCGATCGGCGATGCGGTTCAGGTTCTGCCGCTCGAACTCCTGCTGGCGCTTGGAGGTGGCCAGCATGGTCGCGCCGATCGCGGCCACGCTCATGCCCAGCAGCAGGATCACGAACAACCGCCCGACCATCGAGGACAGGAAATGGCGCAGGCGCTTCATCGCGGCTTATTCCAGGTTCACCGAGGAGGCCAGTACATAGCCTTCGTTGCGTACGGTCTTGATCAGTCCGTCCGGGCCACCATCGTCGCCCAGCTTGTTGCGCAGGCGGCTGACCTGCAGGTCGATCGCGCGATCCTGTGCCTCGTAGTTGCGGCCACTGCTGAGCGCGACCAGCTGCTCGCGCGACAGCACCTTGTTGGCATGGGCGATGAACACCCGCAGCAGGCGGAACTCGGCGCCGGACAGCACCACCACGCGATCGTCCGGGTCCACCAGGTGGCGATGCTCCAGATCGAACACCCACCGCGAGAAGCGCGCACGGCGCACCGCCAGCGGCTCCAGGTTGGCCGGCAGCGCCTCGGTCCGGCGCAGCACGTTGCGGATGCGCGCCAGCAGCTCGCGCGGTTCGAACGGCTTGGCCAGGTAGTCGTCGGCGCCCATTTCCAGGCCCAGCACGCGGTCGATCGGCTCGGCGCGTGCGGTCAGCATGATCACCGGCGTGTTCGAGCGCGCGCGCAGGTCGCGGCACAGGGTCAGTCCATCCTCGCGCGGCAGGTTGAGGTCCAGCACGATCAGGTCCACATGCTCGCGGTCCAGCAACTGGCGCATGGCGGTGCCATCGGCGGCCGTACTCACCTGGTAACCGGCACGGCCGAGCTGCTCGGCCAGCAGGGTGCGGATGTCGTTGTCGTCGTCGACGATCAGCAGTCGATGCATCGTGTTTTCAGTCTCCATGTCGCGATCATCCCGTGTCGGCAGCTGAACCGCATCCGGGGCAATGCGTACCAGTGTATCCACCCGTGGGTGGGATACCTGTGGTTACGCGTATTCACCGACAGTGTTACATAGAGACATACCCCGAGGATTGAGCCGCCCATCGCCCGGTCTTCACAATGCCCACCAACGCCGCCGCCGCGGCCCCGAGAGTGAAGCCACGACGTGACGTTCCGCCTGCTGCCCGCGACCCGCCGGGGTCGCCTGATACTGATCGCCCTGCTTGCCCTTGCCGTCGCCGCAGCCGCCTGGTGGCTGCTGCGCAAGCCCGCCGCCCCGGCGGTGGCGACCACGCCCGTCAGCCGTGGTGACATCGAGCAGACGGTGGAGGCCACCGGTGTGATCGACGCCTACAAGCTGGTCAGCGTCGGCGCCCAGGCCTCGGGCCAGATCAAGTCGCTGAAGGTACAGCTGGGCGACACGGTGAAAGAAGGCGACCTGATCGCCGAGATCGACGCCACCACCCAGCAGAACCAGGTGCTCAACGCGCAGGCCTCGCTGGACCAGGTCACCGCCCAGCGTGCCGTGCAGCAGGCCACCCTGCGCCAGGCCGAACTGGAATTCGCGCGCCAGCAGCAGATGCTGGCCGCCGAAGCCACCTCGCGCCAGGAATACGATGCCGCCGAGGCACAGCTGAAGACCGCCCGCGCCCAGCTGCAGTCCTACGAGGCACAGATCAAGGGCCGCGAAACCGAGCTGGGCACCGCCCGCGCCAACCTGGCCTACACCCGCATCACCGCGCCGATGGACGGCACCGTGGTGGCGGTGGTGGCCGAGGAAGGCCGCACCGTGAACGCCAACCAGACCGCACCGACCATCGTCATGCTGGCGCGGCTGGACGTGGTCACCGTCAACGCCGAGATCTCCGAGGCCGACGTGGTCAAGATCAAGGCCGGTATGCCGGTGTACTTCACCACGCTGGGTGACCCGGACCGCAAGTACCACGCCACGCTGCGCCAGATCAATCCGGCGCCGGCCTCGATCGCCAATGAAAACTCGTCCAGTTCCAGCAGCTCCTCCAGTTCCAGCTCCAGCAGCGCGGTCTACTACAACGCGCTGTTCGACGTGGAGAACCCGGACGGCACGCTGCGCATCGACATGACCGCCCAGGTCTCGGTGCTGCTGAAGCAGGCCAAGAACGTGCTGATGGTGCCAGCGGTGGCGCTGGGACCGAAGCGCCGTGGCGACGAGCGCATGGTGCGGGTGCTGGACGACAAGGGCCAGCCGCAGCCGCGCAAGGTCAGCGTGGGCATCAACAACGGCGCCTCGGCCGAAATCCTGTCCGGGCTGAAGGAAGGCGAGCGCGTGGTGGTGGGCGAAGCCGGTGCGGCCGGTGCCAGCGCCGGCGGCGGCAACCGCGGCGGCATGCAGATGCGGGTCGGCGGCCCGGGCATGGGGCGCCGATGAGCACGACGGCGCCGCTGCTGCGCCTGCGCGACCTGCGACGCGAATTCCCGGCCGGCGATGATGTGATCGCCGTGCTGCGCGACGTCAATCTCGACATCCACGCCGGTGAGATGGTGGCCATCGTCGGCCAGTCCGGCTCGGGCAAGTCGACGCTGATGAACATCCTCGGCTGCCTCGATCGCCCCACCCGTGGCAGCTACCAGGTGGCCGGCCGCGAAACCGGGAAGATGGAACCGGACGAGCTGGCCGAACTGCGCCGCGAACATTTCGGTTTCATCTTCCAGCGCTATCACCTGCTGGGCGACCTGGATGCGCGCGGCAACGTGGAAGTACCGGCGGTGTATGCCGGCAGCCCGGGCGCAGTGCGCAACGCGCGTGCCGAGCAGCTGCTGCAGCGGCTGGGCCTGAGCGACCGCATGCACCACAAGCCGGGCCAGCTGTCAGGTGGCCAGCAGCAGCGCGTGTCGATTGCACGTGCCCTGATGAACGGCGGCGAGGTGATCCTGGCCGACGAACCCACCGGCGCGCTCGACACGAAATCCGGCGAGGAAGTGATGGCGATCCTCGGTGAGCTGCACGCCGAAGGCCACACCATCATCATCGTCACCCACGACATGAGCGTGGCCGAACACGCACAGCGCATCATCGAGATCCGCGACGGCGAGATCATCGCCGACCGCGCCAACCCGAACGCACCCACCTACCGCGCGCAGCGCGAGGCCAGCACCGGCGTCGCCCGCGGCAACAGCTGGCGGGCGGCCCGCGACCGCTTCACCGAAGCGTTCCGCATGGCCCTGCTGGCGATGAACGCACACCGGCTGCGCACCTTCCTGACCATGCTCGGCATCATCATCGGCATCGCCTCGGTGGTCTCGGTGGTGGCGCTGGGGAATGGTTCGCAGCAGCAGATCCTGCAGAACATCAGCGCGCTCGGCACCAACACCATCGACGTCTATCCGGGCCGTGGTTTCGGTGACATGCGCTCGGCGCGGGTACAGACGCTCAAGGCCAGCGATGCCGATGCACTGGCAAAGCAGAGCTACGTGGACAGCGCCACGCCCAGCGTGTCGACCTCGGTCACCGCGCGTTACCGCAACCAGTCCTCCACCGCCCAGGTCAGCGGCGTCGGCGAGCAGTTCTTCCGGGTCAAGGGCGTGACCCTGCTCAGCGGCAGCTTCTTCGACAGTGACGCGGTGAAGGGCCTCGGCCAGGTGGCGGTGATCGACGAGAACACCCAGACCCAGTTCTTCCCCGATGTCGATCCGGTCGGCCAGGTGATCCTGCTCGGCAACGTGCCGGCGCGCGTGGTCGGCGTGGCCAAGCGCCAGAGTTTCGGTTTCGGCGGCAGCACCAGCCTCAGCGTGTGGGTGCCGTACACCACGGTGATGTCGCGCATGCTCGGCCAGAGCCACGTCTCCAGCATCACCGTGCGCGTTGACGACGACACGCCAATGGATGCGGCGCAGGAAGCAATCACCCGCCTGCTGACCCTGCGCCATGGCACCGAGGATTTCT
The DNA here is from genome assembly GCF_056861055.1 of Stenotrophomonas sp. 115C5. Lineage (NCBI taxonomy): Bacteria > Pseudomonadati > Pseudomonadota > Gammaproteobacteria > Lysobacterales > Lysobacteraceae > Stenotrophomonas > Stenotrophomonas sp. 115C5. The sequence goes on from NZ_JBSPUQ010000001.1 coordinate 219,471, forward strand.
TCCTCAGCAACAGCGCCGAAATCCGCCAGACCATCGAACAGACCACGCGCACAATGACGCTGCTGATCGGCGCCATCGCCGCCATCGCGCTGCTGGTCGGTGGCATCGGCGTGATGAACATCATGCTGGTGTCGGTGACCGAGCGTACCCGCGAGATCGGGGTGCGCATGGCCGTCGGTGCGCGGCAGAGTGATATCCGCCAGCAGTTCCTGATCGAAGCGGTGCTGGTGTGCTTGCTCGGCGGTCTGCTCGGCATCGGCCTGGCGCTGCTGCTGGGCTCGATGATCGGCCGCTTCGCCAGCGACTTCCAGGTGCTGTTCTCCACCGCCTCGATCGTTGCCGCCTTCGCCTGCTCGACCCTGATCGGCGTGGCGTTCGGCTTCCTGCCCGCGCGCAATGCCGCGCAGCTCGACCCGGTGGAGGCTCTGGCCCGCGAATGAAGATGATGACCCGACTGCCCTTCCCTGCTCCCTCGCGCCTGCTGCTGGCGGGCGCTGTTCTGCTCGCCCTCTCAGGCTGTGCATCGGTGGGCCGCTACCCGGTGCAAGCCCCCGACGTGGCGGCCAGCTACGGGCGTGGCGACGCCACCCTCAATGCACCCGCCGACGACCCGCGCAGCAGCCTGGATACATCCGGCCGCGACATCCGCCAGGACACCTGGTGGACCGGCTTCGGCGACGAACGACTGGACCGTCTGGTGGCGCAGGCGCTGGCCGCCAACAGCGATCTGGCCGCCGCCGGTCTGGCCGTGCAGCGTTCGCGCCTGCAGGCTGGCCTGGCCAGCAACGCGCTGTGGCCGCAGCCTTCGTCTTCCGGGGTCAGTGGCAGCGCCAGCCGCGCCACCGACCAGGCTGATGACTGGCGTCGCAGCTATTCCACCGGCGTTTCGCTGGGCTGGGAGGTCGATCTGTGGGGCCGCCTGCGCACCCAGCGCGACATCGCCCGCTGGGAAGCCGAGGCCAGCGAGGAAGACCGGCAGAACACCGCGCTGCTGGTGATCGGCGACACCATCACCCAGTACTGGAACCTGGCCTATCTCAACCAGTCGATCGCCACCGGCCAGGCCAACCTGGAGCGGCTGGAACGTACCCGCGAACTGGTCCAGGCCCGCTTCGACGCCGGTGCGGTATCGCGCCTGGAAGTACGCCAGGCACTGCAGAACCTGCAGTCGCAACGTTCCGCACAGAGCGCGCTGGAACAGCAGCGGGTGGAAGTGCGCAATGCGCTGACCGTGCTGCTGGACGGCACGCCGTGGCCACAGCAGGACGAACCGCAGGACCTGCTGGCCGCACGCAGCCCCGGGATCAACGAAGGCCTGCCGACCGACCTGCTCGGCCGCCGTCCCGACCTGCGCGCAGCCGAACTGCGCCTGCGCAACAGCCTGAAGACCATCAAGGTCACCGCGACCCAGTACTACCCGGCATTGAGCCTGACCGGCAGCCTCGGCTCCAGTGCAACCTCGCTGGGCGATGTGCTGCGCAACCCGGTGGCCACGCTGGGCGCCGGCCTGTCATTGCCGTTCCTCAACCTGCAGCGCGCGCAGCTGGATACCGACATCGCCGGTACGGCGTACCAGATTGCTGCAACCAACTTCCGCAAGACGCTGTACACCGCGCTCTCGGAAGTGGACAACGCGCTGTCGGCACGTGAGCAGCTGGCGCGCCAGGTGGCGGCCTCGCAGGCTTCGTATCACGAAGCGGTGGAAGTAGAGCGCGCGCAGGAAGTGCGCTACCGCGTGGGTGCCACCGATCTGCGCACCTGGCTGGAGGCACAGCAGACCCGGCGCGACGCCGAGCTGTCACTGGCGCGCGTGCGCCAGGGCCAGCTGAACAACGACGTGACCCTGTTCAAGGCGCTGGGCGGCAGCGCGGGCTGAGGCCCGTCCTGTAGAGCCGAGCCCACGCGCGGCGGCGCGTCGGGGCAGCCGAGCGGGGGCGGGGCTCGACCGCTCCACCGCGCGGGCGCACGGCCTCGAACAGGCTGACGCCGGCGGCGACGGAGACGTTCAGGCTCTCGATCTCGCCCGGCATCGGGATCTTGACCAGGCCATCGCAGTTCTCGCGGGTCAGTCGGCGCAGGCCGTCGGCTTCGCCACCCAGCACCAGGGCGATGTTGCCCTTCAGGTCCAGCTGGTACAGCGAAGCGGTGGCTTCGCCGGCCAGACCATAGATCCACACGCCCTGCTTCTGCAGGTCCTTCAGGCAGCGCGACAGGTTGGTCACCGCCACCACCGGGATCAGATCGGCGGCACCGGCCGAGGTCTTGCGCACGGTGGCATTGACCGTGGCCGACTTGTCCTTGGGGATGATCACTGCGGTCGCACCGGCGGCAGCGGCCGAACGCAGGCAGGCGCCGAGGTTGTGCGGGTCCTGCACCTCGTCCAGCACCAGCAGCAGGGCCTTGCCCTCGGCGGCAGTGACGAGGCCTTCCAGCTCGTTCTCGCTGTAGGTACGGGCGGCGGCATAGCGCGCGGCCACGCCCTGGTGGCGCACCGAACCACCCACGCCATCCAGCGCCTGGCTGTTCACCTTGCGCACGTCGATGCCCTTGCGGCGGGCATTTTCCTCGATCTCGGTCAGGCGCGGGTTCTTCGCACCGGCCTCGACCAGCACTTCGCGGACGTTCTCGGCGTCGTTCTCGATGGAGGAGGCGACGGCGTTGACGCCGACAATCCACTGGCTGTTCTTGCTCATGCGGGCGGGGACCGGAAAGGGGGTGGCTATGGTAGAGCATCGGCGGGCCGGGCGCTGCGGCGGGCCCGCCTGTAGAGCCGAGCCTGCACCCGGCGGCCCTGGGTTCAGGCTGCGACGACCTGCCAGCCGAGCGTGGGCTCGGCTCTACAGGTGCGTTACCGGCTGCGCGGCGGCCAGTGCGGAGTGTCGTGATCGGGGTGCTGGTGGGACACGATCGTGGCCAGGAAATCCAGCGCGGCGATGTCTTCCTCGGTACGACGGGCCGGCAGGCTGGCCAACGTATCGACGAACGGCAGCTTGCGCTCGACCCCGTACTGGATCGTCGGCGGCAGGCGCTCGGGTTCGTCAAAGGCACCGGCCGCCACCGCCACGCCGTCCGGCGCCTCGTAGGTCAGCGGCGTACCGCAGTCAGCGCAGAAGCCACGCCGCACCACGTTGGACGACTGGAAATAGCGCGGCTGGCCGCGGGTCCAGCTGAACTGCACGCCGCGCACCGAGACCAGCGGCGCGTAGTAGGCACCGAAGGCCTTCTGGCACATCCGGCAATGGCAGATCGAGCTGTCGGTGAGCGCGCCACGCGCCTGGAAGCGGATCGCGCCGCACTGGCAGCCGCCACTGTATTCGGGTTGACCCTGCATCTGCGGTCCTCCGTAACGTCGTGCCAACCAAGGTTGGCACCTACCGGGTGAGGGATGTGCCAACCAACGGTTGGCACCCACCAGCTGAAGTAGGTGCCGACCGTTGGTCGGCACACCTTTCAATACTGCTTCTTCGTCCGCTTGGCCGGCTTGCCGCGCTCCGGCAGTGGCGGCAGGCCCTCGCCTTCGTCCTCGCCCTTGTGCTCGACCAGGCGGAAGTCGATCTTGCGTTCTTCCATGCTGGCCTTCAGCACCAGGATCCGCACGCGATCGCCCAGACGGTAGCTGCTGCCGCGGCGCTCGCCGGTCAGCGTCTTGCGGGTCGCGTCGAACTTGTAATAGTCCTGCGGCAGCTGGGTCACGTGCACCAGGCCCTGCACTTTCGACTCATCCAGCTCGACGAACAGGCCGAAGCTGGTCACGCCGCTGATCACGCCATCGAACTGGCCACCCACGTGCTTTTCCATCCACGCCGCGCGGTAACGCTCGTCGACCTCGCGCTCGGCTTCATCGGCACGGCGCTCACGCTCGGAGCACTGCAGCGCCAGCGCAGCCATTTCGCGCGCGTTGTAGGTGAACTTGTCCAACGGCTTGCCGGACAGCGCATGCTTGATCGCGCGGTGCACCAGCAGGTCGGGATAGCGACGGATCGGCGAGGTGAAGTGCGCGTACGCCTCCAGCGCCAGGCCGAAGTGGCCGTGGTTCTCCGGGCTGTAGATCGCCAGGCTCTGGCTGCGCAGCAGCACCGATTCCAGCAGCGTGGCATCGGGGCGGTCGCGGATCTTCTTCAGCAGCTTGGTGTAGTCACCCGGGCGCACCTTGGACCACGGCGGCAGGCTCAGCTTGAACTCCTTGAGGAATTCCAGCAGGTCGGCGTACTTGGTTTCCGGCGGCTTCTCGTGGATGCGGTACGGGGCCGGCACGTGGCGCGACAGCAGGTACTTCGCTGCCTCGACGTTGGCCGCGATCATGCATTCCTCGATCAGCTTGTGCGCGTCGTTGCGCACCAGCATGCCGGCCTGGGTCACTTCACCGCGGTTGTCCAGCACGAAGCGTACTTCACTGCTTTCGAACTCGATGGCACCGCGCTTGGCGCGTGCCTTGGACAGCACCTTGTACAGCTGGTGCAGGCGCTGCACCTGCGGCAGCAGGTCAGCCATCCAGGCCTTGGTATCGGCATCGTCCTCGCCCACCGCCTTCCACACCTGGGTATAGGTCAGGCGCGCGTGCGAGTTCATCACCGCCTCGTAGAAGCGCGAATGCGTGACCAGGCCGTCGCGGTCGATCTGCATGTCGCAGACGAAGCACATGCGGTCGACCTTCGGCATCAACGAACAGATGCCGTTGGAGAGCGTCTCCGGCAGCATCGGCACCACGAAGCCGGGGAAGTAGACCGAAGTCGCACGCTTCTGCGCTTCCTCGTCCAGCGGCGTGCCGGGACGGACGTAGTTCGAAACATCGGCAATCGCCACCACCAGGCGGAAACCGTCGGCATTCGGCTCGCAGTACACCGCGTCGTCGAAGTCCTTGGCATCTTCACCGTCGATGGTGACCAGCGGCGTGCTGCGCAGATCGACACGGTCGCCGATCATCGCCGGTTCAACCACCATCGGCACCGAGGCGGCTTCGTCCAGCACCTCCTGCGGGAACTCGAACGGCAGCTCGTGGCCGTGGATGGCGGTCTCCACCACCAGCGATGCGGTCAGCTTGTCGCCGAGCACGGCGATGATGCGGCCGATCGGCGGGCGGCGGCTGTCCGGCGCCTGGGTCAGTTCGCAGACCACCAGCTGGCCATCGCGCGCGCCACCGGTCTGGTCCGGCGGTACCTGCACGTTGCGCTGGATGCGCTTGTCGTCGGGCACCACGTAATTGATGCCCATTTCAATGCTGAAGCGACCGATCAGGCGGGTCATGCCGCGTTCGAGCACGCGCGCAATGCTGCCTTCGCGACGGCCACGGTGGTCGATGCCGGTCACGCGGGCCAGCACCTTGTCACCGTGCATGACCTTGCGCATTTCATACGGGGGCAGGAACAGGTCGTCGCCCCCCTCGACCGGGCGCAGGAAGCCGAACCCTTCCGGGTTGGCGATCACCACGCCGGTGACCAGGTTCAGGGTCTGGATCGGGGCGAAGCCGCCACGGCGGTTCTGCACCAGCTGGCCATCACGGACCATGGCACCGAGCCGGCGCGACAGCGCTTCGGCACGATCGGGTGCGGTCAGGCCCAGGCGTGCGCCCAGTTCCTCGGCGGTCTGCGGCCCTTCGCAGCGCTCCAGCAGGGCCAAGATGGCCTCGCGGCTGGCGATGGGCTGTTCGTATTTCTCCGCTTCACGCGCGGCATAGGGATCGTCGATCACCTTGCCGGTCGGCGGCAGCTTGCGGCCCGGGGTCGGGCCTGGCGCGTCAGTATTGCGGACCTTGCGGCCACGCGGTGGTGCGCCGCCTTCATTCAATTCGGGGAACCAGCCCGGCAACGGCTTGCCCGGCTTGGTGGTGCGGGCTGCGCCCGCCTTGGCGCCCTTCTTCGGGCCCTGGCTGCGGGAGGTGCTCCCGCCCTTGCTTGGTTTTTTGGTAGTCATCGCCCTACATGGTAGCCGTTGACGGCGTGCAGAACGGGTCAGTGGCCGTCTTGAAGGCCTTGCGTGAAAAATATTCAGGAAGTCGTTGACAGCCTGCGGATTCATCTTCACAATTGCGCCTCTGGAACGCCCAGGTGGCGGAATTGGTAGACGCACTAGTTTCAGGTACTAGCGGGTAAAACCGTGGAGGTTCGAGTCCTCTCCTGGGCACCACGTTTCAAGGCTTCGGCCGCACAGAACCCCGCCATGGCGGGGTTTTTGCGTTATGCCCGTCCCCCACGCCAGCAATGGCGGCATGGAAACGGGACGCCGCCATCGGCGTCCCGGCGGATAACCGGTAGAGGCGCTAGGGCAGCGGCGGCGGGTCACCCGGGATCGGTGGCATGCCCCCTTCTGCAAGCGGCGGGATCTCCCGCACCGCCTTCCAGGCAGGCAATCCCTCATGCCAGACCAGTGTCTCCACAGTGATGCGACGCTCACGCAGGAGGCGCAACACCTGCTCAAGGCCGTGAGGCCCCGACGCATTGCCGTCCACGGCCAGGAAGTACTGCGTGGCGACAGGAAGCGAGGGAGGCTGTGCCGGCAGGCGCGGCGTCAGCGCATCCAGCTGACTTGCCATGCCCCGCCCCAACCCCAGGCCAGCACCGAGCCCCAGCCCGGCCTGCACCGCCGGATTGCCTTCGTTGGCCGCTGCGGTTTTCAACACGTCGATCGACCTGTCGTACTGGTAGATATCGCGCCCCAGCATGTTCAGCTCAGCCGTCTTTTCCTTCAGTTCCTTCAGCCGCCGGAAGCTCGGATCGTCTTCCGGTACGTTGACCGAGTGGAAGTAGAAATTGACGACGCTGACACCGAATTGACCCATCTCTTCATCGATGGCCGCACTGCATTGCGCAGCAATCTCCTCAAGGTGCAGCGACGCTTCGACGACGGAGATGCGCAGCGTCGTCAGCGCGCGCGCCAGGTGCACGTTGACGGCCTGCAGCACCACCCCGGTGAAGTACTCGACCACCTGCCCGGCCGAAAAGCCGGTCCCCGCCCCCACCAGCGACTCCAGGAACCGCCGCGCGTCGGTGATCCGGAAACCGTACTGGCCATAGGCGCGCACCGGCACGACCACGCCGTATCGGGGATCCTCCAGCTGGATCGGGCGACGGGTCCCCCACAGGTTGTCCAGCTTCGAGACGAGATTGACGAACCAGACTTCGGCCTGGAACGGACTGTCCATTCCGAACGGCACACTGGTGAGCGTGGTCAGGAAAGGCAGATTGTGCGTATCGAGCGTAATCGTCCCTTCGCGCACCTCCTCGCGGATGGTGCCGCGGTAGACGAAGAACGCGACCTGGCCGGGCTTCACCACCAGCTGCGAACCCCACCTCAGGCGGGTGGAGGGAAACTTCCAGACGAAGTCCTGCGCAGTGTTCTCGAACGCAACGACATCAATGAGCGCCATGCAGTCAGGCCTCGATCATGTTGGCAGACAGGCGACGGCGCGCCCACGCAGCCAGCGGTGCAACAAGCAGCACCCGCGTAGCGCCACGGGCCAGCGCACTGCCCTCGATCAGGCGAGCCACCGGCGGCGAGCAGCGATAGTAGAACCTGACAAAGCGGCGGCCTGCCGCTGTCCTGCGCAGCACGCGGTCCCGATACCGCCGCAGCACCCGCACGCTGCCATCCTCATATGAGCCCATGGCCGCCGTGGCAATGAAACACCCCGTCTTCGCCGGCGGCGGCAGGCCACCGGCCACCGCTTCGGGCCAGGCGCTGGCATCGTAGACGTTGTTGTAGAACTGCCTGCAGTACTTCTGGAATCCCTGGCACCAGTCCAGCGGCGGATCCGAATGGACGGTCGCGCCCTGGATGCGCACTTTCAGGACCTGAGCAGCGCAGATCGTCTTCAGAAGCGCTTCGGAGATGATGTAACGCCCATTCTCGAAGCAGAACAGCTGGCCACCGATGTGCTCGACCTGGGTGTCCTGCTCGGTGAACTCGACCCGTTGATTGACCTGGTCGCAATTGAAGATGATCACACCATCGCGCGCATGGAACCAATCATCGGCACGGATCACCACGCAATCGAGCACAAGGACATCGAGCTCAGCCGTCTTGACACGCCGCAGTGTAAACCGGGCATTGAACGCGCTCAGATTTTCCGAGCTGATGGCGACCTCGTCCAGGTAATCGCGGATGTAGAGGTTGCCCTCTCCCCACATGAACTGCTGGACATGCGTGATTTCGGTCTTTTCGGTGAACTCGTCGAAGGTTTTCTCGACGAAGGAATCTGCTGCATCCGACACTTACACTCCCCCTGTTTGCTGCAAAAGTGCGCCGAGCCTCCGCTCGACGTTTTCAATCTTCCGGGCAATGCTCGGATGACCGGTTTCAACCTGCTGCTCGACAAGAAACGCGAGCTCGCGACGCAAGGAGGCCTCCAGGGCACGCGGCTCCGCTTCGCCGGCACTCCCGGCATCCATCGCGGGCCCGACCGCCGCTGCCTCTTCCGCCAGGCTTCCACAGTAGGCACACACCCGCATTGCTGCCCGCAGGGGCGCACCGCACGACCGACACTCCACCATTCACTCCTTGCTGCTGCATGCCAGGATCTCGTTTCCAACCCGACCACGGCAGGCATGCTCCCTGCGCCGCGTCGGTCAGCGCTGCATCATCGGGCCAAAACGTGCGGCAATCCAGACGGCAAACGGGTGGGACGCATGGGGGCCTGGCTGCCCTTGTGAGCCCCCTCGCAGGCATACCGGGCACAGGTGTTGACACCCCCGTCACAACACCCCATAATCTCGCTCCTCGACGCCCAGGTGGCGGAATTGGTAGACGCACTAGTTTCAGGTACTAGCGGGTAAAACCGTGGAGGTTCGAGTCCTCTCCTGGGCACCACGTCGAGAATGAGAAAAACCCGCGAAAGCGGGTTTTTTCATGCCCGGAATCCGGCATTGCGGCCACCGGCATCAGACCAGCGGCCGCAGCACCAGCTCCAGCCCAAGCAGCAGCAGGAACCCGAGGAAACAGGCGCGGAACACCCGTGCGCTGATGCGCTGCCGGATCACCTGCCCCAGCCACATGCCCAGCAATGCCGGCAGCACCGCCAACGCACTCAGCCCCAGCTGCTGGATGCCGAATGCGCCATGCAGCACCAGGCCGGTGGTCAGCGAAATCGTCGACACAGTGAAGGCCAGCCCCAACGCCTGCACCAGCTCCTCGCGCTGCAATCCCAGCGACTGCAGATACGGTACCGCCGGCATCACGAACACGCCGGTGGCGCCGGTCACCACGCCCGACAATGCCCCCACCAGCGGCCCCAGCCAACGCTCGCGCCGCTGCGGCACCCGGAACACCGGTGCAAGCAGGGCATAGACGGCATAGACCACCAGCGCCACTCCCAGCGCAACGCGCGACCAGGTGCGATCGACCCGCACCAGCAGCGCCGCCGAACCCAGTGTCACCACCACCACCGCCAGCATCATCGGCCACAGGCGCCGCACGATGGGGCCCAGCGACGGCCCGGACAACAGCTGCCACGCATTGGTGACAAAGGTGGGGATGAACAGCATCGATGCCGCCGCCACCGGCGACAGCGCGCCACCGAGCAGACCCATCGCCACGGTCGGCAACCCCATGCCGGTCACGCCCTTGACCACGCCAGCCAGCACGAACACCACCACCAGCAGCACGTAGAAGTACATCGATTCACTCATGCCTTCATTGGATCGGGCCGTCGCCCGGCGCACAATGCGGTCTTCCCCGCCCACCCTTCGGCTGACCCGAAGGCTCGGGCATTGCGATGAGGGCATGACATGCGGATGGATATCGCCGACCTGCGCCTGTTCCTGGCGATTGCTGAGGCGGGCAGCATCACGGCCGGCGCGGCGCAGGCAAACCTGGCACTGGCTTCGGCCAGCGAACGCCTGCGCACGATCGAAGCCGATGCCGGCACCGTGCTGCTGAACCGCCATCCGCGTGGCGTCAGCCTGACCGAAGCCGGCGCCGCCCTCGCCCACCATGCACGCCTGATCCTGCAGCAGCAGGCGCAGCTGCGCGGCGAACTGCAGGCATTCGCGCATGGCGCGCGCGGCACCCTGCATCTGTATGCCAACACCGCAGCGCTGACCAACTACCTGCCCTCGCGGCTGGCACCATGGCTGGCCGAACGCCCACGCCTGCACGTGGAACTGCTGGAGCGCACCAGCCCCGAAGTCGTGCGTGCGATCAGCGCTGGCCAGGCCGAGGCCGGCATCATCAGTGATGCGGTCGACGCTGCCGGCCTGCAGCAGCATGTGGTGGCCGAAGATCCACTGGTGATGCTGCTGCCCGCAGACCATCGCCTCCCATCGCGGCGCAGCGTGGCCTTCGCCGATGTTGCCGGCGAGACCTTCGTCGCCCTGGCCGATGGCAATGCACTGCAGACCTACATCGAGGACCAGGCGCGCGACATCGGGCGGCGCCTGGACGTGCGTATCCGCATGAAGACCTTCGAAGGCGTGTGCATCATGGTCGGCCACGGCATTGGTATCGGCATCGTGCCGCGGACCATCGCCCGCCAGCATCGGCGCAGCACGCATACCGTCGCCGTACCGCTCGCCGATGCGTGGGCACAGCGCCGCCTGTGCGCCTGTTTTGCCGAGTGGGCGCAGTTGTCATCGGCAATGCGCAGCCTGCTGCTTCACCTGGGCGTGCAGCCGCAGAAAAAGCTGTGAAATGTTGTTGACACATCCTCTGCCGTACCGCACAATTCGTCTCCTGAGTCGCCCAGGTGGCGGAATTGGTAGACGCACTAGTTTCAGGTACTAGCGGGTAAAACCGTGGAGGTTCGAGTCCTCTCCTGGGCACCACGACTCAAGATGATCAAACCCGCGAAAGCGGGTTTTTTCGTTTCCGGGGTTTGGCGAGCGTGGCATCGCATCTACCGCTCGAACTGTCGTATCTCGCACCACCCAGGCGTCACCCGCTGGTGCATACCCCCTCCGGGCGCGTCGTCACCAAACCCTGAACGGCCTCCTTTTGGGTCGCACTTCACGTTACGCGTTCAATTCGTAATTTTCCTAGTCGGAGATCTACCCGATTCCTTTTCGGTGGAAGGCAGCTTTACGGGAGCCGGTTGCAGGTCTATCGCCACGACCTGACCAGCGCCCCCTTTCCCCAAAGGAGCCCCAATGCAGCGCAACATCATCTGCCCTCACTGCCACACCGGCTCGAACCACGGCGTACGCGTATGCGTGGGATGCCAGGCCGAGGTCCACTACGGCGCATCGAAGGAGGCCGTAGTGTTCGTCTTTGTCGCCGCCATCATCTGCGGCGCACTGGTCGGCAGCCGATTGCAGGCCACTGCCGGCTGGATCACGTGCGGCGCCGTACTTGTGGCGGGAATGTGGGCCGTTTCCCGATTGTTCCGTGATCGGGTGGAGTTCAAGCGCATCTATCGCACGCGCTGAACCTGCACCGCTGCACTCCCCCAACGGCAGGGCCCGTGCGACCCGCATTGCACAAACAAGAACCCCGCCTTGCGGCGGGGTCAAAATACAGCACGTGTTTCCAGGGAGTTTTCAGTGCCCGCCGCCGGCGGCCGCACCTGCGCCTGCGCCGAACGGCGGTTTGGCCAGCCAGAGGAACGCGATGATCGCCAGGAAGATCCAGCCCAGCAGGAAGAAGATGTCGTTGAAGCCCATCTGCGATGCCTGGTGGTTGATCATGTTGTTCAATACCGCTGCACCATGTTGCAGGTCGCCCTGCCCCATCGCCGTCACCTGGTCCTGCATGCCCGGCTGATAGACCGAGATGTGCTCGGTCAGGTCAGCATGGTGCACCTGGGTGCGCCGCGCCCACAGCCACGTCGTCAGCGACGCCGCGAAACTGCCGCCCAGCGTACGCAGGAAGGTGGCCAGGCCGGAGCCCGCCGCGATCTCGCGCCCATCCAGGTCCGACAGCAGGATCTGCAGCACCGGCATGAAGAAAAGCGCGACGCCGATGCCCATGATCAGCTGCACGCCGGCCACGTGGGTGTAGTCCACCTGCAGGTTGAAGTTCGAACGCAGGAAACTGGTCATCGACAACACGATGAACGCCACCGTGGCCAGCATGCGCATATCGAAGCGCGATGCATACTTGCCCACGAACGGGGTCATGATCACCGGCAGGATGCCGATCGGCGCCGTCGCCAGGCCCGCCCAGATCGCGGTGTAGCCCATGTCACGCTGCAGCCACTGCGGAATCAGCAGGGCCACGCTGAAGAACGCCGCGTACGCCACCACCATCGCCAGCGTACCGGCGCGGAAGTTGCGATGCCGGAACAGCTTCAGGTCGACGATCGGATCCTTGTCGGTCAGTTCCCAGATCAGGAACACCGTCAGCGTGACTACGGCCACACACGCCAGCACCACGATCTTCATCGACGAGAACCAGTCCTCGTCATTGCCCAGGTCGAGCACCAGCTGCAGCGCACCGACACCGATCACCAGGGTGACCAGGCCGACATAGTCCATCTTCGGCTTCTCGATGTGCTCCGGGCGCCCCTTCAGCTGGTTGCCCACCACCAGCGCGGCAAAGATGCCCAGCGGCACATTGATCAGGAAGATCCATTCCCAGCTGTAGTTGTCGGTGATCCAGCCACCGAGGATCGGGCCGCAGATCGGCGCCACCACGGTGATCATCGCCAGCAGTGCCAGCGCCTGCCCGCGTTTCTCGCGTGGATAGATCGAGACCAGCAGCGACTGCGTGATCGGGTACATCGGGCCGGCCACGAAGCCCTGCAGCGCACGCGACAGCACCAGCATGCCCATGCTCTGCGCCAGGCCGCACAGCAGCGAGGTGATGACGAAGGCCAGCGTGGCCCAGACGAACAGCTTGCGTTCGCCGAAGCGGCGGCTGAGCCAGCCGGTAAGCGGCAGCGCGATGGCCGTGCTGACCGCGAACGAGGTGATGACCCAGGTGGCCTGCTGCGAACTGGCGCCAAGATTACCGGCGATGGTCGGCAGCGAGACGTTGGCGATGGTGGTATCGAGCACCTGCATGAACGACGCCATCGCCAGGCCCACGGTGCACAGGGCGACGCTGGGCGGCAGGAACCCGGAGGCCGCACCCGGCGCCGCCGGTGCGCCCGGAGCGCCGGGCGCGGCTGGAGCTTGTGCGGACATGGCGACCTCAGCCCACCTTTGCCTGCTGCTGCGGCAGGTTGCCCTGGATGATCGTGTGGATCACCTCGTCGGCATCATGCAGCTGCTTGGCATACACGTCGGTGTCGAACACCGTGCCCTTGGCCGGAGTGCTCGGCAGCACTTCGCCCTTCTGGTCACGCAGGCTCACTTCGGCCTTCATCGACAGGCCGATGCGCAGCGGGTGTTCGGCCAGCTGCTTGGCATCGATGGCGATGCGGACCGGCACGCGCTGCACGATCTTGATCCAGTTGCCGCTGGCGTTCTGCGCCGGCAGCAGCGAGAACGCCGAGCCGGTGCCCAGGCCCAGGCTCTGTATGCGACCCTTGTACTTCACGTCACCGGCGTACAGGTCCGACTTCAGCTCCACTTCCTGGCCCAGGCGCATGTGGCGCAGCTGGGTTTCCTTGAAGTTGGCCTCGACCCACATCTGCTCGGTCGGCACTACCGCCATCAGCGCGTTGCCCGGCTGCACGCGCTGGCCGACCTGCACCGAACGACGGGCAACGTAGCCGGTGACCGGCGCGACGATGCCGGCGCGGGCGTTGTTGAGGAAGGCCTGGCGCAGCTGCGCGGCGGCCGCCTGCACGTCCGGCTGGGTGGCGATCACGGTGTCGTCGACCAGCGCGCGGTTGCGCTCGACGGTCTCGCGCGAACCGGCCACGGCGGCTTCGGCAGCGGCCAGCTCGTCACGGGCGTGGGCCAGTTCTTCATTGGAAATGGCGCCGGTGGCGGCCAGGTCCTTGCGGCGGGCGAAGTCGTCGCGCACGCGCTTCAGGGTCACCTGGCGGGCGTTCAAGTCCGCCTGCGCACCTTCTACGCTGCGGTACAGGCCACGGGTCTGGCGCACGGTCTTGGCCAGGTTGGCTTCGGCCTGCTGCAGCGCCACCGATGTATCGGACGGGTCCAGCTGCACCAGCAGCTGGCCGCGCTCCACGCGCATGCCGTCATCGGCGTTGATGGCGACCACGGTACCGGCCACCAGCGGGGTGATCTGCACCTGGTTGCCCTGCACGTAGGCGTCGTCGGTCTCTTCGAACCAACGGCCGAACATGAAGTACCACAATGCCAGTGCGGCAAGCAGCAGCACGACGATCACGAACAGGCCGCGCAGCAGGTTGCCGCGGCGGTTGGAGGCGGCCGGGGCCGCAGTGTCTTGGGTCTGGCTCATGGCGGAAGTCTTCAGGAATGCGAGGAATCGGAATGGGAGGCGATCGGTGCGCGGTCGGCGTCAGCGGGCTGGAAACCACCGCCCAGCGCCTTGCTCAGGCGCACCGAGGTCTGCACCTGCTGCGACTGCAGGCCGGCCAGCTGCTGCTGCGACTGCAACAGCGTGGACTGCGCGGTCAGCACGTCCAGGTAGCTGCCGATGCCGGCGCGGTAGCGCTGCTGGGCCAGGTCGAAGGCCGAGCGTGCGGTGTCCACGGCCTGCTGCTGCGAATGCGCCTGCTGCGCCAGCGAGCGCACCGCGTTGACCTGGTCGGCCACGTCGCGCAGCGCATCGAGCACGGTCTGGTTGTAGTTGGCCACCGCCAGGTCGTACTGCGCATCGGTGTTGGCCAGGTTGGCGCGCAGCTTGCCGCCTTCGAAGATCGGCAGGCTCAGCGCCGGGCCGATGTAGGCGAAGGTGGAGCTGCTCTTCAGCAGGTCACCCACGTTCGGGGCAACCACGCCGGCCAGCGCGGTCAGGTTGAAGCTCGGGTAGAACTTGGTCCTGGCCACCTTGATCTGCTTGTCGGCCGCTTCCACGCGCCAGCGCGCGGCCACGATGTCCGGGCGACGGCCCAGCAGTTCGCTGGGCAGCACGCCCGGCAGCTGCAATGCCACCGGGTTCAGCGGTTGCGGGCGCTGGATCGACAGGCCACGGTCCGGGCCCTTGCCGACCAGTGCCGCCAGCGCGGTGCGGGCGGCGTCGATGCGCTGCTGCGCGGCCTGCACCTGCTGCTGTGCGGCCGGCACGCGGGCTTCGGCCTGGCGCACCTGCAGGTCGCTGTCGATGCCGGCGCTACGGCGCTGGCGGGTCAGTTCCAGCGACTTCTGCGAGCGGCCCAGCTCTTCTTCGGCCACGTCATTGAGCTGCCATGCATAGGCCAGATCGGCATAGGCCTGGGTGATGCCGGTGGACAGGTTCAGGCGTGCAGCCTGGGCTTCGACGGTGGCGGCATGGGCGCCGTCCACGGCCGCTTCCCAGGCAGCGCGCTTGCCACCCCACAGGTCCACGCCATAGCTGAAGTCAAAGGCGACCTGGCTGCTGCCGGCGTAATGGCCACCCATCTCGCTGCCTGCCATCGACTCGGGCAGGCGCAGGCCGGTGTAGCCACCGGACACCGACAGGCTCGGCAGTCGGTCGGCGCGCGCGGTACCCACCTGCGACTGGGCCTGGCGCAGGCGCGCATCGGCGGCGTCCAGGCTCGGGTGACCGGCCAGGCCTTCGGCAACCAGGGCGTCCAGCTGCGCATCGCCCAGCGCCTTCCACCAATCCTGCGCCGGGAAGCCGGTGGCGCTCAGGTCGGTGTCGGCCAGGGTGCGTTCGCTGTGCAGGCTGTCCACATCGAGCACGTGGCCCTGCGGGTTGAGGCCAAGACTGCTGGCGCAGGCGGCCAGGGCCAGGGCCAGCGCTGACACCAGCAGCGCGCGCCCGGACCGGCGGAGAGTGGAATGCGGGATCGGGTTCATGGGGTCGTCAGGGAATCGCGGATTCGGGTAAGGAGGGACAGCAGCAGCGTGCGCTCGTCGGCGGAAAGATCACGCAGGGCGTAATCCATCACCGCGTCGCCACGCAGCTTCAGCCGCGCCCACAGCGCGCGGCCTTCATCGGTCAGTACGATCTGCAGCGCCCGCCGATCCTGCGCATGCGGCTCGCGGCGGACGCAGCCCAGCGCCTCCAGCTTGTCCAACAGGCGGGTCACCGCACTGGGCACCTGGTCGATGGCCTGGGCCAGCTCGTTGGCCGTGCACGGGGCCATGTTGGAAAGCACCTTCAACCCGATGTAGTGGGTGAAACCGATACCCAGGTCTTCTTCAGCCATGGATGCGTCGAGTTGACGGACCAGGCCGTCGCGCACCTGGCGCAGCAGCAGGCCGAAGCTGGGGGGAGTGGTTGCAGGACAGATCATGGGGGAGCATTCTCTTCCAAAAAAAATATTTCTCAATGGAAATATTCGATCTGGCATCGAATGCTGTGTTGCAGCAGCGGGCTGGATCAATGAAGGCGCCTACCTTAATGATCTGGTCAGGTGGCCCGGTAGTACAATTCAGCCAATGGATGACACATTTCAGCCAGTAGATATGATGAACAAGGCAGAAATTCCCCCTTCCAAGCGCCTGCTCAGGGATGACGCACTGGACTGGTTCGAGCGCAATGACGGGCCACCGGCTGTCGCCTTCCGCTTCGACAGCCCGCAGGGATTGGTCCGAGAAGTGGATTGGCATCATCACCAGCGCGCGCAGCTGATCTGCGTGGAGCGCGGCCTGTTGACCACCCGGACCTCGCACGGGACATGGTCACTGGCGCCGGGCTCGGCCGGCTGGATGCCGCCGCTGGAGCCGCATACGGTCACCCTCGACGGCCCGCTGCGCGGCTGGGGCATGGCACTGGCCGCGCCGGCCTGCGCCACCCTGCCTGCCGATCCCTGCGTGCTGGGCCTGTCCAAGCTGGCGCAGGCGCTGGCCGACCGCATCTGCGAATGGCCGCTGGGCTATGACACCACACCCGAGCGCCAGCACATCATCGAGGTGCTGCTGGACGAGATCCGCACCGCGCCACGCCAGCGCATGCATCTACCGATGCCGCACGACCGGCGCCTGCTGAAGATCGCCTCGCAGCTGCTGGCCGACCCCTCCGACGAGCGCAGCCTGGCCGAATGGGCGCATTGGGCCGGCCTGTCGCCGCGCAGCCTGACCCGCCACTTCCGCGATGAGACCACGCTCAGCTTCGCCCAGTGGCGGCAGCAGGCCCGCTTGTCCGAGGCCCTGCGCCAGCTGACCGACGGCCGCAGCGTGGCCGACATCGCCCACGCGCTGGGCTTCAGCAGCGCCAGCGCCTTCGTCACCGTGTTCCGCCGCCACTTCGGGCTGCCGCCGGGGCGCTACCTGGCACGGGCCGGCCACGGCCTGGAAACCGGGCTGGACCCTGCACGCGGCTTGGCATCCCCCGCCGCATCCGGATAATCACAGGATTGCGAGCGGCGACCGCCGTCGCCGCCTCCTGACAACAGGTAACAACGCCGCATGACCGAACTTGCCCGCCCCGTGTTCCACGGATTCGAACAACTGCCGCTGCGCGAGTACGCCGAACGCGCCTACCTCGACTACTCGATGTACGTGGTCCTGGACCGCGCCCTCCCGTTCATCGGCGACGGCCTGAAGCCGGTGCAGCGCCGCATCATCTATTCGATGAGCGAGCTGGGCCTGAACGCCGCGTCCAAGCCGAAGAAGTCCGCGCGCACCGTCGGTGACGTCATCGGTAAGTACCACCCGCACGGCGACAGCGCGTGCTACGAGGCGCTGGTGCTGATGGCCCAGCCGTTCTCGTACCGCTACCCGCTGATCGAGGGCCAGGGCAACTTCGGCTCCAGCGACGACCCGAAGTCGTTCGCGGCGATGCGTTACACCGAATCCAAGCTGACCCCGATCGCCGAAGTGCTGCTGGGCGAACTGGGCCAGGGCACCACCGACTGGGCACCGAACTTCGACGGCACCCTGCAGGAACCGACCTGGATGCCGGCGCGGCTGCCGCACCTGCTGCTGAACGGCACCACCGGCATCGCCGTGGGCATGGCCACCGACGTGCCGCCGCACAATCTCAACGAGATCGTCAGCGCGCTGCTGCACCTGCTGGACAACCCCGATGCCAGCGTGCGCGACCTGTGCGAGCACGTGCAGGGCCCGGACTATCCGTCCAGCGCCGAGATCATCACCGCGGCCAATGACCTGCGCAACATCTACGAGACCGGCAACGGCAGCGTGCGCGCACGTGCGACCTTCACCAAGGAAGCGCACAACATCGTGGTCACCGCGCTGCCGTTCCAGGTGTCGCCGTCGAAGGTGATCGAGCAGATCGCCGCACAGATGCGCGCCAAGAAGCTGCCGTGGCTGGAAGACATCCGCGATGAGTCCGACCATGCCAACCCGGTGCGCGTGGTGCTGGTGCCGCGTTCCAACCGTGTCGACGCCGAGCAGCTGATGGGCCACCTGTTCGCCACCACGGACATGGAACGCAGCTACCGCGTCAACCTCAACGTGATCGGGCTGGACGGCCGTCCGCAGGTGAAGAACCTGAAGATGCTGCTCAGCGAATGGCTGACCTTCCGCAGCAACACCGTCACCCGCCGCCTGCAGCACCGCCTGCAGAAGGTCGAGCGCCGCCTGCACCTGTTGGAAGGCCTGCTGGTCGCCTTCCTCAACCTGGACGAGGTGATCCATATCATCCGTACCGAGGACGAACCGAAGGCAGCGCTGATCGCGCGCTTCGGCCTGTCCGAGGAACAGGCCGAGTACATCCTGGAAACCAAGCTGAAGCAGCTGGCCCGCCTGGAGGAGATGAAGATCCGTGGCGAGCAGGACGAGCTGGCCAAGGAGCGCGAGAAGATCCTCGGCATCCTCGACAGCAAGGCCAAGCTGAAGAAGCTGATCCGCGACGAACTGACCGCCGACGCCAGGAAGTTCGGCGACGCACGCCGTTCGCCGCTGGTGCAGCGCCAGGCCGCACAGGCCATCGACGAGACCGAGCTGGTGCCGAGCGAGCCGATGACCGTGGTGCTGTCGGAGAAGGGCTGGATCCGTGCCGCCAAGGGCCACGACGTCGATGCGTCCGCCCTCTCCTACCGCGACGGTGATGCCCTGCAGGGCGCGGTGCGTGCGCGCAGCACCCAGCAGGTCGCGTTCCTCGACAGCGAGGGCCGCGCCTACTCGACGCCGGTGCACACCCTGCCCTCCGCGCGTGGCAACGGTGAACCGCTGACCGGCCGCTTCTCGCCGGCTGCGGGTACCAGCTTCGTGACCCTGGCCAGTGCCGAGCCGGACACCCGCTTCGTGCTGGCCTCCAGTCATGGCTATGGCTTCGTCACCCGCTTCGAGAACCTGATCGGTCGCAACAAGGCCGGCAAGGCGATGCTGAACCTGTCGGCGGGTTCATCGGTGCTGACCCCGTCGGTAGTGGCCAATGTCGCCACCGACCGCATCGTGGCAGTGACCAGTTCGGGCAACCTGCTGGCGATCGCTGCCAACGACCTGCCGGAACTGGACAAGGGCAAGGGCAACAAGATCATCGAGATCCCGAAGGCCAAGCTCGCCACCGAACGCGTGGTCGCCATCGTGGCGATCAGCCCGGGACAGACCCTGCAGGTACGCAGCGGGCAGCGCACGATGGGGCTGAAGTTCAACGAGCTCGACGCCTACCTCGGCGCCCGCGCCACCCGCGGCCACCTGCTGCCGCGCGGCTGGCAGAAGGTGGAAGGGTTGTCGGTGGAGTAAGGCGCCCGCCTGGTAGGTGTCGACCTCGGTTGACACGCCTTGCCTGACGTCAGATACGAAAAAGCCGGGGCAATCCCCGGCTTTTTCGTTGTCGGCTGGCGGGCGGTGGAGCAGCTGGCTGGCGAAAGCTGGCTGGCGGTGCTCCGGTGCTGGCGGGCGACAGAACTTTTGTAGAGTCGAGCCATGCTCGACTCGGATCCAACAGCAGCCGAGCATGGCCCGGCTCTACAGAGAGCGGTGCCGGCTCAGTGCGCCGGGGCGCCGTTGCCGTCGATCTTGCTCAGCTGGTACAGCTCCAGGCCGATGCGCTTGATCAGGCCCAACTGCTGCTCCAGCCACCAGGCGTGGTCTTCCTCGGTGTCCTTCAGCTGCGCCAGCAGGATGTCGCGGCTCACGTAGTCGCCGTTCTCTTCGCACAGCTTCATGCCGGCGGCGAGATTGTTCCGAACCGCGTATTCAGTGTCGAGATCCTTCTGCAGCATCTCTTCCACGGTCTTGCCCGGCTCGGTGGCATGCGGACGCATGTCCGGGTCGCCGCCGAGGAACAGGATCCGGCGCAGCAGCGCATCGGCGTGCTGGGTTTCCTCTTCCATCTCGTGGTTCAGGCGTTCGTACAGCGCGAACAGGCCCTGATCCTCGTAGCGGCGGGAATGGATGAAGTACTGGTCGCGGGCTGCAAGCTCGCCGCGCAGCAGTTCCTTCAGGCAGGCGATGACGTCCGGGTTGCCTTTCATGGGGGGGCTCCTGTGAATCGATGTGACATAGGGTGCCGCATTTCAAAATACGGTGATCTAATCGGAATCAGTCGCAGTTGCGCCTGCGGCTACAATCGGCCCACGAGTTCGGAAAGGACGTGCGATGCGACGTACATGGCGTTGGGTGCTGGACGTGTTGATCGCCATCGTGCTGGTCACCGCACTGGTCCTGTGGCTGCTGCTGCGCGGCAGCCTGGCCGACCTGGACGGCGAGCATGCGCTGCCGGGGCTGGCCAAGCCGGTCACCATCGAGCGCGATGCGCTGGGCGTGGTCACCATCACTGCGGGCAGCCAGGCCGACGCGATGCGTGCATTGGGCCGCGTGCATGCGCAGGAACGTTACTTCGAGATGGACCTGATGCGCCGCAGCGCCGCCGGTGAGCTGTCGGCACTGTTCGGACCGAAGGCCATCGACGCCGACAAACGCATGCGCGTGCATCGCCTGCGCGCGCGCACCGAGGCGAACCTGCAGGCCGCGCTGGGCGAAAACGGCGCGGCCGTGCGTGCCTACGTCGACGGTGTCAACGAAGGGCTGGCCGGCCTTTCCGTGCGGCCGTGGGCGTACCTGCTGCTGCGGCAGTCACCGCAACCGTGGAAAGCCAGCGACAGCGTGCTGGCCGGGCTGGCCATGTACGCCGACCTGCAGGACCCGGACAACCAGACCGAGCTTGCGCTCAGCCGCATCCGCGCAGTGGTGCCGCCCGCGCTGTACGCGCTGATCGCCCACGACGGCACCGAATGGGATGCACCGCTGTTCGGCGAACCGACCGGCAACGCCACGCTCCCCGATGCCAGCCAGCTGGATCTGCGCACGTTGAAGGGGAAGCCAGGCACCGGGCAGGAAGAGGCCGATGTCATCGGCAGCAACAACTTCGCGGTGGCCGGTGCACTCACCGCCGACGGCCGCGCGATCGTCGCCGACGACATGCACCTGGGCCTGCGCGCGCCCGGCCTGTGGTTCCGTGTGCGCCTGCGCTATCCCGACCCGCAGGCCGCGGGCGGCCAGGTCGACGTCACCGGCTTCTCGCTGCCCGGCCTGCCGGCGGTGATCGTCGGCAGCAACGGGCACGTGGCCTGGGGCTTCACCAACAGTTACATCGATACCGCCGATTACCGCACTGAACCGGCCAACGCCGCGGTAACCGTGCATGAAGAACACATCGCCGTGGCCGGCCAGGCCGACGTGCTGTTCCCGGTGCGCGAAACCGCCTGGGGCCCGATCCTGCATACCCACGCCGATGGCAGCGGCGATGCGCTGCGCTGGGTCGCCCACCTGCCCGGCGCGGTGCGCCTGGACTTCGGTGACCTGGCCCGTGCCGGTGACCTGGACGGTGCCCTGCAGTTCGCCGACCACGCCGGCATCCCCGCGCAGAACCTGGTGGTCGGCGACCGCAGCGGGCGCATCGCCTGGCGGCTGATCGGCGCCCGCCCGGATCGCGGTCCGGGCTGTGCACCGGCCGGCTTCACCGCCGCCAGCAACCAGGACTGCGCGCCATGGCCAATCCGCAGCGATGCCTCACCGGCATTGATCGATCCCCCCAACCATCGCCTGTGGACCGCCAACGGTCGCGTCCTCGACGGTGAGGCGCTGGCTACCGTCGGCAACGGTGGCTATGACCTTGGCGCTCGCGCGCGGCAGATCCGCGACCTGCTGGCGATCCAGGAGCGCTTCGACGAACACGACCTGCTGGCGATCCAGCTCGACGACCGCGCGGTGTTCCTGCAGCGCTGGTGGGCACTGCTGCATGACGTCATCGAAGGCAGTGACGATCCTGCGCTGAAGCGGTTGAAGTCCGTCAGCCACCAGTGGGGCGGCCGGGCCTCGGCCAGCTCGGTCAGCTACCGGGTGGTGCGCGCGTTCCGCACGCAGGTGATGGATACCCTGTCCGATGCACTGCTGGCCCCGGCCAACGCGCAGCTGGGCGATGACTATCTGGATCCGCGCCTGGCGCAGCTGGAAGGTGTGGCCTGGCCGATGCTGCAGCAGCGCCCCGCCAACCTGTTGCCACCGGCCTACGACAGCTGGGACACGCTGCTGCATGATGCCGCACGCCGCACCGAGAGCGAGCTGGCCAAGCAGGGCCCGCTGACCAAGCGCACCTGGGGCGAACGCAACACTGCGGCGCTCTGCCACCCGATCGCACGAGCGTTGCCCGAGGTTGCCAAGCGCTGGCTGTGCATGCCCGCCGACCAGCTGCCCGGCGACCGTGATATGCCGCGCGTGCAGACGCCGAACTTCGGCGCCTCCGAACGCATGGTGGTCTCGCCCGGCCACGAGGCCGACGGCATCGTGCACATGCCCGGCGGCCAGAGCGGGCATCCACTGTCTCCGTACTGGGGCGCCGGCCACGAAGACTGGGTGCATGGGCGGCCGACGCCGTTCCTGCCCGGCAAGGCGCAGCACACGATGACGCTGGTTCCAGCGCGCTGACGGCGGCACCCACATACCCGAGGGTGCGCTGCACGCTGTAGAGCCGAGCACGGGCTCGGCTCCGCGCCAGAAGCAGCCGAGCACGGGCTCGGCTCTACAGAATGCCCGCGCGGCGCTACTGGGTCAGCTTCTACGCCGCTCGATCAGGTTCAGCAGCGGCCCGGTCATTGCAGTGGTCACCAGCGCCATGATCACCAGCACCGCAAACAGGCGGTCGCCGAGCAGGCCCAGCTCGTAGCCCAGGTTGAGCACGATCAGCTCCATCAGGCCACGGGTGTTCATCAGCGCGCCCAACCGCCACGCCTCGCGCGTGGGCATGCCCGCGCTGCGTGCGGCACTGAAGGTGCCCAGCAACTTGCCGGCCGTGGCTACCGCGATCACCACCACGCACAGCACGATGTCGCTGGCCTGCAGCGCATCGGCGCGCATGCGCAGGCCGGTCATGGCGAAGAACAGCGGCAGCAGCAGGGTCACCGCAAACGGTTCGACGCGGGCCATCAACAGGTCGCGCAACCGCGCGTTGGACGATACGGCGACGCCCGCCGCGAATGCACCGAACAGCGCATGGATGCCGAGCATCTCGGTGATCAGGGCACTGCCCAGCGACAGCAGCAGGATGCCGAGCAGCCAGCGCCCTTCACGGCCCGGCACGATCTGCTGGCGGGCGAACCACGGCTTCACCAGCCCCAGCATCAGCGCCACGAAGGCGACCACGCACAGCAGGTTGAGGCTGGCCGGCAGCCATCCGCTGGCCTGTGCAGCCGCCACGATCAGCGCCAGCAGGCACCATGCGGTGGCATCGCCCAATGCCGCGCAGGCGATGGCGGTCTGCCCCAGCGGCGTCTGCGTGATACCGCGGTCGGCAAGGATGCGCAGCAGCACGGGAAAGGCCGTGATGCTCATCGAAATACCAACGAAAAGTGCGAATGCAGTGAAGCCTACGCCCTGCGGGCCGTGCTGTGGATACAGCCAGATTGCGAGGGCGACGCCGAGCACGAACGGCACCGCGATGCCAGCATGACTGACCGTGAAGGCGAAACGCCGGCGCCCGCGCAGCGCCGCCAGGTCCAGCTCGGCACCGGCCACCAGCAGGAACATCAGCACGCCCAGCTGGCTGAGCATGCCCAGCGGGCCCAGCGAACTGGCCGGGAACAGGGCACCATGCAGCTGCGGTAACAGGCTGCCAAGGACCAGCGGCCCCATCATCAGGCCGGCGGCCATCTCGCCGATCACCGCCGGCTGGCCAAAGCGCTTGAGCAGCGCACCTGCGCCCTTGGCCACCAGCAGCAGCACCAGCAGCTGCAGCAGGAACAGGCCCAGCGGTGACGCCAGGTGCTGCGCCCAGCTGCCTTCGGCAGCAACCGTGGCACGCGCGACCGCCTCGGGCGCCGCCGGCCCCGCATACCGCGCCAGCAGCACGCCGGCCAGCAGCGGGACACCGGCCCAGGTCAGATAACGCCATCCCCATTTCGTGGGCCGCATGCCGCCGCCCGCCTGTACGTCCATGAACATTCCCCAATGCGCAGGGGGCGATCATACAAAAAGGGGACGGAGGGGATTAAGTCGTTAGTGGCACAAACGACCTAATCCCCTCCGTCCCCTTTTTGGGGCTTAGGCCAGCGCCTGCTCGTGCACGCCGGCGATCGCGCGGCCGGAAGGGTCGGCCGCCGCCGCGAAGCTGGCATCCCAGGCGATCGCCGCCGGCGAGGAACAGGCAATCGATTTGCCGCCCGGCACGGTCTCGGCCGCCGCGCGGGTCGGGAAGAACTGCTCGAACAGGTGGCGGTAGTAGTACGCCTCCTTGGTCTGCGGCGGGTTGTGCGGGAAGCGCTTGTCGGCGGCCGCCAGCACGCGGTCGCTCACCTGCGCTTCGGCATGCGCCTTCAGCCCGTCGATCCAGCCGTAGCCGACGCCATCGCTGAACTGCTCCTTCTGCCGCCACAGGATGCTGTCCGGAAGGTAGCCATCGAACGCCTCGCGCAGCACCGCCTTCTCGATGCGACGGCCACCGAACCCGGCACCGACCATCTTGTGCGCGGCATCGAAGCGCATCGCCACGTCGAGGAATTCACGATCCAGGAACGGCACGCGCGGCTCCACGCCCCAGGCCATCATCGATTTGTTGGCACGCAGGCAATCGTAGTTGTGCAGGGCATCGAGCTTGCGCACCAGCTCGTCGTGGAATTCGCGCGCATCCGGCGCCTTGTGGAAGTACAGGTAGCCACCGAAGATCTCGTCACTGCCCTCGCCGGACAGCACCATCTTCACGCCCATCGCCTTGATCCGTCGTGCCAGCAGGAACATCGGCGTCGATGCACGAATGGTGGTGACGTCGTAGGTCTCGATGTGGCGGATCACTTCCGGCAGCGCATCGAGGCCTTCCTCGAACGTGTACTCGAAGCCGTGATGCACGGTGCCGAGTGCCTCGGCGGCGATCGCGGCGGCGGCCAGATCAGGCGAGCCCTTCAAACCGATCGCGAATGAATGCAGCCGCGGCCACCAGGCTTCGGTCTGCCCACCATCCTCGATGCGGCGACGCGCGTAGCGTGCGGCAACTGCCGCCACCAGCGACGAGTCCAGGCCACCGGACAGCAGCACGCCGTACGGCACATCGCTCATCAGCTGGCGCTCCACCGCATGCTCGAACGCCTGGCGCAGCTCGGCCAGATCGGCCTGGCGGCCCTGTACGTCGGCATAGTCGCGCCACGGCTGCTGGTAGTAGCACACCAGCTCACCACGGGCACTGTCGAAATAGTGGCCCGGCGGGAACTGCGCGACGTCGGCACAGGTATCGACCAGCGCCTTCATTTCCGAGGCCACGCGCAGCCGCCCCTGGGCATCGTGGCCCCAGTACAGCGGCACCACGCCGACCGGGTCGCGCGCCACCAGCACGCGGCCGCTGTCACGGTCCCACAGGGCGAAGGCAAAGATGCCGTTGAGCTGCTCCAGCCACTGCGCCGGCGATCCGCCCTGGCGGTACAGCGCGTTGATCACTTCACAGTCCGAACCGGTCTGGAAGTCGTAGGCGGTAGTCAGCGCGGCCTTCAGTTGCTGGTGGTTGTAGATTTCGCCGTTGACCGCCAGCGCCAGCTGGCCATCGGCCGACAGCAGCGGCTGCGAACCACCGGCCGGGTCGACGATGGCCAACCGCTCGTGGACCAGCAGCGCGCCTTCGTCGAGGTACACGCCGCTCCAGTCCGGGCCACGGTGGCGCTGGCGCTGCGACAGTTCCAGCGCATGGCGGCGCAGGGAAGGAAGATCGTCACCGGCCTGCAGGCCGAAGATTCCGAAGATCGAACACATGGGGGAGCTCCTGTTGGGGTCACGGGTGGGAAGGTGTTCGACCGGCCATCCAGGCCCGGGTGGGCGGCGCCCGGGCACAAAAAAACCCGCATCGGCTGATGCGGGTTTTCTGGTGTCCGGGCGTGTGTTGCTGTCTATCTACCCAGGGCGCAGTCCCGCATCGGCCGCGCACGATTATTCGCGCGCAGATTATTGCGGTTGTTGTTATTGACGGCGGTGGCCAGGCGGATCGACATGGCATCGACCCTACCCTGGTTTCCGGCGCGGTGCAACAGTTGCGTCGGCAACCACGCCTGGAGCGCATAATGGCGCGCCCTGAACCGTGTAACAGGAATGCAACACCGCAATGGACGCACCGGCGCACTGACCGCCCTGCTCTGCCTGGGCCTGGCGGCCTGCCAGACCCTGCCCCCGCCTTCTACGCTGCCGCAATCCCAGCGGCAGGCATTGGAACAACGTGGAACCGACGGCAGCTTCGAGGGTGCCTTCGAGACCGCGCAAACCTTCGAGCGCTTCAACGATCCGCGCGCCATCGCCTACTACGAGCGTGCCGCAGCGGTCACCCCCTGGACCTTCCACAATACCAAGGCGGAAGAAGCACTGGGCCGGATCTGGATCTCCGGCACGCTGCGCCATGCCGACAGCCCCCACATCAACCCGGCACCAGTGCTGCGCGCATCCTGGCGACGTGGCGAACGCGCCTATCTGGCGGCGGCCTACCACGGCAATCCCTATGCGTTCTTCGGGCTCGCCAAGGCCTATCGTCAGCGTGGCGACACGCAACAGGCGCTGCGCTGGGACCTGCGCGGCATGATCTACGAGCGCTACCCGAGTTCGTCGTCACGTCTACCGGATGCGGTAGCCGCACAGGGTGACACCGTGCATCCGCTGGTTGCGCGGATCCAGCGTTGCGCCGAGCGTGGCGATGCCGAAGCGCAGGTGGACCTGGGCGCGCTGCTGGAGAAGGGCATGGGACTGCCGCGCGATCCGGCACGTGCGCTGCAGCTGTACCAGCGCGCCGGTGAGAAGGGCAATGTGTTCGGCCAGTACTTCGCCGGGCTGCTGCTGGGCCGAAGTGCGCCGGGGGTGGAGAAGGACACCGAGGCGGCGGCGCGCTGGTTTGCCAAGGCCGAGGCGCAGCGCTTCTACATGGCGGCGCCGAGTTACTGGAAGAAGGCGGTCGAGCCGCCGTTCTTCCTCTTTTCGGAATAGTAGAGCCGAGCCATGCTCGGCTGCTTCTGCCGGGAAAAACCAGCCGAGCACGGCTCGTGCTCTACAGGAAAACAGCCCAGGCGAGAGGCCGCGCCGACCAACGGTCGGCACCCACCGTCGCAGGCTCACGCCAGCAGCCGTTCCACCAGGCGCTGGTACAGCCCCGGCAACGCTTCCAGATCGTCCACGCGCACGTTCTCGTCCACCTGGTGGATGCTGGCGTTCACCGGCCCCACTTCGATGCACTGCGCACCCAGCGGCGCGATGAAGCGAGCATCGGACGTGCCGCCGCCGGTGCTTTCTTCCGGGGGACGGCCGATGTGCCCGGCCAGCACTGCACGTGCGGTGGCGCGCAGCGTGCCTTCCGGGGTGTAGAACGGCTCACCGCTGCGGTGCCACTTCAGCGTGTACTGCAGGCCATGCCGGTCCAGCAGTGCGGTGATCTCCGCCTCCAGCTTCGGCGCATCCCAGTGCGGGTTGTAGCGGATGTTGAAATCCACTTCGAGCTCGCCGGGAATCACGTTGTTGGCACCGGTGCCGGCGTGGATGTTGGAGATCTGCAGGCTGGTCGGCGGAAAGCTCTCGTAGCCTTCGTCCCAGCGCCGCGCACTCAGTTCGGCCAGCGCCGGAGCCGCCTGGTGAATCGGGTTGCGTGCCTTTTCCGGATACGCCACGTGGCCCTGCACGCCCTGCACGCGCAGCTTGGCCGACAGGCTGCCACGACGCCCCACGCGCAGCAGGTCGCCCAGGATCGCGGTCGATGACGGCTCACCGGTGACGCACCAGTCGATGCGCTGGCCGCGTTCGGCGAACAACCGTGCGACGTGGCGCACGCCATCGATGGCGTCGCCCTCCTCGTCGCTGGTCAGCAGCACCGCCAGCGTACCGGGGTGATCGGGATGCGCGGCGACGAACTGCTCGGCGGCGACCACGAACGCGGCCACGCTGCCCTTCATGTCGGCGGCGCCACGGCCATACAGCACGCCATCGCGGATCTGCGGCGTGAACGGGTCGCTGGTCCAGGCCTCGCGCGGACCCGCCGGCACCACGTCGGTATGGCCCAGCAGTACCAGTACCGGCGCGCCCTGGCCATGGGTCGCCCACAGGTTATCGACGTCGCCCAGGCGAAGGTGATCGCACTCGAACCCGGCCTGCTTCAGGCGTGCCGCCAGCAGTGCCTGGCAGCCAGCATCATCCGGCGTCACCGAGGGTCGTGCGATCAGTTCGCAGGCCAGGTCGAGGACCGCGCTCATGCGTCACCCACGCCGAAGCGGGCCTTGAAGCCGTTGTCACTGAAACCCTGGCTGACCGCGCCATCGGCGGTGACCACCAGCGGGCGCTTGATCAGCTGCGGGTACTCGCGCAGCAGCAGCTTCCATTCGGCCTCGGAATCGGCAGCCTTGCGGTTGTCCGGCAGCTGCCGCCAGGTGGTGGAGGACTTGTTGACCATCGCCGCCAGGCCACCCAGCTGCGCTGCCCATGCCAGCAGTGTTTCCGGGCTCGGCTTGTGCTCGCGGTAGTCGACGAAGGTGTACGGCACGCCGAAGCGGTCCAGCCACTTGGTCGCCTTCTTGCAGGTATCGCAGTTCTTCAAACCGTAGACAGTGGTGCTCATGGCCATCTGTGATGCTGGAAAACAGAGGGCCAGAATCTCACAACAGGCGCTCGGACACGACCCGGAATGGCACCCGTGGCAGCAGGAAGGCCAGCCCCTCGTGCAACGCCACGCCCATCGCCTGCAGGCGCGGGCACTGCAGCTCGCCTTCCAGCTGCAGCGGCTGCAGGCGGTCGATCTCCACCGGCAACGCGATGCGGGTGCTGGCCCAGCGACAGTCGCAGGTACGGGCGATGGCCTCGTCCTGGCAGGTGAGGAAACGCAGGAGGGCCTGATGGCCACCGAAAGCCGCCGTCCATGCCGCGTCCTCCCAGCCCGCAGCAGCCTGCCACTGCAGGTACAGCTCCGGCGCACTGCCCTGCCCGCCTTCGATCCGGGTATGCCCACCGCCATCGGCGCGCACCGCATGTTCGAAGCGGGTGGACAGATGCGGCTGCATGGCATCGCTGAAGGCACGCGCGCCGGCGACGAAGGGCAGCTGGTCCATCACGTTGCGGTCGAACAGCACCACCGGTGTCCCGTCCGGAGCATCGTCACGACGCAGGTACCAGCGCCAGTTGCTCTGCCTTGGAGACGGCATCAGGGAACGCAGCGGCCCGGCCAACGCCGGCCCGAAGTGGCCGTGACGGTAGCTGAGGATGGTGTAAGGCGTACGTCCGGCATGGACCACGTAATGATGGCCTGGCGGTGGCATCGGCGCGTGGCGCACGTCGACCCACCAGCTCACGTAGACCACATCGCGCACATCACTGACCAGCGCTGGCATCGGCCAGCGCCGCGATAGTGCGCGGCGCAGCCGGGTCCAGCGCGGGGCGTGCAGCAGGCGCGGCAGCATCCGCCCGAACAGGGTGTCGGACGGATGCCGGTAGATCGCGGACTGCGCCAGATCCTCCGGCGCAGCCACCTTCAGTCGGCCAGGCCGCGCAGCAGGTCGTTGACGCTGGTCTTGCTGCGGGTCTTGGCATCAACCTGCTTGACGATCACCGCGCAGTACAGCGAATGGGTACCGTCCTTGCTCGGCAGCGAGCCGGACACCACCACGCTGTACGGCGGGATGTAGCCGTAGGTGATTTCGCCGGTGGCACGGTTGTAGATGCGGGTGCTCTGGCTGAGGAACACGCCCATGCCGATCACGCTGTGGTGACCGACGACCACGCCTTCCACCACCTCCGAACGGGCACCGATGAAGCAGTGGTCCTCGATGATGGTCGGGCTGGCCTGCAGCGGCTCCAGCACGCCGCCGATGCCGGCGCCGCCGGACAGGTGGCAGTGCTGGCCGATTTGCGCGCACGAACCCACGGTGGCCCAGGTGTCGACCATGGTGCCTTCGCCGACGTAGGCGCCGATGTTGGTGAAGCTCGGCATCAGCACCACGTCCTTGCCGAAGTACGTACCGCGGCGGGCGATCGCGCCCGGCACCACGCGCACGCCGCCGCGGCGGAACTTCGCTTCGTCATAGCCGGCGAAGCGCGATTCGACCTTGTCCCAGAACGGCGCCGGGCGGGCATCGACCACGGCCATGTCATTGACGCGGAAGTACAGCAGCACGGCCTTCTTCAGCCACTCGTTGACCTTCCAGCCACCCTGGCCATCCGGCTCGGCGACGCGGAACTCACCGCTCTCCAGGCCGTCGATCACGCGGTTGACCAGCGGCTTGGTCGAGCCCTCCAGCTCGTGCAGGGTCAAGGTGGCACGGCGCTCGAAGGCGCTCTCGATACCAAACTTCAGCTCTTCCACGCCCGGTGCCGACGGCTTGCGCAGCGACTTGCGGGCGATGGTTTCGGCGCGGACGGCTTCGGCGCTCCTGGCCGGTGCCTTCTTCGCTGCAGCCGCTTTCTTCGCCGGGGCCTTCACCGCAGCGGCCTTCTTCGGCGCAGTGGCCTTCTTCGCGGCCGGTGCGGCGGCAGCAGGTTTCCGGGCCGCTGCGCTCTTGGGGGTCGCGGCGGTCTTCTTGGCGGGCTTGGTGGCCATCAGGCGGGGTCTCCGGCGTTTCGATCAGGGTCCAGGCAGGCCAGCATCGCGTCATGCAACTGCTGCCGGGCAGGTTCAGTCAGGGGGAGGTCGTGTTCGTCACTGATCACGAAGGTGTCTTCGGCGCGTTCGCCGAACGTGGCAATGCGCGCATCATGCACGCGCAGGCCCTGGTTGCGCAGCACGAACGCCACATCGGCCAGCAGGCCGGGGCGGTCGGGGGCGACCAGGGCAAAACGGGTTGCGCCCGGCTCATCGCGGAATTCGATGCGCGGAGCGAAGCGGAAGTGCCGCAGCTGCCGTGGTACCACCCGGCGTGACGGCCGCAGGCGCGACAGGTCACCGCTGAGTGCCTCGCGCAGCGCCGCTTCCAGATTGGCACTGCTGCCATCGGCAAAGGTATCGGCCGGGTTCACTTCGAAGGTATCGAAGATGGTATCGGCCGGGCCGTCCAGCACGCGTGCGCGGTGGATGCCGTAGCCCTTGCGGTCCAGCGTCATCACGATCGCGGCGAACAGGCCGTCGCGGTCCGGCGAATGCACGAATACTTCCAGCGCGGGGTCGTCGACACTGATCCGGCGTACCTTCACCAGCGCCTGGCCCTGCTTCACCGGCACCAGCGCGGCGGCCTGCCAGGCCAGCTGCTCAGGGCGCAGGCGGATGAAGCCCTCATCAGGCATCACCGCGAACTGGCGGTCGATGGTTGCATCGTCGTAACCCCGCTCGCGCACCAGCGCGCGCACGCTGTCGCGCGCCTCGGCCACGCGCTCGGCCGCCGGCACCGGGTGCTCCAGCCCCTCGCGCAACGCGCGCCGGGTGGCGAAGTACAGGTCGGCCAGCAGGCGGTCCTTCCATGCATTCCACAGCTTGGGGCTGGTGCCGGCGATGTCGGCGCAGGTCAGCAGGTACAGATAGTCCAGGCGATCGCGGCTGCCGACCAGGGTGGCGAAGCGATGGATCACCTCCGGGTCGGCGATGTCCTGCTTCTGCGCGGTCACCGACATGCGCAGGTGCTGTTCGACCAGCCACGCCACCAGTTCGGTGTCGGACGTGCTCAGCGCATGCGCCTGGCAGAACGCGCGCGCGTCCACCGCGCCCAGCTCCGAATGGTCGCCGCCACGGCCCTTGGCGATGTCATGGAACAGGCCGGCGAGCAGCAGCAGCTCGGGCTTGCGCAGGCGTGGCCACACTTCATGCGCGATCGAGAAGCGCTCGTCGGCACGGCTGCTGGCGAACAGGCCGATGTTGCGCAGGACCATCAGCGTGTGCTGGTCGACGGTGTAGACATGGAACAGGTCGAACTGCATGCGCCCGCTGACCTGGGCGAAGGCGGGAATCCACTGGCCAAGCACGCCCAGCCGCGCCATGCGCGAGAGCGTATCGACCGGGCGCTGGCCGCGCAGCAACGCCAGGAACTGCTCGCGCGCATCGACGTCAGCCTGGTCGTAGGCCGGCAACAGCGGCAGCGCTTCGGCCAGCGCGCGTGCCGTCAGCGAATGCAGGCCGCGCACCTGCGGATTGTTGGCCCAGCTGGCAAACAGTGCGAACACCTGGCCGATATCGCCGCGCGGCCAGTCAGCTTCGTTGGCCGCCAGGTAGCCACGGCGCAGGGAAAAGCCCACGGTCAACGGCTCCGGCTGCGCCTCGCCGTCGAACTGCTCCTCGAAGCGCTGCAGCAGGCGGTCGCTGATCCGGCGCACCACCAGCGCGGCGCGGTAGAAGCCCTGCATCATCTTCTCGACACCGAGATTCTCGGCATCGTCTTCGAAGCCCAGGCGCGCGGCCAGGGTCTTCTGGTAATCGAAGCGCAACCGTTCTTCGGGGCGTCGCGCCACCAGGTGCAGGCCGAAGCGCAGCCGCGCCAGCACTGCACGTTCGCGCTTCAACGCGGCGGCTTCGTCGGCACCGAGATGGCCCAGCCCGACCAGCGCTTCCAGGTCACGTACACCGAACGCGCGAAGCGCCATCCAGCCCAGCGTATTGAGATCGCGCAGGCCACCGGGGCCATCCTTCAGATCCGGTTCCAGGTTGTCGGCGGTGTCGCCGAAACGCTGGTGGCGGTTGCGCAGCTCTTCCAGCTTGGCCAGGAAAAAGGTGCGTGCCGGCCACAATTCCCGATCGTCGATGGCCTCGCGCAGCGCACGGCGGGCAGCGTCATCGGCCAGGATCGGGCGCGCCTCGATCAGCGCGGTCAGTACGGTCTGGTCCGCCGCCGCCTCACGGCACTGCGGCGCCGAACGCACCGCATGGCTGACCGCCAGCCCGCAGTCCCACAGCAGTGCGAACAGGCGTGCCAGTGCGGATTCATGCGCCAACTGTGCCGACGGATCACCGAACACCAGCAGGTCGATGTCCGATCGCGGGAACAGTTCACCGCGGCCATAGCCCCCCACCGCGAACAACGACAGCCCGCTATCGGCTGGCAGGCAACGCTGCCACGCCAGGCGGATCAGATGGTCGGCGGCACGCGCGCGCAGCGCCAGCAGGCGCTCGATGTTGTCGCCCTGGTCGAAGCGGCGGTACAGGCGTGCGTCAGCCTGCTGCAGCGCCTGGCGCGCGGCAGCAGCCCAGTCCGGGTCGTTGAGCGACGCGGCCGGCGTGTCCAGCAGCGAACTCGCCGGCAGCATCTTCAGGAGACCTGCGACTCGCCCGGCGACAGGGTCAGCACGTCCACGCCGGTCTCGGTGACCGCGATCATGTGCTCCCACTGTGCCGACAGCTTGCGGTCCTTGGTCACCACGGTCCAGCCATCCGGCAGCACCTTGTTGTAGCGGGTGCCCTCGTTGATCATCGGCTCGATGGTGAAGGTCATGCCCGGCTGCAGCACCAGGCCCTGGCCCGGGCGGCCGTAATGCACCACCTGCGGCTCATCGTGGTAGACCTTGCCGATGCCGTGGCCGCAGTACTCGCGCACCACGCTGAAACGCTCGCCTTCGGCATAGCTCTGGATGGCATGGCCGATGTCGCCCAGGGTGGCGCCCGGGCGCACCGCGCGGATGCCGCGCCACATCGCTTCGTAGGTGGTTTCCACCAGGCGGCGGGCCATCACCGACGGGGTGCCGACGAAGAACATGCGGCTGGTGTCGCCGTGCCAGCCATCCTTGATGACGGTGACGTCGATGTTGATGATGTCGCCATCCTTGAGCACCTTCCCTTCGCTGGGGATGCCATGGCAGATGACGTTGTTGACCGAGGTGCACACGGTCTTGGGGAAGCCGCGGTAGCCGACGTTGGCCGGAATGGCGCCCTGCACGTTCACGATGTGGTCGTGGCAGATGCGGTCCAGTTCCTCGGTGGTGACACCGGGCTTGACGTGGGGGGTGACGATGTCGAGCACTTCGCTGGCCAGGCGGCCGGCGATTCGCATCATCTCGATTTCCTGCGGGGTTTTCAGATTCACGCTCATGGCCCCCATTATCGCCGATCCGGCCACAATCTGAACGAACGCCACCCAACTGGCGATCCGGGCCATGCACGGTTCCGGCAAGGAAAGTGAAAGCGTGATCGCCGCCACCCTTTCACCTCCCTGTTTATCACGAAATACAGACACTTACGCCACCTAAGCTGGGGTCACCGTCGCCGAAGCGGTGCCGAACGTGCCGCCTTCGCCTTGTTCAACGGACCTTCGGGTCAGGGAGGTTGTCCATGCGATCCGCGCTTCGTTCCCCGCTTGCCTGGGCCCTGGCCGGGATCCTGCTGTCCAGCCCGGCCCTGGCTGCAGACACCACCACCTTCA
Organism: Stenotrophomonas sp. 115C5; assembly: GCF_056861055.1. Taxonomy (NCBI): domain Bacteria; kingdom Pseudomonadati; phylum Pseudomonadota; class Gammaproteobacteria; order Lysobacterales; family Lysobacteraceae; genus Stenotrophomonas; species Stenotrophomonas sp. 115C5. Next base: position 254,038 of record NZ_JBSPUQ010000001.1, read on the forward strand.
ATGTCACCCTGGTGGTCACCAAGGCCTGCACCATCACCGCTGCGGCCGCCACCAACGTCGACTTCGGCACGGCGGCCTCGACCACCGCTACCCCCACCCTGGGCCAGGGCACGGTCACCGCCCAGTGTTCGGCACTGACCCCGTACACGATTTCACTGAATGCAGGTGCCAACGCCAGCACCGCGAATGACGTCACCACCCGCCGGATGAAGAACACCAACGCCGCGGTGACCGCCAACAACTACGTCGGCTACCAGCTCTACCAGGACGCCGCACACACCCTGGTCTGGGGTGCCACCTCCGGCACCAACACCCAGGCTGGCATCGGCACCGGGCTGGCCGTGCCCTACATCGTCTACGGCCAGATCCTGAACCTCAGTACGAACAACCCGGCGACCGGTAACTACCTGGATACGGTTACCGCCACGATCACCTATTGATGGAGCACGCCCGCATGGCCCGACCCCGCCCGTGGCGCGCCACCGGCGTGGCGCTGCTCGTCCTGAGCCTGGTGCTCGCCGCCCCTGCCGAAGCCACCAGCCTGCAGGTCGCCCCCACCAGCCTGCAGCTGGAAGCGCGCCAGCGTGCCGGCGAGCTTTGGCTGACCAACAGCGGCACCTCGCCGGTGAAGCTGCAGGTGCGGGTGTTCCGCTGGGTGCAGCAGGACGGCCAGGAACAACTGTTGCCCACCGATGAGCTGGTGGTCACCCCGCCGATGCAGGAACTGGCTGCCGGACAGCAGCAGCTGGTCCGGGTGATGCGTCCGGACAGGACGCCACCGCCTGCACAGCAGCATTACCGCTTGATTGTCGACGAGGTGCCCGATCTGGCCACCCGTGCCGAAGGGATGCAGTTCGTGCTGCGCTATTCGATACCGGTGTTCGTGCAACCCGCCGCCGGCAAGCTTGCGCCGCAGCTGCAGGCCCGCCTGGTGCAGTTGCCCGATGGCCGCAACGGCGTCGAGGTGGCCAACGCGGGCAACAGCTATGCACAGATCGCCGATCTCGCGCTGGGCAGTGCCATGCGCCCGCGCATCGTGCATCCCGGACTGCTGGGATACGTGCTGCCCGGGCAGGTGATGCGCTGGCCGATCGAGCGCACGGCGATCGACCGCGACAACGACCAGATCACGGCCAAGCTCAATGGCGAGTCGGAACAGACGCCGCTGTCGCCTCCATCGGCTCGCTGAGGCGTTGATGGGTGCGCTGCTTGCTGCCCTGGCTCCTGCGGCGATCCAAGCCGCCCATGTGTCCGGCGCAGCGGCCACCGCCGCCGCCGATGCATCAGGCATCTCCGCCGATGCGATCCTGCCACCGCCCACACCATTGACCGCCAACCAGACGCTGTACCTGGACGTGTCGCTCAACAGCACCCCACGCGGCCTGATGCCTTTCATCGAGAACCGTGGCCGCCTGCAGGCCAGCCCCGACGTGCTGCGCCAGCTCGGCTTCAACGCCAACGGCGATGCACCGGTGTACCTGGACCAGATCAGCGGCGCGGTGGTGCGCTATGACGCACGCCTGCAGACCCTGGCGCTGGACGTGCCGCTGGACCAGCTGACCCTGCCGACCACCGTGCTCAGCCGCCCGCAGACGCGCGCCCCCGCAGGCAGTGCCTCACCCGGACTGCTGCTCAACTACGACGTGTATGGCAGCCGGGTGGATACGCTCGGCAACCTCAGCCTGAGCTCGGAACTGCGCCTGTTCGGCGTCGGCAACGGTACCTTCGAAAACACCGCGGTCAGCCGACGCTACCAGCAGCCCGGCGATCGTCGCTGGCGCGGTGAGAGCGTGCGCCTGGATACGCGCTGGAGCCTGGATTTCCCCGACAAGGCGATGACGCTGGAGGTCGGCGATTTCTACAGCGGCTTTGTCGACTGGACCCGCCCGGTGCGCCTGGGCGGTCTGCAGATCGGCCGCAACTACGGCCTGCAGCCGTATCGCGTGCTCACTCCCACGCCCAGCTTCCTCGGCCAGGCCGTGGTGCCCTCCACCGTCGAGCTGTATGTCGACGGCCTGCGCCAGTACAGCGGCCAGGTCCCGGTCGGCCCGTTCCAGCTGGCCGCGCAGCCAGGCATCAGCGGCACCGGCAGCGCACAGGTCGTGGTCACCGACGCATTCGGCCGCATGCAGACACTGGATTTCAGTTTCTATGGCACCCAGCAACTGCTGGCCAAGGGCCTGTCCGACTGGTCGGTCGGCGTCGGCAACCTGCGCGAGGACTTCGGCCAGCGCTCCTTCGCCTACGACGATCGCACCGTGGCCAGTGCCAGCTGGCGCGGCGGCATCAGCGATACCTTCACCGGTGAAGCGCATGCTGAAGGCGGAGGTGGCCTGGCCCAGGCCGGCATAGGCGGCTGGTGGCTGGTGGGCGGCGCCGGCGTGTTCAACGCGGCCTACGCGCACAGCAACCATCACGGCCTGCAGGGCGGGCAGTGGGCACTGGGTTACAGCTGGAACAACCGCCGTCTCAACGTCAACCTGCGCAGCGTGCGCAGCCACGGCGACTACCGTGACCTCGGCGCGCTGCAGGGCAACCTGCCGCCGAGCATCAGCGAACAGGCCACGGTCGGGCTGGATCTGCTGCGGTTGGGCACGCTCAGCGCCAGCTACCTGCGCCTGCGCTACCCCAATGGCGAAGACAACCGCTATGCCAGCCTGTTCTGGTCGCGCACCTGGAGCCAGCGCTGGTCGGCCTACCTGTCGGTGAACCAGAACCTGGACCACAGTGATGACCGCAGCATCTATCTGTCGGTGACCGCCAGCCTGGGCAACAACCGCCAGGCCAGCCTGTCCAGCCAGCGCAACGGCGACAGCCAGACCTGGGTGGCCGACGTCACCCAGCCGGTGCCCGGCGATGGCAGTGCAGGCGGCATCGGCTGGCGCGCGCAGGTGCGCCACGGCGAGGACGGCAACGGCGGCCTGGCCGAAGTCGGCATCCTCAATGACATTGGCCGCTACTCGTTCGGCGCCTCGCGCCAGGGCGGGCTCAACTATGCCTACGGCAGCGCCAGTGGCAGCCTGGTCTGGATGGGCGGGCACGCGTTCGCCACACGCGAGGTCTCGGACGCGTTCGCGGTGATCAGCACCAACGGCGTCGGCGGCGTGCCGGTGCGGCTGGAGAACCGCCTGATCGGCGTCACCGATGATCGTGGCCTGTTGCTGGTCAGCCCGCTGCTGTCCTGGCAACGCAACCGGGTCTCGATTGACACCCTGGACCTGCCCGAGGACATGCGTGCCGACCGCATCGAGGACTGGGTGACGCCGCGCCAGCGCGCCGGTACCCACGTGACATTCCAGTTGCGCTCGCGTCCCTCTCTGAGCCTGACGCTTCAGAGCATGGACGGGCAGCCACTGGAAGTGGGCAGCGAAGTGCAGCTGCCCGATGGACACCAGGCCACGGTGGGCTATGACGGCCTGCTGTACCTGGAAGACATCGCTGCCGGCAGCGTGCTGTACATCACCACCAGCCGCGGCCAGTGCCGGGTGAAGGTACCCGACCAGCCCAAGGTGGTGGCGTCTGGCGCCCGGCCGAAGCCGGCACCGCTGCAGTGCATTCCGGAGGTCGCGCCGTGAGGGTGCTGCTGCTCGGCGTGCTGCTGGTCACCGGCCTGCTCGCGGCACTGCCGGCCCGGGCGACAGCGGTCTGCACGGCAATCGCGAACCCGACCCTGCCATTCGGCAACATCAACAGCAACGCTCCCGGCCCTACGGCGGCAACGCTGAACATCACGGTGACCTGCACCACCGCCGCACTGAGCCTGCTGGCCACCACCGGCGTCCGCGTCTGCGTGGGTATCGGCGCTGGCAGTGGCGGCGGCAGCAGCTCCACCTTCCGCACGATGTCCACCTCCACCAGCGACACCATGAACTTCCAGTTGTACAACACCGCCAGCTACAGCCAGGCCACCGGCCTGGTGCCGCACGGCACGCCACCCGCGCAGGAGCTGACCATGAGCTACAGCGTGCCGCTGCTGACCGGCGGCAGCGGTGCGCAGTCCGTGCAGCTGTTCGCGCAGATCCCTGCCAACCAGATCCTCGCTTCGGGTGCCTACAGCAGCACCTTCAGCGGCGCCAACGTGGTGCTTACCTGGGCCTGGAACGAAGTCCTGCTCGGCACCGCCACCGTGCCGGCCACCTGCAACGGCGGCGCGACCGGCACCAACAGCGCCAGTGGGGCATTCAGCTTCACCGCCACTGCCAACGTGCTGCCGCAATGCGGCAGCTACGTCACCACCAGCATGGACTTCGGCAACGTCACCGGCAGCATTCCCGCCAACATCGACCGGACCGCCACGCTCACGCTGACCTGCCTGAAGAACACTGCCTACCAGATCAGCCTCAACAACGGCCAGAACAACCCCGCCGCCTCCACCACCCGACGCATGGCCACCACCATTGGCAGCGGCACCTACTACCTCCCCTATGAGCTGTACCGCGATGCCGCGCGCAGCCTGCGCTGGGGCAATACCCTCAACGTCGATACCGTTGGCGGCACCGGAAGTGGCAGCGCGCAGCAGCTGACCATCTATGGCCGGGTGCCGCCGGTCACCGGCCAGCCCGCGGCCGGTACCTACAACGATCTGGTGCAGGTGACGATCACCTATTGAGTCCCCTGTAGAGCCGAGCCCGGCTCGGCTTCATTTTCTGGCATCCGGCAGGCCGAGCATGGACTCGGCTCTACAGTTCCGGCGCATCCTGCCGATACCGCGCAACGGGTCCTACAGCACGGTGGATGGCAGGTGGTTCGCGCACTTCTGATCGGGGCGATGCTGGTCGCCAGTACGCCCGCGTGGGCCGATCCCGGCAGCACACCCCTGCAGATCCGGCTGACCGTGGTCGAGGGCTGCAGCGGTGATGCCGGTAATACCCGATGCGCGGCACCGCACAAGCGCAGCGACGCGCCCGAGCTTCCGCAACAGATCCGCGACCTCGCGCCGCCGGCCGACAGCGACGACGCGGTGCCTGCCGTGACCGTCATCTACTGATGCGTACCCTGCTGAGCCTGCTGGTACTGCTGCTGGCGCTGCCCGCGGCGGCGCTGGACCTGGTGCCGACCACCCTGCAGCTGCCAGCCGAAGGGGGGTACGGCGAGCTGTGGCTGTACAACCCCGGGCCCGGCCGCTGGCAGGGCGAGGTTCGGATCCTGGCCTGGGAACAGCAGGCCGACGCGGAAAAGCTGCGTCCCAGTGACCAGATCCTGGCCAGCCCTGCCCGGCTCGACCTCCCGCCCGGCACCCGCCAACGCATCTGGCTGCTGCCCCGGGAGAGGTCGCCCATTGCCGTCGAGCAGGCCTACCGGGTGCTTCTGGCTCCCAGTGAACCGGACCTACCACGGTACTCGCTGCCCTTGTTCAGGGGACACGCCGTGCCCTTGGCGCGGCCGGAGCTGCATGCCGGGATCGAACCCGGCACGTCACATCCCTTTCTGAGATTGAGCAACGCAGGTACCGTACACGCCCGCCTGCACGATCTTGCGTTCGTCGCCGACGATGGCCACCGCACCCTGCTGCTGCCGGGACTGGCCGGCTACCTGCTGGCGGGCCGGGAGCGCCGCTGGGCCCTCCCCGCCCATGCCGACGGCTATGCCCGTGGCCATTTCCAGGCCCGGCTGCAGGACGGCCGCGTGGTCGATCTGACCGTGCCGGACCCGCCAATTGCAGCGAGCGCACCGAGCGGGCTATAATCGACCGGATTCCTGCCGCCTGCGTGCGCGGGAGACCGTCCACACCGGACGTCACCGGTGAATCCACACCTGCTGCCCCCATCCGTGCCGGGGTGCTCCGCAAGGAGTTCGGCCACGGAGGCAACAGGGAAGCCCAACCCCGGAACCGATCGCGCTTCCACGCGTCCCGCATACCTATCCCGCGGGCGGAATCGCTGGTTCCATATCAGGAGTATTGCAATGCCCCAGGTCACCATGCGTCAGATGCTGGAAGCCGGCGTCCACTTCGGCCACCAGACCCGCTACTGGAACCCGAAGATGGCTCCGTACATCTTCGGCGCCCGCGGCAAGATCCACATCATCAACCTGGAAAAGACCGTCCCGCTGTTCAACGACGCGATGAACTTCATCTCGTCGGTTGCCCAGAAGCGCGGCACCGTCCTGTTCCTGGGCACCAAGCGCAGCGCCCGCGAAACCATCAAGGAAGAAGCCGAGCGTTGCGGCATGCCGTTCATGAACCAGCGTTGGCTGGGCGGCACCCTGACCAACTTCCGTACCGTCAAGCAGTCGGTTGCCCGCCTGAAGGAACTGGAAGCCGGTGAAACCGACGGCACCTTCGAAAAGCTGGTCAAGCACGAAGTGCTGGGCCTGCGTCGCGAGCGCGACAAGCTGGAAGCCTCGCTGGGCGGCATCAAGGACATGAACCGTCTGCCGGACGCCATCTTCGTGATCGACATCGGCCACGAAGACATCGCGATCAAGGAAGCCAAGAAGCTGGGCATCCCGGTCATCGCCGTGGTCGACACCAACTACAACCCGGAACTGGTTGATTACGCCATCCCGGGCAACGACGACGCCATCCGCGCTGTGCAGCTGTACGCCCGCGCCGCTGCCGACGCCGTGCTGGAAGGCAAGGCTGCTGCTCCGCACGCCGCTTCGGTGCGTGAGGAAGAGTTCGCTGAAGCCGCTGCTGAAGGCGAAGAGAAGCCGGCCCGCCGCGCTCCGGCCAAGAAGGCTGCCAAGAAGGGCGACGACGCCCAGGCCTGATCCAGGCCCCGGGGTGGACGCCCGGCGTCCACCCTCCCTGCACGCAGCCTTTGGCGCGTGACAGGACCGTGTCACACGGGCCGGCCACCATGCCGGCCCAACCCCTTTCTTTCGTGAGGTAATCCCGTGGAAATCACTGCTTCCCTGGTCAAGGAACTGCGCGAGCGCACCGGCGCCGGCATGATGGAATGCAAGAAGGCGCTCACCGAAGCCAACGGCGACATCGACGCTGCTGCTGAAGCCATGCGCAAGTCCGGCGCCGCCAAGGCCGACAAGAAGGCTGACCGCGTGGCCGCCGAAGGCCGTCTGGGCCTGGCCCAGGATGGCGGCAAGGCCGTGCTGGTCGAAGTCAACTCGGAAACCGACTTCGTCGCCAACGACGACAACTTCAAGTCCTTCGTCAACGCCGTCGCTGCCGCTGCCCTGGCATCGGGCGCCACCGACGTGGAAGCCGTGAAGGCTGCCAAGCTGGCCGATGGCCGCACCGTTGAAGAAGCCCGCGCCACCGCCGTGCAGACCCTGGGTGAGAACATCCAGATCCGTCGCATGGTGAAGATCGACGGCAACAACACCATCGGCGCCTACGTCCACACCAACGGCAAGGTTGGCGTGCTGGTCGACCTGGTCGGCGGCGACGTCGAGCTGGCCCGTGGCCTGGCCATGCACGTGGCTGCGCTGAAGCCGCCGCACAACAAGGCTTCGGACGTTCCGGCCGACTTCGTCGAGAAGGAAAAGGAAATCGAGCTGGCCAAGATGTCCGAAAAGGACAAGGCCAAGCCTGCCGAGATCCTGGAAAAGATCATCAGCGGCAAGATCAACAAGATCGTCAGCGACGTGACCCTGTACGGCCAGACCTACGTGCTGGGCGACACCACCGTCGAGCAGGTGGTCAAGGCCGCTGGCGCCGACGTGGCTGGCTTCAAGCTACTGATCGTCGGCGAAGGCATCGAGAAGGTGGTGGAAGACTACGCCGCTGAAGTTGCCAAGGCGATGCAGGTCTGATTCCAGCCTTCCGGCTGCGAGGCGACCAGAAGGAGCCGCGGGAAACCGCGGCTCTTTTTTTATGCCCGGGACAATGGGAGGCCCATGCTCCAACTGTTGGTGCGCACACCGACGCCGCGCACACCGGCACCTTTGCGTTGCGCGCGAATCAAGCCGATACTCGGCGCAGGGAATCCACAGTCACATAGCAGGAACGAAAATCGCGGACTGTGATGCATTCCTAGGTATTCTTGTCCCAATGGAATTGAACGACCCGACATGCCTCCCGAGCTGACAGCTGCCCTGGCGCTCTGCCGCAACCTGCCTTCGCCACCCGGTATTGCCCTGCGCATCATCGAACTGGCACAGGACCCGGAAGCGGACATCGCCACCGCCGCCGACATCATCGCCATCGACATGGCGCTGAGCGCTCGCATGCTGCGCATCGCCAATTCGCCGCTGTACGCCAGTCGTCGCCGCATCGAGAACCTCGGCCAGGCACTGACCATGCTGGGCCTGAATGCCACCATCAGCCTCGCCCTTGGCTTCACCGTTACCGACGGCCTGACCGGCGGCAGCGGCGCTGGCCATGACCTGCGCCAGCGCGCGTGGAAGCGCAGCATTCTCAGCGCACTGGCCGCCAGCCAGCTGGGCCAGGCCCGCGGCCTGCGCCGCCTGGAGGAACTGATGCTGGCCGGGCTGCTGCAGGACCTGGGCGTGCTGTGCCTGGCCCAGGCCGAATCGGAGCGCTACCTGCCGCTGCTGCGCGAAGCCCGTGACAACACGGACCTGGTTGCCCGCGAGCGCGACGCGCTCGGCTGCAGCCACGCCGATGTCGGCGCCTGGGTGGCCGAGCAATGGGGCCTGCCGCGCTATCTGGTGGAGAGCATCAGCCACAGCGAGGACGACGACGCTGCCGATTCGCCGTTCCAGGCCTGCGTGCAGCTGTCCGGCGCTGTCGCCGACATCTGGCTGGACGAAGATGCCGATGCCGCCCGCGAGCGTGCCTTGCACCAGGTACATGACCGGCTGGAACTCGACAGCGCCCGTTTCGACCAGGTGCTGACCCGCATCAGCGAGGCCCTGCCGGACATCGCCAGCCTGTTCGAGGCCGGCCTGAACTCGCCGTTGCGCGTGCGCGAGTTGATCGACCACGCGCAGGAGCTGGCGACCCTGCGCAACCTGCGCGAGCTGCAGGATGCCGACCAGGCGCGCCGCCGCGCCGACGAATTCGAGGCGCGGGCCAAGCGCCTGGCCGACCAGGCCCACCGCGACGCCCTGACCGGCGTGCTCAACCGCCGCCAGCTGGAGGCGGTGCTGGAGCAGGAGTTCCTGCGCGCCGGCCGCCAGGGCTGGCCGCTGTCGGTGGCCTTCATCGACCTGGACGACTTCAAGAAGATCAACGATGCCCACGGCCACCTGACCGGCGACGAGGTGCTGCGCGCCTTTGCCGGCAAGCTGCAGGGCCAGCTGCGCAACAGCGACACCGTGGCCCGCTTCGGCGGCGAGGAATTCGTCGCCCTGCTGCCCAATACCAGCGAAAGCGTGGCCCTGGACGTGATCCGCCGGGTGCTGGCCAACATCGTCGCCACGCCGATGGCCGAGCTGGAGGGAGGGCCGTTGTTCGTCACCTTCTCCGCCGGCGTGGCCACCCAGGGCGGCTACGAGCGCTTTGCCGACGTGCAGGACCTGCTGCGTGCCGCCGACGATGTGCTGTACCGATCGAAGAACCTGGGCCGCAACCGGGTGATCGCGCGCTCCCCCGGCGCCCTCGGCCACGACGAGCTGTCAGCGACCGCCGGCGCCGAGCTGGGCTGAACGGGACGCCCCGCGTGACCGGGGCGAACGCCAGGATTTTGCGCCGCAGTGCACAAAACACTATGGCCCGACGCCGCATGCGCGTAGAATCGCCCGCGATTTCCACGCACCCGAGGTCCCCATGTCCAAGCTCGCCTATCGCCGCATCCTTCTGAAACTATCCGGGGAGGCGCTGATGGGAGATGAGGACTACGGCATCGACCCGAAGATCATCAACCGCCTGGCCCGTGAGGTCATCGAAGCCCAGCAGGCAGGCGCCGAAGTGGCGCTGGTGATCGGCGGCGGCAACATCTTCCGCGGCGCCGGCCTGGCCGCTGGCGGCATGGACCGGGTCACCGGCGACCAGATGGGCATGCTGGCCACGGTCATCAACGCCCTGGCCATGCAGGACGCCCTCGAGAAGCTGGGCGCCAAGGCCCGGGTGATGAGCGCGATCAAGATCAACGACGTATGCGAGGACTACATCCGCCGCCGTGCCATCCGCCACCTGGAAAAGGGGCGCCTGGTGATTTTCGCCGCTGGCGTCGGCAGCCCGTTCTTCACCACCGACTCCGGCGCCGCGCTGCGTGCGATCGAGATCGGTGCCGACCTGCTGCTGAAGGCGACCAAGGTCGATGGCGTGTACGACAAGGACCCGAACAAGCACAGCGACGCGGTCCGCTTCGACAGCCTGAGCTACGACGAAGTGATCCGCCGCGGCCTGGAAGTGATGGATACGGCGGCCTTCGCACTGGCCCGCGACAGCGACCTGCCGATGCGCGTGTTCGACATGGGCCAGCCGGGCGAGCTGCTGAAGATCCTCAGCGGCGAGAACATCGGCACCCTGGTCCAGGGCCGCGACCCGGCCTGAGCCTGAGCGCCAGGCGAGCTCCGGGCCGATTCAGGCCCGGCAGCGTCCCGTATTCGCCTATAATCGCCCGATTCCAGTTACACCCAGGACCGGGCGATGCTCAACGACATCAAGAACAACGCGCAGACGCGCATGGCCAAGAGCATCGACGCTCTGAAGCACACCCTCACCTCGATCCGCACCGGCCGCGCCACCCCGGCCCTGCTGGACCGCGTCACGGTCAGCGCCTATGGCAACGCCAGCACCCCGCTGAACCAGGTCGCATCGATCTCCAACGCCGACGCCCACTCGCTGCTGGTCACGCCGTTCGACAAGAGCATGATCAAGGAGATCGAAAAGGGTCTCTACAACGCCGAGTTCACCCCGAACACCCTGGGCACCGCGATCCGCATCAACATGCCGCCGCCGACCGAAGAGCGCCGCAAGGAGCTGGCCAAGCAGGTGCAGAAGGAAGGCGAAGGCGCCAAGATCGCGATCCGCAACATCCGTCAGGACGCGAACAAGGAAATCGCCAAGCTGGTCAAGGACAAGGCGATCAGCGAAGACGAGAAGAAGCGCGGTGAAGACGACATCCAGAAGTTGACCGACACCAACATCAAGGACGTCGACAAGGTCGTTGCCGACAAGGAAAAAGAACTGCTGTCGGTCTGAAGTCGATGCCTTCAGTCCCGCCTCCATTGCCGGCCGCCCTGCCCCGCCACATTGCCATCATCATGGATGGCAATGGGCGCTGGGCACAGCAGCGCCGTCGTCCGCGCGTGATCGGCCACCGGGCCGGCGCGCGTGCGGTCAACCGCACCATCGAGCGCTGCCTTGAGCTGGGCATTCCGGCACTGACCCTGTTCGCGTTCTCCAGCGAAAACTGGGGCCGGCCGCAGGAAGAAGTCGATGCGTTGATGAAGCTGTTCCTCGGCGCGCTCGACCGCGAAGTGGACGAGCTGCATCGGCGTGGCGTGCGCGTGCGCTTCATCGGCGAGCGCGAACGCTTCGGCGCCGGGCTGGTCAGCCGCATGCAGCTGGCCGAGCAGCGCACCGCGGACAACACCACCCTGACCCTGTCGATCGCCGCCAGCTACGGTGGCCGCCAGGACATCGCCCGTGCTGCGCGCGCACTGGCCGCCGAGGTCGCCGCCGGCCGCCTGCTGCCCGAACAGATCGACGAATCGCTGCTGGGCAGCCAGGTCGCCCTGGCCGACCTGCCGCCACCGGACCTGTTCATCCGCACCGGTGGCGACACCCGCATCAGCAACTTCCTGCTGTGGCAGCTGGCGTACACCGAGCTGTGGTTCACCGAGGCGCTGTGGCCGGACTTCGATCCCGCTCTGCTGCAGCAGGCGCTGGACGCCTATGGCAGCCGTGAGCGCCGTTTCGGCCTGACCAGCGCCCAGATCGCCGCACTGGCCACCGAGACTTCCAGCCCATGACCAAGACCCGAGTCCTTGCCGCGCTGATCATGGCGCCGGTCGCCATTGCCGCGATCCTGCTGCTGCCGACCCAATGGCTGGCAGCGGCGGCCGCTGCGGTGCTGCTGATCGGCCTGTGGGAGTGGCTGAAGCTGGCCGGCATCGAAGACACCCTGGCGCGCACCGTGCTGCTGGTGCTGAACCTGCTGCTGATGGTGCTGCTGGTCTGGGCCGATGGCAGCACGCTGGTGCTGTTCCAGATAACCACGCTGGCCGGTGTCGCCTGGTGGTTGGCGGCGCTGGTCTGGCTTCGCTTCTTCAATTTCGGTGCGCAACCGTCTGCACCCTCGCGCATCGTGAAGATGCTGGCGGGTACACTAGCCATCGTTCCGGCCTGGGCCGCGCTGGTGCTGATCCATGCTGGCGGCGATCCGCCGGGCAAGCAGGGCCACCTGTGGCTGCTGGCTGCCCTCGCGCTGGTCTGGGCGGCCGATTCGGGCGCCTATTTCGCCGGCCGTCACTTCGGCAAGCACAAGCTGGCCCCGCGCATCAGCCCGAACAAGACCTGGGAAGGCCTGTTCGGCGGCCTGCTGGCCGGTGTCGCCGTGGCCGTCGGCCTGGGCTGGCTGGCCGGCATCGATGCCGCACACCTGCCGGGCCTGCTGATCACCTCGGTGGTGGCCGTGTTCGCCTCGGTGCTGGGTGATCTGTTCGAAAGCCTGATCAAGCGCCACGCGGGCGCCAAGGACTCGGGCCACCTGATTCCGGGCCATGGCGGCGTGCTCGACCGTGTCGACGGCGTCCTGGCTGCAGTGCCGGTGTTCGCACTCGGCAAGGAAATCTTCGGGTTCTGACCATGAATGCTGTCGCAGACCTGCGCCGGGTCGCCGTGTTCGGCGCCACCGGCTCGATCGGTGCCTCCACGCTGGACGTGATCGCCCGCCACCCGCAGCGCTACCAGGCCACCGTGCTGGCCGCCGGCCGCCAGGTGCAGGCGCTGCTTGCGCTGTGCCGCCAGCACAGGCCCGTACACGCGGTGATCGCCGACGAATCGCTGTTCGCCGAGCTGCGCGACGGCCTGCGCGATGCCGGACTGGCCACCGAGGCGCATGCCGGCCATGCCGCGCTGGACCAGCTGGCCGCCAGCGATGCCTGCGACACCGTGGTTGCCGCCATCGTCGGTGCGGCCGGGCTGTCTTCCACGCTGGCTGCGGCCGCCGCGGGCAAGCGCATCCTGCTGGCCAACAAGGAATCGCTGGTGCTGGCCGGTGAGCTGCTGACCCGCACTGCCCAGCACGCTGGCGCTGAGATCATTCCGATCGACAGCGAACACAGCGCGATCTTCCAGTGCCTGCGCTCGCGCGACGCCAGCACTGACGGCGCCGGTGTGCGCCGGATCCTGCTGACCGCCTCCGGTGGCCCGTTCCGCGGCCGCAGCCGGGCCGCGCTGGCCCAGGTCACCCCGGCCCAGGCCGTGGCCCACCCGAAATGGTCGATGGGCCCGAAGATCTCGGTCGATTCGGCGACGTTGATGAACAAGGGCCTGGAAGTGATCGAGGCCCACCACCTGTTCGGCATCCCCGGTGAGCGCATCGAAGTGCTGGTGCATCCGCAGAGCCTGGTCCACTCGCTGGTCGAGTTCGTGGACGGTTCGACCCTGGCGCAGATGGGCCTGCCGGACATGCGCACCACCCTGGCCGTTGGCCTGGGCTGGCCACAACGCATCGAATCGGGCGTGGCCGGGCTGGACCTGCTGGCCCAGGGCCGGCTGGATTTCGAGGCCCCCGATACCGATGCCTTCCCCTGCCTGGCCCTTGCCTGGCAGGCGATGCAGGCCGGTGGCACCGCGCCGGCGGTGCTGAATGCTGCCAATGAAGAGGCCGTTTCAGCGTTTCTTCAGGGCCGGATCGGGTTCCTGACCATCCCGGAGCTGGTTGCTAACGCTCTTTCAACACTGCCGACCCAGCGAGCCGATACACTGGAGGTCCTGTTGTCCGCCGACCAGCGGGCACGCCAGCTGACCCTGAACGCCATCGACGCCGCCTGAACGACCGCCTCGCCCAGCATGACGCCGCCGCCCCTGCCCGCCACTGTGAGCCTGCATGACTGACTTCATCGGATCGGTCTGGTGGATGATTGTCAGCCTCGGGCTGCTGGTCACGTTCCACGAGTTCGGGCATTACTGGGTCGGGCGCCTGTGCGGGGTCAAGATCCTGCGCTTCTCGGTCGGCTTCGGCCGGCCGCTGTGGTCGCGCCGGGACAAGCACGGTACCGAATTCGCTATCGCCGCCATCCCGCTGGGCGGTTATGTGAAATTCCTCGACGAACGCGAAGTCGAAGTCCACCCGCACGAGCGCGGCCAGGCCTTCAACCACAAGACCGTCTGGCAGCGCATCGCCATCGTCGCCGCCGGACCGATCGCCAACCTGCTGCTGTGCATCCTGCTGCTGTGGGCGATGTTCGTGATCGGCAAGCAGGATTATTCGCCGACCATCGGCCGTGTCAGCGGCATCGCCGCCAGCGCCGGCCTGACCAGCGGCGACCGCGTGCTGCGCGTGGACGAGCGCCCGGTGGTCACCCTCGGCGAGGCCAGCATGGCGCTGACCGCCGCAGCGATGGACCGCCGCGACGTGAAGCTGGAAGTGCTGGACCCGGCCGATCAGGTGCGCGTGCGCACCCTGCCGCTGTCGCAGCTGCCCTCCGGTTTCGATGAACGACGCGTGCCGATCCTGGCTGGCCTGTACTGGCAGTCGTGGCTGCAACCGGCACGGGTCGATTCGCTCACCGCGGACTCCGTGGTGGCCGGGCAGCTGCAGCCGGGCGATCTGATCGTGGCGATCGACGGCCAGCGCATCGACGGTGCCGACCAGGTCATCGGCGAGATCCAGACGCTGGGCCGCGCTGGCGGCCCGGGCATGATCGAGGTCCTGCGGGGCGGCGAACGCCTGGCGCTGGAAGTCACCCCGCGCCAGGGCAAGGATTCCAAGGGCGAGCCGATCTGGCAGATCGGCGTGCAGTTCCCGACCTCGTTCAGCCCGCCCTATGACACCCTGCTGCGCTATGGCCCGCTCGACGCGGTCACCGTGGCCGTGCGCGAAACAGGCCGCCTGGCGGCCGATTCGCTGGGCATGATGGGCCGCATCGTCACCGGCAAAGCCTCGCTGCAGAACGTTTCCGGGCCAGTGACCATCGCCCGCGTGGCCAATGTTTCAGCCAAACGCGGCCTGGACTGGTTCCTGCAGTTCCTTGCCCTGCTGTCACTCAGCCTGTGCATCATCAACCTGTTGCCGATCCCGATCTTGGACGGCGGCCACCTGCTGTATTACCTTATCGAGTTGGTCAAGGGCAGCCCGCTGAGCGAGCGTGCCATCGCCGCCGGCCAGTACATCGGCCTGGCGTTGCTGGCCGGGCTGATGGGGTTGGCGTTCTACAACGACATCCTCGGCCTGGTCCCGCGATGAACTTTTCCATGTTGTTGCCGTCTACAGCGTCGGCATCCCGCACCAACGAAATCGACCTTCCTACCGGACGTGACATGACGCGACTCCCCAATCGCCGCCTGCTGGCCCTCGCCCTCGCCGCCGTCACCGGCGCTCCCGCCCTGGCCCAGGCAGCCGAGCCCTTCACTGTCAGCGACATCCGCGTGGATGGCCTGCAGCGCATCAGCTCGGGCACGGTATTCACCTACCTGCCGGTGGAGCGTGGCGAGACGGTCACCGACAACAAGGTCGGCGAGACTATCCGCGCCCTGTACAAGACCGGCTTCTTCGAAGACGTGCAGCTGGACCGCCAGGGCAGCATCCTGGTGGTGACCGTCAAGGAACGCCCGGCGATCAACAAGCTGACCGTGACCGGCAACAAGGACATCAAGTCCGAGCAGCTGCTCAAGGGCCTGTCCGACATCGGCCTGACCGAGGGCGGCACCTTCGATCGCCTGAGCCTGGACCGCGTGACCCAGGAACTGCGCCGCCAGTACAACGACCGCGGCAAGTACAACGTCGAGATCACCCCGACGGTGAGCCCGCTGGACCGCAACCGCGTGGACATCGCGATCGCCATCAAGGAAGGCAAGGCGGCCAAGATCCGTCACGTCAACCTGGTCGGCACCGAGAAGTTCGAGAGCAAGGACATCCTGGAGACCTGGGAGTCCAAGGAGCACAACTGGGCGTCGTGGTACCGCCGTGACGACCAGTACTCCAAGGAAAAGCTGTCCGGCGACCTGGAAAAGCTCAATTCCTGGTACCTCGACCGCGGCTATGTCGACTTCAGCATTGATTCGACCCAGGTGTCGATCAGCCCCGACAAGCGCGACATGTTCCTCACCGCCGGCGTGACCGAAGGTGCGCAGTACAAGATCTCCGAGATCAAGGTCAGCGGCGACACGATCCTCCCGCAGGAGGATGTCGAGCGCATGGTGATCCAGAAGTCCGGCGACACGTTCTCGCGTGCGCTGCTGGAATTCAGCTCGGACACCATCACCAACTCGCTGTCGAACATCGGCTACGCGTTCGCCAAGGTGAACCCGATCCCGACCACCAACCGCCCCGAGCAGACCGTGGCGATCAACATGCAGGTCGTGCCCGGCCCGCGCGTGTCGGTGCGTCGCATCCTGTTCCGTGGCAACACGCGTACGTCCGACGAAGTGATGCGTCGCGAAATGCGCCAGTTCGAGAACAGCTGGTACTCGCAGGCCGCGATCGACCGCTCCAAGATCCGCCTGCAGCGCCTGGGCTACTTCGAGTCGGTGGACGTGGAAACCCCGGCCGTCAGCGGCAGCAACGACCAGGTCGACGTCGTCTACAACGTCAAGGAAACCACGTCCGGCAGCTTCGTGTTCGGCCTGGGCTACTCGCAGTCCTACGGCATGACCACCTCGGTGCAGCTGTCGCAGAACAACTTCCTCGGCGGCGGCAACCGCGTGTCGGTCGAAGCCTCGCGCAGCAGCTACCTGCAGCGCTACGGCTTCAGCTACACCAACCCGTACTTCACCGATGACGGCGTGTCGCTGGGCTACAACCTGTCCTGGCGCGAGCTGGACTACTCCGACTTCAACACCGCGCAGTACAACAGCACCAATGGTTCGGCGCAGGTGGTGTTCGGCGTGCCGATCACCGAGACCGATACCGTCTCGCTGATGTTCGGCATCGACAGCAACCAGATCACCACCTACCAGGGCTCGACCCCGCAGTCGATCATCGACTACATCAACGCCGTCGGTAAGCGCACGTTCCATGCCTGGCGCACCGAGCTGGGCTGGGCGCGTGACTCGCGCAACGACTACTTCATGCCGACCCGCGGTACCTACCAGCGCATCGGCCTGGAAACCACGCTGCCGGGTTCGACCATCGAGTACTACAAGCTGAACTACCAGATCAGCAAGTACTGGCCGATCATGCCGTCGCTGGTGATCAACACCCGTGCCGAAGTGGGCTACGGCGATGCCTATGGCAACGACTACACCCGCACGCTGACCAACCCGGACGGCACCACCCGTACGGTGACCGCCAGCGGCCTGCCGTTCTTCGAGAACTTCTACGCCGGCGGTACCAACTCTGTGCGTGGCTTCGAAGACAACACCCTCGGCCCGCGCGAAGTCACCAACGGCTATCCGGAAGGCCAGCCGCTGGGTGGTTCGCTGAAGACCGTCGGTTCGGTCGAAGCCTACTTCCCGCGCCTGTTCGACAGCCCGTCGGCACGTGTATCGGCCTTCGTCGACTTCGGCAACGTCTACAACGGCACCAAGAACTTCAAGGCCAACGAACTGCGCGTGTCCACCGGTGTGGCCCTGCTGTGGCGCGCCCCGGTCGGCCCGATCTCGATCAGCTACGCCTTCCCGCTGAAGAAGGAAGACGATGACAAGATCGAACGGCTGCAATTCACCTTCGGTGGCCAGTTCTAAGAACTGACCACCGAAGGTGCGCCGCGGCTTGCTGCGCAAGCAGCGGGTCCCGACCTACCTCCTATCCCCCGCGCCACTGGCGCGCCCCCCTTAACAGAAGGGGGGCTCTCCACCAGACGGGTCTCGAATCGCCGGGCATTGCCCGGCGTTTTCGTTTAGAAGGGCTGGCGGAAGCGAGCGCTCCGCTTTTGATCTTTCCTGTTTTTCCGTGGCTGGCACTCGCGCCACGCCGTCGGAGGGCGGATGGGTGGGGCCTGCGAGGGTGTGAGCCGCATGGATGCGGCGACCAAGGCTACATGGACGTACTTGCGCCGTCCCTCGCGGGCCCCACCCGTCCGACCCAGCCCACGGGCCTGACTCTGCCAGCCACGAGGGGCCCCGCCGTTGGCCGCAGAACCGCCCCGCATGACCGCAATGGCGTCACACGTTAAACTCCCGCCGTGAATACTCCCACTTACACCGCCCAGCAACTCGCCGAGCAGTTCGGCCTGCAGGTCCATGGCGACCCCGCCACCGCCATCCATGGCGTGGCTACCCTCGCCCATGCCGGACCTGGCCAGCTGACCTTCCTCGCCAATCCACGCTACCGCGCCCAGCTGGCCGACAGCCAGGCCTCGCTGGTGGTCCTGCGTGCCGACGACGCCGAGGCCGCCCCCGGCGCCGCGCTCGTGGCCAAGGACCCGTACACCACCTTCGCCAAGATCGCCGCGCTGTTCGACATTGCGCCGACGCGCCCGCCGGGCATCCACCCCAGCGCCGTCATCGATCCCAGCGCCCAGGTCGCCGCCAGCGCCCATATCGGCCCGTTCGTCTCCATCGGCGCGCGCAGCGTGGTTGGTGAGAACTGCATCATCGGCACTGGCAGCGTGATCGGCGAAGACTGCAGCCTGGACAACGGCTGCGAGCTGATCGCGCGGGTCACCCTGGTCACCCGGGTCAAGCTCGGCAAGCGCGTTCGCGTGCATCCCGGCGCCGTACTCGGCGCCGATGGCTTCGGCCTGGCGATGGACGCCGGCAAGTGGATCAAGGTGCCGCAGCTCGGCGGCGTGCGCATCGGCGACGATTGCGAAATCGGCGCCAACACCTGCGTCGACCGTGGCGCGCTGGAAGACACCGTGCTGGACGAAGACGTGCGCCTGGACAACCTGGTGCAGATCGCGCACAACGTGCAGATCGGCGCGCACTCGGCCATCGCCGGCTGCACCGGCATCGCCGGCAGTGCCAAGATCGGCCGCTACTGCCTGCTCGGCGGCCACGTCGGCGTGGTCGGCCACCTCGAGATCTGCGACAAGGTCGTGATCACCGGCAAGTCGGTGGTCCGCAATTCCATCCATGAGCCGGGCGAGTACTCGTCCGGCACCCCGTTGACCGACAACCGCACGTGGCGCAAGAACGCCGCGCGCTTCAAGCAGCTGGACGCATTGGCTCGCCGCGTCCTGGCTGCTGGCAAGGAGAAAGAATGAACGACACGCTGCAGCTTCCGATCGACGTCTGCCAGATCCAGGAACTGCTCCCGCACCGCTACCCGTTCCTGCTGGTGGACCGGGTGCTTGAGCTCGACATCGAGGCCAAGCGCATCCTTGCGCAGAAGAACGTCAGCATCAACGAGCCGTTCTTCCAGGGTCACTTCCCGGGCCGCCCGATCATGCCCGGCGTGCTGATCATCGAAGCGCTGGCGCAGGCCGGTGGCGTGATGACCCAGCTCACGCTCGGCCGTGACTCGCAGTCCAAGCTGTTCTACATGGTCAAGGTGGAAAACGCCCGCTTCAACAAGCAGGTCGTTCCCGGCGATGTGCTGATGCTGGACGTGCAGATGAAGCGCCTGATCCGCAACATGGGCTGGTACTACGGCGAAGCCAAGGTCAACGGTGAAGTCGTTGCCTCGGCCGAAGTCATGTGTGCCGGCGCCAAGGGCTGATCCACTGGAGGCAGGAATGACTGACAACGCACCGCGGATCCACCCGACCGCCGTCATCGACCCGGCCGCGCGCCTGGCCGATGACGTCCAGGTGGGCGCGTTCACCCTGATCGGCGCCGATGTGGAAATCGGTGCCGGCACGGTGGTCGGCCCCCACTGCAGCATCCACGGCCCGACGAAGATCGGCCGCGACAACCGCTTCATCGGCCACGCAGCGGTCGGTGGCGAACCGCAGGACAAGAAGTATGCAGGGGAGCGCACCGAGCTGGTGATCGGCGACCGCAATGTGTTCCGCGAGTTCGTCACACTGAACCGTGGCACCGGCGGCGGCGGCGGCATCACCACCATCGGCAACGACAACTGGATGCTGGCCTACACGCACGTGGCGCATGACTGCCATGTCGGCAACTTCTGCGTGTTCTCCAACAACACCACCCTGGCCGGCCACGTGACCGTGGGCGACTACGTGATCATCAGCGGCTTCGCCGGTGCCCACCAGTTCTGCCGGATCGGCGCGCATGCCTTCCTCGGCATGGGGGCGCTGACCAATGGCGACGTTCCGCCGTTCACCATGGTCGGCACCGATTCGCTGGGCCGCCCGCGCGGCATCAACAGCGAAGGCCTGAAGCGCCGCGGTTTCGATGCCGAGCGCATTTCCGCCATCAAGCGTGCCTACCGCACCCTGTACGTGGCGGGCCTGCCGCTGGCCGAAGCCAAGGTGCAGCTGACCGAACAGGCGCGTGACAGCGATGACGTGAAGGCCATGCTGGACTTCATCGAGCACGCCGAGAGGCCCTTGCTGCGATGAGCAGCACGACCGGCCAGGCGCCGGCCGGCGCCGCCGTGATTCCGCTGGCCTCGATGACCGGCAGCGTCCCCGCGCAACGGGTGCTCAGCGAGCGCCCGTTGCGGATCGCCCTGGTGGCCGGTGAGGCCTCTGGCGATCTGCTCGGTGCGGGCCTGGTTCGCGAACTCAAAGCGCGCTTCCCGAATGCCGAGTTCGCCGGCATCGGAGGCGACGCCATGCGCAGCGCCGGCTGCCAGACCTGGCACGATGCCAGCGAGCTGGCGGTGATGGGCCTGACCGAAGTGCTGCGCCATCTGCCGCGCCTGCTGAAGCTGCGCTCGGCGTTCCGCCAGCGTGCGCTGGACTGGCAGCCGGACGTGTTCATCGGCATCGACGCCCCCGACTTCAACCTGGGCATCGAGCGCTGGCTGAAGCAGCGTGGCGTGCGCACCGTGCATTACGTCAGCCCCTCGGTCTGGGCCTGGCGTGAGAAGCGTGCCGAGAAGATCGGCAGCAGCGCCGACCTGGTGCTGTGCCTGTTCCCGATGGAACCGCCCATCTATGCCAAGCACGGCATCGACGCGCGCTTCGTCGGCCATCCGATGGCCGACGACATTCCGCTGCAGGGCAACCGCGAGGAAGCGCGCGCCGCGCTTGGCCTGCCGACTTCGGCCAAGGTGCTGGCGGTGCTGCCGGGCAGCCGCCTGGGCGAAATCTCGCGCCTGGGCGAGCCGTTCTTCGAAGCCGCCTGGCAGGTCTCCGAGCGCATCCCCGGCCTGCACGTGGTGGTGCCTGCCGCCAACCCCGCATGCAAGCGGCTGATCGAAGAGCAGCTGTCGCGCTCGGCGCTGCCGGTCGCGTACTCGCATGTACTCGACGGTCAGGCCCGCAACGCCATGATCGCCGCCGACGTGGTGGTGCTGGCGTCCGGTACCGCGACCCTGGAGGCGATGCTGGTGAAGCGGCCGATGGTGGTCGGCTACCGTGTCAACGAACTGACCTATCGTCTGGTCAAGGCATTCGGCCTGATCAAGGTCGACCGCTTCGCCCTGCCCAACATCCTGGCCGGGCAGGACCTGGCACCGGAACTGATGCAGCACGACTGCACGCCGGACAAGCTGGCCGCGGCCATCCAGCAGTGGTTCGACCACCCACAGCGGGTGACCGACCTGCAGGGCACCTATGCCCGCCTGCATGAGCGCCTGCGCCGCAATGCTTCGGCACGTGCCGCCGACGCCGTCGGCGAGCTGCTGATGCGCGACCAGGCCCAGGCATGAGCCGCCGCCACGCCGCAGCGGCCAGCCTGGCCCTGTTCGATGGCAGCGCGGTAATCGAGCCGGAACGCCTGGTTGCCGGCGTCGATGAGGCAGGCCGTGGTCCGCTCGCCGGGCCGGTGGCGGTGGCGGCGGTGGTGTTCGACCCGGCGCGGCCACGCATCAACGGCCTGGACGATTCCAAGCAGCTCACTGCGGCGCGCCGCGAGCAGCTGCATGACCGCATCATCGAGCGCGCCCTTGCCTGGCACGTGGTGCTGGTGGACGTGGACACCATCGACCGCCTGAACATCTACCAGGCCACCCTGCAGGGCATGCGCGATGTCGTCGCCGCGGTCGCCCACGTGGCCGGCTTCGCGCGCATCGACGGCAACGTGGTGCCCAAGGGCCTGGTACTGCCGGCGCAGGCGCTGATCGGCGGCGATGGCATCGACCGCGCGATCATGGCCGCATCGATCCTGGCCAAGGTCTCGCGCGACCGTTACATGCTGGACGTGCATGCCCGCCACCCGCAGTACGGCTTCGAGCAACACAAGGGCTACGGCACCCCGGCCCACCTGGCCGCCCTGCGCGAGCACGGCCCCTGCATGGAGCACCGGCGCAGCTTCGCCCCGGTGCGCGAGTGCCTCGGTTGACCTTGTAGAGCCGAGCCCATGCTCGGCTTTCCGCAGCAGCCGAGCGTGGGCTCGGCTCTACAGGAAACGGCCTCCCGCACGCCTGAACCCGGTCGTCCTCCGGGCATGTCAAGAGCTTGTCGCGCCTCCCCGCCCTCGCTACCCTGACCGGGCACTCCAGCGCTTCCCGACCCCGGCGACGATTTCCCCGTCGGCACCCGGGGCCCGCGCGCTCCAACCTGGTCCGGCATGTCCAACTCCCGCTTCGTACATCTCCACGTCCACACCGAGTTCTCGCTGGCGGACTCCACCATCCGTGTGCCGGCCAAACCGGACCAGGCGGACCCGAAGAAGGCCAAGCAGGCCAACCTGCTGTCGCGTTCGGTCGAGCTCGGCCTGCCCGCGCTGGCAGTGACCGACCTCAACAACCTGTTCGCCCTGGTCAAGTTCTACAAGGCCGCCGAAGGCGTGGGCATCAAGCCGATCGCCGGCGCCGACGTGCTGATTGCCGAGGAAGGCCAGGACCCGTGGCGGATGACCCTGCTGTGCCGCGATCGCGAAGGCTACCTGAGCCTGTCGCGGCTGCTGACCCGCGCCTGGATGGAAGGCCATCGCCCCGAGGGCGGCGTGGCCGTGCACCCGGACTGGCTGAAGGCAGGCAACGCCAACCTGTTCGCATTGGCCGGGCGGCAGAGCCTGGCCGGGCGCCTGGCGCTGGACGGCAAGCATGAACTGGCCGAGCAGCAGCTGGCCGACTGGCAGCGCGTGTTCGGCGATGGCCTGCACCTGGAGCTGACCCGCACCGGCCGCGAAGGCGAGGAAACCTTCAACCAGTTCGCGCTGATGGCCGCCGGCCAGCGTGGCCTGCCGGTGGTGGCCAGCAACGACGTGCGCTTCCTGTCGCCGTCGGACTTCAGCGCGCACGAAGCGCGCGTGTGCATTTCCACCGGCCGTGTGCTGGACGACCCCAAGCGCCCGCGCGAGTACAGCGACCAGCAGTACCTGAAGTCGGCCGAGGAAATGTGCGCGCTGTTCGCCGACATCCCCGATGCGATCGACAACACGCTGGCGCTGGCCGAGCGCTGCAACATCGAGATGCGGCTGGGCACCTACTTCCTGCCCAACTATCCGGTGCCGGACGACGAGACCCTGGACACCTGGATCCAGAAGATGTCGCGCGATGGCCTGGAAGAGCGCCTGGAGAAGAATCCGCTGGCCCCGGGCAAGACCCGCGAAGAGTACTTCGAGCGCCTGGAGTTCGAGCTCAACACCATCATCAAGATGGGCTTCCCGGGCTACTTCCTGATCGTGGCCGACTTCATCCAGTGGGGCAAGAACCAGGGCATCCCGATCGGCCCCGGCCGTGGTTCGGGTGCCGGTTCGCTGGTGGCCTGGGCGCTGAAGATCACCGATCTGGACCCGTTGCCGTACAACCTGCTGTTCGAGCGCTTCCTGAATCCGGAACGCGTGTCGATGCCCGACTTCGACATCGACTTCTGCATGGACCGCCGCGACGAGGTGATCGACTACGTCGCGCGCAAGTACGGGCGCGAGCGCGTCAGCCAGATCATCACTTACGGCACCATGGCCGCCAAGGCGGTGGTGCGCGACTCCGGCCGCGTGCTGGGCTTCCCGTACGGCCTGGTCGATGGTGTTTCCAAGCTGATCCCGAACATCCTCGGCATCCACCTGAAGGATGCACTGGGCAAGGGCAAGGAAGGCCCCAGCTCGGAAATGGCCTCGGCCGAACTGATCCAGCGCTACGAGACCGAGGACGATGTCCGCGACCTGATCGACCTGGCGCTGCAGCTGGAAGACCTGACCCGCAACGCCGGCAAGCATGCCGGTGGCGTGGTGATCGGGCCCGAGCCGCTGAGTGAGTTCTGCCCGCTGTACGCCGAACACGACGAGAACGGGCTGGGCAAGAACCCGGTCACCCAGTTCGACAAGAACGACGTGGAAGAAGTGGGCCTGGTGAAGTTCGACTTCCTCGGCCTGCGCACGCTGACCATCATCGACTGGGCGGTGAAGGCGATCAACAAGCGCCACGAGCGCGCCGGCATCCCGCCGGTGGACATCGCCGCGATTCCGCTCGACGACACGCCCACCTACAAGGACATCTTCGCCAACGGCAACACCGGCGCGGTATTCCAGTTCGAATCCTCGGGCATGCGCCGCCTGCTGAAGGACGCGCGCCCCGACCGTTTCGAAGACCTGATCGCGCTGGTGTCGCTGTACCGCCCTGGCCCGATGGACCTGATTCCTTCGTTCAACGCGCGCAAGCACGGCCAGGAAGAAATCATCTATCCCGATCCGCGCACCGAAGCGATCCTGAAGGACACCTACGGCATCATGGTGTACCAGGAGCAGGTGATGCAGATGGCGCAGATCGTCGGCGGCTACTCGCTGGGCGGCGCCGACCTGCTGCGCCGCGCGATGGGCAAGAAGGTGCCGGCCGAAATGGCCAAGCACCGCGAGATCTTCCGCGAAGGCGCGGCCAAGGACGGCGTCGACGAGGCCAAAGCCGATGCGATCTTCGACCTGATGGAGAAGTTCGCCGGCTACGGCTTCAACAAGTCGCACGCCGCCGCCTATGCGCTGGTCAGCTACCAGACCGCGTGGCTGAAGCGCCATTACCCGGCCGAGTTCATGGCGGCCACGCTGTCCTCGGACCTGGACAACACCGAGAAGGTGGTCGGCTTCCTGGACGAGGTGCGCAACCTCGGCCTGACCGTGCTGCCGCCGAAGGTGAACCACTCCGCCTTCATGTTCGAAGCCGTCACCCCGGACACCATCCAGTACGGCCTGGGCGCGATCAAGGGCGTCGGCCAGGGTGCCTGCGAAGCGGTGGTGGACGAGCGCCTGAAGGGTGGCGACTACAAGGACCTGCTCGACTTCTGCACCCGCGTCGGCTCGGCCAAGCTCAACCGGCGCACGCTGGAAGCGATGATCAACTGTGGTGCGCTGGATGAGCTCGGTCGCAACCGTGCCTCCCTGATGCTGCAGTTGCCGGAAGTGATCAAGGCCACTGATCAGATGGCGCGCGAGCGTGCGTCCGGGCAGAACTCGCTGTTTGGCGGGCCCGACCCGAGCACCGTGTCGATTCAGCTGGACCTGCCCGAAGCCGAAGAATGGCCGTTGCTGCAGCGCCTCAACGGCGAGCGCGACACGCTCGGTTTCTACCTCAGCGGCCACCCGTTCGATCCCTGGCGCGACGATGTGCGCGATCTGGTAGGCAACGACCTGGGTTCGGTGGAGAAGATCTGGAGCGCCAACAGCGGTGGTGGTGGTGGCGGCGAGAAGCGCTGGCGCCCGGAAGTACAGACCGTACTGGCCGGCCAGGTGGTTGGCGTGCGCCGCAAGGGCGAGAGCCAGATCTTCATCCAGCTCGAAGACGGCCGCGGCCGCGTCGAGTGCAGCGCGTTCTCCGACGCGATGGCCGAGTTCGGTCACCTGATGACCAAGGACCGCATCCTGGTGGTCAAAGGCGGCCTGCGCGAGGACGAGTTCAACGGCGGCTACGCGCTGCGCATCCGCCAGTGCTGGGACTTCGACGAGGTCTGCGCCAACTACGCCACGCGGTTGTCGCTGCGCCTGGACCTGCGCCAGCAGCGCCCGGTCTGGGAGCGCATCGATGCCCTGCTCGACCGCCATCGCCCGGGGCGCACGCCACTGCGCCTGGACCTGCTGCTGAAGGGTCCGCAGGGTGGCATCGCCGGCATGCTTGATGTGTCCGGGCAAAGCGCGGTACGCATTGATTCCAAGCTGATGGAGGCGCTGCGCGCCGACCCGGCCGTGCGCACGCTGAAAGTGCGCTACAGCCCACCGTGGGCCAGCTGAGGCTGGCTCCCTGGTTTTCCTGCCCCCCCTGTTTCCCCGTTCCAAGTATCAAGGACGATTGCCGATGAAGACCCTGCTGTTCCCGTTTGCCGCCGCTCTGGCCCTGGCCGCCTGCTCGCCGTCGAAGATCGAGTTCCAGATCGACAACCCGACCGACACGCCGCTGGCGCTGAGCATCGATGGCAAGGACCTGCCGGTGGCCGCACAGGGTTCGCGCCCGATCTCGCTTGCCGTCGGTGAGCACCGCCTGCACACCGACAAACTGGGCGACGTGCGCTTCATCGTCTACGTCGATGGCCGCGGCGGACTGATCAACCCGACCCTGAGCGAGTACGTGGTCGCCCGCGAGATCTACGTCACCGACGAGAGCAAGCTGAAGAACTTCGGCACCGGCAAGGCGGGCATCGAGCTTGGTGGGGTCGACTTCGAAGGCCCGTTCGAGAAGCACCACGAACTGTTCATCGACAAGACCTGGACCTACGACGTGCGCGAGCCCTTCCCGAAGGAAAAGGTGGTGGCCCACGTCGATGCCAGCGGCGGCCAGATCGTCGCCAAGGTGTTCACTGCCCCCGACTTCATCGCCTACGTCGAGGAAGGCATGGACGAGCCCGGCGCGTTCAAGCGTGAGCAACCGGCCGGCTACGTGGCCCCGACCTACCGCCTGGAACCGGCCCCGGCCAGCCTGCCGGCGCTGGTACCGGCCTTCGAGGCGCATGCCGCGCCGCTGCGCGAGGTCTATGCGCACTGGCTGAAGGCAACCACCGCCGATGAACAGAAGGCCCTGCGCAAGCAGGACTTCGCCGCGCAGATGGCCTTCACCTCGGCCACCGCCACCCTGGGCAGCGGGCTGGGCCGGGAGGCCAACGAGGCCTACAACGACTTCGTTTCCCAGCGCAGCCAGCTGATGGGCCGCAGCGCCCTGGTGGTGCCCTGAGCTGACTGGCGCGCCCTGCCCGGCTGCGCTACCGTCGCCTTCCAGACGAAGGCGTACGGGTGGTTTGCACGCATTCGGCTAGAATTCCCCTCTTCTTTACACGACGGCTTCCGATGAATCCGAACTACCTCGACTTCGAGCAACCCATCGCCGACCTGGAAGCCAAGATCCAGGAACTGCGCAACGCCAGTGCCGGGCCGGCGGTCAATGTCGAGGCGGAAGTGCACGCGCTGCAGGACAAGCTGCGCATGCGCACCGCGCAGATCTTCCGCAACCTGACCTCGTGGCAGGTGCTGCAGCTGGCCCGTCATCCGTCGCGCCCGTATACCGCCGACTACCTCCGCGTCATGTTCGACGAGTTCCAGGAGCTGGCCGGCGACCGTGCCTTCGCCGACGACAAGGCGATCATGGGTGGCCTGGCCCGCATCAACGGCCGTGCGGTGATGGTGATCGGCCACCAGAAGGGCCGTGACACCAAGGAAAAGATCAAGCGCAACTTCGGCATGCCCAAGCCGGAGGGCTACCGCAAGGCCCTGCGCCTGATGAAGATGGCCGAGCGTTTCGGCCTGCCGGTGCTGACCCTGATCGACACCGCCGGCGCCTGGCCGGGCATCGACGCCGAATCGCGCGGCCAGTCCGAAGCGATCGCGCGCAACCTGATCGAGATGGCCGAACTGAAGGTGCCGATCATCTGCACCGTGATCGGAGAAGGCGGCTCCGGCGGCGCGCTGGCGCTGGGCGTGGGCGACCGCACCGTGATGCTGGAATACTCGGTGTACTCGACCATCACCCCGGAAGGCTGCGCCTCGATCCTGTGGAAGGATGCCGGCAAGGCCAAGGACGCGGCCGAACAGCTGGGCCTGACCGCCCCGCGCCTGAAGAGCCTGGGCCTGGTCGACAAGGTCGTGCGCGAGCCCACCGGCGGCGCCCACCGCAACCCGACCCAGATGGCCAAGCGCCTGAAGGCCGTGCTACTGAACGAACTGGACGCGCTGGACAAGCTGTCCACCGAACAGCTGCTGGAACAGCGCTACAAGCGCCTGCGCAGCTACGGCACGTACGAAGCCGCATAAGACCGGTAGTGCCGGCCGCTGGCCGGCAACATGCAGGTGCTCGTAGAAACGAAAGAGCCGGGCAGATGCCCGGCTCTTTCATTTGCGCGTTGACGGCACCCACGCATGGCGTGGATCTGCCGGACCATTTCAGAACGGCTTGGCCAGCACCAGCCACACGATCGGAATGAAGGCCAGCAACGGGATCTCGTTGATCCAGCGCAGCGTGCGCGACGACGGCAGCGCCCTGCCCTTGCCCACGCCCTTGAGCAGGCGGCCGATCCAGCTGAAGTACACCAGCAGCAGCACCACCAGCCCCAGCTTGGCATGCAGCCAGCCGGCGCCACCGGGCGCGACCATGGTCGGGAAATCGGGGATGACCTTGTAGCCCAGCCACAGCACCAGGCCGAGCAGGAATGCCAGCCCGAACATCGAGTGGCCAAAGCGGTACAGGCGCAGGCCCATCAGCTGCAGGCGCTCGGTCACCGCCGGCTGGCCTGCAGTCTCGGCCAGGTTCACCAGAATGCGCGGCAGGTAGAACACCGTGGCCATCCACGCCACCACGAACACGATGTGGAAGGTCTTGACCAAGTAGTAGCTCTGCATGCGCTCGCTCCGGCGGCTGGCGTAGGTTGGCGGCCATTCTCGCATGCCGTGGCGAAGCCGCCGCAGGCACGCTCGCCGCGACACATCGACGCATGGCGCGCCGCAACACCGTACGATAGGCGCCGTTTTCCCCGATCGCGCACCGCCCCATGGACAAGACTTACGACGCCGCCTACTTCCAACGCTGGTACCGCCGTGCCGACATCGGCGGCAGCGCCCGCCTGGCGCGCAAGGTCGCGTTGGCCGTGGCCAGCGCCGAGTACTACCTGGAGCGGCCGATCCGCAGCGTGCTGGATATCGGCTGCGGCGAAGGCGCCTGGCGCGCGCCGCTGCTGAAGCTGCGTCCGAAGGTCGAATACCTCGGCTTCGACAGCAGCGAGTACGCTGTGCGCCGCTACGGCAGGACCCGCAACCTGCACCTGGCCCGCTTCGGCGACTTCGCCTGGCTGCGACCCTGCGCCCCGGTCGACCTGCTGGTGTGTTCGGACGTGATGCACTACGTGCCCGACCGCGAGCTGCGTGCCGGCCTGGCCGGCGTGGCGGAGCTGACCGGCGGCGTGGCCTTCCTGGAGACCTTCGCCGCCGAGGACGCGTTCGAGGGCGACCATGACGGCTTCCAGGCCCGACCGGCACGCTGGTACCGCCGCACGCTGGCCCGGCACGGCCTGCAGCCGGTAGGGTCGCACTGCTGGCTCGGCCCCGCCCTGGCAGGCGATGCGGCCGCGCTGGAACGGATGTGAATCCGGATTCATTATTTTCAGCCAACTTAACCTGCGGGACACCCGGATGGGATATGCTGCGCGGCAACATATGACCATACATATTCGGTCGTCATGCTCTATCAACTGCACGAACTGACCCGCAACCTGCTCGCCCCCTGGGTGCACCAGGCCCAGGCCAACGCCAAGTTCTTCGCCAACCAGGGCCACTGGTGGTCGCAGATGCCCGGCGCTGATCGCCTGGCGGCGGTCAATGAGCTGTTCCATCGCATCGGCAAGGATTACGAGAAGCCCGAATGGGGCATCAACGAAATCGACGTCGATGGCGAACGCGTGCCGATCGTCGTGCACGAGGAAGTGAGCAAGCCGTTCTGCAAGCTGCTGCGCTTCAAGCGCCACAGCAATGAAGCCGACCAGCTGCACACGATGCTCAACCAGCCGTTCGTGCTGGTGGTGGCGCCGCTGTCCGGCCACCACGCCACGCTGCTGCGCGATACCGTGCGCACGCTGCTGCGCGACCACCGCGTGTACGTCACCGACTGGGTCGACGCGCGCATGGTGCCGTCCAGCGAAGGTGAGTTCGGCCTGGACGATTACATCGCCTACATCCAGGAATTCATCCGCCACCTCGGCGTCGAGCGCCTGCACGTGGTGAGCGTGTGCCAGCCGACCGTACCGGTGCTGGCTGCGGTTTCGCTGATGGCCAGCCGTGGCGAGCCGACGCCGCGCACGCTGGTGATGATGGGTGGCCCGATCGATGCGCGCTGCAGCCCGACCGCAGTGAACAACCTGGCCACGCAGAACCCGCTGTCGTGGTTCGAGAACAACGTCATCCACACCGTGCCGGCCAGCTATCCCGGCGCCGGCCGTCGCGTGTATCCGGGCTTCCTGCAGCACGCCGGCTTCCTGTCGATGAACCCGAGCCGCCACTTCAGCTCGCACTGGGATTTCTACACCGACCTGGTCAAGGGCGACCTGGAAGACGCCGACGCGCACCGTCGTTTCTACGACGAGTACAACGCGGTGCTGGACATGCCGGCCAAGTACTACCTCGATACCATCCGCGTGGTGTTCCAGGACTTCCTGCTGCCGCGTGGCGAGTGGGTGGTCAACGGCGAGAAGGTCGATCCGTCGGCGATCCGCGATACCGCGCTGCTGAGCATCGAGGGCGAGCTGGACGACATCGCCGGCCTCGGCCAGACCGAAGCCGCGCAGGCGCTGTGCACCGGCATCACTGCGGACCGCCGTGAGCATTTCATCGTCGAAGGTGCCGGCCACTACGGCATCTTCAGCGGCCGTCGCTGGCGCGAGGTGGTGTACCCGAAGGTGCGCGACTTCTTCGCCGCGCATGCCGAAGCACCGGCGGCGAAGGTCACGAAGAAGAAGAGCAACGTCACCCCGTTGCGGCGAAAGGCGGGGTAATTCCCCCGTGCTGGGTGCCGACCTTGGTCGGTACGCCCTGGTGGATGCCAACCTTGGTTGGCGCTCCACCAGAGCGGAGCTCGCCGAACATCCCGGTAGCTGATGGAGCGTGCCAACCAAGGTTGGCACCTACCAGCGCGGAGCCCGTCAAACATCCCGACGTTGATGGTGATGCCAACCAAGGTTGGCACCTACCAAGGCACCGACTCCTGCTTACAACCGCACCAGCAGGTTCTTGGCGATCAGCCCGTGCAGCTTGCCGATGCCGCGTGCCAGGTGCATCGTCAGCAGCAGCAGCAGCGCGCCCGCCGCGGCAACCGCGATTGCTACCAGCGGCGAGGCCGCCATCGGCAGTACATTCACGTCGTTGATGTACACACCGGGGATGTCGCCACTGAAGATCGCCGCAACCGGTGCCCAGATCAGGCTCAGCGACAGCGACAGCAACGTCACCGCGATGGTGAAGTAGATGGCGCCCAGCGGCAGCATCAGCACGAAGTACAGCAGGGTCAGCC
The DNA here is from genome assembly GCF_056861055.1 of Stenotrophomonas sp. 115C5. Taxonomy (NCBI): domain Bacteria; kingdom Pseudomonadati; phylum Pseudomonadota; class Gammaproteobacteria; order Lysobacterales; family Lysobacteraceae; genus Stenotrophomonas; species Stenotrophomonas sp. 115C5. The sequence continues at coordinate 285,381 of NZ_JBSPUQ010000001.1, forward strand.
AGGTACGGCCATCGGTGAACATGTCGCCGATGCGCTGCAGCCAGGTGCGGCTGCGGTCGGTGTAACGCGGGCGACGCGGCATGCGCTCGCCCAGCAGTGCTTCCACCAACCGCCCTTCCAACAGCGCCAGCCCGCGCACCGAGCCGAAGAACAGCACGGTCAGCGGAATACCGATGATCAGGATCAGCAGGCCCAGCGACAATGACAGGCCGGTCACCACCCAGGTGAAGAAGAAGATGCCGGTGGCCAGCGACAGCAGCATGTAAAACAGCGCACCGTAGGTGTGCGGATCGGTCACCACGCCGAAGAAGCGCGCCAGCAGCGAACGCTGCACCGGCGCCGGCGGCGGTGAGGCCGGCTCGACGCCACTGGCTTCCGCCGCCGCACGCAGCACCGGCGCGGTATCCGCACGCGGCGTACGCAGCGCGCGGTTCACCGTCACTTCGGTCTCGCGGTAGATATCGGCGACTTCGTCCGGCGCGCCGTAGCTGCCGGCCACGTCGGCGATCACCTCGGCCTCGCTGCGACCGGGCTGCGCCGCCAGCTCCGAGCGCAGGTACTCCTCGGCGTCGTACAGCGCGTCCTGCACCATCGCCGGGTCTGCGCCGTCCAGCGCCGCGCGCAGCTGCGCCAGGTACTGCGGGATGGTGGTCGGCAGGGCTCGGCCTGCCAGGCTCGGGTCGTTCATTGCGGTACCCCCTCCAACACGGAATCGACGGAATCGCGGGTGGCCTGCCAGGCCTGGCGCCACTGCGCCAGCACGTCGCGGCCACGTTCATTGATGCGGTAGTAGCGCCGCGGCGGTCCGCTGCTGGACGGCTCCACATGGCTTTCCAGCAGCCCGGCCCCTTCCAGGTTGCGCAGCACCGGGTACAGCGCGCTCTGCTTGCCGCTCAGCACGCCCTCGCCCACGCGCTCCAGTTCCTTGGCAATCAGGTAGCCATACAGCGGCTCGCCGGCCCGGGCCAGCACCGCCAGCAGGGCCAGCGACACGGTTCCGGCGCTGAGCTCCTTCTGGAACTTCTTCAGATGGACATCGTCTTCGACCATGACCTGCCCTCCACTACGTTGAAGTCCACAGTAGTGCGAAGTTCGGTATAGCGAATGTGTCGTTAGTCATCGTGCCGGTTGGCGCGGCTGCGCGGCTCACGCAGAATCGAACCCTCGTTCATGTTCCGGGGTTCCCATGCCGCACCGCCGTCGCCTTGCACTGACCGCCCTCGCCCTGGCCTGCCTGCTGCCCTCGCTGGCCAGCGCTGCCGCCCCGTACCGCAGCCCGCAGCAGATCCTCGACGCCTCGGCGGCCAGCGACTGGCGCACGCCGGACCCGGCCAACCTGCTGTACATGGACCTGCCCGCCGGGCGGGTGATCATCGAGCTGGCGCCGCAGTTCGCCCCGCGGCATGTAGCCAACATCCAGACCTTCGCCCACGAGCATTTCTGGGACGGCACCAGCATCTACCGCTCGCAGGACAACTTCGTGGTGCAGTTCGGCGATGCCGACGCCGATGACGCGGCCAAGGCCAAGCCGTTCGGCAGTGCTGCGCGCAAGCTGCCGGCCGAGTTCGATCGCGCCAGCGCCGGCCTGAAGGTCAGCGTGCTGCCGGATCGCGATGGCTGGGCCGCGCAGACCGGTTTCGTCGACGGCTTCCCGGTCGGCCAGGACCCGCAGGCCGGCAAGGCCTGGCTGGCGCACTGCTACGGCATGCTCGGCGCCGGCCGCAGCAACGAGGAAGACAGCAGCATCGGTGCCGAACTGTATGTGGTGACCGGCCAGTCGCCGCGTCAGCTGGACCGCAACATCACCCTGGTCGGCCGCGTGCTGAAGGGCATGGAGCTGCTCAGCGCGATCCCGCGCGGGCCGGCGCCGATGGGCTTCTACACCGACCCGAAACTGCGCACGCCGATCGTGTCGATCCGCCGTGCCAGCGACGTGCCGGTGGCCGAGCGCACGCCGATCCAGGTGCTGCGCACCGATTCGAAGACCTTCGCCGATACGGTGGAGGCACGCCGCAATCGCGTGGATGATTTCTACAAGCGCCCGGCCGGGCATATCGACCTTTGCAATATTCCGGTTCCGGTGAAGTAACGCCGTCGCGGGTTCATCGCGTGGCGCGTGCTGAAGGTGCTTCATTGTTCATGGGCGTCACTTTTCTTTTCGCGCGAAAAGAAAAGTAACCAAAAGAAACGCGCCGCCAGGTCGCGAGCCGCCGTGCTTCGCACGTCGGTCCCCTGCGCTTCTCGGTGAATCAGGGGACGGTGCCGAACTCGCTGCGCTCAGACATCGGCACCTCTTCGCCCCTGATTCCCCTGCGATGCTCGGCTCGCTCAAGGCGGACCCAGTTCAAAGGCCACAGCTGCGCCCAGTAGTTCCACGCCATGCGTGAATGATCTTGCTGTTGATCTTGACCTTCCAGTCCGCCTTGAGCGAGCCGAGCACCGCAGGTCCGGCGAGGGCGAAGAGGCGCGGGTGTCTGAGCGCAGCGAGTTCCCGCGCCGTCCCTCGACGGGCCGAGGAGCGCAGGGCACCGGTGCGCAGCACCGGCTCGCGACCTGGCGGCGTGTTTCTTTGGTTACTTTCTTTGCACGAGCAAAGAAAGTGACACCTCTCCGCAGGCGCGGAAAAGACCTGCCGGGCAGCGCCCGGCACTACCAGCGCTTCGGCACCCTCAGCCCTTCTGACTCACCGCCACACTACCCAGAATCAACGCACCGGCAATCAGCATCTGCACCGTCACCGCCTCGCCCAGGAACAACCACGCAAACGCCGCGCCGAACAGCGGAATCAGGTACGTCACCGTCGACGCGCGTGACGGGCCGATGCGGCCGATCAGGCGGTAGAACATCAGGAACGCCAGCCCGGTGCAGGCTACGCCCAAGGCGATCGCCGCGCCCCAGGCCTTCAGCGAAATCGCCGCCTGCGGCCAGTGCGTCACCGCCATCGGCAGCATCCACAGCGAGGCACACGACAGCGTGGCTGCCGCAGCCGCGGCCGACGGCAGGCCGGTCATGTGCCGCTTCACCAGGTTCACGCCCAGGCCGTACAGCAGCGAGGCCGCCGCACCGGCCAGCACCGCGGTGCCGATGCTCAGGCCGGAGACCTTGGCCGTGGCCAGCACCACCACGCCGGCAAAGCCGACCAGCAGCGCACCGGCACGGCGCATGCCAATCTTTTCACCGAAGAACAGGAACGCGATCAGCGCGGCGAACAGCACGGTCATCGCATTGCAGATCGCGCCGATCGCCGCCGGCGCCTGCTCGGCAGAATAGGCGAACAGCACGAACGGCAGCGCCGAATTGATCAGGCCGATCGGTGCCAGCCACAGCCAGCGCCGCGGCGGGAACTGCGCGCGGGCGCGCCACAGGAACGGCAGCAGCACCAGCGCGCCCAGCACCAGCCGCACCTCGACCAGCGCGAACGGGCCGAACGACGGCACCGCCACCCGCATGAACAGGAACGAGCAGCCCCAGATGGCGCCCAGCAGGGTCAACTCCAGCGGCGTGCGCCAGTCGCGCTCGGCCGCCTGTGGGACCGCATTCATGCCCTGCCTCCGTCCATCGTCTGTTCCTCGCCAAGGCAGACAGGATCAGGCGCAGACGCCCGCCGCACAAGCGCGTAGTATCGCTGCCAGCCACAAATATGGTTTGAGGCTCGACATGCAGCTACGCCCTTCCCTGCTCCCAGCGCTGGCCGTATTCGCGGTCGCCGCGCGCCACCAGAACTTCGCCCAGGCCGCGCAGGAACTGCACCTGACCGCCAGCGCGGTCAGCCACCATGTGCGGCGCCTGGAAGAGGTGCTGGAGACCCGGCTGTTCCTGCGCCACGCCCGCGGCGTGCGCCTGACCGCCGAGGGCCGGCAGTTGGCCGACGCCGCCAGCGCCGCCTTCACTGATGTCGCGGCGGTCGCCCATCACCTGCAGCCAGATGCTGACAGCGTGCCGCTGCGGATCACCACGCTGCGTTCGCTTTCCTACTGCTGGCTGCTGCCGCGACTGCCACGCTTCACCCAGGCCTATCCGCACGTCCGCATCGAACTGCACACCGGCAGCGGCCTGGATCGCTATGACGACAATGGGCCGGAGGTCGGCATCCGCTACGGCCTGGGCCAGTGGCCGGGCCTGCGTGCACAGCACCTGATGGATGACTACCTGTTCCCGGTGGCCTCACCGGCATTGCCCGGGGTCGAAACACTGGTCGATCCGGCGCGCATCGCAGGGTTGCCGCTGCTGACCGATCTGTCACCACAGGGCTGGCGCGACTGGTTCCGCCACGCCGGCGTGCGCCCACCGTCGCCGCTGCCGCCGATGCACACCTTCGCCGACAGCACCGATGCGATGCGTGCAGCGGTGTACGGCATGGGTGCGGTGCTGGCGCGCACCCACATCGCTCAACCCTACCTGCAGCGCTACGAGGTGGTGCGCCTGCCCGGCCCGGCGCTCAAGGCGCGCTATGCGTATCACGTGGTGCATGCCGAAGGACAACCACCCAGCCCCGCCGCGCGCCTGTTCATCGACTGGTTGCTGGAGCAGGCGCAGGACGAACGCACGCCGATTCCGGCATTGCCGGACAGCCTGCTGGGACGCCCGGCCACACGCGCCTGACTGCGCCCTCACCCGTTCTTTGCCTGGCGCTGGCTAGGCTGCAGGCAACTCCACAACGTACCTATGCCATGGCCATGCTGCGACTGCGCATCACCGGAACCGAAGACGACGCCCGTGCCATCAGCGACCTGCTGCTCGGCCTGGACGGCATCGAACATGTCGAGGAAACCGACGACCTGATGCCGCACATGGACGACGACGATTCCAGTTCGGCCGGGCTGTCTGATGACATCGGCCCGGGCATCCACGAACTGGAAGTGGAAGTCGGCAATGAAAGCACCGCGCAGAAGGTGCGCGATGCGGTGCAGGAACTGGCACTGGAACTGGATGTGTTCGTCGAGTACGAGACCGACGAGGGCTGATGCCGTCTGGCTGCCGGCATCAGCCTTCCCCTCACAGGTTGGGCGGCAGCTTGCGACGGCGGCGACGCCACCACGCACGCACACCCCAGGCCGCGATCATGGCCAACACTGCCACCGGCAGCAGCGCGGCAACAGCGCGGATCAGGAACGCGATGCTGGTGCTGAGGATGCTGCCCGACTCGCTCAGCGCCTCACCGATCTCGCTGCGGCTGCGTTGGCCGGATGTGGTTCCGAAGTGGATCGTCACCAGCTGGGTATCGATGCGCCGGCGCTGCTGCGCGGCATCCTTGCTGGCCTGCTCGACGCCCGCTTCGATCTCCGACAGCCGCGTGGTGATCGCCATCAGGTCCTCGATCTTCAGGTCCTTGCGGTCCTGGTAGGACAACAGCCGCGCGTGCTCCTTTTCCAGCCGGGCCTTGGTCAGTGCCGTATCGGCCACTTCCTGTGCGAGATCCTCGGCGCGCGTATTGCGCGACTGCAGCGTGCCCCCCTCACCGGCCATCGCGATCAACGGCTCGGTACCCTTCGGGGCGATGCGTACCTTGACCTCGCCGCTGGGCTGCTCGCCACTGCGCTGATCGACCTGCAGCACCGCACAGTCACCGAACTTCGCGCTCTGGCAGGCCTGTGCCACCTGCTGGATGCGCGGTGCGATCTGTCCCGCTTCCAGCTGCACCTGCACGTCGTGTTCGTAGGCGAGGAATGCGCCTTCCGGTGAAGCAACAGCAGCTTCGGCGGCAGTGGCGCCCGCATCGGCCGCGCGCTCACCATTTTTTGCACAGGCTGCCAGCGCCAGCAGCAATACCGGCATCGCTGCCACGCGCGTCCACGTACGCACCGGCCTCACAGTGCGGCTCCGTCGTAGGAGGTCACTGCCAGCGTGGCCAGATTCACTGCAGGCACGCAGCGCACGTTCACCGCCACCATCGGCGTACCGCTGCGCGGATCCACCGCCTCGCTGTAGGGGGCAATGCCGCACTCGCGGCAATGGTGATGATCGATGTGCGCCTTGTTGAAGTGATAGGTCGCCACGTCCGCCGGGTCGGTGCTCAGCTGGAACGCCGCGCGCGGGGCGAACCACAGCAGGCCGCCCCGGCGGCGGCACATCGAGCAGTTGCAGTCGATGACGTCGCTGATCGGCGCCTCGGCCTGTACGGTGAATGCGATCCTGCCGCAATGGCAGCTTCCCTGGTATTGCATGTCCTGCGCTCCGCTGGAGGGTCCTTGTCTGCGCCCATGGTAATCCTATGGCACGGGGACAAAGCAGCCCCGGGGCCCTATGCTCGGGGTTTGACCCTGTACAGGAACGCCGATGCGCCCGCATCTTCTTGCCCTCGCCCTGGTCGCCGCCCTCGCCGGTTGCCAGCCGGCCGACGCCCCGACCAACGGTTCCACCCCGGCCACCAGCCAGCAGGCCGGTGACGCGGCGGTCGACGCCGCCTTCGCCGATCTGTCCAAGCGCGCCCTGGACACCTGGATGCAGCTGTCGCCGGTCAGCGCCACCCAGATCGGCGACCACCGCTACGACAGCGAGCTGGACGACCTGAGTGCCGCCGGCCAGCAGAAAACCGTGACCGCCTACAAGGCGCTGCTGGGCGAGCTGGACAAGATCGAGGTAGCCAAGCTGGGCCGCGAGAACCAGGTGGATGCGGCGATCCTGCGCAACCAGCTGCAATCGGAAATCTGGAATGCCGAAGTGCTGCAGTCCGGCAAGTGGGACCCGCAGCTGTACAACGGCATCGCTGGCAGCGCGATCTACGGCCTGATGGCGCGCGAGTTCGCGCCGCTGCCGGAGCGCCTGAAGTCGGCGACCGCGCGCATGGAAAAGCTGCCGGCGATCTTCGCCCAGGCACGTGAGAACCTGGATCCAGCCCGCGTGCCGAAGATCCATGCAGAGACGGTGGCCAAGCAGAACAAGGGCATCCTCAGCATCGTCGATACCTTCATCACCCCACACATCGGTGAACTGCCACAGGCCGACCAGCAGCGCCTGCAGGCCGCCATCGACGGCCTGAAGAAGGCGGTGGACGAGCAGCAGACCTGGCTGGACAAGACCCTGGTGCCGAACGCAAAGGGCGATTTCCGCATCGGTGCAGAAAAGTACGACCAGAAGCTGAAGTTCGCGCTGAGCTCGTCGCTGTCGCGCCAGGAGATCGGTGAGCGTGCACGTGCCGAACTCAAGCGTGTGCGCGAAGACATGTACGGCATCGCGCAGACCGTGCTGAAGGACAAGCCGGGTGCGCCGGAAATGCCGGCGCAGCCGACCGACGAGCAGCAGCAGAAGGCGATCGAGGCCGCGCTGGAACTGGCCTACGCCGACAAGCCGGCGCGCGACAAGGTGGTCGACGATGCCAAGGCCGCACTGGAGCAGTCCACCGCGTTCGTGCGCGAGCACGACCTGATGACGCTGCCCGATGCGCCGGTCGACATCATCCTGATGCCGGAATTCCAGCGTGGCGTGGCCGTGGCCTACTGCGATTCACCGGGCCCGCTGGACAAGAACCTGAAGACCTTCTACGCCGTGTCGCCGATTCCTGACGACTGGAACGACAAGCAGGTCGACTCGTTCCTGCGTGAGTACAACTCGCGCATGATCCACCTGCTGAGCATCCACGAAGGCACCCCGGGCCATTACCTGGAAGGCTGGCATTCGGCCAAGTTCCCCTCCACCCTGCGTGCGGTGCTGCGTTCGGGCCTGTTCGCCGAAGGCTGGGCGGTCTACACCGAGCGCATGATGCAGGAGCAGGGTTACCTCAACAACGATCCGCTGTTCCATCTGGTGCAGCTGAAGTTCTACCTGCGCACGATCTCCAACGCGATCCTCGACCAGGGCGTGCACGTGGACAACTGGGATCGCGAGAAGGCGATGCACCTGATGACCCACGATGCGTTCCAGCAGGAAAGCGAAGCCTCGGGCAAGTGGGTGCGCGCACAGCTGACCTCGGCGCAGCTGCCGACCTACTTCGTTGGTGCGCAGGAACACTTCGACACCCGCAAGGCGGTGCAGGAGAAGCTGGGCGACAAGTTCAACCTGAAGGCCTACCACGACCAGGTGCTGTCCTACGGCGCACCGCCGGTGCGCTTCGCACGCCAGTTGATGCTGGACCAGCCGATCGAGTGATCGGGACGGTGTGAGATGAAGCGGAGCGGCCCGGGGAAACCCGGGCCGCTTTTTCTGTTCGCCCCTGCTTGGGCTGCTGCCGGGTCAGAGCAGATGGATGTACATTTTCTTTGAGCTCAGCCGCAGATCTACGAAGTACTCGGCACCACAGCCACGACAGGCGGCAGGACAATCCTCATCACTGCCACGCTCGTTTTCCAATGAGCCCGCCACTACCGGGTATCCGCACTCGAAACAGTTGAAAGCCACATGGTTACCATGCGGATCAGCAGGGATCTCGTCACCCTCGCCGTCCATCACGAGAAAATCCGTGATTCTCATCGCCACTCCCTCCCGCTGAATTGATGACGACAGACTAGCCAACTCTTGAGCTTCAGGCGCCGCTCCGGCCCTGAATACTTGCAAACCGGGCCTGTGCGGCCTCACAGCTGGCAAACGACTCCGGGCGCATCGTTCGCATCGCCTCCCCGTCCCTGCAGGTTCCCATGCCCTCCCCGGTGCTGCACCTTGGCCTCCTCTCCGCTGCGCTGGCGGCCGGTCCTGCCTTCGCCGCCTGCCCCCCGCCGCCGCCCGGCCAGCCGGACATCCGCGCTCTTGGCTACTACACCGACAAGGTGGGCTCGGTCATCGACCCGGCACTGCAGCAGCAGAACAAGGATGCCACCGCGCCACTGGACCGCTATGCCGCCGACGTGGCGCGCATGAGCGATGACTACCTGCGCAACGGCGACCCGGCGGCGGCGAAATGCACGCTGGTGTGGCTGGGTGCATGGGCCGACGATGGCGCCATGCTCGGGCAGATGATCCGGGTCAACAACGACCAGTCGTTCTACATGCGGCAATGGATGCTCGATGCAGTGGCCATGGCCTATTTGAAAGTGCACGACCAGGCCGATGCCCGGCAGCGAGCACGCATCGACCTATGGCTGCAGAAGCTGGCACGGGCCAACCTGGCGTACTGGGACAGCCCGAAACGGCGCCGCAACAACCACTACTACTGGGGCGGCCTGGGCGTACTGGCCACCGGCCTGGCCACCGACGACGATGCTCTGTGGCAGGCCGGCCACGCGGCATTCCAGAAAGGCATCGATGACATCCAGGACGATGGCAGCCTGCCGCTGGAGATGGCCCGCGGGCAACGTGCCCTGCACTACCACGACTACGCATTGGCGCCGCTGGTAATGATGGCCGAGCTGGCACGACTGCGCGGCCAGGACTGGTATGCCAGCAAGGGCCATGCCATTGACCGGCTTGCCCGCAGGGTCATCGAGGGCAGCAACGACCCCGTGTGGTTCAACCAACACACCGGTGTGGCACAGCTGCCACTGCATGCCAGCGGCTGGGTCGAGTTCTACCGGTTGCGCTCACCCGATGGCGGGCTGTTCGATGCCGCGCATGCACGCGGACCGTTCCATTCCCCACGGCTGGGTGGCGACCTTACGTTGATGGCCACCCATGGCATCGTACGCACACCGCTGCGATAGACCCTTGTTTCAGCGATGGGCGCGCTGCAGCAGCTGCTGGAACTGCACGCTGCTGCAACCCCTTGGATCGCAGCCTGGCAATGACAGCACGACACGGCCCGGCGGCTGCGCTTCCGTCAACGACAGCGCATCGCGCAATTGCGCAGTGGTCGGGTAGACGTAGGCCAGGCGGAAACGCCCGCCACCGCTTCGGCGGTCACGCCAACGCTCGAACTGCAGCAGGCCGCCGATCGGCGTCTTCTCGTACTGCCCTGGCAGGGTGTAGTCGCTGATTCCCAGCGCGGCGAGCACGGACCCGATGTTGGAGTCATGGCCGACCAGCAGGGTCACCCTCGGCGTTGCCGGATCTTCGAACAGCGCGCCCAATCGTTCCAGCAGCGGTCCGGCCACATCCCGCGCCACCTCGGGCGTTCCGAACAGGATGTCCTGGTAGCGGTTGCGGATCTGCGCAAGCGCCTGCCATTGCGCCTCGGTGGTCAACCGGCCCCAACCTTCGCGCGGGATGCCACTGCCCTGGTAGTGCTCCATCAACAAGGCATCGACCAACCCGCTGGCCAGGGCCAGCGAACCGGACGCGCGTGGTTCCTTGCCCGGTTCCGCATTGAAGGTCGTGTCGGCCAGCATCAGATGGCATTCGCTGTGCCCCGCACAGGCCGCCGACTGCGGGTAGCGGGTGATCTGCTCCACCACGGACAGTGCCGGTGCCAGTTCCGATGCGGCCAACGCTCGCTGCATTGCCGACAGCGCGTGCTCGCGGAAGACCGTGTCTCTGTTATGGATCACCGGATTGAACAACGGATCCATCGTGCCCAGCGCCATGCGCTGCTCGACCGCGACATGACAGCCCGGGAAGGCACCGGCAACGAAGAACTGCGCGGTGGCCTGGGTGCGCTGCAGGCTGTTGGCATGGGCGTGGAAGTCAGCCAGCTGCGGGCAACCCGAGGCCGGCAACAGCTGCGCCTGACGCAGCCACTGGCCCATGTAACGGCCCATGTAGACCTCCAGCACGCCGCCCTTGGTGGTGAGCTCGCCTGCGCCCACGTCCCAGCCTGGCCAGCGCTCCGGAGTGGCATTGGCCAGCGCGCCCGACGCCACCACCGGCGCGCGCAGGTTGTGGCGGCTGAGCAGGATGACCTGCTCTAGCTGGTCGCCTTCCACGGGTGCCGGTGCGGTGGCTGCGGCCGTGGTTGCCAGGCTGAGGGCCAGCAGCAGAGCGATCACTGATCGGCAGCCACAAAGCCACCGGTCTGCCGCGCCCACAAGCGCGCATACAGGCCACCGGCAGCAATCAGCTCGGCATGGGTGCCGGTCTCGACGATGCGGCCCTGGTCCATCACCACCAGCCGGTCCATGCGCGCGATGGTCGACAGCCGGTGCGCGATGGCGATCACCGTCTTGCCGCCCATCAGCTGGTCCAGGCTGTCCTGGATCGCCGCTTCCACTTCCGAATCCAGCGCCGAAGTCGCTTCGTCCAGCACCAGGATCGGTGCATCCTTCAGCAGCACGCGGGCAATGGCGATGCGTTGGCGCTGGCCACCGGACAGCTTCACGCCACGCTCGCCCACATGCGCGTCGTAGCCACGACGCCCCTGCCCGTCCACCAGCGTATCGATGAAGGCTTCGGCACGTGCTTTGGCTACGGCTGCGCGCAACTGCTCATCGGTCGCGTCCGGACGGCCGTACAGCAGGTTGTCGCGGATCGAGCGATGCAGCAGCGAGGTGTCCTGGGTGACCACGCCGATCTGCTGGCGCAGGCTTTCCTGCGTAACGTAGGCAATGTCCTGATCGTCGATCAGGATGCGGCCGCTTTCCAGGTCGTACAGGCGCAGCAGTACGTTGACCAGGGTCGACTTGCCGGCACCGGACGGACCGACCAGGCCGATCTTCTCTCCCGGCTTCACCACCAGGTCCAGGCCGGCGATCACGCCGCCCTTCTTGCCGTAGTGGAAGTGGATGTCCTGGAAGTGCACGCCGCCTCGGGTCACCTGCAGCGGCACCGCATCCTCGCGGTCCTGCACGGTCAGCGGCTGGGCGATGGTGGTGATGCCATCCTGCACCGTGCCGATGTCCTCGAAGATGCCGTTGATGGTCCACATGATCCAGCCGGACATGTTGTGGATACGGATCACCAGGCCGGTGGCCAGGGTGATCGCGCCCACGGTGATGTGGCCGCCATTCCACAGCCACAGCGCGAGCCCACAGGTACCGGCAATCAGGAAGCCGTTGACGATGGCGATGGTCAGGTCCATGCCGGTGGTGATGCGGGTCTGTGCGCGGTGCTTGACCGCCAGTTCCTGGATCGACTCGGCCACGTAGGCCTGCTCGCGTCCGCCATGGGCGAACAGCTTCAGCGTGGGAATGTTGGTGTAGCCATCAACGATGCGGCCCATTGCCTTCGAACGTGCTTCGGAAGCGATCCATGCCCGTTCCTTCGCCCGCGGCACGAAGTAGGCCAGGATCACCGCGTAGGCCAGCAGCCACAGGATCAGCGGCACCATCAACCGCCAGTCGGCCTGCGCGAACAGGTACAGCGCGGTGCCGGTATAGACCACGATGTACCAGAGCGAGTCGACCATCTGCACCGCCGACTCGCGCAGCGAGGTACCGGTCTGCATCACCCGGTTGGCGACGCTGCCAGCAAAGTCGTTCTGGAAGAAGCTCAGGCTCTGCCGCACCACGTAGTTGTGCATCAGCCAGCGCGAGCGGTTGCTCAGGCCGGGCACGATCGCCTGGTTGACCAGCAGGTTGTGCAGGCCGACCAGGATCGGCCGCGCGATGACCGTGATGAACAGCATCCAGCCCAGTTCATTGGCGTGGCGCTTGAAGAAGTCGGCGCCCGGCTGCTCGGCGACCATGTCGACGATGCGGCCCAGGTAGTCGAACATCGCCACTTCCACCAACGCCAGCAGCAGGCCGGCGATGAGCGTGGCCAGCAGCACCGGCCATACCGGGCGCAGGTAGTGCAGGTAGAACGGCAGCACCTTGCGCGGCGGCATGCGCCCATCCACGGGCGGGAACACCGGGATCAGGGATTCAAACCAACGGAACATTGCATTCCCTCGCCTCTTGCAAGCGGCGAAGTATCCCACGCCGGATGTGTACGCCAGCCGATGATCACCCGCTCCCCCGGTAGTCGCCCACCTTGGTGGGCGCCTTACCGCATACCGACCAAGGTCGGCATTTACCCGTCAGTCGGGGTGAACAGCAGGTCCTGGAAATCGAAGCTGAAATCGGTCAGGTCGGAGATCGACTGCATGCGCACCTCGCGTACCTTGCCGTCCGGGTCCAGGCTGAAGTTCACGAACGCGTCGGCGTTGAGCGAACGGTCGTCCCAGCGCACGATGAAGGTGTCGTGCTGCCAGTGCTCCAGGCGCCCGCTCAGCTGCGCGGTCTTCATGAAGCGCAGGCGCAGGCCCTTGCCCTCGGCACTGATCTGCATGTCGCCATACCAGCGGTCACGGAAGGTGCCGGTGTAGCCGGCCAGTGCCAGCGACGGCTTGCTGCCCTTGTCGCGCGCGCTCTGGTGCTTGGCCCAGGCTTCGTCGGCCTTGTCCTGGCCCTTGGCCACGGCCTTGGCATAGGCGTCCACCCAGTCGTGCTTCTCGCCGCCCAGATAGGCATCGAGCACGCTCAGGGTGATCGCATTGAACGCCGCGCCCACTTCCTGGTTGGTCAGTACCACCACGCCCAGCTTCTCGCCCGGCACCAGGGTCAGCCGCGAAACCATGCCCGGCCAGCCTCCGGTGTGCCAGACCAGCTTCTGCCCGCGGAAATCGCTCAGGCTCCAGCCTTCGCCGTAGCCGGCAAAGTTGGCCCGCGCCGGTGCCAGCTCCGGCACGCTCGGCGCCGGGATGGACTGCGGGGTGATCATCCGCCACATCTGCTGCTGGCTCTTGTCGGTGAACAGCGCGGTGCCATCGGCCAGTTTGCCCTCAGCCAGCTGCACCTGCATCCAGCGCGCCATGTCGTGCGCACTGGAATAGATGCCACCGGCGCCGGCATTGTTCGACCAGGTCAGCGGTGCGACCGTGCGCAGGTCCTTGAAATCGTACTTGGCGTGACCGACCGCGGCCTTGTCACCGGGCTTCAGGTGATCGGCGTTGTAGCGCGTGCCCGCCATGCCCACCTTGTCGAAGATGCGCGTCTGCAGGAACTGCTGGTAACTCATGCCGGAAACATGCTCGATCACCTGCTGGGCGACCGCGTACAGGATGTTGTCGTAGGCATAGCTCTCGCGGAAACCGCCCTTCAGCGGCACCTTGCCCAGCCGCTCCACCACTTCGGCATTGCTGTAGGAGGTGGTCGGCCAGAACAGCAGGTCACCGGCGCCCAGGCTCAGGCCACTGCGATGCGACAGCAGGTCGCGGATCGTCATCTGCCCGGTCACGAACGGGTCGGACATGCGGAACGACGGCAGGTGGTCGATCACCTTGTCGTCCATCTTCAGCTTGCCATCCTCGGCCAGCAGGTTCAGCGAGGTGGCGGTGAACGCCTTGGTGTTGGAAGCAATGGCGAACAGCGTATCGGCCTGCACCGGCTCCGGCTTGCCCTGCTCGCGCACGCCCCAGCCGCGTTCCAGCACCACCTCGCCATCCTTGACCACCGCCACGGCAATGCCGGGCACGTCGAACTGCGCGCGCACGCGCTCGACGGTCGCATCCAGGTCCTGCAGCTGCGCCGGGGTGGCAGCACTCGCGATGGTCGTGCACGCCAGCAGCACGGCTCCTCCAATCCAGGGTTTCATCCAGCACGATCTCCGAACAGGGGTGGCGGCCATGTGCAGGCCGTCACCGGGGTTTCGCGGGATGGTAACGTTCTGCGGCGCACCCTGCCCTGTGCCATAGGAGGGGTGTCATGGGCGGGAACGGCCAACCGAGCAACGGCTCCACCATCATTCCGTGCCTGCGCTATCGCGACGCGCAGGCCGCCATCGACTGGCTGCAGCGCGCCTTCGGCTTCCATGCCCAGGCCGTCTACGCCGATGGCGATACGGTATTCCATGCGCAGCTGACCTTCGGCAGCGGCATGATCATGCTCGGCTCGGCCAGCAACCAGAGCGCGTGGAGCGAACACGCGGCGATGCCCGACGAGGTCGGCGGCCGCCAGACCCAGAGTGCCTGCGTGATCGTCACCGATGCCGATGCCCACTATGCACGGGCCAAGGCCGCCGGTGCCCGCATCGTCATCGACATCGCCGACCAGGACTATGGCGGACGTGGCTACGCCTGCGCCGACCCGGAAGGCTATCTGTGGTGGTTCGGCAGCTACGATCCGTGGCGCGCGGACCACGGCCAGTGACCGCGACCGCCCGGCAGGCGGAGATCCGCTGCGGCATCGGCGGCTGGGTGTTTCCCGAATGGCGCGGCGGCGTTTTCTACCCCGTGGGCCTGCCGCAGCGTGAAGAACTGGCCCATGCCAGCCGTGCCCTGCGCTGCATTGAAATCAACGGCACCTTCTACCGCACGCCCACCGCAGCACAGTGCGCGCAGTGGGCCGCGCAGACGCCGGAAGGCTTCCGCTTTGCGATGAAGGCACCACGCTACCTGGTGCAGCGCCGCGACTTGTCCAGCACCGTGGAAGCAGCCACACCGTTCCTGCAGGCAGCACTCGCGCTCGGTGACCGGCTTGGCCCGTTGCTGTGGCAGTTCGATCCGCGCCATCCGGCCGACGCCGATGCATTGGGTGCCCTGATGGCGCAGCTGCCGAAGCAATTGGACGGGGTGACGCTGCAGCATGCGCTCGAGGTCCGCAACGCCGAGACACATGGCCCGGCACTGGTCGACGCCGCGCGTCGCCACGGCGTGGCGCTGGTGATCGAAGACAGTGACGAGGCGCCATTGCATGGCGATGTCAGTGCCGGCTTCGTCTATGCGCGGATCAAGCGCAGCCAGGCCCGCTTGAACGAGGGCCTGCCGGCGCCCGTGCAGCAGCGCTGGGCCGAACGCGTCCTGCGCTGGTCACGCGGCGAGGCGGTGGACGACCTGCCCTGCCTGGCCGAGCCGGCCCCGGCAGAGCCGCGCGAGGTCTACCTGCTGTGCATCGGCGCGGGCAAGGCGCGCAACCCGGCGGCGGCGATGGCCCTGCAGCGGCGGGTGGACACTTCCAGCAATCCCTCACGCGGATAGCGCTGCGGTCATCGGCTTGCCTCACAATAGGCGGATGAGCACACCCGACACCCGCAAAGCGCTGTGGCAGATCCATTTCTGTGTCCTGCTGTGGGGCATCACCGCCATCCTCGGCAAACTGATCACCCTGCCCGCACTGCCGCTGGTGTGGTGGCGCATGCTGCTGGTGACGGCGATGCTGGCCCTGCTGCCACGGGTCTGGCGCGGGCTGCGCACCCTGCCCCTGCGGCTGGTGGCCGGCTACGCCGGCATCGGCGCGCTGGTCGCCCTGCACTGGCTGACGTTCTACGGCGCGGTGAAGCTGGCCAACGCCTCGGTGGCAGCCACCTGCATCGCGCTGGCGCCGGTGTTCACCTCGATCATCGAGCCGTGGGTGGCCAAGCGGCCGTTCCAGCTGCGTGAACTGGCGTTCGGCCTGGCGGTGCTGCCGGGTGTTGCGCTGGTGGTCGGTGGCGTGCCCGATGGCATGCGCCTCGGTGTGTTGATCGGCGCGATCTCGGCGCTGCTGGTGGCAGTGTTCGGCTCGCTCAACAAGCGCATGGTCAGCCACGCGGATCCGCTCACGGTCACCGCACTGGAGCTGGGTGCGGGCACCCTCACCCTGACCCTGCTGGCACCGCTGATGCCCTACCTGCTGCCGGCGCTGGCCAGCCCGCTGTGGGTGGTTCCGGACCTGCACGACGGCATCCTGCTACTGGTCCTGGCCGGCTTCTGCACGCTGCTGCCGTTCGCCCTGGCCCTGGTCGCGCTGCGCCACCTGAGCGCCTACACGGTGCAGCTGGTGACCAACCTGGAACCGGTCTATGCGGTGGTGCTGGCGGTGGTGCTGCTGCGCGAGCAGCACGAGGTCACCCCGTGGTTCTACCTGGGCGTGGCAATCATCGTCGGCGCGGTGTTCCTGCATCCGCTGCTGAACCGCCGCAAGCCGGTGCAGCATCCGGAAATCCTTGGCACGGCCGAGGCACGCAACATCGCCGATTGAGCGCGTCCACGCAGGGCGTGGATGGCCGTATCAACGCTGCGGCCAGTGCCATGCCGGAGCATCCAGCAGGCCCTGCCCGCTCAGCAGCGTGCGGCCCTGTTCCTTGTGCAGGTGCAGCGAATGACAGCCGGGCGCTTGCTCCAGTGCTGCGATCAACCGGCTGGCGTGTGACACCACCCACACCTGGCTGCGCGCACTGGCCGCGATGATCAGCCGCGCCAGCGCCGGCAGCAGGTCCGGATGCAGGCTGGTCTCCGGCTCGTTGAGCACCAGCAGCGGCGGCGGGCGTGGCGTGTGCAGCGCAGCAGCCAGCAGCAGGAAGCGCAGCGTACCGTCGGACAGTTCGGCCATCGACAACGGCCGCAGCAACCCCGGCTGGTGGAAGCGCAGGGCCAGTCGACCGTCCAGCTCTTCGAAGCCGACCGTGGCGCCGGGGAACGCATCGTCGACGCTGCGTGCCAACGCGACCGGATCTCCGATCTCGAGAATGGTCACCCACGCTGCCGCCAGATCCCGGCCGTCGTGATGCAGCACCGGCGTGCGCGTGGCCATCGCCGGTTGTCGCGCCGGGGCATGGGCGTCGCTGCGGAAATGGTCGTAGAAGCGCCAGCGACGGATGTACTCACGCAAGGCGATGGTTTCCGGCATGCGCTGCGGATCGCCGACCTGGGTGAACAGGCTGTCGAACAGCGACAACCGGTCATCCACGAGATCCCAGCCGCGCGCATGACGTTGCCGCACCATTACCCCACGGCGATCAACCAGCAGGTTGGCGCTGCGCAGGAATGGCCCGGCCCAGATCGCCTCCGCCTTGATCTGCGGATCCAGCGCAAACGCCGAACGGCTGGGCGGCGGATAGCCCAGGTCGATGGCATAGCCGAATTCGTCGGTGGTGAAGCCGAGCTTCAATCCCACCGATGCCTGCCGAGGGCCACCCTGCAGCGGGATCTCGCCGGCCGCGACCCGGCGATCAATGGATTCGGGGCCGGCCCACAGCGCCGAACCCAGCCCCCCTTCGCGGGCCAGCACCGCTGCAACGCCGCCCTGTGCGGTCTCCGCCAGCAGGCGCAGCGCGCGGTACAGGCTGGACTTGCCACTGCCGTTGTCACCGGTCACCACGTTCAACTGCTGCAGCGGCAGGACCAGCCCGTGCAGCGAACGATAGTGGGCGATGGCCAGGGTCTGCAGCATGGTCGGCGTCCGTGGGAACAGGAACGGCATATTCGCCGGGCACAATCGCACAGGCCGCGACACGGCGTTATCCCATCGGCAAAATCATCCACGCATGGCGTGGACCTACTGCATGCAGGGCTCAGCCCGCCCGTTCCACCCGGTTGCGACCGTTGCCCTTGGCCCGGTACAGCGCCTTGTCGGCGCGCGCCAGCATGTCATCCACGCTTTCACCTGCCTGGTGCTGGGCAACGCCGATGCTGATCGTGACCGGGAAACCCAGCGGAAGGTCTGCCACGGCCAGGCGCAGGAACTCGCATTGCAGTTCGGCCGTACGCACATCAGTGCCCGGCATCACCGCCACGAACTCCTCGCCGCCATAGCGCGCGGCCATGCCACGGCCGGCGAAATGCGAGCGCAGCAGCACGCCCAGCTCGGCCAGCACCCGGTCGCCGGTGGCGTGGCCCTGGAAATCGTTGATGTGCTTGAAGTGATCGATGTCCAGCAGGGCCACGCAGGCCACTCCCGGTTGCCCATCGATCTCCGCCACCGCCTCTTCCAGTGCCGCCGCCATCGCGCGGCGGTTCGGCAGTCCGGTCAACGCATCGGTGCGGCTCTGCTCGGCCAGGTCGGCATTCTGCGCCAGCAGCACCTCCTGGTACTCCGACAGCAGGCGCTCGTAGTCATCGCGTTCCAGCATGTGCTTCTGGATGTCGAGCGCGAAACGGCGCAGCTCCATCACCAGCATCACCTGCCGTGACAGAGCGGCCAGTGCCTCGGCCTTGTCGCTGGGCAGGTGCTGCGGATGTGCATCGAACACGCACAACGTACCCAGTGGCAGGCCATCGGAACTGATCAGTGGCGCACCGGCGTAGAAGCGGATGTGCGGGTCGCCGGTCACCACCGGGTTGTCGTGGAAGCGGATGTCCTGCAACGCGTCCTCGACCACCATGATTTCCTGCGGCTGCAGGATGGCGTGGCCACACATCGATTCGCTGCGCAGGTTCTCTGCCGCGTCGATGCCCTGGATCGACTTGAACCACTGCCGCTCGACATCGATCAGGGTCACCGCCGCCATCGAGGTACCGCAGACCGCCTTGGCGATCGCCACCAGGTCGTCGAATGACTTCTCGCGCTGCGAATCAAGGATCCGGTAGCGGTACAGCGCCTCGAGCCGGAGGGCTTCGTTGGCAGGCTTGTCGGGCTTGATCATGCAGCGTCACATTCCGGCAGGTCACTGCGGAGTCTAGCCGATGTAGAGCCGAGCCCATGCTCGGCTGCACCCGGACAAAAGGCAGCCGAGCATGGGCTCGGCTCTACAGAGGCCGTTTACCAGTCCAGTTGCTTCGGCAACAGGCCCTGCAGCTCCTGCTCGGTCAGGTTGCGCCACTGGCCCGGCTTCAACGCGCCGATCTTGATGTTGTCGATGCGCACGCGGCGCAGCTGGGTCACGCGATAGCCGAATTCGGCGGCCATCAGGCGGATCTGCCGGTTCAGGCCCTGCTGCAGGGTGATGCGGAAACCGAACTTGGCGATGCGCGAGGTCTTGCACGGCAACGTCATCTGGTCGTGGATGCGCACACCGCGCGCCATGCCGCGCAGGAACTCATCGGTAACCGGCTTGTTCACCGCCACCAGGTACTCCTTCTGGTGGCCGTTCTCGGCACGCAGGATCTGGTTGACGATGTCGCCGTTGCTGGTCATCAGGATCAGGCCTTCGGATTCCTTGTCCAGGCGCCCGATCGGGAAAATGCGCTGCTCGTGGCCGACGAAATCGACGATGTTGCCCTTGACCGAGGTTTCGGTCGTGCAGGTGACACCCACCGGCTTGTTCAGCGCGATGTAGACATGGCGGCGGGCGCCGGGCTTGCGGGCCACGCGCGCGCGCAGCGGCTGGCCATCGACCAGCACCTGGTCTTCTTCGCCCACCACCGCGCCAGTGCCGGCCGGATGGCCGTTGACGGTGACCCGGCGGGCGGCGATCAGGCGATCGGCCTCGCGGCGGGAGCAGAAGCCGGTGTCGGCGATATGTTTGTTGAGTCGGGTGGTCATCGCCCTATTATCCGGCATCGCCGCCCGCAGCGCTTCATGCCAGGCCGGGCGGATCGAGCTCTTCGCCGTCGAACACCCGGTTCCGGCCCGCCCGCTTGGCCACGTACATGGCATGATCGGCCCGCCGCAACAGCCCGGCCAGATCGTCCTCGCCCGGCCGCCACTGCGCCAGGCCGATGCTGGCGGTCACTTCCAGCCCCGGCACCTGCAGGCCCTGCCCGGCCTCGGTGATGCGCTGGCGCAGGCGCTCCAGCCGCGCCGACGCCGCCTCGCGCGGCATGCCGGGCATCAGCAGCAGGAACTCCTCGCCGCCCATCCGCACCACTTCGTCCTGGCTGCGCACCGCAGCGCGCAGCGCGCGTGCCACCGCCACCAGTACCTGGTCCCCCACCCCGTGGCCATGGCGGTCGTTGATGTCCTTGAACAGGTCGATGTCGAGGAAGCCGATCACCAGCGAGCCACGCTCACGGTCGACCTGTGCCAGGTGACGGGCCAGCTGCTGCAGGCCGGCGCGGCGATTCGGCAGTCCGGTCAGGACGTCGGTTTCGGCCAGCTGACGCAGTTCATCGCGCTGCTGGCGCAGCCGGCCCAGCCGCTGGTTCATGGCATAGGCGGCCATCATCAGCAGCCAGGTCACCGACAGCTGCAGTGCTTCGACCCGGTATTCCAACAGCCATTCCGCACGGCAGGCATCGGCGATGATCAGGACCAGCATCGGTGCCAACGCGGCCAGTCCCGCCTGCGACCAACGGTCGCCACGCCAACGGGCCCATACGCCCATCAGCAATGCCAGGCCACATCCCAGCAGATAGGACACCTGCAGGCCCTGCGCGACCCAGGCCAGCTGTTCCCAGCGCAGCCACGGCACCAGTACGGCCAGCGCCAGCAGGCCCCACAGCACGGTCGCCTGCAGCGGCCGCGACCGTGGCCATACGCGGTCACCGCCGTTCAGCCGCCACAGTGCCGGCAGTACCAGCGCCTGGGTGGCGGCGGTCAGCGAGAGCAGCCACCAGGCCCCACGCTCCCCCACCGACAGCCACGGCTCCGGGTAGCCGCTGAGGCCACCGAGGATCGCCTGCCACAGCACCAGCACCGTGGTGCCGGCGACGTAAACCAGGAAGCTGCGATCGCGCGTGGTCAGGAAGGCCATCAACGCCGACAGCGCCAGTGCGATCGCCACGGCGATGCAGGCGGCACGCATCAGCAGGCGGGCGGTGTCGTTCTGCTGCACCGGGCTGGGCGCGCCCAGCCGCAGGGTCGGTACCCAGCGGGCCTTCAGCGGTGTCTGCCAGGAAACCAGGAACGGCTCATGGCTGCCGGCCGGCGGTACGGCCACCAGGCCGATGCCTGCACGGAAGCGAGAATCACGGGTGCGGGCGTCATGCATGTTGCCGCAGATTTCGCGGTCACCGTGCTGTACCCGCACTTCGCCGGCAAAGACATTGAACACGTCCAGCGCCTGAGGCTGGCCCGACCAGCCTTCCTGCGGAGCCGGCACCAGCACCTGCTGGCGCGGGCCCGACAGCATGTGCGGCGTGCACGCGCGATGTGGGGTCGGTTCGTCGGTGGCGCCTCCCACCAGCAGATAATCGCGGCCCGACACGGCCACGGCGGCCCGAAGCGGCCACGGCATCGCCAACCACGCCAGCAGCACGACCAGCACCGCTCCTGTTCCGTACTGCCACTGCCTGCCGCCCACGCCACGTCCTGTTCCTGCTTACGCCCGCGCCCACTGCGCGTCGCCCCTGGCGGGCATTATCGCAGCCGCGGCTGCAGCGCACGTGTAGACCAAAGTCGCCGCCACGCCGTTCAGCCAGCCCCCGGCGGCCCCTTCACCGCGACCAGCCGCACCGGGCGCAGATCGGTCAGGGTCATCCGTTCCAGCGGCTGTGGCCGCTCGATCGCGAAGCCCTGCAGGCCCTGCACACCGAGCCGGGTCAGCGCACCGGCAACCTCGGCGGTCTCCACCCACTCGGCCACCACTTCCATCTGCAGCTCGCGCCCGAGCTCGCTGATCGCACGCACCGTGGCGTGGCTGACCGGGTCGGTATCCATGTCCCGCACGAAGGCGCCGTCGATCTTCAGGATGTCCGCCGGCAACTGGCGCAGATAGCCGAAAGAAGACAGGCCGGAGCCGAAGTCATCCAGTGCCATCCGGCAGCCCCGCGCCTTGACCGCATCGATGAACGCACGGGCCTGGCTGAGGTTGCTGATCGCCGCGGTCTCGGTGATCTCGAAGCACAGCTTGGAGGCCAGCGCGCGGTTGCGCTCAAGCAGGTCGCAGACGAAGGCGAGGAATCCCGGCTCGGCGATCGACTGCGCCGAGACGTTGACGTTGCACAGGCCCAGCTGGCGCACGTGTGCCGGGCACACCTGCAGGTGGCGGAACAGCAGCCCGAGCACGTGACGATCCAGCGCAACCGCCATGCCATAGCGCTCCACCGCCGGCATGAACTGTCCGGGCAGGTGCAGGCTGCCGTCGGTACCGCGCATGCGCACCAGCACCTCGTAATGCAGGTAGGAAGGATCACCCACGCGGGCGATGCGCTGTGCATACAGCACCATGCGATTCTCGGCCATCGCCAGGCTGACGCCCTGCAGGCGCTCGGCCTCCTGCCGCCGTTCCTCCAGTGCCATGCGGTTCTCGTTGAAGCAGTGCACGCGGTTGCGCCCGGCCTGCTTGGCCGCATAGCAGGCGCTGTCGGCGGCACTCATCAACCAGTTCACGTCCGGCGCATCGGAACTGACTTCGACCACGCCGATGCTGCAGCTCAGCTGCGGACTGCCCTCGCTGATCGGGAAGGTTGCCTGCCCCAGGTTGCGGATCACCCGCTGCAGCACCCGCTTGGCCTCGTCCTGCCCGGCATGGGCGAGGAACACGGCGAACTCGTCGGCGCCCAGCCGGCCTACCCAGTCGCCATCGCGCACCGCGGCAACCAGATAATCGGCGAAGCTGCGCAGCATCTGGTCGCCCGCCGCGTGGCCGAAGCTGTCATTGACCAGCTTGAAATGGTCCAGGTTGATGTAGCACAGCGCATGCGTACCGCCGTCGCTGCGCACCTGCAGCAGCGAACGCTCCAGCAGCCGCTCGATCTCGCGTCGGTTGATCAGGCCGGTCAGCGGATCGTGGCTGGCGTGATGTTCGATCTCGCGTGCCAGAGCATGGTTCTGGCTGACATCCTCGATGATCGCAAACACCGACAGGCCGCCTCCCGCGCTGCGCACACCGGTGCCACTCCAGCGCCCCCACACCAGGCTGCCATCGCGGCGGCAGAAGCGCAGCTCACTCGGCCGCAGCTGCCGGTCCCAGTCAATGCGGCCGACGCCATCGATGACCAGTTCGCCTTCCATCAACAGATCACCGAGCGACATCTGCAGCAGCACGTCGCGTCGGTAGTCGAGGATATCGGCCATCGCCTGGTTGGCTTCGATCACCTTGCCGTCGGTGTCGAGCTTGAGCATGCCGACATTGGCCTGGTAGAAGGCCGCACGAAAGCGGCTTTCGTGCTCGGTCAGGTCCTTGCCGACGCGGCGCGCCAGCGCGACAGCCATCAGGCTGATCGCCAGCACCGACAGGCCACCGACCACCAGCGTGGCGATCCGCACCATCGTGGCCAT
Organism: Stenotrophomonas sp. 115C5; assembly: GCF_056861055.1. Lineage (NCBI taxonomy): Bacteria > Pseudomonadati > Pseudomonadota > Gammaproteobacteria > Lysobacterales > Lysobacteraceae > Stenotrophomonas > Stenotrophomonas sp. 115C5. The sequence goes on from NZ_JBSPUQ010000001.1 coordinate 308,897, forward strand.
GCGCAGCAACGCCTGGGAAAATGCCTGTGCCTGCACCTGCAGCCGCCGGTCCAGATCACGCAGCTGCTGCAGGTACCGGTCGCGGTCCGCCACTGGCAGCACCCCCTGGGCATGCCCCGACTGCAGCTCGGCGACCAGCCGCTGCACGGCCAACAGGTCATCATCGGTCTGTCGCCACAGCGTGGTTGCTTCCCGGAATGCACCGATGTCGCGTGCATAGCGGAACGAGAACACCAGGCGCGGAATATCGGCGCGCGCGTTGCCGCCCAGCAGGAAGCCCTGCCTGGCCTTCTCCTCGTCCGGTACCGCCTGTTCCAGCGCCAGCCGGGCCTGCAGATCCCCCAACGGAATCCGCAGCGCCTGGCGCGCGTCATCCAGGTCCTGGGCATGGCCACGCGCCAGGTAGCGGCTCAGCGCAGCGGTTGCATCCTGCTGCCCCCGTGACCAGTAGCCCTGGCCGGCGATCCATGCGGTGGAGGCCGCCTGCAGTTCCTGGATCAAGGCGGACAGCGCGACCAACCCGATCGCCATGCCCGTCAACAACGCAAAGCGCAATCCCAGGCCACGGGTCATCGGCACCCGCCGGCTCTGCTGGTCCGTGCCACTTCTACCCATCCCGGATCCCCCCGAATGTGCTGCGGTGACAACCTCCCATGGAACCGGCCCAGCCTATGACCGGCAATGTGTGGGCCATGCGAAAAAGGGGACGGAGGGGATTAAGTCGTTTTCGGCATAAGCGCGCGGCCTGCCATTTACGACTTAATCCCCTCCGTCCCCTTTTCTGTACGCCAGCCCGGAGGCTGGCGTTGATCAGGACGGCTGCGGGTGAGGCTTAGAAGCTGCGCGGGCCGCGCGGCTTGAAGCCGTCACGACGCGGCGGGCGGCTGTCGCGGTCACCGCCGCGGTCGCCACCATGGCCACCCGGACCGCCACGACGCGGGCCACCCGGGCCGCCCGGACCACGCTTGTCGAAGCGAGGCTTGAACGGGCGCGGGGCAGGGTTGGTGTCTTCACCCGGGGCCAGCGCACGCATCTGCAGCTGCTGGCCGGACACCCACACCTTCTGCAGGTGCGACAGCACGTCCGACGGCATCTGCGCCGGCAGATCCAGCAGCGAGAAGTCGTCGTGGATGTCGATGCGGCCGATGAAGCGGCTTTCCAGGCCGGCTTCGTTGGCGATGGCGCCGACGATGTTGGCCGGCTTCACGCCATGCTGGTGGCCCACCGAAATACGGTAGGTCTCCATGCCCTGCTCCGGCGCACCACGCGGCGGAACCTCGCGGCGCGGACGCTGCTCGAAACCACCTTCGGCGTCGTCACGGCGCGGGCCACGCTCGAAACGCGGACCACGCTCGTTGCGGTCGAAGCGATCGCCACGCTCCGGACGGTCGCCACGGTCGAAGCGCTCGCGCGGCGCGCGCTCTTCACGCGGGGCGCGCACCGGCGGCTGCAGCAGGAACGGAGTGTCACCCTGCAGCATCTTGGCCAGCGCGGCAGCCACTTCGATGGCCGGCACGTTCTGCTCGTTCTCGAAGCGCTCCAGCAGCTGGCGGTAGAAATCCAGGCCACCGGCACCAAGGGTTTCGGTGATGCGCGAGGTGAATTTGTTGATGCGGGTATCGTTGACCGCTTCCACGCTCGGCAGCTGCATCTCTTCGATCGGCTGGCGGGTGGCGCGCTCGATCTGGCGCAGCATGCCCTTCTCGCGCGGGGTGGCGAACAGGATCGCCTCACCGCTGCGGCCGGCACGGCCGGTACGGCCGATGCGGTGCACGTAGCTTTCGGTGTCGTACGGGATGTCGTAGTTCAGCACGTGGCTGATGCGCTCCACGTCCAGGCCGCGCGCGGCCACGTCGGTGGCGACCAGGATGTCCAGCTTGCCTTCCTTCAGCATGGCGATGGTGCGCTCACGCTGGGCCTGTTGCATGTCACCGTTGATGGCGGCAGCGGCCAGGCCACGGGCCTGCAGCTTGCTGGCCAGTTCCTCGGTGCCGGCCTTGGTGCGCGCGAAGATGATCATCGCGTCGAACGGCTCCACTTCCAGGATGCGGGTCAGCGCGTCCAGCTTGTGCATGCCGCTCACCCACCAGTAACGCTGGCGGATGTTGGCCGAGGTGGTGGTCTTGGCCGCGATGGTCACTTCCACCGGGTCCTGCAGGTAGGTCTGCGCGATGCGGCGGATCTGCGGCGGCATGGTGGCCGAGAACAGGGCCACCTGGCGCTGCTCCGGCAGCTTCTTCAGCACGGCTTCGACGTCGTCGATGAAGCCCATGCGCAGCATTTCATCAGCTTCGTCCAGCACCAGCGTCTTCAGCTCGGACAGGTCCAGGGTGCTGCGGTCCAGATGGTCGATCACGCGGCCGGGAGTACCGACCACGATGTGCACGCCACGACGCAGGGCCGACAGCTGCTGGCCGTACGGCTGGCCGCCGTACACCGGCAGCACGCGGAAGCCCGGAATCTTCGACGAATACGACTGGAACGCCTCGGCGACCTGGATGGCCAGCTCGCGGGTCGGCGCCAGGATCAGGGCCTGGGGCTTGATCTGCTGCAGGTCGATGTTGGACAGTACCGGCAGTGCGAAGGCAGCGGTCTTGCCGGTGCCGGTCTGGGCCTGACCCAGCACGTCGCGGCCTTCCAGCATCGCCGGGATGGTGGCGGCCTGGATCGGCGACGGGGTTTCGTAGCCGATGGCGGTGACCGCCTGCATCACGGGCTCGGACAGGCCGAGCTGCGCAAACTGCAGCGGCGCTTGGGAATCTTGGGACATGGGGAACTCCGAAGACACTGCCGTCTTCCTGGCAGTGCGATAAAAAAGGTGATGGTCCGCGCTTTGGGCGCCCTTCTTATCGCGTGCCCTGGCGCTGCTCGGTTGGAGGAGATTTCACTCGCTCAGAGCGGAATCATACCGCATTGATCCTGAACGAGGCGTACAGCTTGCAGTGCGCGTGCCGTCATGCCCCGTGCTGGCGCACAATACGCGCCCTCTTCCCCGGCCCGGCCGCTGGCCCGCGCCCCTTCCCAGGAAACCCGCTCCATGCAGATTCTCGAATTCGACCTCGACGGTGACTACGTCGAACTCAAGCAGTTGCTGAAGCTGGCCGACCTGGTCACCAGCGGCGGCGAAGCCAAGATGGTCATCGGTGACGGCCAGGTGCGGGTCGATGGCGAAGTCGAACTGCGCAAGGCCTGCATGATCCGCGCAGGCCAGGTGGTCGAGTTCGCCGACAGCCAGATCCGGGTGCTGGCTGCCGGCTGATCTGAAGCTGTTCAGGCCACGCGCTGGGTCAGGTGCGAGGCAATCAGCTGCCTGAATGGTGCCACGCCCTGCGCCAGGCGCAGGCCGGCTGCCCGCAGCAGGCGCGCCGGACGGCGATCGTCGGTGTACAGGCTGGCGATCGCATTGGTGGCCTCATACAGGGGCCGCGACGCCAACCGGTGACCGCGCTGGTAGCTGGCCAGCATGCCCGCGGCCGCAATATCGGCACCGCGTCGCTGCTGCGCGACGATACCCTGCGCCAGTCGCTGCGCGCTGGCCAGGCCCAGGTTGAAACCATGCGCGGTGACCGGGTGCATGCCCACCGCAGCATCCCCGATCAGCGCCGAACGCTCGCCGACGAAGCGGTGCGCGTACACCCCTACCAGCGGATACGCCTGCGGCGTGGCCACCGGCTGCATCCGGCCCAGGCGGTGCTCGAAGCAGGCACTGACGGCCTCACCAAAGGCCACCTCGTCCATTGCCAGCAGCTCCTCGATCTGCCGCGGCGGCAGCGTGATCACCGCCGAAGCCTGGCCCTCGTTGAGCGGCAAGAGCGCCATGGTGCGGCCGTAGCCGAACCACTCCCACGCGGTGTGGTGATGATCGCGCTCGACCTGCATGCGGCAGACCAGCATCGACTTGCCGAAGTCGCGCATCTGCGCACCGATGCCGAGCATGCGGCGCGTGGCGGAGAAGCGGCTGTCGGCGGCGATCAGCAGACGCGCGTGCAGTTGGCTGCCGTCATCGAGCTTGACCACGTGGCCCTGCGCGTCGGCCTGCACGCCCAGCACCTTGCGTCCGTCGAACAGTTCCAGGCCGTCCTGGCCCTGCACCGCATCCCACGCGGCGCGGCGGATCAGATGGTTGGGTACCAGCCAGCCCAGCGGCTGGCCATCAACCTGGCTGCTGGCGAAGGTCAGCGCGAACGGCGAGCCACCATTCATCACCCTGGCATCGCGCAGTTCGGCAACTTCGGCGTGCGGCAGGCGTTGCCACAGGCCCAGCTGCTCCAGGCTCTGCCGCGAGGCATGCGTCAACGCAATTTCGCGGCCGTCGAAGGCGGCCTCGGCCAGGGCCTGGCGCGGCTGGACGTCGACCAGCCCGACCTGCAGGCCGCTGCCAGCCAGCGCGCGCGCGAAGCACATGCCCGCGGGGCCTGCGCCGACCACCACCACGTCCATCCTGCGCATGCGCGCCTCCTGCCGTTGATTCAGTCCGCGCCAGCATAGCGCCACGCAGCTGAGCGGCCTTGATCTGGATCAGCGCCGGGTTACAGCAGTGCGAACACCAGCGCCAGGATCGACAGCAGCGACACCAGCCACACCAGGCTGCGCACGTAGGGCACGCCTGCGGCGTACAGCGGCAGATAGACCACGCGCGCCCAGAAGTAGGTCTGCGCCGCCAGTGCAGTGGTGTCGTTGCCGCGACCGGCCACGACCACTGCGATGGCGGCGGCGGCGAAGAACGGGAACGTCTCCAGGAAATTGGCCTGGGCCCGCTGCAGGCGACCGGCCAGTGGGCTGAGCGGCTTTGCATCGCCATCCCGTGCCGAGGCATTCCACTTCATCCCGCGCTCGCGGGTGACCACGGTAGAGGTAGCGAAGATGTAGACGAAGCCCAGCAGCACCGACCAGGCCAGCATCGTCAGTTCAGTTGCCATGGTTCATCTCCTCAGGGTGCCGACGCGCGCAGGCTATAGCCGGCCAGGCGCCACACCTGGTCCTCGTCGAAACGGAACGAGACCAGCTCGCGCACCGGCTGCGCGCTGTTGGCGAAACGGGTCGGGAAGCTGACGTTGATGTACAGCCCTTCCGGCACCGCAGCGCCGGCGCTGTACTTGACCCGGGTGATGGTCGGCTGGCCACGCCCGGCCAGCGCACCCAGGCGCGTGCGCTCGGTGGTCAACTGGCTGACGAAGGCGGCCTTCGGTACTGCACGGCGCGCGACGGCCGAAGCGCCATCCCACAACTCGCCGGCGCGGTTGGCATCCACCAGCTGCGCCGCCTTCACTGCGGCCGCGCCCATTTCCGCGTCCTGTTTCTGCACCTGCGCCTGCTGCGCGGCGGTCAACACCGGAGCGCCGGCGGTAGCTGGTTTTGCAGCCGCTGGCGAGGCCGGCGCCGGGCGCGCGGGTGCCGGGGCGGGCGTGGCCGGCGCAGGTGCCTGCGCCAATGCGGTCAGGGGCAGCAGGGACAGCAGCAGGAGCACGCGCTTCATGGACACCGCCGGTTCTCGGGAAAGAACCGCAGTCTACGCCAGCGCGGTGAGCTGTTCGTCAGCGCGCGTTGGCGCTGCCTTCCACCGCGGCGGCATCGGCCTGCGCGGCAGGCGTGCCGGTGTCTGCCGGCACCTGTTCGGCCACCGGCGGCGGCTCCGACGGTGCCGGTGGCAGCGTCGCCACATCGATCTCCGACAGCGGGCTCTCTTCCGGGCACACCGCATCCGGGAAGCCGAAGCGCTGCTTCAGTGCCTGGCCGCAGCTGTTGATCGATTCCATGTCAGCGCCTTCGCGCTTGCACTGCTGGTCGAAGGCGATCAGGAACGCGTCCTTGCGCTGCACGAAATCATCGCCGCAGGCCCGCATCTGCTTGATCCGTTCCAGATCGTCCTGCACCGCGTTGGTGCCATCCAGGCCGTACTGGCGCAGCTCGTCCGCGGTCAGCAGGCGCAGGCTGCGGTTGGGCACGGTCATCATCAGATCGGCCACGCCCACCGCCACGCCGTTGCGCTGCAGGTAGTCCTTTACGTTGTCGTAGACCTCGTGCAGCTCGCGGTTGAGTTCCGCGCGCGAGGTGGCCTTGGAGCTGATGCGCATCATGCGGTGGATGCCGACCTTGCCCGACAGCAGGCGGTTGTCACCGGCGGCCAGCACGAACACGCAGGCGCTGTGGCAGATCGAGCCTTCGCGCACCCAGATGGTCCAGCCGGATTCACCGATGCTGTCACCAGCCACGATCGCCGATTCCACCTGGCCGCCACTGGAATCCAGGTCGAGGATGCGCTTGTGGATCTTCTGCTGGTCGGCAACCACGGCCAACCGCCACATCATCTCGGCGAAGCCCGGGTTGATCTTGCCGGCGTAGCGCACGCGCATCAGGCCACGTTCGGCGCAGGGCGCCAGCGCCTGGCTGATCTGCTCGCGCTGCAGGCCTTCCAGCTCGACACCGTCGCCCGCGTCACCCGCATATTCGGTGCTGCAGCTGACCCACGCACGCCCGTTCTCCAGCTGCGCCTGCGGCCACGGCCGATCCGCCCGGCTGCGCGGCGGCGCCGGCGGCGGTGGCGCATCGGCGGCGTTGATCGACACCATGTTCTCGCCATCGCTGGCGGGAGCCCGCGCCGCCTTGTCGGCAGCGGTCACATTGCCCGGATTCTCCAGCTGACTGCAGCCCGCCAGGGCCAGGCACAACAGGGGCAACCAGCGGAGTTTGGCGGACATCGGGCAACCGGATTTCAAGGGAGCAAGGGCCACAGTCTACCCGTCCGGGGCGCGCATTCAGCGCGTGGTACTGAACCCCTTCTGACCCTTGGGAAAGCGTGTCGACCAAGGTCGACACCTACCAGAGCGGGATGCCCTTCCGACAGATCGCAGGAACCTGTCGAAGGCGGGGTGGGTCCGGTTGCGGGAGTGTCCGCGGCATGGATGCCGCGGCCAAGCCCCCAAGGACGGGTTTACGGCGTCTCCCGCAACCGGGCACACCCCGCCTCCCCACAGGAAACCAGCTTCTGCCGTTGCCGTTGCCGTTGCTGGCCAGCGGCCGGCACTACCGCGGGTGCCGGGCACAGCCCGACCTGACGCCCTTCAGCATCCATGTCCGAATGTGGCGAGTATCCCCACCCGCACCCGCCTAGACTGGCGCCATGGACACCGCCCTCGCCCTCGACACCGCCGCCTGCGACCGCGCCCGTCTGGCCCGCGACGCACGCTTCGACGGCGTGTTCTTCACCGCCGTGCGCAGCACCGGCATCTACTGCCGCCCGGTGTGCCCGGCACCGCCGCCGAAGCCGCGCAACATCACCTACTACCCGACCGCCGCTGCGGCCGCCGCCGCCGGCTACCGCCCGTGCCTGCGCTGCCGTCCAGAGTTGGCACCGCAGGCCCAGCAGGCATTGGCCGGGCAGACCGTGCAGCGCGCCCTCGCCCTGATCCATGGCGGCTTCCTGCAGGAGCAGCCCGTTGCCGACCTCGCGCAGAAGATCGGCCTCAGCGCGCGCCAGCTGCAGCGCCTGTTCGTTGAACACCTGGGCGCGACACCAGGGCAGATCCACGCTACCCATCGCCTGCTGCTGGCCAAGCAGCTGCTGACCGAGACCACGCTGCCGGTGACCGATGTTGCGCTGGCCGCCGGCTACAACAGCCTGCGCCGCTTCAATACCGCCTTCCTGCAGGGCTGTGGCATGGCACCGACGGCACTGCGTCGCCAGCATCAGCCGCTGGCCGCCGATGACGGCTGCCTGGTACTGCGCCTGGTGTACCGTCCACCGCTGGATTTCCCGCGCATGCTGGCCTTCCTGCGCAAGCGCAGCCTGCCCGGCATCGAACTGATCGGCGAAGACAGCTACCAGCGCGTGCTCGGCACACCCGAGCGCCCCACCCTGCTGCGCGTCACCGCCGATCCGAAACGCCCGGAACTGCGCCTGCAGCTGGGCCCGGTCGATCCGCGCCTGATTCCCGACATCGTGCGCCGCGTGCGCCGCGTATTCGATCTGGATGCCGACCTGCAGCAGGTGCATGCCGCGCTGGGCGAGGAACCGCTGCTGGCGCGTGGCATCGCCGAACGCCCCGGGCTGCGCGTGCCCGGCGGCTGGGATGGCTTCGAGGTGGGCGTACGCGCCGTGCTCGGACAGCAGGTCAGCGTGGCCGCGGCCACCACCTTCGCGCGGCGCCTGGTCGATGCCTATGGCGCACACCTGCCGGGCATGCCATCGGAATTCGATCGCCAGTTTCCCGCGCCCGAGGTGCTGGCTGAGGCGCCGCTGGAATCGATCGGCCTGCCGCGCACCCGCGCCGCCACCGCGCGTGCGCTGGCCGCTGCCTGCGCCAGCGGCCAGCTCGACTTCGGGCCCGGTCAGGCATTGGAGGAATTCGTGGCCCGCTGCGTGGCACTGCCTGGCATCGGCCCGTGGACCGCGCAGTACATCGCGCTGCGCGGACTTGGCCAGCCCGATGCCTTCCCCGCCGGTGACCTGGTGCTGCAGCAGGTCCTCGGCCACGCGCAGGGCCAGCGCCTGAGCGAACGCGCGACCGAAACGCGCTCGCAACCGTGGCGCCCGTGGCGCGCCTATGCCGTGCTGCATCTGTGGCACCTGTCCGGCACCTTCGTTGGAGAACCGACATGACCTTGTTGTTCGATCGTTTCGACAGCCCGATCGGCGTGTTGACCATCGCCGGTGACGAGCGTGGCCTGTCGCATGTGCTGTTCCCGGAAAACCGCCATCCGGCACGCGGACGCGATGACTGGCACTACGCACCGGATGCGCTGCCGGAAGCGCGCGAACAGCTGCTGCAGTTCCTGCACGGCGAGCGCAGCAGCTTCAACCTTGCACTGGCACCACGCGGCACGCCGTTCCAGCTGCGGGTGTGGCAGGCGCTGGCGCTCATTCCGTTCGGCCAGACCTGGAGCTACCTGCAGTTGGCGCAGCATCTGGGCCAGCCCAGTGCGACCCGTGCGGTCGGCGCTGCCAACGGCCGCAACCCGCTGCCGATCATCCTGCCCTGCCATCGCGTGATCGGCAGCAACGGTGCACTGACCGGTTTCGGCGGCGGACTGGAAACCAAGGCCGCGCTGTTGCGGCTGGAACAACGCCAGGCACCGCTGTTCGCCTGAGAGGGCTGGCCGGGCTGCGCCCGGCACCCGCAGAGGCTGGAGCAACAGCAACTGCAACAGCGTGCTACTTGTGGGGAGGCGGGGCGGCGTACTGCGCTGCTGGTAGGTGTCGACCTTGGTCGACACGGTAGATCCACGCCAAGCGTGGATGGAAGCGTCTGTGATCTGTCTGGAGAAGAGCCCCCTTGTTGTTGAAGGGGGCGCGCCGACAGGCGCGGGGATAAGGAAAAATGCGCGGACTCGGCGCGCGATGGCGCGCCGTGTCTTGGGCGCGTCATTGCGCGGGCTTATCATGCGCGGATGACTTCCGTACGCCTGACCTGCGCGCTGGCGCTGCTGCTGCCATTGGCCGCCTGCACCACCGCGCCCGCCCCTTCCGCCTCTGTTCCCACCACTGTTGCAACGGCTGCGCCGCCGAAGCTGCTGTTGATCTCGATCGACGGCCTGCGCGCCGATGCGCTCGATCGCGGCCTGACCCCGAACCTGCAGCGACTGATCGACGGCGGGGTACGCGCGCGCTGGATGACGCCTTCGTACCCATCGCTGACCTTCCCCAACCACTACACCATCGTCACCGGCCTGCGCCCGGACCACCACGGCATCGTCAACAACAGCATGGACGATGCAACCCTGGGCCGTTTCGAACTGAGCAACCGCGACGCGGTCACTACCAGCGGCTGGTGGGGTGGCGAACCGATCTGGGTCAGTGCAGAGAACGCCGGCGTGCGTTCGGCCACCACGTCATGGCCGGGCAGCGAATCGGAAATCCGTGGCGTACGCCCCAGCCAGTGGCGCGTCTACGATGGCAAGGAACCGCTGGAGCAGCGCGCCGGCATCGTGCTCAACTGGCTGGCGCAGACCGATGCCGATGCACCGCGCCTGACCACGCTGTACATGGAACACGTGGACAAGGCCGGCCACAACTACGGCCCCGAGTCGAAACAGTACGCCGACGCCATCGTGCGCGCCGACCAGATCGTCGGCCAGGTGCTCGATGGACTGCAACAACGCGGCCTGGCCGCGACCACCAACATCATCGTGGTCTCTGACCACGGCATGGCCAGTGTCGCCGACGGCCACGTGATCGCCACCGAATCGATGGCCAATCCGGCCATCGCGCGCAATGTCAGCCAGGGCCAGTCGGTGGGTTTTGCGCCGGTCGCGGGCCGCGAAGCGGAAGCCGAACGCGCCCTGCTCGGCCGCCATACGCACTACGAGTGCTGGAAGAAGGAGAACCTGCCGGCGCGCTGGCACTACGGCACCCATCCGCGGGTTCCGGCCATCGTCTGTGCGATGGATGAAGGCTGGGATGCACTGCACCGCGAGAAGATCGCCAAGCGCGCGAAGCAGGACCGCGGCTCGCACGGCTATGACAACGCCCTGCCCTCGATGCGCGCCGTGTTCGTGGCCAGCGGCCCGTCGTTCCGCCAGGGCCTGGTGATCGATGGCTTCGACAACGTCGACGTCTACCCGCTGCTGGCGCACCTGCTGCAGGTGCCGGCCGCGCCGAACGACGGCAATCCGGAAACGCTGAAGAAGACCCTGCGCTGATCCGGTTGTAGAGCCGAGCCCACGCTCGGCTGCATTGCGCCAGCCGAGCATGGGCTCGGCTCTACAAAAACGTGCATAAAAAAACGCGGCGCCAGGCGCCGCGTTTTTCGTTGAACCGGTCTGGGCCGGATCAGGCCTTGGCGACGGCCTTCTTCGCCACAGCCTTCTTCGCCGGAGCCTTGGCCACGGTCTTCTTGGCAACCGGAGCGGCGGCGCCTACGGCGACCTTGCTCGCGGTGTGCGAACGGGCGTTGCCGTAGCTGGCGTTATAGCGCTTGCCCTTGGCGGTCTTGCGGTCACCCTTACCCATGTCTTCAACTCCTCAAATGTGAAATCTGGTTACCCCGTACTGACACGGGTTCGGCGGGGCCGCCTTGCTGGGCGCCCCCGCGCACGATCAAAAATCCTATCACGGAGCGCCTAGTGCGCGCAGCTGGCGTCGTGCACGTGACCGTGGTTGAGGCGCAGGTTGACCAGATGGGCCACCCCCACCAGCAGGCCGCCGACGGTCATCACCACCGCGTGCGGCACCGCATTGTGGTGCAACGGGTCGTACAGCACGCCGGCCCACAACGCCACCAGGCCGGGAATCAGGAAGCCCAGCGCACGCAGCGCACCGTGGCGACGGTAGCCCCAGACCAGGCTGAACAGCCCCAGCAGGGTCACGAACACCACCAGCGCCTGTTCCACGCCGTCGCTCAGCCAGAACGACAGGCCCAACGACGGCGCTGCGGCCAGCAGCACCGGAATCACCGCGCAATGCACCGCGCACAGCATCGAACCAGTGGCGCCGAAACGGTCGAGCAGGTGGCGCAGGCGTGAGGACAGGGACATGACTTCCAGCAGGGTCGGCGAATCGTTATGGAATAATATAACATCCCTTCCCGACCCGCACGGTTTCCCTCCCCCTGTCCCGCTGACGGGATGCGTGCGCCCAGCGATTGATACAGTGTAACAAAGGACCCACCGATGCCCGCCCGTACCCCGCGGTTGAAGCCGCATTCCCTCGCCCTGGCCCTGACCGCCCTGCTTCCGACCGTTGCCTTCGCCGCCAGCGAAGACGATTCCCATCGTGACCGCCACCTGACTGAACTGTCGTCGGTGCAGGTCACCGCGTCGCCGCTGCAGGGCGACGCAGAATCGCTGGCACGCCCGGTGGAGGTTCTGGCCGGCGAACGCCTGGACGAGCAGAAGGCCGGCACCCTCGGCGATACCGTGGCCAAGCTGCCAGGCGTGCAGAGCACCTTCTTCGGGCCCGGCGTCGGCCGCCCGATCATCCGCGGCCAGGAAGGCCCGCGCGTGGCCGTGCTGTCCAACGGCATGGGCAACATGGATGCCTCCACCGTCAGCGCCGACCATGCCACCAGCATCGAGCCGTTCCTGGCCGACCAGATCGAAGTGCTGAAGGGGCCGGCCACGCTGCTGTTCGGCAGCGGCGCCATCGGTGGTGCGGTCAATGTGGTCGATGGCCGCATCGCGCGCGAACTGCCGGAGCGCCCGCTGAGCGGCCGCGCAGAACTGCGCGGCAATTCGGTGAACAACGAACGCAGCGGCATGTTCCGCCTCGATGGCGTCAGCGGCAATGTCGTGCTGCACGTGGATGGCCTGGTCCGCAATGGCGATGACTACCGCATCCCCGGTTATGCAGTGATCGACAGCCTTGAAGATCATCATGACCACGATCACGACCATGACGCGGCCGAGGGTGAAGAGCCGCGTCGCGGCCGCCTGGACAACAGCTCGATCCGCACCCGCGCCGGTGGCGTCGGCGCAACGTGGCTGGGCGACGGCGGCTACTTCGGCGTATCGGCCAGCACCTACCGCACCAACTACGGCATTCCCAATGGCGCGCACGTGCACGCCGATGGTGATGATCATGGCCATGACCACGGCCACGACCATGGCGATGAAGAAGAAGGCGGCGACGAGCACGACGTGCGCATCGACATGGTGCAGAACCGCTTCGAGACCAAGGCCGGCATCTACGACCCGGTCTCGTTCCTGAAGAACATCAACGCGCGCGTGGCCTACACCGACTACGAACACGTGGAGCTGGAAGCCGGCACGCCGTCCACCCGCTTCACCAACCGTGGCATCGAAGCGCGTCTGGAAGCCGTGCAGCAGCAGATCGGTGGCTGGGACGGTGCCTTCGGCCTGCAGTTCGGCAACAGTGATTTCGGCGCCAAGGGCGAAGAGGCGTTCGTGCCGGATACCGGCACCAAGAACATCGGCCTGTTCGTGCTTCAGGAAAAGCAGTTCGGCCCGTTCAAGCTGGAACTGGGCGGCCGTCACGACCAGGTCAAGCTGGACCCGACTGGCGACTACCGCCGCCGCACGTTCGGTGCCACCAACCTGTCTGCCGCTGGCATCTGGAAGCTCAACGACGCTGTTGATCTGCGCATCGGCGTGGACAGCTCCGAGCGTGCACCGACCAACGAAGAGCTGTACGCCGCCGGCGCGCACATCGCCACCCGCTCGCTGGAAATCGGCGACGCCAACCTGAAGACCGAACGCGGCCAGCGCGTGGAACTGGGCATCCACACCCACAGCGAGCGCCTGGACTTCTCCGCGTCGGTCTACCAGACCAAGTTCAAGGACTTCATCTACCTGGCCGAAACCGGCATCACCGAGGGCCTGCCGGTGCGCACCTGGACGCAGCAGGACGCGGTGTTCCGCGGTGCCGAAGCCGAAGCGCTGGTACACCTGTTCGAGGGCGGCGCCGGTGACTGGGATCTGCGCCTGTTCGGCGACTACGTGAAGGCCAAGCTGGATGGCAGCGGCAGCCGCAACCTGGACATCGCCGTGCCGCATGGCGACCACAACCACAACTACAGCGTGGAACTGGCAAACACCGGCTACCTGCCGCGCATTGCTCCGGCCCGCGTCGGCGCCGACCTGCGCTGGTCGAAGGACGGCTGGCGCGCCTCGGTCGGTGCGGTGCGTTACAGCCGCCAGAAGGACGTCGCGCAGAACGAGGAGCCGAGCAACGGCTACACCCTGGTCGATGCGCACCTGGCCTACCGTTGGGATCGCAACGCCAGCAACAGCTACGAAGTCTTCCTGGATGGCAGCAACCTGACCAACCGCGAAGTGCGTCCACATACCTCGCTGCTGCGCGACTACTCGCCGCTGCCAGGCCGTGGTGTCGCATTCGGCATCCGCGCGTTCTTCTGATCGCGTAAGGCGGGGTCGGATCCCACGGGGGCCTTCGGGCCCCCGTTTTCATTTCGATCCGCACCATCACGCACTCGTCACAAAGATGTGCGTACCACAACAAGCGGACAATCCCGTCACTCAAAGTCTCGCCAATCGGACATTTTTGTCCGAAAATAATTCCATGACTGCCCAACGTGCCGATGCTGCTGCCCGCCGTGCCCTCATCCTCGACGCCGCCGATCATGTGTTCGGCCAACACGGTGTCACCGCCCCGCTGGACCTGGTGGTCGAACGCGCCCAGGTGGGCCGCGCCACCCTGTACCGCAACTTTCCCGACCGCACCGCGCTGATCCAGGCGCTGCTGCAGCGCACGGTTGATCGCATCCGGCGCCAGGTCGAACAGCTCGGCGACCGCGACGACGCCCTGTTCGAGGTGTTCGAGGGCATGGCCCAGCGCATCATCGATTCGCCGGCACTGGCCGATTACTGGCGTGCGGTCGATTCGGACGTGCCGGCCATGCGCACCGCGCGCGAGACCGTGCGCGACCTGCTGGAAGCACCGATTGAGCGTGCCAAGGCGGCCGGCCTGTGCCGGGTCGACCTGGAAAAGACGGACATTTCACTGATCTCGGGCATGCTGGGCGCGGCCCTGCGCGGCAAGACCCGCGACGAGCGCGCCCACCTGGCCGGGCGCGCCCTGCAGCTGCTGCGCGGGGGTCTCCAGGGAGCAACCAGCGAGGCCCGCTGATGGTCCAGCCGTATCTGAAGCCGGTTCCGGATTGGGAGGAGCACGAGAAGCCGACCATGCCCGGTTCGGCTTCGATGCCCTGGCACCCACCGTACCGTCGGTTGGCCTATGCACTGGTATCGCTGCTGGTGGCGATCACCGGCGGCCTCGGCAATGCGCTGGTCACCGCCAACCTGCCGTTCCTGCAGGGCCAACTGGCACTGACCCCGACCCAGGGCAGCTGGCTGGTGGCCGCGTATGCGATGGTCAATGTCACCGCCAACCTGCTGGCCTTCAAATTCCGCCAGCAGTACGGCATCCGCCTGTTCGCGGAGATCGGGCTGGGCCTGTATGCGGCGCTGGCGGTACTGCACCTGTTCGTCGGCAGCTTCGAGACCACGATGCTGACCCGCGCCGCCAGCGGCTTCGCGGGTGCGGCCTGTTCGACACTGGGCACGCTGTACATGCTGCAGGCGCTGCCGCGTCGCTTCACCGGCAATCTGCTGGTGGTCGGCGTCGGCCTTTCGCAGCTGGCGGTGCCGATCGCCTGGATCGTGTCGCCGGGCCTGGTCGATACCGGCCAATGGCACCAGCTCTACTCGTTCGAAGCCGGGCTGGCACTGTGCGCGTTCGCGGCAGTGGTGGTGCTGAAGCTGCCGCCCGGCATCCAGGTGAAGGCGTTCGAGCCGCTGGACTTCCTCACGTTCGCCCTGCTCGCACCGGCCGTCGCCCTGCTGGTGATCGTGCTGGCGCAGGGCTACACCCGCTGGTGGCTCAACACGCCATGGCTGGGCTGGGCACTGGTCGCCTCGATCGTGCTGTCCACCACCGCCTTCATCATCGAGCACTACCGGCGCAATCCGCTGCTGCAGATCCGCTGGCTGTCGAAGCTGCCGGTACTGCACTTCATCGTCGGTGCGTTCCTGATCCGCTTCCTCACCACCGAGCAGTCCTACGGCGTGGTCAACCTGATGCGCACGCTGGGCATGGGGCCTGACCAGATGCGCCCGCTGTTCGTGGTGATCCTGGCGGGCGTGGTCACCGGCATCGCCGGTGCATCGCTGACCTTCGGCCCGAAGCGGCTGATCCCCCAGCTGCTGATGGCGATCCTGCTGCTGGGCGCTGCCGCCTTCTTCGACCAGCACCGCACCAGCATGGACCGGCCGCACGATTTCTACGCCAGCCAGTTCCTGGCCTCGGTCGGTGCCGGCATGTTCATGGGCCCGCTGATCATGCTCGGCATCTCCGCCGCGCTGAAACAGGGCGTGGACCACATGATCACCTTCCTGGTGACACTGTCGATCACCCAGACCCTCGGCGGGCTGGCCGGCTCTGCGGTGCTTGGCACCTTCCAGCTGCATCGCGAGCAGTTGTACTCCAGCGCATTGACCAGCCAGCTCGACCCGGCCGACCCGGTGGTGGCACAACGCCTGCGCCTCCAGCAGCAGCTTTACAGCGCACAGATCACCGACCCGGTGCTGCGCAGCGCGCAGGGCAGCGCGCAGCTGGCGCAGACCACTCGCCGCGAAGCCAACGTACGTGGCTTCAATGATGTGTTCACATTGAGCGGTTGGCTGGCCATCGGCTTCCTGTGCTGGTTGCTGCTGCTGTCGTTGCGCACCGCCGTGCTCAAGCAATGGCGCAAGCGCCACCCCACGTCCCCCGCTGCGGCCACGCCGGCCGCGCCCCGCTGAGTCCTCCACCATGCCTCCCGTCCCGCCCCGACCCGACGACGCCGACAACGTGACCCCACCGCCGCCGACCGACGCGGCACCTGCGCCTACGCCCGTTGAGCCGGCGGTCGCGCCGAAGTACCTCAAGCCCAGCGCGCGCAGCGTAGTGGTGATGGTGGTGGTCGCCCTGCTGGGCATTGCGCTGATCCTGCGCGCCTGGCACCTGTGGCCGTTCACCAGCAGCGTGATGGTGACCGACAACGCCTATGTACGCGGGCAGATCACGGTGATGGCGCCGCAGGTGAACGGCTACGTGACCGAAGTGCTGGTGAAGGACTTCCAGCACGTGAAGCAGGGCGAGCCGCTGCTGCGCATCGATGACCGCATCTACGCGCAGCGCGTCGCCCAGGCACAGGCGACGCTGGACAGCGCACGCGCGGCGCTGGCCAACTCGGACCAGTCGCAGGCGCAGAACCGTGCGCAGATCGCCTCCGCACACGCCACGTTGTCGGCCGGCCAGGCGGAGCTGCAACGCTCACGCAACGAGCTGAAGCGCTACGAGGAGCTGGCCGCGCAGCAACTGGTGTCAGTCAACGACCGCGACAAGTTCCGCACCACCCAGGCGTCGGCACAGGCCAGCGTCCAGCAGTCACAGGCGCAGATCCGCATTGCCGAGGAAACGCTGGTATCGACCCAGGTGGCGCGCAAGAGCCTGGAGGCGCAGGTGGAGAGCGCGCAGGCGCAGCTGGAACTGGCCCGCATCGATCTGGCCAACACGGTGATCCACGCACCGCGCGACGGCCAGATCAGCGAGGCCAGCGTGCGCGTGGGCCAGTACGTCGCTGCCGGTTCGCAGCTGCTGTTCCTGGTACCTGACACGTTGTGGGTGGTGGCCAACTACAAGGAAGGCCAGACCTGGGGCATGGCGATCGGCCAGCCGGCCACGTTCTCGGTGGACGCGTTCCAGGGGCAGGTGCTGCGGGGCCGCGTGCAGGAGATCGCGCCGGCTACCGGTTCGGAATTCAGCGTGCTGCGCCCGGACAATGCCAGCGGCAACTTCACCAAGGTGGTGCAGCGGCTGCCGGTGCGGATATCGATCAATGAAGGCCAGACGCTGGCGGCGCAGCTGCGGCCGGGCATGTCGGTGATCGTGCGGGTGGATACCGCAAGCAAGCCGCTGGATTAGCCTTTGTCATGAAACGGGGGTCAGATCCCTTTTGCCAAGGCAAAAGGGATCTGACCCCAGGACCCATTGCTCAGCCCGCGCAGCGCGCGCAGAGGCCGTGCACTTCCAGAGTCTGCGCCTGCGGCTGGAAACCCAGCTCCTTGGCGCGCTTCTCCAGCTGGGTGACGATTTCGCGGTCTTCCAGCTCCACCGCGCTGTGGCAGCTGTTGCAGATCAGGAACGGCACCGAATGCGCGGCGCTGCTGGGATGGTGGCAGGCCACGAAGGCATTGACCGACTCCAGCTTGTGCACGAAGCCATTGGCCATCAGGAAATCCAGCGCGCGGTACACGGTGGGCGGGGCATCAGCGCCCACGCCCTTGCCGTTGCGCACCCATTCCAGCAGCTCGTAGGCCTTGACCGGCTTGCCGGCCTCGGCGATCAGCTTCAGCACATTGGCGCGGATCGGGGTCAGGCGCAGCCCGCGTTCGCGCGAGACGCGCTCGACCACCGCCACGAAATCCGATGCATCGTGGACGTGGTGGTGCGGGGCCGTACAGGCAGTGGCGGTCTTGGCGGGCATGCGTGTTCTCCGGTTCGGGCCTGGCAAGGATGCCTCAGGCCGTTGCTACCTTGGTGATGGCCACATCAATGCGTTTCAAGGCCTGCTCGCGGCCGGCCAGGTACACGGTATGGGAAATGTCAGGGCTGACCTGGGTGCCGGTGATGGCCACGCGCAGCGGCTGGGCGACCTTGCCCATGCCGATCTCCAGCGCGGCGGCGGCATCGTGCAGGGCCACGCCCACCGATTCAGCGGTCCATTCCGGCAGGGCTGCCAGCAGCTCGCGGGCCTTGCCCAGCGCCACCTCGGCACCGGCCTTGAAGTGCTTGGCCACGGCGGCTTCGTCGTACTCGGTCAGCGGCTGGTACCAGACCACGGCCTTCTCGGCCATTTCCTTCAGGGTCTGCACGCGTTCACGCAGGGCGATCACCACATCCTCCGGGGCCGGGCCGGCGGCCACGTCCAGGCCCAGCTTCTGCAGCTGGTAGACCAGGTGCGGCACGATGGCGGCCACGTCCTCGGTCTTCAGGAAGTGCTGGTTGACCCAGCCCAGCTTGGCCATATCCAGGCGCGAGGCCTTGGAGTTGCAGTCCTTCACGTCGAACAGCTCGATCAACTCCTGGCGGCTGAACAGCTCCTGGTCACCGTGCGACCAGCCCAGGCGGGCCAGGTAGCTCAGCAGCGCATCAGGCAGGTAGCCGGCGTCCTTGTACTGCATCACGTCGGCCGCGCCGGTGCGCTTGGACAGCTTGGCGCCCTGCTCGTCCAGGATCATCGGCATGTGGCCGAACTTCGGCACCGGCGCGCCGATGCCTTCGTACAGGTTGATCTGGCGCGGGGTGTTGTTGATGTGGTCGTCGCCGCGGATCACCTCGGTGATGCCCATGTCCCAGTCGTCCACCACCACCGCGAAGTTGTAGGTGGGGTAGCCGTCCGGGCGGAAGATGACCATGTCATCCAGCTCGCTGTTGGCGATCTCGATGCGGCCCTTGATCAGGTCGTCGAACACCACCGTACCTTCCAGCGGGTTCTTGAAGCGGATGACGCGGTTCGGGTCGTCCTTGCGCGGCAGGCCCAGCTCGCGCGCAGCGCCGTTGTAGCGCGGCTTCTCCTGCTTGGCCATCGCGGCCTCGCGCATCGCATCCAGCTCTTCGCGGGTCTCGTAGGCGTAGTACGCCTTGCCGTCGGCCACCAGCTGCTCGGCCACTTCCAGGTAACGGGCGACGCGGTCGGTCTGGTAGATCGGGCCTTCGTCGTAATCCAGACCCAGCCACTCCATCGCCTCCAGGATGGCGTCGATCGCGCCCTGGGTGCTGCGCTCACGGTCGGTGTCCTCGATGCGCAGCACGAACTCGCCGCCACGGTGACGGGCCTCCAGCCAGCAGTACAGCGCAGTGCGGGCGCCACCGATGTGCAGGTAGCCGGTGGGACTGGGGGCGAAGCGGGTGCGGCAGGTCATGGACGGCTCGAGGAACGGGAATCCCCCGATTTTACCAGCCCTCCGCCCCCGACGGAAAAAGGGGACGGAGGGGATTAAGTCGCGATTGCCCAGCCTCTGGGCGCTGCAACCGGGAAACGGAGGGGAGAAACGACTTAATTCCCTCCGTCCCCTTTTACGGTTCCTGCTTGCGCGGGAAGGACTGCTCGCGCATGGCGGCGTTGTAGGCGAACGAGGCGACGATGGCGGCAGCCTGCTTCAGGTCTTCCGGTTCGGCGTGGTCCCAGGTATCCAGGTGGCTGTGGTGGACGTTGGTGAAGTAGTCCAGCCGGTCCTGGATGAACTGGAAGCCCGGCAGGCCGATGCGGTCGAAGCTGATGTGGTCGGTGCTGCCGGTGTTGCGGGTGGCCACCGTGGTGGCGCCCACGTCATGGAATGGCGCCAGCCAGGCTTCGAAGATCGGCATCGCCGCCAGGTTTTCCTGCGCGTAGATGCCACGGAAGCGGCCGGAGCCGTTGTCCATGTTGAAGTAGACCTGGAACTTGCTGTAGTCGCGGGTCTTCTGCAATGCACCGGTCGGCTCGCGCAGCGAGGCCGGCAGCGCCTTCTGTGCCGGGTCGGTGGGTTCCGGGAAACGACCGAAGTGCTTGGCCACATAGGCCTGCGAGCCGATCAGGCCCTGTTCCTCGCCGCTCCACAGCGCCACGCGGATGGTGCGCCTGGGCTTGGCGCCGGTGGCCTTGAGGATGCGCATCGCCTCCATCATCACTGCCACGCCGGCCGCGTTGTCGGCCGCACCGGTACCGCTGTGCCAGGAATCCAGGTGCGCGCCGATCATCACCACTTCATCCGGCTTGCTGCTGCCGCGGATCTCGGCCAGCGTGTTGTAGCCCGGCTGGTCGGCCTCGTCGGTGAAGCGCGCGGCCACATCCACCCGCAGACGTACCGTCTGCTTGGCCTCCAGCGCGCGCACCAGCGGATTGAAGTGCTCGCTGATCATCGCCAGCTCGGGGATGCCCACCGACTCACCGGCCTTGCGCGAACCGCCACCGGCAACGCGGATGATGCCGTTGTCCCAGCTGCTGATGCTGATCGAGGCCAGCGCGCCCTCTTCCACGAAGAACGCATTGACCTTGGACGCCAGTTGCTGGCGTTCCTGGTACTCCTTGACCCGCTTGGCACGCTCGGCGGTGGCGTCCTTGTCCTTGGGCAGGGTGAATTCCTGCAGGCCCTCCAGCGAGGTGGCGTCATGCCGGTGCGAATCGGGCTCGGTGCCGCGCTTGTACTCGCGCGCCTCGCCCAGCAGCAGGATCTTGCCGCGCAGCTTGCCGCGGTACTTCTCGATGTCTTCGGGCTTCTTGATCTCGACCTGGACCAGCTCGCCTTCAACCGGGCCCTTGGTGCCCGGCGTCCAGGCCTTGGGCAGTGCATGCAGCGGCTGCACGCGGTCACCCAGCATCTCCACGCTGGCGGAAGTGAACTCCCAGCCGCGCCCGAAGTCGTCGAAGGCTTCGTCGTGGACGTTGTCCAGCTTCCATTCGTTGAACTTGCCGCGGGTCCAGGCGTTGGCGCGGCCCATCGCCGGCGAGTTGGTCAGGCGCGGGCCGATGCGCTCGGTGAGATAACTGAAGGTGTCCATCACCTGCGAACGGTGGAAGGCCTCCTGGCGGATGCGGCTGACCATGTCCAGGTCCACCGTCTCGCGCTGCTGCGCCCCTGCATTGCCACCCATCGCCAGCGCTGCGGCCAGCACGCCCCACTTCAACACATCGCACCCCTGCCCTTCGGCTCGATCATCAACCCATCGAGTCTAGCCAGCAGGGGCTCGGGGATACCGTCCCATCGGTCATGGGCGGCGGTAGAAGCGTGCGAACCAAGGTTCGCACCCACAGGAGAGTGGTTGGTTCGCACCTGCCAAGCCATGTCATCCACTCCATCCCAGCCACAACTGCGCCCGCTCCGGCAGCAGCAGCAACCAGTGCCGCCGGTCGATGCTGCTGCAGCCGAACACCGCCGCATGTGCGGGCCAGTCCTCCGGCAGGCCACCGATGCCGATCTCGGCCAGCGCCTCCGCCCCGGCCTTCCATGGCCGGTAGCGCGGCACCCGGCCGGCCACGGTGCCGCGTCCCTGCCGCGCGCCCTGCAGCCAGCGCAACCCCTGCCCCTGCAGTCCGTCGCAGGTCACCGCCGCCAGCTGGAAGCGGACCAGGCCGGGGGCGATCCGTGCCCCCGGCAGGGCCGCCAGCACGCCATGTGCCTGCAGCAGTGCATCCACTTCCAGCAGGGCCGGAATGCCCTGCCGTGCCCGTTGCCGCAATCCCTGGCGCCAGCCCATGACGTACTCCTTACTTCAGTTCCGCGCCAAGCGCGTACCAGTCGACCCGGCGGGTCACCCACATCGCCAGCGCCAGGATCACGAACAGCAGCAGCGAACCCATCAGCAGCGCGTTGTTCTCCGACACCAGCAGGCCATACAGCGCGCCATACAGCACGGTCAGCAGCGCAGCGAAGCCCAGGCCGCGCTTCCAGTGGCCCAGAACATTGGCCAGGTACACCGCCTGCAGGCCGATGCAGGCCACGGCCGAAACCAGGTAGGCCTTCCAGAACGCGATGTGCTCGGACAGGCTGATCAGCAGCAAGAAGAAGATCGCCAGCGCCAGGCCCACCATCAGGTACTGCAGCGGGTGGATGCGCAGCGACTTGATCAGCTCGAACAGGATGAAGCCGACGAAGGTCAGCAGCACGAACAGCACGCCGTACTTCGAGGCACGGTCGGCCTGGGTGTAGGTATCGACCGGATCGACCAGCGACACCGTCACCGCCTGCGAGTCGACCGAACCGTCATTGCGCAGCTGCCGCTGTGCGTCGGAGGCCAGCGAGGACACCGCCCAGCGCGCATCGAAGCCCTGCGCATCGACGCGGCGCTCGTTGGGCAGGAACGCACCGCTGAACGACGGATGCGGCCAGCTCGAACGCAGCGCGATGTGGGTGTCATCGCCCACCGGCACCACCGACAGCATGCGGCTGCCATCCAGGCGCAGCTCCAGTTCAACGGCGCTGGCAGCCAGCGTGCCGCCCTGATCCGCAGCGAAACCGGCCACCGGTGCATGCAGGCCTCGCCCCACTTCGCTGGCCGCGCCAACGCCCGGCAGCAACCTCAGCTGCTTGCCATCCACGCGCAGGTTCGGCGTACCGACCAGGCCGCGCACATCGGAAATGCCAACCGCCACATACGGCTGGCCATAGCTGCGGCCGGCCTTCACCGGATAGTCGTCAGCGGCGAAGGTGGCCTTCAACTGGCCGTTCCAGCTGTATACCGGGACCTTGAACAGGCCCACCTCGCGCTGGCTCGGCAGCATCTCGCCGCCCACCTCCAGCGACGCCGGCATCTGCAGCCAGTGCCCCTCGGTGACCTGCACCTCGGTCTTCTTGACGCCCAGCGGGTCAACCAGTTCAACCTGCTTGCGTTCCACCCATGGCACCACCCGTACCGGGCCCACCAGCTGCTGTGCACCAGCGCGGCTGTCGGCCACCCGCGAGAAGGCCTCGTCGCGGTACGCACTGCGTTCGTTGATGACCCCGCGGATCATCGTCAGCGGAACCAGCAGCAGCAGGATCAGCCCGCCGACAATGGCGAAGCGCAGCAGCATCTTCAGGGATTTCATGGTCCATCCTCGTTGGAGAGGGCTGCAGGATGGACCGCCGTGGTGAGCAGGGTTTGTGGCGAATTTGAAGCGAGTGTGAAGTCAGCGGCGCGGGCGCTGGCCAGGTGTACCCAGCGGCAACCACAGGCTGGCGACGGTACCGCCGCCGTCGCGTGCATCGACACTGGCGCGCCCATCGTGCAGGCGCGCGACTTCCTGCACGAACGGCAGGCCCAGGCCGGAACTGCGCCGCCCGCTGCCGGGGCGCGCCAGCGAATAGAAGCGTTCGAACACCCGCTCACGCGCGTAGTCGGGAATGCCGGCGCCACGGTCGGCCACCTGCAGGCGCACGCCCTGCCCGTCCACCTCGGCCTGCAGCGCGATCTCCGCGCCAGCCGGCGAGAAGGCAATCGCGTTGTCGATCAGGTTATGCAGTGCCTGCCGCAGCAGGTAGCCGTCGCCCTGCACCTGCAGGTCGGGCACGCTGTCGATGCGGACCTGCACGCCCGCCGCTTGTGCGCGCACCTGCGCGGCAGCGGCCGCATCGGCCAACAAGGTCGGCAGCGCGATCCGGTCGCGGGTCTGCAGCCAGCCGTGCTGTTCCACTTCGGCCAGTGCCAGCAGTTTGTCGATGGTCTCGGTCAGCCGCTCCTGCTGGTCGACAATGCTTCGTGCGAAATGCACGCGATCGGCTTCCGGCAGCGGCTCCTGCAGCAGCTCGGCGGCACCACGGATGGCCGCCAGCGGGCTCTTCATCTCATGCGTCAGCGACTGCACGTACTGCTCGACGTAGGCCTTGCCTTCCAGCTTGCGGCGCATTGTTTCCAGCGCCTGGCCGAGATCGCCGATCTCGTCGCGGCGGCGTCGCGGCGGCGGCACTGGTTCGCCGGCGCTGACCGCACGCGCATAGCGGCTGAGCTGGCCCAGGCCGGTGGTCAGCCACATCGTCACCAGCACACCGACCAGTGCCGACAATCCGATCAGCCAGGCCCCGCGCTCGATGATGGCACGCTGGCTGGCGGCGATGAACGGATCGATGCTGCGGTTGGGCTGCGCCAGGCTGAGCACGCCGATGAGGGTGCGCCCATCGGCCGGGTCATATACGGGCGCCGCCACATGCATCACCGTATCGCCCTCTTCGCCGGCAATCTCGGGACTGGAACGCGCACCGTACTCACCACGCAGGGTGCGATAGACATCATTCCAGCGCGAGTTGTCGCGCCCCAGGTCGCGGCCCAGCGAGTCGTAGATGACGATGCCCTTGGCATCGGTGATGGTCACCCGGTAATCCAGCGAGCGCTTCGGGAAGCGCCAGACCATCGCCTTCAGGTCGCGCTGGCGTGCCTTGGCCAGGTTGCGGGTGAAGCTGCCGCTGCGGATGGTGCCGGCCTTGACGTCGGCGGCGGCCATTTCGGCCAGCACGTTGGCCGCATCGACCAGGGTCGATTCCATCGCCTGGCGCACACCGGGCTTCACTTCGTTGACGAACACGCGCATCACGAAGAACGCGGCGATGCCGGTGATCAGGAAGAAGCCCAGGAACAGCTTCAGTACCAGGCGCATCGGCTAGACCTCCAGCGCGTAGCCAAGGCCACGGTGGGTGCGGATGGGGTCTTCGCTGGCACCGGCCGCGCGCAGCTTGGCGCGCAGCGTCTTTACATGCGTATCAACGGTGCGGTCGGCGCTGTCGGCGCTGCTGTCCCAGCCACGGTCCATCAGCTGGGCACGACTGAGGATGGCGCCCGGGCGCTGCAGCAGCGCTTCCAGCAGCGCGTACTCGTAGCGGGTGAGATCCAACGTCTGGCCGCGGAAGCGGATGCGCCGGCCTTCGCGGTCGATCGCGAAGCCGCCATGTTCCTGCCAGCCTGCGTCCGCGCGCGGTGCGGCCACGGCCGGTGCCGCACGGCGCAGGCGCGCACGCACCCGCGCCACCAGCTCGCGCGGCGAGAACGGCTTGGTCATGTAATCGTCGGCGCCCAGCTCCAGGCCGAGCACGCGATCCACTTCGTCGTTGCGGGCGGTCAGGAAAATCACCGGCAGCTGCGCCGCCGGCCCGGGCTGCGCGCGCAGTCGCCTGCAGACCTCGAAGCCGCCCAGGTCGGGCAGGCCCACGTCCAGCACCACCACGTCGATATCTCCAGCCTGCAGCCGCTGCAGGGCCTCGCCGCCCAGCAGGCAGTGGCTGGCGGCATAGCCCTCGCTGCGCAGCGCATAGAGCACGGTTTCGGCGATGGCGGCTTCGTCCTCGACTACCAGGACATGGGCAACGGGAGCTGTCATGGCGCGCAGCATAGCCGCTGCGGCCGCCGCCCCGTACACTGCCGCCCATGAACTATCGCCACGCCTTCCATGCCGGCAACCACGCCGATGTGCTCAAGCACATCGTGCAGCTGGCCCTGATCGACAGCTTCAAGCGCAAGGACAGCCCGTTCTTCGTGCTCGACACCCACGGCGGTGCCGGCCGCTACCTGCTGGCCAGCGAAGAGAGCCGCAAGACCCTGGAGGCCGAGTCCGGAATCATGCGGCTGATGGCCCAGCCCAAGCTGCCGGAGGTGGTCGAGCGCTACCTGAAGGCGGTACAGGCCGACAACCCGGTCGGCGCGATGACCAACTACCCGGGCTCGCCGCTGCTGAGCGCACAGGCCATGCGTGCGCAGGACCGCATGGCGGTGTGTGAGCTGCAGGAAGCCGAAACGGCCACGTTGAAGGCCCTGTTCGCCCATGACAGCCGCGTCGATGTGCGCTCTGGCGATGGCTATGCGCTGCTGCGCTCGCTGCTGCCGCCGAAGTTCAACGGCAGCAAGATCGGCCGTGGCCTGGTCCTGATCGACCCGCCCTACGAAGCCCAGGACGCTGAATACCAGGCCGTTCTGGCCGCCCTGGCCGAAACCCTGGCGCGCTGGCCGCAGGCCACGTGTGCGGTCTGGTTCCCGATCAAGCAGCGCCGCACCATCCTGCATTTCCTGCGCAAGGCCACCGCCCTGCCGGTGAAATCGGCGATGACGATCGAGTTCCTGGTGCGCCCGGACGACTCTCCGCTGCGCCTCAACGGCAGCGGCATGCTGCTGCTCAACCCGCCCTGGCAGTTCGACCGGGTGGTCGGCCCAGCCCTGCCGGCGCTGCGCCAGCACCTGGGCGAACCCGGTGCCAGCACCCGCCTGGATTGGCTCAAAGCACCCGAATAACGGCCTTCACGAGGCTGTACCGCCGTGAGCCTTTCGTTCACGGAATGCAGCCCCGGTGATGCCACAATCGATGGACCACCAAGGAATCACCCGGTATGGCCACTCGCAACCGCATGCCGCCCTGGCATGAGATCTTCAAGGCTCCCAGCGGCCACGAGCTGCTGATCCGCCCCATCCGCCCGGAAGATGGCGCACCGCTGCAAGCGGCGTTCAGCCTGTTCGGACCGGAAGAAATCCGTGATCGTTTCCTGCAGGCGGTGACCGAGCTTTCGCCGGAAACCACCCAGCGCCTGACCCACCCGAATCCCAAGACCGAGATCACCCTGGTCGCTGCCGAATCCCTGCCTGCTGGCGAAGCGGTGGTCGGCGCGGTCGCCCGGGCCTCGATCATCCCCGGTACCCGTGAAGCCGAGTACGCGATCCTGATCAGCCGCTTCCTGATCGGCCAGGGCCTGGGCCGGCAGCTGATGCGCAAGCTGGTGAAGTGGGGCCGCGGCAAGTACCTGGACCGCCTGTACGGCGACGTTGCCGCCGAGAACGAGCCGATGAAGCAGCTGGCCGCCTCGCTGGGCTTCAAGCCGGTGCCGCACCCGACCGGTGCCGAAGGCCTGGTGCGGATGGTGCTGGAGCTGGACAACTGACGGATGCGCCGGGCCCTGCCCGGCCACGCCTCCCGGTAGTGCCGGCCGCTGGCCGGCATTGCGTTCGCCCAACGGCACGTGAGGCTGCCGGCAAACGGCCGGCTCGACCCACCAGGCTTCGACCGGGCTTCTGCTAAAATCCGGGGTCCATGTCGCGTACCTCATACCCCGCCCCGCCGCTGCCGCGCGCCGGCCAGCTCCGCGCCTGGTGGCGCGCCCCCGCCTCGCCGACCGCCCTGGCCTGGTACCTGGCCCAGGCCGCGCGTGCGCACGACGCCCCGCTGCTGGTGATCGCCCGTGACAACCACGGTGCCAACCAGCTCGAAGCCGACCTGCACACCCTGCTCGGCGGCGACCCGGCCCTGCCGGTGGTCGCCTTCCCGGACTGGGAAACCCTGCCCTACGACCGCTTCAGCCCGCATCCGGACATCATCTCGCAGCGTTTGTCCGCCCTGCACCGCCTGCCCACGCTGAAGCGCGGCCTGGTGATCGTGCCGGTGCAGACCCTGCTGCAGCAGTTGGCCCCGCGCAGCTATGTGATCGGTGGCAGCTTCGACCTGAAGGTCGGCCAGCGCCTGGATCTGGAGGCCGAGAAGCGCCGCCTGGAAAGCGCCGGCTACCGCAACGTGCCGCAGGTGATGGACCCGGGTGACTTCGCGGTGCGCGGCGGCCTGCTCGACGTGTTCCCGATGGGCGCCGAAGAGCCGCTGCGGGTGGAGCTGCTGGACGAGGACATCGACTCGATCCGCGCCTTCGACCCGGAAAGCCAGCGCTCGCTGGACAAGGTCGAAGCCGTGCACATGCTGCCGGGGCGCGAAGTGCCGATGGACGAGGCCAGCATCGCCCGCGTGCTGGCCACGCTGCGCGAGCGCTTCGACGTGGACACCCGGCGCAGCGCGCTGTACCAGGATCTGAAATCCGGACTGGCCCCGGCCGGCGTCGAGTACTACCTGCCGCTGTTCTTCGAACGCACCGCAACCCTGTTCGACTACCTGCCCGACGGCAGCCTGCCGGTGGTCTGTGCCGGTGCCGGCGAAGCCGCCGAGGCGTTCTGGGCGCAGACCGGTGAGCGCTACGAACAGCGCCGCCACGACGTCGAACGGCCGCTGCTGCCGCCGTCGGCGCTGTACCTGTCGCCGGAGCTGCTGCGCGAGCGCCTGAACGATGCCCCGCGCATCGAGGTGTGGTCGGCTGACCACGCGCGCATCGCCGATGCCCATGCGCTGGGTGACCAGCCGCTGCCGCCGCTGCCGGTGGCCGCGCGCGAGGCCCCCGCTGGCGACGCGCTGAAATCCTTCCTCGGCCACTATCCGGGCCGGGTGCTGATCGCCGCCGATTCGCCCGGGCGTCGCGAGGCCCTGCTGGAAGTGCTGCAGGCCGCCGAGCTGAAGCCGCCGGTGGTGGCCGACCTGCCCAGCTTCCTCGCCGACGATGCGCGCTTTGCGATCGCGGTGGCGCCGCTGGAAGATGGCTTCGCGCTGGACGATCCGCGCATTGCGGTGCTGACCGAGCGCCAGCTGTTCCCCGAGCGCGCCGGCAGCACCCGCCGCACGCGCCGTGCCGGTCGCGAGCCGGAAGCGATCATCCGCGACCTCGGCGAACTGACCGAGGGCGCGCCGATCGTGCATGAGGACCATGGCGTCGGCCGCTACCGTGGCCTGATCGCGATGGACGTCGGCGGCATGCCCGGCGAGTTCCTGGAAATCGAGTATGCCAAGGGCGACCGCCTGTATGTGCCGGTCGCCCAGCTGCACCTGATCAGCCGCTACTCCGGTGCTTCGGCGGAAACCGCGCCGCTGCATTCGCTGGGTGGCGAGCAGTGGAGCAAGGCCAAGCGCAAGGCCGCCGAGAAGGTGCGCGACGTCGCTGCCGAGCTGCTGGAGATCCAGGCCCGCCGCCAGGCGCGTGCCGGCCTGGCGCTGCAGGTGGACCGCGCGATGTACGAGCCGTTCGCGGCCGGCTTCCCGTTCGAGGAAACGCCGGACCAGTTGGCCGCCATCGATGCCACCCTGCGCGACCTCGCCAGCAGCCAGCCGATGGACCGTGTGGTCTGCGGCGACGTCGGCTTCGGAAAGACCGAGGTCGCCGTGCGCGCCGCGTTCGCCGCCGCCAGTGCCGGCAAGCAGGTGGCCGTGCTGGTGCCGACCACGCTGCTGGCCGAGCAGCACTACCGCAACTTCCGCGACCGCTTCGCCGACTATCCGATGAAGGTCGAAGTGCTGTCGCGCTTCAAGAGCACCAAGGAGATCAAGGCCGAACTGGAGAAGGTCGCCGCAGGCACCATCGACGTCATCGTCGGCACCCACCGCCTGCTGCAGCCGGACGTGAAGTTCAAGGACCTGGGCATGGTCATCGTCGACGAGGAGCAGCGTTTCGGCGTGCGCCAGAAGGAAGCGCTGAAGGCGCTGCGCGCCAACGTGCACCTGCTGACCCTGACCGCCACGCCGATCCCGCGCACGCTCAACATGGCCATGGCCGGCCTGCGCGACCTGTCGATCATCGCCACGCCGCCGCCGAACCGGCTGGCGGTGCAGACCTTCATCACTCAGTGGGACAACGCGCTGCTGCGCGAAGCCTTCCAGCGCGAGCTGGCGCGCGGTGGCCAGCTGTACTTCCTGCACAATGACGTGGAAAGCATCGGCCGCATGCAGCGCGAGCTGTCGGAGCTGGTGCCGGAGGCGCGCATCGGCATCGCCCACGGGCAGATGCCCGAGCGCGAACTGGAAAAGGTGATGCTGGACTTCCAGAAGCAGCGCTTCAACGTGCTGCTGTCGACCACGATCATCGAGTCGGGCATCGACATTCCCAACGCCAACACCATCATCATCAACCGTGCCGACCGCTTCGGCCTGGCCCAGCTGCACCAGCTGCGCGGCCGCGTCGGCCGTTCGCACCATCGCGCCTACGCGTACCTGGTGGCGCCCGACCGCCGCTCGATCACGCCGGATGCCGAAAAGCGCCTGGAAGCCATCGCCTCGATGGACGAACTCGGCGCCGGCTTCACCCTGGCCACGCACGATCTGGAGATCCGCGGTGCCGGTGAACTGCTCGGCGAAGACCAGAGCGGGCAGATGGCCGAGGTCGGCTTCAGCCTGTACACCGAACTGCTGGAACGCGCGGTGCGCAGCATCAAGCAGGGCAAGCTGCCCGACCTGGATGCCGGCGAGGAAGTGCGCGGTGCCGAAGTCGAGCTGCATGTGCCGGCGCTGATTCCGGAAGACTACCTGCCGGACGTGCACACCCGCCTGACCCTGTACAAGCGCATTTCCAGCGCGCGCGACAGTGATGCGCTGCGCGAACTGCAGGTGGAGATGATCGACCGCTTCGGCCTGCTGCCGGATGCGGCCAAGCACCTGTTCGCCATCGCCGAGCTGAAGCTGAAAGCCAACACGCTGGGCATCCGCAAGCTGGACCTGGGCGAGAACGGTGGCCGCATCGTGTTCGAGTCCAAGCCGAACATCGATCCGATGGCGGTGATCCAGCTGATCCAGAAACAACCGAACCTCTACGCCATGGAAGGGCCCGACAAGCTGCGCATCAAGCACCCGCTGCCGTTGCCGGAAGACCGCTTCAATGCGGCCCGCGCCCTTCTGACCACCCTCGCCCCGGGTTGATCGCCCCCCCGAACACCCCGCACCGGTCCCCACCCGGTGCGGGCGGATGACCATGTTCCCTGACGCCGTACCCGCCCCCGACCTGCTGCACGCGCAGGCCTGCCTGATCGATGCCCTCTCGATGTCGCTGCAGATGCGCGACGCCTACACCCGCCACCACTGCGACCGCGTTGGCCTGCTCGCGCAGCGCCTGGCCACGCACTGCGACCTGGACGACGATGCCTGTTCGCAGATCGGCCTGGCCGCGCGCTTCCATGACATCGGCAAGATCGGCATTCCCGATGATGTACTGCTGGCGCCGCGCCGGCATACCGACGAGGAACGCGCGATCATGCGCGAGCATCCGGTACGCGGCGAACACATCTTCCTGGCCACCGGCCGCAGCGACGCCATGCCTGTGGCGCGGCTGATCCGCGCCCATCACGAGGCCTTCGATGGCAGCGGCTACCCCGACGGCCTGCGTGGCGAGAGCATTCCGCTGGGCTCACGTATCGTCACCGTTGTCGATGCCTACGATGCAATGACCAGCGTGCGCCCGTATCGCGATGCGATGGAGCATGAAACCGCATTGCGGATCATCGAAGCGCAGTCCGGCGGGCTGGTGGATCCCTACGTGCTGCAGCGCTTCCATCGCATGCTGGCGCGGGAACCCGAGCTGGCCTGAGATCTTCCCGACGGTGAAACGACCCGCCGGTAGAGTCGACTGTCAGTCGACTGCTCTTCGTCCAGATCGAGAAAATCCCACGCTGCGCGCGATAGTCGACTAACAGTCGACTCTAACGGCGCGCTCCTCGCGACCGGCCAGAAAGACAAAAGGCCCGGCATTCGCCGGGCCTTTCGCATCACGCATCACGTGCGATCGATCACCAGATCACCACGCGCTTGTCGTCGGCACGCACCATCGCGTCGCCGGCCTTGCACTGGAATGCAGCGGCATAGGACGGCATGTTCGACGGCGCGCCGTTGGCACGGAAGTTGGCCGGCGCGTGCGGGTCGGTGTTCAGGCGCACGCGCAGTTCACCATCGGTGAAGTTGCGGCGCCACACGGTGGCCCAGTTCATGAAGAAACGCTGGTCCTGGCTGTGGCCATCAACCTCGACATTGGCCTTCGGGTCTTCCTTCAGCGCCATCTGCAGCGCGTCGTAGGCCACGGTCAGGCCGCCCAGGTCGCCGATGTTCTCGCCCAGGGTCAGCTTGCCCTTCACGAACACGCCCGGCACCGACTCATAGCCGTCGAACTGCGCGACCAGCTGGTCGGTACGCTCGTTAAAGGCCTTGCGGTCGGCGTCGGTCCACCAGTTGTCGAAGTTGCCGTTGGCGGCGAACTGGCTGCCCGAGTCGTCGTAGCCGTGCATCATCTCGTGGCCGATGACCGCGCCGATGCCACCGTAGTTCAGCGCCGGATCGGCCTTGGCGTCGAAGAACGGCGCCTGCAGGATGGCGGCCGGGAACACGATCTCGTTCTTGGTGGCGTTGTAGTACGCGTTGACGGTCTGCGGGGTCATGCCCCACTCGGTCTTGTCCACCGGCTTGCCGATCTTGTCCAGCATGTAGCGGTAGTTGAACGCACGCGCTGCCTGCATGTTGCCCAGGTAGCTGTCGCCGTTGGTCTGCAGGCCGGTCCACTCACGCCACTTGTCCGGGTAACCAATCTTCGGGGTGAAGCTGGCCCACTTCTCCAGTGCCTTCTTCTTGGTTTCTTCGCCCATCCACGGCAGCTGTTCCAGGCGCGCCTTCAGCGCCTGCGACAGGTTTTCCACCAGATGCTGCATGGCGACCTTCGACTCGGCCGGGAACACGGCGTCGACGTACAGCTGGCCCAGGGCTTCACCCATGCCACCGTTGACCGACTCCAGCACGCGCTTCCAGCGCGGCTGCATTTCCTTCTGGCCACGCAGGGTGGTGCCGTAGAAATCGAAGTTGGCCTTCTCGAACTGGCTGCTCAGGTACGGCGAAGCATCGTCGATGGTGTGGAAGCGCAGGTAGGCCTGCCAGGTGCTGGCCGGCACATCGGCCAGCATCTTGTCCATTTCACCGAAGAAGCCCGGCTGCGCCAGCGAGAACTTCTGTGCGGCCGGCACCTTCAGGGTGTCGAACAGCGCGGTCCAGCTGAAGTTCGGGGTCAGCTTGTCGGCATCTGCGGCGCTGAGCGGGTTGTAGCGCTTGGCCGGGTCACGCATTTCGATGCGCGACATCGAGGCCTTGGCCAGGCGGGTCTCGAAGGCCATCACGGCCTTGGCCTGCTCGGCGGCCTGTGCAGCATCCACGCCGGACAGGGTCAGCACCTGTGCGATGTAGGCCACGTAGGCGTCACGGATCTTGGCCTGCGCGTCGTCGAAGTAGTAGCCCTTCTCCGGCAGGCCGAGACCACCCTGGCCGACGTAGGCGATGACGTTGGCCGAATCCTTGTAGTCGGCATTGGCAAACAGCGAGAACAGCACGCCTTTGCCCTCGGCCTGGCTGTCGCGCAGGTACTGGGTGATGGCGGCGGTGTCGTTCAGCGCGGTGATCTTGTCCAGCTGGGGCTGCAGCGGTGCCAGGCCGGCCGCTTCGATCTTGGCCTCATCGTTGCCGGTCTTCCAGATGTCACCGATCTTGGCTTCCACCGAGCCGGCCTTGGCCTGGCTGGCGGCGGCCTGCTGGACCAGCGCGTGCTGCACTTCCAACGAACGCTCGCGCAGGATCTCGAAGCTGCCCCAGGTGGTCTGGTCGCCCGGCACCGGGTTGGCCTTCAGCCACTTGCTGTTGACGAAGCCATTGAGGTCGGTACAGGCCGAAATGGCCGGATCCAGGTCGGCGCTGTTGAGCGAGATCAGCGGCGTCTTGATCTGCGACAGGTCAAAGGCCGGCTTGGCGTCGGCACTGGCCGCCGGAGCGGTTTCGTTCTTGCCACAGGCCGCCAGCGAGGCAGCGATGGCGATGGTCAGGCCCAGCGGGACCAGGTTGCGGACGTTCATGTGGCTCTCCTGCGGGTAATTTCACAGGGTAGCCGGGGAAGTCGGCAATACGGACCGGCCAAAGGTCACGAGTAACCGAGGGTCACAGACCCTCAATCTATCGTGGCACCATGAACATTGCCCGTTATCCGGTCGCATCCAACTACGTGCCGCCAGCCGCACACTGCTGCAACAAAGGAAAGCACCTAGATATATTCATTCTAGACATGGAAGAAATCATGAAGAACGAAAAGCCATCCAAGGCACCTCGCCGCACTCGACCCACAGGTGAGCTCGAGAAGGAACTCGGCGATCAAATTATGCTTCTGAATCTGGCATGCAATTCATATGATCAGGGGATCGAAGTCGCAGCCAAATACATCTCTGTTTCACTTCGATTGCTACTGAACCACCACGGCCGCCAGCAGTCGCTGCTCGAACAGTTGGGACATCGAAACGGAAGATTCTACAGCTCATGCGCGCCGCTTAACCCGAAAAATCTTCTGGCTGAACACGGACTTGTTGTACTCAGGGTCTCTGCCGATGGAGGCTCATACATTCCCAGAATTGCAGCAGGCTTCTCGCCCAACGGCCCAGTAAGTGTTTCCTTTGAGACTTGGTGGAACACACCCGTCTTGAAAGACTCAAAAGGAAGAACCTTCAATCGGAGAGAGCTGGTAGAGAAGGTAGCCAATACCGACGGAGGAGCTCATGTTGATGCTCAGCTCGACGAGGCTTACATGGAGCTTTCCAGAGACAACTCTCTTGGCTGGACTTTCCAAAATGGCGACATTGCCAGCCCCCTTGCTGGGCGGCCTGAATTGGCATGTATGAGGCAAATTGCACACGAGCTTTTGATCACGCTTGAGAAGCGCTTCCCTCAGCTATTCGAAAACACCAAAGACCAAGCATCATAGGGAAGAAAGGCCGGCTTGCGCCGGCCTTCTGCTTCTTTATTTCGCCTTGCCCTGGTTGGCCACGGCCTCAGCAGCCTTGCGTGCTGCTTCCGGGTCGCCCAGGTAGCGGAACGACTTCACCGTCAGGTCGTCGTTCAGTTCGAACAGCAGCGGGATGCCGGTCGGGATGTTCAGCTCGAGGATTTCCTCGCGCGAGACATTGTTGAGGTACTTGTACAGCGCGCGCAGCGAGTTGCCGTGGGCGGTGACCAGCACGGTCTTGCCGTCCTTCAGCTGCGGCGCAATGGCGTCGTGCCAGTACGGCAGCACGCGGTCCAGGGTCGTGGCCAGCGATTCGGTGCCCGGCAGCGCGTTGCGGTCCAGGCCGGCGTAGCGGCGGTCGTGGATCGGGTGGCCCGGATCTTCCAGGTCCATGGCCGGCGGCGGGATGTCGTACGAACGACGCCACACCTTGACCTGGTCTTCGCCGTGCTTGGCAGCAGTCTCTGCCTTGTCCAGGCCCTGCAGGCCGCCGTAGTGGCGCTCATTGAGCCGCCAGGACTTGTTCACCGGCAGCCAGTCCTGCTCCAGCTCGGCCAGCGCACCCTGCAGGGTGTGGATGGCGCGCTTGAGCACGGAAGTGTGGGCGACGTCGAACTGCAGGCCTTCCTCGCGCATCAGGCGACCGGCGGCGGCCGCTTCCCGGCGCCCCTGTTCGGTCAGGTCGACATCGACCCAGCCGGTGAAGCGGTTGTCCAGGTTCCACTGGCTCTGGCCATGGCGCAACAGTACGAGTTTACGGGTCACTGCAGGGTCTCCAACGCGAGGAAAGGCAGGCCGCCATTGTAGCCCCGGGCGCCACTCACCGGGCCGTGGCGCCGCGCATGCGATGCTGCGGCCAATGAATACGGTGATCGATCCCGGACGCTGGGAAGGCAGCGTCGCCACTGCCCGCGCGCAGCAGATCCAGCTTGCCGGCCGCGTGGAGCGCCAGGACCGCTTGCCCCGCGACATGCGCTGGCTGGCCGGGCTGGATGTCGGCTTTGAAGACAACGGCGCCATCACCCGCGCCGCGGCGGTGCTGCTGGATGCGAAGACGCTGCAGCCCGTGGCGCAGGAGATCGCGCGGATTCCTACGGTGATGCCCTACATCCCCGGCCTGCTCAGTTTCCGCGAGCTGCCGGCGCTGCTGGCGGCACTGGCGCTGCTGCCGCAGGCGCCGGATCTGGTGTTCGTCGATGGCCACGGCATCAGCCATCCGCGCCGGCTGGGCGTGGCCGCGCATCTGGGCGTGGTCACCGACCTGCCGAGCATCGGCGTGGCCAAGTCGAAGCTG
The DNA here is from genome assembly GCF_056861055.1 of Stenotrophomonas sp. 115C5. NCBI lineage: Bacteria > Pseudomonadati > Pseudomonadota > Gammaproteobacteria > Lysobacterales > Lysobacteraceae > Stenotrophomonas > Stenotrophomonas sp. 115C5. The sequence goes on from NZ_JBSPUQ010000001.1 coordinate 344,508, forward strand.
GTGGGCCGGTTCGTCGAGCCGGGCGCCGAGGCCGGTGCACATACGCCGCTGTTGGATGGCGATGAACAACTGGGCTGGGTGCTGCGCAGCAAGGTGCGCTGCAAGCCGCTGTTCGTGGCCGGCGGCCATCGGGTCAGTGCCGATACCGCGCTGGCCTGGGTGCAGCGCACCCTGCGCGGTTACCGGCTGCCGGAGCCGACCCGGCTGGCGGATCGGCTGGCCTCGCGACGGGACGAATAGCTGCGGCGGGCATCGCCCGGCACGCGCGTCACCTTCGATCAGCGATGCACGTGACCGCGATGGCCCTGCGCGTCCTCGCCGTGGTCATGGCCCTCATGGCCCTCGTGCTCGCCGCCCTTGGCCGGCACCGGCTCACCACAGGCTTCGCCGCAGTGGTCCGCTTCGATCTGCAGTGTCACGTGCTCGATGCCGAAGTCATCGTGCAGGCGCCCGCCCAGTTCACGGCGCAGCGCATCGGCATCGGTGCCGTCGCGCATCACGATGTGCGCGGTGAGCGCTGGGGTGCTGGAAGCAAGCGCCCACACGTGCAGGTCATGCACATCCAGTACCGCGGCGTGGCCGGACAGGCTGTCACGTACCCTGGCCACGTCCATGCCCTTGGGCACGCCTTCCAGCAGCACGTTGATCGCCTCACGCATCAACACATAGGTGCGCGGCAGCACCCACAGGCCGATCAGCACCGCCAGGATGGGATCGATCGGCTTCCAGCCGGTCCACTTGATCAACAGCGCACCCGCAATCACCGCCACCGAGCCAAGCATGTCCGCCCACACTTCCAGGTAGGCGCCCTTCACGTTGAGGCTCTCGCCGCTGCCGGCCTGCAGCAGGCGCATCGAGATCAGGTTGATGACCAGGCCCGCCGCGGCGATCACCAGCATGCCCGACGAGGCAATCTCCTGCGGCTCGCGGAAACGCCCAATGGCCTCCCACAGGATGTACCCGGCGACCACGAACAGCATCGCACCGTTGATCATCGCGCCCAGCGCTTCCAGGCGCGCATAGCCGTAGGTGCGGCGCGCGTCGGGCGGGCGACGGCTCAGCCGTACCGCGACCAGCGCGATCATCAGCGCCAGCGCATCGGTGGCCATGTGCGCCGCGTCGGACAGCAGCGCCAGGCTGTTGGTCCAGAACGCGCCCACCACCTCGACGACGAGGAAGGTGGAGGTCAGGCCGAGCGCCCACCACAAGGGTTTCTCGTGGCGGATCTCGGATGGCAGGTGATCGTGGTCGTGGCCCATGGCAACAGCTCCTTTGCGATGCGGTGCAGGCTACGCCGTGCTGGCGGGGGAGACTATTACGATGTTTATAACATTGCAGGCGTACCGGTCCGGAGCCGCCAGGCATGCCTGGCGCGCCCCGTGGAACGACGCCGGCCTGGGGTCAGAACCCGAAGCGCAGGCTGGCCCAGTACGCGCGACCCGGCTCGTTGTAGGTCGCCGCACCGGCATCGCTGCTGTTGGCCTCGCGGAACAGGCGCTTGTCGGCCAGGTTGTTGACGCCAAAGCCGAAGCTGACCGTCTCGGTCACATTGTAGCGCGCGCTCACGCCCCAGATGTTGTACGCACCGCGATCCTGCAGTGCGATCGACGGGTCGCAGGTGCCGGTGCAGCGCGGGTCGTTGTTGATGTTGGTGGTGGCCGGTTCCTGCTTGCCGTAGAACGTGCCGGTCAGCAGCAGCGACAGCTTGTCGGTGGCCTGCCAGTCCAGCATGGTGTTGATGGTGTACTTCGGGATCACCGACAGCGGCTGGCGCGTGGTCTTGTTCTCGTTCTCGACCATGTAGGTGAAGTTGTTGCTCCACTTCAGGCGGCTGCCCTGCTCGCCCAGCAGCGGGATCACCAGGTTGCCTTCAAGCCCCTGCACGATCGCCTTGGGTGCGTTCTCCCAGCGGAAGATGCGGCCCTTGGTGTCGGCGGTCAGCCCGATCTGGGTGTAGCCGGCCTGGATCTTGTCCTTGTAGTCGTTGTGGAAGTAGGTCAACGACGCCTGCCAGCCGCTCTGCGGTGCCCACTCGATGCCCAGTTCCTTGTTCAGGCTGGTTTCCGCCTTCAGGTCCGCGTTGCCGCGCATGTAGCAGCCGGCGCCCAGGCTCGGCAGTGCATTCGGGCAGCCATTGCCACGGGTGTAATACAAATAGTCCGGATTCGACTGGTACAGGTTCGGTGCCTTGAATGCACGGGCGATACCCCCCTTCACCACCCAGTCGCTGTTGATGCGGAACTGCGCATTGAGGCTGGGGCTGGTGTTGTTGCCGAACTGGCTGTGGTGATCGAAGCGCAGGCCCGGGGTGACGATCCAGCGCTCACCCAGGTAGATGTTGTCTTCGACGAATACGGCGGTGGTCTGCGCATCGGACTTGCCGCGCGCGCGATCGGCCGACAGCCCCGGAATGCCGCCGCCGCTGCTGCTGGACTGGCTCATCGAGTACGGGTCGGTCAGGCGGCTGTCCAGGTACTCGAAGCCCAGCGTCCAGATGTTCTCGGCGCCGCCCAGCGTGGACGGGAAGCTCACTTCGCCGTCCAGTTGGTAGTTGCGCAGGCGCGAGGTCGACCAGTCGGTGCCGTTGAAGCTGCCCTCCGGGCCACCGGCCAGGCCTTCGTTGATGCGCGAGTTGTTCACCGCCTCCACTGCCGCCGTTACCCGCGAGGTCACATCACCCCAGCGGCCGCGATGGGTGATCGCGCCGGTGTTGCGGTACATGCGGTTGGTCTCGGCCTGCTGCTCGGCCAAGGCCCCCAGATCGATCGGTGTCGAGGTGCCGGTGGTGCTGACCGCGCGGTCACCTGCATAGATGTTGCCCTGGCGGCTGGTGCCGGCTTCGAACTCGACCACCTGGTTGGCGGTCACGTCCCAGCGCAGCAGCGCATTGATGTCGCGGTTCTTGACGCCCTCGCGGCCGGCCGGCGGCACCGCGTTCGGATTGGTCGCGAAGTCACGGTTGAGTTCCAGCGAATCGGCGTCGGTCTTGTTGAGATTGCCGTACAGGCGGAACGACAGGGTGTCGGTCATCGGCCCGCTCAGCTGCAGGCCGACGCGCTCGCTGCCGCCTTCGGCGCTGTGCTCGGGCACCAGGCCATACAGGTCGACCGCACCGGTCAGGTCGCCGGTCGGGCGCTTGGTGATGATGTTGACCACGCCGCCAGAAGCACCCGAGCCATAGCGTGCCGCTGCCGGTCCGCGCAGCACTTCGATGCGCTCGATCATTTCCGCTGGCACCCAGTTGGTGTCACCGCGGGTATTACGCTCGCCGCTACGCCCCATGCGCACCGCATCGCGTGCGCCGATGCGCTTGCCATCGACCAGGATCAGGGTGTTTTCCGGGCCCATGCCGCGCAGATCGATCTGGCGGTTGTTGCCGTACTGGCCCGAGGCACTGTTGCCGGTCAGGTTGACGCCGGGCATGGTGCGCAGCAGTTCGGCGATGTCGTTGGCCGGCGGGCGCCGGGCGATGTCCTCGGCGGTGATGGTCGAGGTACCCAGTGCCTGGCGCGCGATCTGCGAGGCGGTGACGTGCACCGTGTCGATATCGGTGGCGTCGGTTTCGGCCTGGGCGGTCAGGGCGCTACCCGCCAGCAGGGCGGCAACGGCAAGCGCCAGCGGGCGCGGCGAAAGGACAACGGCAGGAGACATGATCAGGACCTTCTGGCAGGGCTACGGGGCCTCTGGCAAAGGGCTTGAGGCAACGACGAGGGAGGCGGAGCAGTCCTGCAGGCACCTGCAGCCCGTTCCGTGCGCGCATTCTCCCACCAATGCGAGTGATTCTCAAATGCGTTCACTCATTGCCGCAGCGGCGCCGATGTGGTTTGCGCACCGTGCAACCCTGCACCGCGCGTAAACTGGCCGGCTAACCCGCCATCAACCGTACGCCGCCGCGGCCGATACCCGTGGTTTGCCGTACGCAGTCAGAGATCGACGTGGAACCACCCCAATTGGACGATGCCAGCCAGCCGCTGGCCGAGGCCTGGCAGCATTACCTGCTGCAGGCCGGCCCTGCCGCCACCGCGCTGCTCAGGGCCGCTGCCACCGATGCCCCACCCGCGCTGGCCCAGCGCTTTTACGAAGTGCTGCTGCAGGACGGGCGTGCACGCCGCTTCCTGTCCCACGACCAGGTCAAGCAGCGCCTGCAGCCGGCCATGCAGCGCTGGCTGGTGCAACTGCTGACCACCGACGCCTCCGGCATCGCCACCACCGTCGCCTCGCAGCGGGTGATCGGCGACGTACACGCGCGGGTCGGCATCCCGGTCGACCTGGTCACCCGCGGTGCGCGCGTGCTCAAGCACGAGCTGTTCGTGCGCCTGCGCGACGACGCGCCCGACAGCGCGACCGCGTTCGCCGCCATCGACTGCCTCAGCGCGATCATGGACATCGCCATGGAAGGCATGACCCTGGCCTACACCCATGCGCGCGAGCGCTCCACCCGTGCCGACGCCGCCTACCGGCTGTTCTCGCTGGTACAGAACGTCGGTACGGAACGCGAGCGTCAACGCGCACTGCTGCTGGACTGGGAGAACGCCCTGCTGTACGCACTCGCCGGTCATGTGCAGGCCAGCGACAACGCCAGCCTGGCCACCTCGGAGTTCGGCCTGTGGTTCACCCATAAGGGCATCCCCAGCTTCGGCGAAAGCAGCGAAACGCAGCAGGTGGGCCAGTTGATGGCCCGCATTGACGGCCACCTGCAGCGCGCGAGCGGCGATGCACCGGCGCAGCGACTGGCGGTACTGCCGGCCATCCGCGAGGATCTGGCTGCCATCCGCACCCTGATGACACTGCTGTTCGAGCGCATCGGCGAACTGGATGCCGGCAGCGATGCGCTGACCAATCTGCTCAACCGTCGCTTCCTGCCTACAGTGCTGCGCCGGGAAATCGAGCTGGCCACGCGCAACCGCACACCGTTCTCGCTGCTGCTGCTCGACCTGGATCATTTCAAGGCAATCAACGACGGCCATGGCCACGATGCCGGCGACCGCGCGTTGCAGCACGTGGCCGGCCTGCTCGGCCAGCTCACGCGTGGCAGCGACTACCTGTTCCGCTATGGCGGCGAAGAATTCGTGGTGGTGCTGGTGGCCGCCAGCGAATCGCAGGCGACCGTGATCGCCGAGAGCCTGCGCCGGCAGATCGCACAGTCGCCGGTAGCGCTGGCCAATGGCCAGGTGCTGGAACTGACCGCCAGCATCGGCGTGGCCGGTCACGATGGTCATCCGGATTACGAGCGGCTGATGGCACGTGCCGACGCCGCGATGTACGAAGCCAAGCGCAGCGGCCGCAACCGCGTGGTGGTGGCCAGCGAGGCATTGCAGGAAGCCCCCGGGCGGCGTGCGTTGCAGCGGTAACGCCGCGCGGCAGGCACCAGAGTCGACTGCCAGTCGACTATCGCGCGGAGCGCTGGCTTCTCGCGCTCCGCGGCAAGAGCAGTCGACCAACGGTCGACGCTACCGACAGCCGACGCCACCGACACCAACGTCAGCCGCTGCTTTCACCGCCACCACCCACCATGCTGCCCACCACAGCAGCGCCAGCAACGCGATGCCTGCCCCCAGCAGGCACACTGCGGGCCAGCCATGCCGCACCTGCATCCAGGGCCCCGCCGCCGCTCCTGCACCACTGCCCACCGCATAGAACAGCATGTACAAAGCCACCAGGCGCCCATGCTGTTCTGCCGGTGCACGCAGCAGCAATGCCTGGTTCGAAACATGCAGTGCCTGGCCGCCGAGGTCGAGCACGACCACACCCAGCAGCAGCAAGGACAGCGATTGCGGCAGGCCCAGCAGCGGCCACCACGCGACCAGCATCAGCAGCAGCGCGCCGAGGCTGACCCGATGTGCGAAACCGCAGTCCATCCAGTGCCCGACCCGCGCCGCCATCAACGCACCGACCACGCCGGCCAGGCCGAGCGCGCCGATGGCTGCGGTCGACCAGTGCAGCGGCGGTGCCGACAGCGGCAAGGGTGCCGCCGCCCAGAACACGTTGAGGCCGGCAAACAGCAGCACCGCCAGCGGCCCGCGCTCGCGCAGCGTCCGATTCCGGCGCAGCATGCCCAGCATCGAGCCCAGCATCGAGCCCAGCAGCTCGCGCCAGCGTGGAGGGACCAACGGCACCGGTACTGCGGGCAAGCGCCGCCACAGCAGCGCCGCCAATGCCGCCATCACCACCGCGGACAGCAGGTAGACCCTCTGCCAGCCAAAGGCCGCCGCCACCGTACCCGACACCACGCGCGCCAGCAGCAGGCCGATGAACACTCCGCCCTGCACCACGCCAACCATGCGACCGCGCTGCTCGGGCGGTGCCAGCGTGGCGGTGTAGGCGATCAGGCCCTGGGTCAGCGCCGTGCCCAGCAATCCGGCCAGCAGCATGCCCGACAACAGCCAGCTCGCCGTGCGCGACGCCGCCAGCCACAACAGGGCCAGCACCAGTGCGATCAGCTGCAGCCGCAGCAGGCGTCGCCGGTCACCGCGGTCCGCCAGCGGCAGCAGGCCAAGCAACGCCAGCACGCTGCCGGCCTGGGTGGCCGCCAGCACCGCGCCGGCCACGGCCCGGTCCAGTGCAAAGGCGCGTGCAAGCTGATCCAGCAGCGGCTGAGCGTAGTAGACATTGGCAACGCTGGCGCCGGCGGCAACCGCAAGCAGGACCAGCAGCGGACGGGGAAGAGATGCGGCACTCATCTTGTAGTTGCAATTTGAAACCGGGTGCAGGCTATCGCCATTGGTTTTAAACTGCAACCACATTCGGAGATACCCAGCATGCGCACCGACAGCCCCTGTCCTGTAGCCCGCAGTGCCGACCTGCTCGGTGACCGCTGGGCGTTGCTGGTGATCCGCGACGCGTTCGACGGCATCACCCGCTTCGGTGATTTCCAGCGCAGCCTCGGCGCGGCGCGCAACATCCTCAGCGACCGCCTGCGCCGGCTGGTCGAGGCCGGCATCCTGCAGCTGCGGCCGGCCTCCGATGGATCGGCCTACCAGGAGTACGTGCTCACCGCCGCCGGCCAGGAACTGTTCCCGCTGCTGGTCGCGCTGCGCCAGTGGGGAGAGCGCCATCGCTTCGGTACGGGCGAAGCCCATTCACAGCTGATCGAATTGGCGACGCGGCGGCCGCTGCCCTACATGCAGCCACGTGGGCGCGACGGCCAGCCGCTCCAGCCCGCCGCCGCCCGCGTGCGCAAGCTCAAGGACGACGGGCGCGACGCCTGACACGCCCATTCGCGCACACCGACGAACGCCCGCGCCGGTTAGCATCGGGTTTTTCCGCCGCTGGATGCCGCCGATGTCGCGCTATCGCCCTTCCCTGCTGACCGCCCTGCTGTTGCCGCTGCTGGCCTGCGCCACAGCAGCCACGCAGGCCCGCGAGGTTGCCGCGCCCGCCGACCACGTGCAGGCCGATGGCCCCTATGTGTTCCGCCAGGGCAACCAGTTGCAGGCCAGATGGATCTGCGACGACAAGGTCGAGTCGCACACGCTTGCCTCCGGGGCAGCAGGTACCGATATCGCCCCGCGCTGCGGCTACGAACACAGCGTGCACGTGGCTGCACCCAATGCACCTTCGATCTCCGTGCTGCCGGCCGTGCCGCGCATCGTTGCGCTGTCCGACATCCACGGCCAGTACCGGCTGCTGGTGCGCCTGCTGCGCGCCCACCAGGTCATCGACGCACAGGACCGCTGGGCGCTGGGCAAGGACACCCTGGTCATCGCCGGCGATGTGTTCGACCGTGGCCCGCAGGTGACCGAGGCGTTCTGGCTGCTGTATGGCCTGCAGCAGCAGGCGGCCGCCGCCGGTGGCGCAGTGCACTTCGTGCTCGGCAACCACGAGACCATGGTGCTGTACGACGACCTGCGCTACGTCAATCCGAAGTACCTGCGCAGTGCCCAGCTGCTGGGGCGCAGCTACCCTCAGTTGTATGGCGCCGACTCGGTGATCGGGCAGTGGCTGCGCACCCGTCCGGTGCTGCTGAAGATCGGCGACACCCTGTTCCTGCACGGCGGCATTTCGCCCGAGGCAGTACAACTGGCGCTGGACCCGGCGCGCACCAACGCGGCCTACCAGGCCACGCTCGGCCTGGCCAAGGCCGAAGTGAAGGCCGATCCGGCCACCGCACCGCTGTATGACGGCAAGACCAGCCCGATCTGGTACCGCGGCTACTTCGATGGGCGACTGGACACCGCAGGGGTGCAGGCCGTACTCGACCGCCTGCAGCTCACGCGCATCGTGGTCGGCCATACCTCGATGCCGCACGTCAGCAGCTTCCATGGCGACCGCGTGATTGCCATCGACAGCAGCATCAAGAACGGCGAGAACGGCGAACTGCTGTTCATCGAGGATGGCAGGCTCAGCCGTGGCCTGCTGGATGGCTCGCGGGTGCCGCTGGCGCTGGGTGAGCCGGGCCTGCAGGACTGAATGGAGGGACAGCGCGACGGCACCGGGCGGTGGCGGCCCGCTCCACCTTCACCCGGTTTGCGGCTACCCTCGGCAGCCGAGAGAGGCCCACCCCGTCCATCCGGTGGGCCTGACTGTTACAGGAGCCCCCGCGCATGCGCGTTCTGATTGCTGAAGACGACCCGGACATCGCCTCCGGCCTGTGCGCCTCGCTGCGCCGCCAGGGCCATGTGGTCGACCACGTCGACAACGGCGCGCACGCCGACGCCGCGCTGGGCTCGACCCAGTACGCGCTGCTGGTGCTGGACCTGGGCCTGCCACAGCTGGATGGCCGCGACGTGCTGCAACGCCTGCGCCAGCGCGGCGATGGCCTGGCGGTGCTGGTGGTGACCGCCCGCGATGGCCTGGCCGAGCGCGTGCGCGTGCTCGACCTTGGCGCCGATGACTACCTGGTCAAGCCGTTCGCACTGGACGAATTCGAAGCGCGCGTGCGTGCGCAGCTGCGCCGGGTCACCAGCAATGGCAACCCGGACCTGCGCATCGGCCGCCTGCGCATCGACCTGGCCGGGCATCGGGTATGGATCGACGACCAGTCGCTGGAACTGACCGCGCGCGAGTTCGGCCTGCTGTCGGCACTGGCGGTACGCGCCGAGCGCATCGTGTCGCGCGCGCAGCTGGTGGAAGCGCTGTGCGACTGGGGCCAGGACCTCACCGACAACGGCCTGGACATTGCCCTGCACCGCCTGCGCCGCAAGCTGCAGCCCGGCGGCATGGGCATCCGCACCGTGCGCGGGCTGGGCTACATGCTGGAAGACGCGCAGGACGAAAGCGCCCCGTGATCAGTGGCCCCCCCAGCCTGCGTCGGCGCCTGCTCGCCTTCCTGGCGTTGCCGATGCTGGGCCTGCTCACCTTCAACACGATCCTGGCCTATTACGTTGCGCTGGACTATTCCAACCGCATCCACGACCGCAACCTGATTGACGATACGCACTCGTTCGCGCAGATGCTGAGCACCATGCCGGTGACCAGCGACCTGTCTCCGCAGGCGCGCTTCCTGATCGAATACGACCCCGACGGCCATCGTTATTTCAACGTCGACAGCAGCCGCATGGGTACGCTCAGCGGCAATGCAGACTTCAGCCCGTACGCCCCTTCGCAGGACTGCACCGGCGTGCATCCGGCGCTGTACGACGGCAACCTCAATGGCCAGCAGGTGCGCATGGCCACCGTCTGCACGCAGGCGATGAACGATCCGCAGGACCAGCTGGCGGTGACCGTGGCCGAGAGCATGGCCGACCGCCGGCAGCGTGCGCGCGAGATCCTGATGATCATCATCCCGCTGATGACCATGCTGGCGCTGGGTACCGCGGCGCTGGTCTGGTTCGGCGTGACCTACGGCCTGCGCATTCTGACCCCGCTGAGGACCCGGCTGGCGCAGCGCCGCGGCGAACTGGCGCCGATCTCCGATGCCGACGTGCCGGAAGAGATCCAGCCGCTGATCAGCACCATCGACGATCTGTTCGCGCGCCAGGCGGAAATGATCACCCTGCAGAACCGCTTCATCGCCGATGCCGCACACCAGCTGCGTTCCCCATTGGCGGGCATGGCCCTGCACGTGGACCAGGCGCTGGCGCACGGCGACCCGGAAACGGTGCGCGAGGCACTGCAGCACATCCGCCGGCTCAACCAGCGCACCGCGCGGGTCAGCACCCAGCTGCTGGCACTGAGCCGGGCGCAGACCGTGCCGGAAACGGTCGAGGCATTGGATCTGGGCGTTCTGGTACCGCAGTGGGTCGGCATGCGGGTACCGGAAGCGATCCGTGATGGCATCGATCTGGGCTACCGCGGCAGCCCCCATCCGCTGCGTGTACTCGGCAACGGCGCCATGCTGCAGGAGGCGCTGGACAACCTGATCGACAACGCCCTGCGTTATGCCGGCCGCAATGCGACTGTCACGGTGGGCGTGCATGCGCTGGACGACAATGATGTCGAACTGTATGTGGAAGACAACGGTCCCGGCGTGCCCGACGACGTGATGCCACGGCTGGGCGAGCGCTTCTTCCGGGCGCCGGGCACCGCTGCCAGCGGCACCGGCCTCGGCCTGGCCATCGCGCATGAGGCGGTGGAGCACTTCGGCGGCCGCCTGAGCTTCCTGAACCGCCCCGGTGGCGGCTTGAAGGTCGCCATCACGCTGCCGCTGCTGAAGGCGCCCTGACCCGGCCCGGGGCGCTGAAAGGCTGGCGAAAATCGCGCTTGCGATCCTGCCATCCCCACTGCCGTCCCGGAGCCGCCAGGTGACCGAATCGCACGACTTCTTCCTCCCCGGTGGCCCACAGGGCGTGCTGCTGGTCCATGGCCTGACCGGCACCCCGGCGGAAATGCGCATGCTGGGCAAAGGGCTGAACAACGCCGGTTTCACCGTGCACGGCGTGCAGCTGCCCGGCCATTGCGGCAGCGTGGATGACCTGCTGGCAACCACCTGGGAACAGTGGTATCAGGGCGTGGAAGATGCGGCGGCAACCCTGCGCGGCAAGGTCGACCAGCTGTTCGTCGGTGGCCTTTCGATGGGCGCAGTGCTGTCGCTGGCCCTTGCTGCGCGTCGTCCCGAGTGGGTGTCCGGCGTCGGCGTATACGGCGCCACCTTCCGCTATGACGGCTGGAACATCCCCGCCGTGGCCCGCTTCTCGTTCCTGCTGCCGTGGTTCAAGCGCTTCAACATCGGCCGCGACCGCATGTTCATGGAAGAACCGCCGTACGGCCTGCGTGACGAGCGCCTGCGTGCGCAGGTGAGCGCCGCCATGCTGTCCGGCGACAGCGCGGCGGCCGGCCTTCCGGGCAACCCCTGGCACGCGCTGGCCGAGATGCGCGCCCTGAGCAACTGGACCCGCCGCCACCTGCACCAGGTCACCGCACCGTGCCTGGTGATGCACGCCCGCGAAGACGACGTGGCCAGCATGGGCAACGCCGAGCTGGTGATGTCGCGGGTCAGCGGCCCGAAGGAGCTGGTGGTGCTGGAAGACAGCTACCACATGATCACCATCGACCGCGAACGCCGCGACGTGATCCGCCGCAGCGCGCGCTTTTTCACCGAGATCGGTGAACGCACGGGCGTGCTCAAGGCGGTGGCCTGAAATGGGGGCACTTGCCACGCTGCTGTGGCTGGCCAATGTGGTACTCGATACCGGTGGCCAGCTCGCCTTCAAGGCCGCCGCCAGCGATCCGCAGGAAGGCGAAGGACTGCAACGCTGGAAACACATGCTCAGCCGCCCCTGGCTGTGGATCGGCATCGCCTGCTACGTGCTTGAGTTCGTCGCCTGGATCGCGTTCCTGTCGCTGGTGCCGTTGTCCAAGGGCGTGCTGCTCGGCTCGATCAACATCGTCGCGCTGATGATCGCCGGCCGTTTCCTGTTCCGCGAGAAACTCACGCCGCTGCGGGTGACCGGCATGTTGCTGGTAACCGCAGGCGTGGCGGTGGTGGGGGCCGGCTCATGAGGCGCCTCTATGTCATCGGCTTCCCGCTGCTGATGGCCTTCGACACGCTGGCCCAGCTGTGCTTCAAGTACGCCGGTGATGCCGCGCTGCCGGTCGAGGCCAATACCGCGTGGCTGCTGCGCGTGCTGTCGCAGCCGTGGGTGTACGGCGCCATCCTCGGCTACGTGGGTGCATTCTTCACCTGGATGAGCCTGCTGCGGCATGCGCCGATCGGCCCCGCATTCGCCGCCTCGCACCTGGAAGTGATCAGCGTGCTGCTGCTGTCGGCGTGGCTGTTGAACGAGCCGCTGACGCTGCACCATCTGCTCGGTGCGGTGCTGATCGTGGCCGGCATCGTCTGCCTCGGCCGCGCGGAAGCCGACGACCCGCACAGCCCCGCCGAAAGCGCTGCGTGAGCACGCTGCGATGAGCCTGTTAGCGCGCGAACTGCCCCCGACGGCTGGCCTGCCGATGCAGGCCAGCGATTTCCTGCCCGGGGGTGGCGACCTGCGCGACGTCCTGGCCAGCCAGCTCGGCACACCGCCGCTGCAGCTGACCTGTTCCGGTACGCACGCGCTGCTGATCGCGCTGCGTACGCTTCGCAAGCATGCACCCAAGCGCGACACCGTGATCCTGCCGGCCTATACCTGCCCGCTGGTGCCGATCGCGGTGCACAGCCTGGGCCTGCGCGTGCAGCTGTGCGATACCCGCCACGGCCATTTCGACTTCGACCCCGGCCAGCTCAAGCGCCTGGCCGATGCGCGCACGCTGGCGATCCTGCCGACCCACCTCGGCGGGCGCATCGCCGATGTCGAGCTGGCCTGCGAGGTTGCGCGCGGCGCCGGCGCCTGGGTGATCGAGGATGCCGCACAGGCGCTCGGCGCACGGGTCGGCAACAGCAGTGTCGGCCTGCGTGGCGATATCGGATTCTTCAGCCTCGCCGCCGGCAAGGGCCTGAGCCTGCACGAAGGCGGCCTGCTGGTCAGTCGCGATGACGAGCTGCGTGCCGCGCTGGCCGAACATGCCGCCGAACAGGTGCGCTTCAGCCTGCGCTGGGAACTGCTGCGCAGTGTGCAGCTGCTCGGCCTGGCCGCCTGCTATCGGCCATCGCTCCTATCGCTGGTGTATGGAAATCCGCTGCGCAGTGCGTTGCAGCGTGGCGACCTGGAAGAAGCGGTCGGTGACATTTTCCCGCTGGAAATTCCGCAGCACCGGGTCAGCCAGTGGCGGCAGAACATCGGTGCCCATGCCGCGCGGCGATTGCCTGCCTTCCTGCAGGCCGGACGCCTGCGTGCATTGCAGCTGCGCGTGCAGCTGGCACAGCTGCCAGCCGTTGAGGTGGTCGACGGCCTTGCCGGTAGCGGTGGCACCTGGCCGATGCTGATGCTGTTGCTGCCCAGCCAGCGCGCCCGCGATGCCGTATTGAAGGACCTGTGGCCACGCGGGCTCGGCGCCAGCCGCATGTTCATCCATGCCCTGCCCGGCTATGCCTACCTGCGCGGCATCGTGCCGCAGGACGACATGCCCAACGCACGCGACTTCGCCGCACGCATGCTGACCCTCGGTAACAGCGCCTGGCAGACCCGTGAAGAGACGGCCGGAATACTGCAGGCCCTGGCCCGCGCGTGACTTCAAGACGCACGGATGGACTGCGCCTCACGCATTCATCCATGCACCTTCCTGAACGTTTTCCCAGCCCGTCAATGAAGCCTTTCAACAGGAAAGGAACGAGAAAGGCTGCCTGCCTACATTGAGCCTGCCCCGGCATCGGGCCGGGCGTTTCTTTCATCGACGGACCTGCCCATGCACTGGAGCATCCTGTGTGACTTCGACGGCACCATCAGCCTCGAAGATGTCATCGACTCGCTGCTGGAAAAGTATGGCCAGCCGGGCTGGCAGGAGCTGGAAGACCAGTGGAAAGCAGGAAAGATCGGCTCGCGTGAATGCATGCAGGGCCAGGTGCGGCTGCTGAAGCTGGACCCGGCCACGCTCGACGCCCATCTGGACCAGGTGCAGATCGATCCGGGCTTCGCCGCCTTCGTCGCCCGCGCCGAGCAGCTGGGCGTGCCGCTGCGCATCGTCAGTGACGGCCTGGATTATGCGATCCACCGCATCCTCGCCAACCATGGCCTGTCGCGACTGCCGGTGGTGGCCAACCACCTGCGCTGGTGCGGGGACCACTGGGAACTGGAATCGCCCTACCAGGCCGAAGGCTGCCGCAGTGGCACCTGCAAATGCACCTGCGCCGCGCAGGCGCGCGCCAACGAAGCACCGCGCGTGCTGATGATCGGCGACGGCAGCTCGGATTTCTGCGTGTCCGAAGACGCCGACTTCGTGTTCGCCAAGCGCCGCCTGATCACCCATTGCACCAATGCCGGCATCGAGCATGCCGCCATCGCTACCTTCCACGATGCAATCGCACTGCTGCCGCGCTTGCTCGATGGCAGCCTGCTGCAGCCACGTCGTATCGACGCCAGCCCGCAGCCCGCCGCACTGCCCCTGCTGCTGGCCACCGCCTGAGCACTCCCTTCCAGGCACGCCCCCGTTACCTCTTTCGAACGTCCTTCACGGAACCGAACTGCATGAACATTTTTGACAAGAACGCCGACGCAGCTGCCTCCGACGCGCAGCTGCTGGCCGATGAAGCGCGCTACAGCTCCTTCGGCGATACCGTCCACTACGTCGACCCGCCGAAGATCTTCCAGCGCGGCGAAGGCAGCTACATGTTCGACGGTGCGGGCGTGCCCTACCTCGACCTGCAGATGTGGTACTCGGCCTGCAACTTCGGCTACAGCAACAAGCGCCTGAACGACGCGCTGAAGGACCAGATCGACACCCTGCCGCAGGTCGCCAGCCAGTACCTGCACCCGACCCGCGTGCAGCTGGCCAAGACCATTGCCGTGGACATGCACGAGAAGTTCGGCCTCGACGGCCGCGTGCACTTCAACGTCGGCGGTGCGCAGGCCATTGAAGACTCGCTGAAGATCGTGCGCAACGCGCGCGGCGGCAAGAGCCTGATGTTCGCCTTCGAGGGCGGCTACCACGGCCGTACCCTGGGTGCGTCGTCGATCACCTCCAGCTACCGCTACCGCCGCCGCTACGGCCACTTCGGCGAGCGCGCGATGTTCATCCCCTTCCCGTACCCCTTCCGCCGCCCGAAGGGCATGACCCCGGACGAGTATTCCGACCACTGCGTGTGGCAGTTCGAGCGCCTGTTCGAAAGCGAGTACAACGGCGTGTGGGATCCCAAGGTCGGCCAGGCCGAGTACGCCGCGTTCTACGTCGAGCCGATCCAGGGCACCGGCGGCTACGTCATCCCGCCGCGCAACTTCTTCACCGGCCTCAAGCGCGTGCTGGACAAGTACGGCATCCTGATGGTCGTCGATGAAATCCAGATGGGCTTCTGGCGCACCGGCAAGCTGTGGTCGATCGAGCACTTCGGCGTCACCCCCGACGTGCTGGTGTTCGGCAAGGCGCTGACCAACGGCCTGAACCCACTGTCGGGCCTGTGGGCACGCGAAGAACTGATCAACCCGACCGTGTTCCCGCCGGGCTCCACCCATTCCACCTTCAACTCCAACCCGCTGGGCACCCGCCTGGGCCTGGAAGTGCTGAAGCTGGGCAAGGAAATGGACTACGAGCGCACCGTGCCGGAAAAGGGCGCGTACTTCCTCGACGGCCTGCGTGGCCTGCAGAAGCGCCACCCGGAAATCGGCGACGTCGACGGCCTCGGCCTGGCCCTGCGCGCGGAAATCTGCCAGACCGACGGCTACACCCCGAACAAGGAACTGCTGGACCGCATGGTCGACATCGGCCTGGCTGGTGACCTGCTGCACGACGGCAAGCGCATGGGCCTCGTGCTCGACGTGGGTGGCTGGTACAAGAACGTGATCACCTTCGCTCCGTCGCTGGACATCAGCTACGAAGAGATCGACCTGGCGATCACCCTGCTCGACCAGGCGCTGACCAAGGCCAAGGGCTGAGGTTGGATGCGCTGCCGGTTCCCGTGCCGATGGAAATGACGTCACGTGCCTCCAGCACCGCGCTGGAACCGGCCGCGCTGCTGGAGGGCTTCCTGGCCCACCCGCCGCTCGGATTCGAGGCAGGCCGGCTTCCCAGCGGCCTGCCGACCTTCCGTGCGCCGCTGGACCTGACCACCACGATGGACGACGAACTGCGCGGCAGGCTGCTCGGCCTGCCGCTGTCGCGCCTGTGGCGGCCGTGGATCACCTGGCAGACCCGCTTCGTCGGTGCCACCAGCACCGAGTACACCCCGCTGCCGGCACACGTCGCGCCGGAGGCGCTGGCCGAGGACGTGACGCGTCACGCGATCGGCGATACCCGGCTGCTGGTGGTCAAGGACCTGGCCATCGATTCACCGCTGCTGGATGATGCAGCCAATGCACACAGCGGTGCCTTCCTACAGGCGCTGCTGGCACGCGGCTTCGTCGAACTGGAAGGCATGCCGCTGGCCTGGGTGGCGATCGATTTCGATTCGCTCGACGGCTATCTCGGCCGCCTGTCGTCCTCGCGCCGCAAGAACATCCGGCGCAAGCTCCGTTCGCGCGACGACCTGCAGATCGACTGCATCGCCACGGGAGATCCGGCCCTGGCCGACCCACGGCTGCAGGCCGAACTGCATGCACTGTACCTGGGCGTGTATGCGCAGAGCGCGGTGCATTTCGACCAGCTCGACCTGCCCTATTTCCAGTACCTGCTGGCCGACGGCCAGGGCCAGGGACGGATGTTCCTGTACCGCCACCAGGGCCAGCTGATCGGCTGGAACCTGTGCTACGTGCATGCCGGCAAGCTGGTGGACAAGTACATTGGCCTGGCTTATCCGCAGTCGCGCGAGCACAACCTGTACGCGGTGAGCTGGATGCACAACCTCGAGTACGCCCTGCAGCACGGCCTGAGCCACTACGTGGCCGGCTGGACCGACTCGCGGATCAAGGCCGAGCTGGGGGCCAGCTTCACCTCCACCCGGCACGCGATCCATGCCCGTTCCCCGCTGCTGCGTGCCGCCCTGCGCAAGCTGGCGCCGCATCTGCAGGGCGAACCTGATGGAGGCGGTTGAACGATGCCGTTGCGTTCCCCGCTGATTCTGGACCTGGACGGTGGCGTGCTGCCGCTGCCACAGGCGCAGACGCTGGCCCTGCCGCAGTGGCATGACCCGCTGCGCTTCGCCTGCAGCAATGCCACCCTCGACCGTTTCGCCGCGGTAGTGCTGGCGCCGCTGCCGGCCCAGCTCGGCACGGTCATGCTCGGCAGCGGCGACTTCCACCACCTCAGCCTGCCGCTGCTGCAGCGCATGCACGCACAGGCGCCGTTCCAGCTGGTGGTACTGGATAACCATCCGGACAACATGCGTTTTCCGTTCGGCATGCATTGCGGCTCATGGGTGAATGCCGCCAGCAAGCTGCCGCAGATCTCGCACATCCATGTGCTCGGCATCACCTCCAGCGACATCGGCCTCGGCCATGCCTGGGAGAACCACTGGCGCCCGTTGCTGGGTGGCCGCCTGACGTACTGGTGCATGGACGTGGATGTCGGCTGGGGCCATCGCCTCGGCATGGGCCACGCGTTCCGCCGCTTCGAGCACCCTGAAGCGCTGGTGGCTGCGTTCGCTGCCGAACAGGCCAAGTCGCCGCAGCCGACCTACCTGTCGATCGACAAGGACGTGTTTGCCGAAGACGTGGCGCGCAGCAACTGGGATCAGGGCCGCTTCCAGCTGGAGGACGCACTGGTGGTGATCGAGGCGCTGCGCGCCGGCGGCCTGGTCGGCAGTGACATCACCGGCGAAGTGTCGCTGGCCAACTACCAGGGCCGCTTCAAGCGCTGGTTGTCATCGCTGGATGGCCAGCCGGACATCAGCGCCGACGATCTTCCTGCCTGGCAGGCCCGGCACCAGCAGGTGAACCGCGAACTGCTGGCGGCGATGGCTTCGGTCCCGATGGCCTGCTGACCGCTGGCCGGCAATGCCAACCAAGGTTGGCAACCACCAGAGTCGGGTAGAGCCGAGCCCACGCTCGGCTGGCGCCTTCTGTAGAGTCGA
Organism: Stenotrophomonas sp. 115C5; assembly: GCF_056861055.1. Taxonomy (NCBI): domain Bacteria; kingdom Pseudomonadati; phylum Pseudomonadota; class Gammaproteobacteria; order Lysobacterales; family Lysobacteraceae; genus Stenotrophomonas; species Stenotrophomonas sp. 115C5. The sequence continues at coordinate 362,422 of NZ_JBSPUQ010000001.1, forward strand.
GCCATGCTCGACTGCGGGGACCGCGAACAGCAGCCGAGCATGGCTCGGCTCTACACTGGGTTCCCCCCAGGAGCCCTCGCCATGCCCCAGACCGTCATCCCGCAACTGCGCATGCGCCACGCCGACACCACCCTGCCGTTCTACGTGCAGGGGCTGGGTTTCGTGGTCGACTGGGAACACCGCTTCGAACCCGGTTTTCCGCTGTTCGCCCAGCTCACCCGCGACGGCCAGACGATCTTCCTCACCGAACACAGCGGCGACTGCGAGGTCGGCGGCGCGGTGTACTTCATCGTCGACGATGTTGACAGCCTGCACCGCGCCTTCAGTGCCGCCAGCGTGCCGATCGAGCAGCCCCCGCATGACACCGAATGGGGCAGCCGCGAAATGCTGCTGCGCGACCCCGATGGCAACCGTCTGCGCTTCGCCACCGACGCCAGCTGAACCACGCGGCCTTGAGTGGAATATACGAAACATATACGATTCGTATGTCAACTCATCCAGGACCACCCATGGGCATCGTCAACATCGATGACACCCTGCACGACCAGCTGCGCCGTGCCTGCACCGTCTCCAGCCGCTCGATCAACGCCCAGGCCAACTTCTGGATCCGGGTCGGCATGCTGTGCGAGCTGAACCCCACGCTGAGCTTCCAGGACATCGTCGCCAGCGAACTTCGGGCGGCCGGCGTACAGCCGCAAGCGCTGGCCCCCGGGCGGGCCTGACATGGCGATGATCAAGCAGCCGCACGAAATCGCGCTGATGGCCGAATCCGGACGCCTGCTGGCGCAGGTGTTCGCCGCGCTCGACCAGCTGCCGCTGCAGGGCCGCAGCACCATGGAGATCAACGAGTTCGTCGAGCGCATGATCGTCGATGAGTTGCAGGCGCGGCCGGCCAGCAAAGGGCAGTACGGCTTCCCGTACGTGCTCAACACCTCGATCGACGACGTCATCTGCCACGGCGTTCCCAGCACCACCGACGTGCTGCGCAACGGCCAGATCGTCAACCTCGACATCACCCTGGAGAAGAACGGCTACATCGCCGACTCCAGCACCACCTACCTGGTCGGTGAGGTCGACTACGCCGCGCGCAGGCTGGTGCAGACCGCCTACCAGGCGATGTGGAAAGGCATCGGCGCAGTGCGCCCCGGCGCACACCTGGGCGATATCGGCCACGCCATCGCCCGCCACGCGCGCAGCCACGGCTACAGCGTGGTGAAGGAGTACTGCGGCCATGGCATTGGCCAGGAAATGCACGAGGAACCGCAGATCCTGCACTACGGCCATCCCAACACCGGCATGGTGCTGGAGGAAGGCATGGTGTTCACCATCGAACCGATGCTCAACCAGGGCAAGCCGGCGATCCGCCAGCAGCCGGACGCATGGCCGGTCTACACGCGCGACGGCAAGCTGTCGGCGCAGTTCGAACACACCGTGGCAGTCACCCGCAGCGGCGTGCGCGTACTGACCCTGCGCCCCGGCGAAACCCCGCAGTGCGCGGTGGACGTGGCCTAGAGCGGGCGCAACAGCAGCAGCGTGGCGAGGCAGAACATGAACACTGCCACGCCAGCATCCAGCACCCGCCAGGCACTCGGCCTGCGGAACACCGGCTGCAGCAGCCGCGCGCCATAGCCCAGCGCACAGAACCAGATCACGCTGGCTGCGCAGGCGCCGGCAGCAAACGCCCAGCGCAGATCGCCCGGATAGCGCGTGGACAGGCTGCCCAGCAGCACCACGGTATCCAAGTAGACGTGCGGATTGAGCAGGGTGAACGCCAGGCAGGTCAGCAGCACCTGCCGTCGATTGCCACCCTCCACCTCGCCCGCCGCCAGCGCACTGCCACCGCGCCACGCGCGCAGCCCGGCCTGCAGGCCATACCAGAGCAGGAACGCTGCACCACCGAAGCGCAGCACCTGCAGCAGCAACGGCCACTGCAGCACCAGCGCGCCCATGCCGCCCACGCCCGCCAGGATCAGCGCGATGTCCGCGCCGGCGCAGGCGGCCACCACCGTTCCCACATGACGTTGCTGCAAGCCCTGGCGCAGCACGAAGGCATTCTGTGCGCCGATGGCGATGATCAGGCCGGCGCCCGCGAACAGGCCGGCGACGGTAGCGGTGATCCACATCAGGACAGGCCAGGCAGCGAAGGGATGCGCAGGGTGCGGCCAATAACCGGTTAAGACAATCTGGTTTTTCTTTATCCTGTGCAGAAAAACTGAAGAGGCCCGCATGGATCTGGTACATCCACAACTGGCCGCGTTCGCTGCCGTGCTGGAGGAAGGCAGCTTCGAGGCCGCCGCACGCCGCCTGTCGATCAGCCCGTCGGCGCTGTCGCAGCGGATCAAGGCACTGGAGGACCGGCTCGGGCAGGTGCTGCTGGTACGCCAGGCACCGTGCCGCCCCACCGCCGCCGGTGAGGCGCTGCTGCGCCGGGTACGGCCGATGCAGGCGCTGGAAGCCGAGGCATTGGCCGAGCTGCTGCCCGAACGTGGCCGTGACGCCGTGCGTACGCCGATCCCGCTGGCGGTCAATGATGATTCGCTCGATACGTGGTTCGTGCCGGCCATCGCCGACCTGCACCAGCGCCATGGCTACCTGTTCGACCTGCGCATGGACGACCAGGACCACACCCTGCAGTTGCTGCGCGACGGCAGCGTGCTGGGTGCGGTCACCGCCGAAAGCCAACCGGTGAAGGGCTGCAACGTGCATCCGCTGGGTGCCATGCGCTACCACGCCATCGCCTCACCGGGCTTCGCCCGCCAGTACTTCAGCGACGGCATACAGGCCGCAGCCCTGGCGCGCGCACCGATGCTGGTGTTCAACCGCAAAGATGAACTGCAATGGCGCTTCGTGCGGCGCTTGACCCGCGCGCGCCTGCAGCCGCCGCTACACTACCTGCCCTCTTCCACCGGTTTCGTCGAAGCCGCCGCGTGCGGACTCGGCTGGGGCATGGCCCCGGAAATCCTGGTCGCGCCCGCCGTGCACGCCGGCCGCGTGGTGGTAATGGAACCCCGCCGCTGGCTCGATGTGCCGCTGTACTGGCAGCATGCCGCCGTACGCTCAAGCACGCTGCAGCACATCACCCAGGCGCTGCGCACTGCGGCCAGCGGCACCCTTCGTTGAGGACAATCCGATGATCGCAGACCCGGGCTTCACGCCACGCGCACTACCGTTTGCGCACTTCTTTACCACTGGGACGGCATGGGCGTGATCGGCCGACGTACAAGGACGCAGCGCGCGAAAGTCGTGTTGGCACTGGCAGCCTGCCTGCCGCTCGGCGCAGCAGCGCAGAGCAGTGCCGATGCACCCGCACTGGACTGGGAACAGGCGCGGCAACGGCTGGAACAGGTGTCCGATGCACTGGCCGCCGCCGACGCCGCGGTGCGCAACAAGCAGGACCTGCAGGATGCCACCCGCCTGCTGCGCCTGCCGGAGATCACCGGCGAAGTGCGCCGCCTGCAGTTCCAGAAGACCCTCACCCTGCCACTGGGTTCGCTGGCACCGGTGGCCGAAGCCTTCGGCATCGACTCGCCGCTGTCGTTCACCGAACGCGACTGGCGCACCCGCCCGGTGGTGACTGCTGTGCTGCCGCTGTACACCGGCGGCGTGATTCCGGCCGCACAACGTGCCGCCAGCGCCGCCCACGAACAGGCCAGTGCCGAACGCGAGGCACAGCGCCAATCGCTGACCGTGCAGCTGGCCCAGGCCTACTTCGGCCAGCGCCTGGCCGAGCAGGCAGTGGACGTACGCCGTGATGTGCGCGATGGCTTGAACCGCCACCTGTCCGACGCGGAAAAGCTGGAGCGCGAGGGCTTCGCCACCCGCGCCCAGCGCCTGCAGGCCACCGTGGCCCGCGACAAGGCCGAGCGCGAATACCAGAAGACGGTGAACGACCTGGCCACGCTGAAGGCCGCACTGGCCACGCTGCTGCGCAGTGGCGGCGAGGTACAGCCGGTGTCGCCGCTGTTCGTGCAGCGCGTGCCGCTGGAACCGGTGGCCAGCTTCGAGCGCACCGCGCAGGCACGCCAGCCGCAGATCGCACGCCTGCGGGCGATGGTGGTGCAGGCCGAACAGGGCGTGCGTGTGCAGCAGGCCAAGCTGAAGCCACAGATCTTCGCCTTCGGCCAGTACGATTTCCGCCGCCGCGACGAAATGCTGACCGACCCGGACTGGGCGTTCGGCATCGGCCTGAAGTACACCTTCCTGTCGCCGAACTCGCGGCCGGCGCAGATCAGCGCGGCGCGTGCGCAGCAGGACCAGGCCGAAGCGGGCCTGCGCGAGGCCGAAAACCAGGTCGCGCTGGGCGTGCGCAAGGCCTGGAACGAACTGGAGACCGCGCGCCAGCAGTACGTGCTGCTCGACAGCAGCATCGCCCAGGCACAGGAAAACCTGCGCCTGCAGGAACTGGCGTTCCGCGAAGGCCAGGCGACTTCGCTTGATGTAATCGACGCGCGGCTCGGCCTGGGCGGTGCCCGTGTCGAGCGCGCGCAGGCCGCCTACCAATACGATATTGCGCTGGCACAGTTGCTGGAGGTCAGTGGACAGATGGACCGTTTCGAAGAGTTCCGGCGGCGTGCGGACGAGGTGATCGACCATGAGTGATGTGCTGCACGACGATGCGACGACGCCCCCGGCCAAGCGCCGTCTGGGCCCGATCCTGATAGTGGTGCTGCTGGTCGTGGTGGTGCTCGGCCTGTGGCTGGCCTGGCGCAGCCCGGCCGACCAGATCCAGGGCATGGCCGATGCGGACACGATCAACGTGGCCGCCAAGATCACCGCGCGCGTGGCCGAACTGAAGGTGCGCGAGGGCGACCGCGTGCAGCCCGGGCAGGTGCTGTTCCTGCTCGACAGCCCCGAAGTGGCCGCCAAGGAACAGCAGGCGCACGGCGCGTTGGCCGCCGCACAGGCGGTGGCCGACAAGGCTGACGAAGGCGCGCGCAGCGAAGACATCCGCGCCGCCGAAGCCAACTGGAAGCGGGCCGAAGCCGGTGCGACGCTGGCCGAAGCCACCTACCAGCGCGTGCAGAACCTGTTCAACGAAGGGGTGATGACCCGCCAGAAGCGCGATGAAGCGCATGCCCAGGCGACCAGTTCGCGCGAACTGGCCCATGCCGCCCGCGCGCAGTACGACATGGCGCTGGCCGGAGCACGCGAACAGGACAAGCGTGCCGCGCAGGGCCAGGTGCAGCAGGCACAGGGCGCGGTGGCCGAAGTCAACGCCGCGCGTGTCGAAGTCGAAGGGCGCGCGCCGGTGGCCGGCGAGATCAACAAGCGCATGGCCGACCCCGGCGAACTGGTGCCGGCCGGCTACCCGGTGTTCACCCTGGTCGACATCGACCGCATGTGGGTGGCGATGAACCTGCGCGAATCGCAGATGCAGGGTCTGAAGGTCGGCAGCAAGCTGCAGGGCAACGTGCCGGCACTCGGCCAGGACGGTGAGTTCGAGGTCTACTTCATCAACCCGGCCGGCGACTATGCAACCTGGCGCACCACCCGCCAGTCGTCCGGCTACGACGTCCGCAGCTTCGAGGTGCGGGTGCGCCCGGTACGCCGCATCGAGGGCTTCCGCCCCGGCATGAGCGTGCTGTTCGCATGGCCCCAGCACTGAGCCCCGACCGCAACGGCTTCGCCGCTTCGTGGCGGCGCGAGCTGCAGTCGCTGCGCGGCAACCGTGCCGACCTGCTGCTGGTGACCCTGCTGCCCCTGCTGATGCTGGCGGTGATGGCGTGGATGTTCACGCCCTCGGTGATGCGCGATATCCCCATTGCTGTGGTCGACCTCGACCACAGCAGTGACAGCCGCCTGCTGCTGCGCATGCTCGATGCCAGCCCGGGCGTGCGCATCGCCAGCCAGCCCGTGGACATGGAAGACGCGCGTTCGCAGCTGCGCCGCCTGGATGTGTTCGCCATCGTACTGGTGCCGCGTGATGTCACCCGACAGGCGTTGCGTGGACGCCAGGGCACGGTGTTCGCCTATTACAACGCGACCTACATGACCACTGGCCAATCTGCGGCGCGCGATATCGGCGACGCGGTCTCGGCCTGGAACGCGCGCCTGCTGCGCGAGCGCATCGGCCTGCAGGTTGGCCCGGGCAAGCTGCGCGCGGCGCCGATCGCGGTGCAGTCGGACATCCTGTACAACCCGGCGCGCAGCTACGAATTGTTCCTGCTGCCGCTGATCTTCCCGGCGGTGTTGTCGCTGGTGCTGGCGCTTGCCGTAGCTGGCAGCCTCGGCCGCGAGATCCGCGACGGTACCCTGGCCGCCTGGCTGGGCCGCACGCCGTGGGCTGCGATTGCCGGCAAGGTCGCGCCGTACATCCTGCTGTTCTCGCTGTATGGCGCGCTCGGCATCGGTTACCTGGCCTGGCTGCGCGGCGACGGCGTGGCCGGCAGCGTGCTCCTGCTGCTGCTCGCACAGCCCCTGTTCTACCTGGCCACGGCCGCCTACGCGTTGTTCTTCGTCGGCGTCACCCGCGACATGGGCACCGCGCTGTCTGCGGTCGGCCTCAGCATCGGCACCGCACTGGCGTTCTCCAGCGCCACCTTCCCGGTGCTGGACGGCCCGTTGTTCACCCGTGTCTGGCACCAGCTGCTGCCACTCAGCGCCTACATCAAGCTGCAGACCCAGCAGCAGTTCATCGGTTCGCCGCTGTCGGTTTCGGTGTGGCCGTTGGCCACATTGCTGCTGATGGCGGTGGCGGCGGGAGGCATTGGCGGCCTGCGCCTGATCGCCTTCGCGCGTACGCCTGAAGCCGCGCAGCCTGCGGGAGCCGACGCATGAGCGCACTCTGGCGCAGCCTGCGGCAGACCCTGATGGCGGTGCTGTGCGACCGCTATGCGATCGTGGTGATGGTCGGTGCGGTGATCCTGTACTCGTTCTTCTACCCGGCCGCGTACCGCCACCAGGTGGCCGGCAACCTGCCGGTGCTGGTGGTGGACGAAGACCACAGCGCCACCAGCCGCGAACTGCTGCGCAAGCTCGATGCACTGCGAGTCGCACGCGTGGTCGGGCAGCCGGCGGACATCGACAGCGCGCGCCAGCAGCTGGAAGCCGGCCATGCCGAGGGCATCGTGCTGATTCCGGCCAACCTGGAGCGTGACATCCTGCGTGGGCACCCGGCCAAGCTGGTGCTGCTCGGCAACGGCGCCTACCTGGGCCGCGCCAGCTGGGTGCTGGGCAGCGTGGCCGATGCGCTGGGCGCGTTCGGGCGTGACGCGGTGGTCGGCCAGGCCGCTTTCATGGGCGCGCCGCAGGCACCACCTGTCACCCTGGTGCAGCGCCCGCTGTACAACACCCAGGAAGGCTATGGCAGCGCCATCGTGCCCGGCGTGGCCGAGCTGATCGTGCACCAGACCCTGTTGATGGGCATCGGCGTGCTGCTCGGTGGCCGCCGACTCGCGCTGGGCCGGCGCCTGCGCTTCGACCTGCCAACGCTGGCGGGCATGGCATTGGGCTTCGGGCTGATCGGCCTGTTCGGGCTGTTCTACTACGCCGGTTTCACCGCCTGGGTGCAGGACTATCCGCGTGGCGGCAATCCGCTGGGCCAGCTGCTGGGCGGCACCCTGTTCATCGCCGCCACGGTGGTGTTTGGACTGTTCGTGGGCAGCTTCTTCCGCACCCGCGAACGCGCGTTCCAGTACATCATTGCCACCTCGATCCCGCTGTTCTTCCTGGCCAACCTGTCGTGGCCGGCGGTGATGACACCGCAACCGCTGGTCTGGCTGGCGCAACTGCTGCCCACCACCTCGGGCATCAACCTGATGGTGCGCCTGAACCAGATGGACGCCAGCCTGGCTGAAGTCGGCCACGAACTGATCACCCTCACCGTCCTGCTGCTGCTTTACGGCAGCCTCGCCACCTGGCGCCTCCTCGCAAAAAAGGGGACGGAGGGGATTAAGTCGTAAACGGCAAGACTGGGGAATTGCGACTTAATCCCCTCCGTCCCCTTTTTTCCCTAACGACGAACGCCGGCGCGGGGCCGGCGTTCGAGTACTGCGGTGTGGAAGGGGAAACGGGGTCCGGCTGCGACCGATCAGCGGTAGACGCGCTCGCAGCGGCGTTCAACCACGCGGTCGCCGTTCTTCTGCTGGCTGTTGCCCTGAATCTGGCGGCCGGCCGCACCACCGGCCACGGCGCCGGCCACGGTTGCAAGCTTCTTGCCGTTACCGCCGCCGACCTGGTTGCCGAGCAGGCCACCGATCACTGCGCCGGTAGCGGTACCCGTGATGCGGTTGGGATCGCGCGAGTTGCGCTGCACTTCCACGTTCTTGCAGACCACACGGCTGCCGTCGTTGAACTTGCGTCCCTCATCGCGCGGCCCATAGGTCTGCGCGCCGGCCACCGACGAAGCCGCCAGCAGGGTGCCCAGCACAAGCAATCGGGTCGAGGTCTTCATGGCCATCTCCTGAGTTCCGGTATGGCACCAGTGTCCTCCCGCGGTTGGCAACCGGAAGTGAAATGCGCGTGTCCGCCACCTCATCGGCCATCGCACGTTCAGGAAGAAAATCCGCGCCCATCGCGACCAGCCGTCGCGATGGGCGCCGTCTCCCTGCCGGCATTGCCCTCTGCTAGAACTCTTCCCAACCACCCGCATTTGCGGCCAGCGTCGGCTCGATCCGCGGCGACAGCACCGCGGGCCGGCGTACCGGCGCAACCGATGCCGCCACGGCTGCCAGCGCCGGGCGCACTGCGGCGGCGGCGGTCACCGCCCCCGTGCGGAACACCGACACGGCTTCGGCCAGCAGGTTCGCCTGCTCCTCCATCGAGCGCGCTGCGGCACTGGCTTCTTCGACCAGCGCGGCATTCTGCTGGGTGGTCTCATCCATCTGCACCACCGCCTGGTTGACCTGCTCGATGCCCGAGCTCTGCTCCTGGGAGGCAGCAGAGATATCGGCCATGATGTCGGTCACGCGCTGCACCGAGGCCACGATCTCGCCCATCGTGGTGCCGGCCTGGCGGACCAGCGCCGAGCCGTCGGCGACCTTGCCGACCGAATCCTCGATCAGTCCCTTGATCTCCTTGGCCGCGCCCGCTGAGCGCTGCGCCAGCGTACGCACTTCGCTGGCCACCACTGCAAAGCCTCTGCCCTGCTCGCCAGCACGCGCAGCTTCGACCGCCGCGTTCAACGCGAGGATATTGGTCTGGAAGGCGATGCCATCGATGACTGAAATGATCTCGGCGATCTTCCTCGACGCGGCTTCGATGGCCGACATCGTGGTGACCACCTGGCCGACCACCTCGCCGCCCTGCGAGGCAACACCATGCGCGCCGATGGCCAGCTGGTTGGCCTGGCGTGCGTGCTCGGCGTTCTGCTTCACGGTAGAGGTCAGTTCCTCCATCGACGCTGCCGTTTCTTCCAGGTTCGCCGCCTGCTGTTCGGTACGCCGCGACAGGTCGGTGTTGCCCGAGGCGATCTCGCCCGCTGCCAGGTTGATGCTGGAAGCACTGGCCTGGATACGGCCCACGATCTGCTTGAGCTGATCGACGGTGGCATTGCAGTCATCACGCATGCGCGCGAACACGCCGTGGAAATCCCCCTGCATGCGCACGGTCAGGTCGCCGCGCGAGACGGCCTGCAGCAGGGTCGAGACCTGCACCAGGTTCTCGTCGGTGGTCTGCATCAGGCGATTGAGCCCTGCCACCATGTCGCGGAAATCGTAGGCGAAGCGATCTTCATCACCGCGCAGGCTGAAGTCGCCTGCCGCGGCCGCCGTCGCCAGCCGGCGGATCTCGCTGTTGATCGCCGACAGGCTGGACTTGGTTTCGTCCATCGCCTGGGTGATCGCCGCCTTCTCGCCGGGCAGCGGGTCCATGTCCACCGACAGATCGCCGCGTGCGTAGTGCTTCATCACCTCGATCAGCCGGTTCTGTACCTGCACGTGCGATCCAACCAGCGCATTGGTCTCATGCACCATGCGCCCGTAGTCGCCGGGGAATGCGCTCTCGTCCATGCGGTAGCTGAGGCTGCCGGCATCGTGCTGGCGTGCCAGCTCGCCCTGCGCCGCCATCACCGACTGCAGCTGTGCCTGCATGCGCTGCATCGACTTCAGCAGCTGGGTCACCTCGTCGTTGCCGGTGGCGTCGATGCTGCTGTCCAGGCGGCCACTGGCAATGCCGTCGGCCAGCTTCACCGCGCCTTCCAGCGGACGGGTCAGGCTGCGGGTGATCGCCCAGGCCGCCAACGTGCCCAGCAGCAGGCTCAGTGCCCCGAACGCGATCGACAGCGTGCCGGTCCACGATTCGGTTGCGCGGTACTCTTCGCGGCTGCGTTCGGTCAGTGTTTCCTGGTGGCGCAGCAGGGCCGAGATGGATTCATTCCAGGCCGTTGCCAGACCGTGCTCGGCCAGCAGCTCCTTCGCTGCTCCATCAAAATCCCCCGCCTTCATGCGCTCATGCAGTTGCTGGGTTGATGCATCGGTAGCCTTGCGGGCCGCCTCGATGCGCGCGACCAGGGTATCGCCGGTAGCGTCACGCGGAATCTTGATGTACCTGGCCCAGATACCGTCATAGGTCCGCGACAACTCCTGGGCACGCTGGTAATCCTTGTCGAACTCATCCCCCCGCTTGATCACCATCAGGCGGCGATGCATCAGCACCGCGTTGTTGGTATCAAGCATGTCATTCAACAACCGCATCTTCACCATGTTGACGTCCACCACTTTCTCGAACTGGGCGGATTTCAGCTGATTTCCATACAACACCAGGCCAACGATGGCCATGATGAACAGCAGCAGCAGACCGAAGCCGGCGCCAAGCCGGGATCCCACACGGAGATTACGTAAGGCAAGCATCTCAATTCCCTTGATCGTGGCCGTACGTTCGATGGCGGCGCAGCGAAGGGAAACTTTACGGGACTTTATATATGGACCGATCCAAATATATGGAACTGTGCAGGCAGTCAGAAAACAAGGCGGCAGATAATGGCGCTATATCATTATCGAATACCGCTGACACGCCAGCGCCCAATGAAAATCACGCAGGTTTAACACCATAATCACGCCAGCCCCATCCAAAGCGGTCCTGGATTATCTGCACCGTACACAACTGCCGCCCGGGAGGGCTACAGTCTGCAGATGACACGGATCCTGCACATCGAAGGCGCGTCCATCAACGACATCGCCAGCCTCTACGTGGAAATCAATCGCGTGTTCATGGCCGACGAAGACTGGCAACTGGGCGCAAGCCTGGACGCGCTTGATGACCTGCTTCACGGCGGCTACGGCGCTCTCGCAGGCCATGCCACCGCCACGGTGGTGTGGCATGACATCGCCCACAGCCGCGATGCACTGGGCCGCGAGACCACGCGCACCTGGCTGCAGTCGAAACTCGCTCAGGGCGGCAGGTTCAACGGTCCGGCCATCCACGCTCAGTTGACGGCACTGGCGCTTGGCCAGGGACAGACCTACTTCGAGATCGTCATGGAGATCTTCGGCCGCCATCCGCAGATCACCCTGGTGCCTGGCTGAGCGGGCTGCAGCGACCAGCCCCACATCTGCTCAGAGCTTGGCCAGGGCCTCGCCCAGACGGCGCGGGAACGCCACCTCGCTGGCCAGGTGCCATGCGCGTGCATTGGCGCCCAGCCGGGTCCACTCGGACTCATCCATCGCCAGCGCGCGCTCGACGGCCTGTTCCAGCGCCTTCTCATCCACATGCCAGGTCCTGGACAGATGGCAGGGCTCGCCCTCGTGCGCGGCAACCAGGATGCCGCGGCTGTCGTCGATCATCTGATTCATCGGCGCGCCGTCGCAGGTGATCACCACCGCCCCGCAGCTCATCGCTTCCACCAGGTAATGGCCCCAGCCTTCGGTCTGCGACAGGCACAGGTGGAACGCATGTTCGTTCTGCAGGCGCTGCACCTCCTGGTCGGGCAGCCGCTCGCGGACGATCCTCAGGTTCGCGGCACCGCCCTCATCTTCGTCCGAAGGGCCGCCGCGCAGGATGGTCAGCAAAGGCCATTCGGGGTGCCGTTTCCAGACATTGACGAGTGCAGCCGTCCCCTTCATGCGGCTGGTACCGGCCGCATGCAGGAAGCTGCGCGGCCTGCGCGGCACCGCCGGGTCGTAGCGGTCACGGCTGCAGAAACCGACCTCCAGTGCGCGCATGCCCAGGGCGTTGAAGATGCGCGTGGCTTCTTCGGTCTTGGTCAGCAACGCATCGAACCGCGGCAAGATCCGCAGGCTGCGTGCGGACACCCATTCCGGATTCGGGATCAACAGATTGACGTTGGCCAGTCCGAAGCTTGCCGGCCGGACATGTTCCAGCGAGATGTTGATGTCGAACCGGGCCGGCGTGCGCCCCAGGCTCAGCCACGAGGCCAGCAGCCTGCGCAGGCGCATGCCGCGGAGTTTCCAGGCACCACCATTGCGCACCGCGTCCAGGCGGCTGACCGTCACCGTGTGCCCGAGCTGCTGCAACGAGCGCTCGATCACCTGGATGTCATGGGACAGGCCACGCTGGTTGTCGGCAGCCAGCAGATGGATATGCGCCATCAGGAGGGACTCCCTTGCCGGCGCAGGTCACGCGCCGGCAAGGCGGTCGCCAGCATGAAACCCAGCACCAGGTAGAAATAGAACGAATGCGGCATCGCCCGGTAGAACACGTTGTCCGTGAACGCCGAAAGCGCATAGACGATGACCACGGCAAGTCCGGCGGTGGCGATCATCGCGGTGATGTCGTCGGCGTGGCCGAGACGTCGCACGAAATGGATGCCGGGCAGGATGAAGACCAGCAGCATGATCAGCAGCAACGGCACGCCACCGGTCACCGCCGCTTCCAGGTACTCGTTGTGCGGGTGGTTGTAGCGGAAGATCGACTCGGACACCTCGCCGCGGGCGATGCCCTCACGTGCATAGGTACCGAACTGGTTCAGGCCCACCCCCGCCACGGGATGCTCGGCGAAGGCGTCGACCGCCACGCCCCACATGGCGATGCGCTCGCGGACCGAGCCGACCTCGTTTTCCTGGTTGAAACCGGAGATCTCGCCACTGACTTCACCGAAGCGCTGGATCACCTCATGGTTCAGCACCGAGGTGGCGCCGACCACGCCAATGACCAGGGCACCGACAAAGGCCAGTGCCCCCCGCCAGCGCCGGGTGCGCCGGACGTGCACCGCAATCACCATCAGCATGGCGGGAATGAACGCCAGGATCGGCCCGCGGCTCTGCGCCAGGATCGAACCATAGACGCCGACGGCGATGGCCACGCCGTGCAGCCAGCGTTCGGCCGGATGGACATTGGGCTGGATCAACCGGATGACCGAGAACAGCGCCATGCACAGCGTCACCATGGTGAACTCGATGGCCGTCCATTCGCCGCCACTGAAACCATGCGCGCGTTCAAGGCCCATCACGTGGTGCTGCACGATGCACGACCCGCCGAAGACCAGGGTGGACAGGGCGAAGGTCTTCCAGATCAGGCGCCAGTCCAGCGCAGTGGCGAACACGGCAGCGGTGCCCAGATAGAGCAGTGTCTGTGCCGGCAGGTCCAGTTCGTTCCAGCGCAGCCCGTGCCAGAGGATGCTGTAGAAGGCATAGGCCAGGCGCAGGAAGCAGACGATCACGATGAACCGGGCGATGCGGTAGCGCAGGCGGACATCGGGCTGGCGGCGGATCAGAACCACGCCGGTGACCAGCAGGGCCAGCAGTAGCACCGCCTTCAGCAAGGTGTAGGGTGCGGAGCCGGCAAGCGGAACGATGGCGACCAGGATGCTCAGCAGGACGGTACGCCAGGTGTAACGAGGTTCGGCGGCCATGCAGGCTGCAGTCATGCTTGTTCTTTCCATCAACGCCCGCCCGGGATGAGTCGCCCCGGTTTCCATGGAGGCCGCTTGGCGGAAATCGCCGGGGCTGACACTACCGTGGGCCCCTGGGGAAATCAACCAAAGTGCCCGCGCCGGGGCGCAGGCGTTGGCGCACGGACAGCCTCGGGCCTGGCGCGGGTGCCGGGGATCATCGACCGCCCCAGGTCGCTACACTAACGATCTCTCCGGCCATGCCTGCGCGTGGCCACGCCCCGACGCCCTGCCAAGACGCGAAACGCCCCAAGTGACTGATACAAAAGACAACACCAGCAACGCCAAGGCGTCCAAGGAACACACCCCGCTGATGAAGCAGTTCTTCGCGGCCAAGTCCGATTACCCGGACCTGCTGCTGTTCTTCCGCATGGGCGACTTCTACGAACTGTTCTATGACGACGCCCGCAAGGCGGCGCGCCTGCTCGACATCACCCTGACCCAGCGCGGCAGCTCCGGGGGCGCACCGATCCCGATGGCCGGCGTGCCGGTACATGCCTATGAAGGCTACCTGGCGCGGCTGGTGGCACTGGGCGAGTCGGTGGCGATCTGCGAACAGATCGGCGACCCGGCGCTGGCCAAGGGCCTGGTCGAACGCAAGGTAGTGCGCATCGTCACCCCCGGCACCGTCACCGACGAGGCGCTGCTGGATGAACGCCGCGACACCCTGCTGATGGCCCTGTCGCGCAGCAAGCAGGGCTACGGCCTGGCCTGGGCCGACCTGGCTGGCGGCCGCTTCCTGGTCAACGAAGTGGAAACCGACGACGCCCTGGAAGCCGAACTGGCACGGCTGGAGCCGGCCGAGCTGCTGGTACCCGACGAAGAAAACTGGCCGGAGTTCCTGCGCCAGCGTACCGGCGTGCGTCGCCGCGCGCCGTGGCTGTTCGATGCCGACAGTGGCCGCCGCCAGCTGCTGAACTTCTTCAAACTGCATGATCTGAGCGGTTTCGGCATCGATGACAAGCCGCGCGCCACCGCTGCGGCCGGTGCCCTGCTTGGCTATGTCGAGGAAACCCAGAAGCAGCGCCTGCCGCACCTGACCTCGATCGCGATGGAAACCGCCGGCGAGGCGATCGCGATGAACGCCGCTACACGCCGCCATCTGGAACTGGATACGCGTGTTGATGGCGACACCCGCAATACGCTGCTGGGTGTGCTCGACAGCACGGTGACGCCAATGGGCGGTCGCCTGCTGCGGCGCTGGCTGCATCGTCCGCTGCGCCTGCGCGAGGTGCTGGTACAGCGCCACCATGCGGTGGAAACCCTGATCGATCGCGGCAGCGACGCCGACATCCGCGAGCAGTTCCGCCGCCTTGGCGACCTGGAACGCATCCTCACCCGCGTGGCGCTGCGCTCGGCGCGCCCGCGCGATTTTTCCACCCTGCGCGACGGCCTGGGCCTGCTGCCGGCGGTGCGCGACGTGCTGGCCCCGCTGGACTCACCACGCCTGCAGGCCCTGCATGCGGCGCTGGGCGAACACGACGAGTGCGCGCAGCTGCTGGCCAGCGCCATCGCCGAGATGCCGCCGCTGAAGTTGAGCGACGGCGGCGTGCTGGCCGATGGCTTCGATGAAGAGCTGGACGAACTGCGCCGCCTGTCCACCCACGCCGACCAGTTCCTGGTCGACCTGGAACAGCGCGAGCGCGAAAGCAGCGGCATTGCCACCCTGAAGGTCGGCTACAACCGCGTGCATGGCTACTACATCGAAATCAGCAAGGGCCAGTCCGACCGCGCGCCGGTGCACTACACCCGCCGCCAGACGCTGACCAATGCCGAGCGCTACATCACCGAAGAACTGAAGGCGTTCGAGGACAAGGTGCTGTCCGCGCGCGACCGTTCGCTGTCGCGCGAGAAGTACCTGTACGAACAGCTGCTGGATACCCTTGGCGGGCAGCTGGAGCCGCTGAAGCAGTGTGCTGCCGCGCTCAGCGAGCTGGACGTGCTGGCCGCCTTCGCCGAACGCGCGCAGGCGCTGGACTGGGCGCGTCCGGAGCTGCAGGCCGAGCCGTGCCTGAAGATCGAACGCGGCCGCCACCCGGTGGTCGAGGCGGTACGTGAGCAGCCGTTCGAACCGAACGACCTGGACCTGCATCCGGACCGTCGGATGCTGGTCATCACCGGCCCGAACATGGGCGGTAAATCGACCTACATGCGGCAGAACGCGCTGATCGTGCTGCTGGCCCACATCGGCAGCTTCGTGCCGGCCAGCCGTGCGCTGATCGGGCCAATCGACCGCATCCTGACCCGCATCGGCGCCGGTGACGACCTGGCCCGCGGGCAGTCCACCTTCATGGTCGAGATGGCCGAGACCAGCTACATCCTGCATCACGCCACCGCCCATTCGCTGGTGCTGATGGACGAGATCGGCCGTGGCACGTCCACCTACGATGGCCTGGCACTGGCCGACGCGGTGGCCCGCCACCTGGCCTACCAGAACCGCTGCTACACGCTGTTCGCCACCCACTACTTCGAGCTGACCGCGCTGGCCGATGAGCAGCACGAAGGCGGCCGCAGCGGCATTGCCAACGTGCACCTGGACGCGGTCGAGCACGGTGAGGCACTGGTGTTCATGCACGCGGTGAAGGACGGCCCGGCCAACCGCAGCTTCGGCCTGCAGGTGGCCGCGCTGGCCGGCCTGCCGCGCGCGACCGTGGCGCAGGCGCGCCGTCGCCTGGCCGAGCTGGAGCAGCGCGGCGGTGAAAGCCATGCCGCCGAGTTGGCGCCGCAGGCACTGGATGCCCCGCAGCAGTTTGGCCTGTTCGCCGCGCCGACCAGCAAGGCACAGGAAGCGCTGGCGACGATCGACCCGGACGAACTGACCCCGAAGCAGGCGCTGGAAGCCCTGTACCGGTTGAAGGCGCTGCTGTAACCACAGCGCCGCGATAGGCCCTGGGCCCGGGGAGTTTCCCCGGGCTATCGAAAGGCCCCGCAAATCTGATTCTGCATTTCAATTGACAGAATCTATCAACCTGAACGAATCATTCGATTATTCATTTCATCTGGCCCTAGCTACAGTCGAGTGAAGATGTTTCCAAGTCTTCACCGCCACCAGGAGCCAGCCGATGAGCCAGTCCGACAACAACAACGCCAAGTGCCCGTATCACAGCGCCCCGTCGCCTGAGGAAGGCGCCCAGCAGCAGCGCGAGCTGAGCACCACGCCCAAGCAGAAGCATGGCGATGATCCGGTCACGCCGATGACCACGGCCTTCGGCGCGCCGGTGGTGGACAACCAGAACAGCAAGACCGCCGGCCCGCGTGGCCCGCTGCTGATGGAAGACGTCTGGCTGCTGGAGAAGCTGGCCAACCTCAACCGCGAGATCATTCCCGAGCGCCGCATGCACGCCAAGGGCTCGGGCGCGTTCGGTACCTTCACCGTCACCCACGACATCAGCAAGTACACCCGCGCCAAGCTGTTCGAGAAGGTCGGCAAGCAGACCGAGATGTTCGCCCGCTTCACCACGGTGGCCGGCGAACGTGGCGCCGCCGACGCCGAGCGTGACATCCGCGGCTTCGCGCTGAAGTTCTACACCGAAGAAGGCAACTGGGACCTGGTCGGCAACAACACGCCGGTGTTCTTCCTGCGCGACCCGCGCAAGTTCGCCGACCTCAACAAGGCGGTCAAGCGCGACCCGCACACCAACCTGCGCAGCGCGCGCAACAACTGGGATTTCTGGACGCTGCTGCCCGAAGCCCTGCTGCAGGTGACCGTGGTGATGAGCGACCGCGGCATTCCGCGCAGCTTCCGCCACATGCACGGTTTCGGCTCGCACACCTACAGCTTCACCAACGCCGACAGCGAGCGCTTCTGGGTGAAGTTCCACTTCGTCAGCCAGCAGGGCATCGAATCGCTGACCGACGCGCAGGCGCAGATCCTGGTCGGCCATGACCGCGAAAGCCACGGCCGCGACCTGTTCGCCGCGATCGAGAAGGGTGACTTCCCGAAGTGGAAGCTGTTCATCCAGGTCATGCCGGAACTGGATGCGGAAACCTACCGCGTGCATCCGTTCGACCTGACCAAGGTGTGGCCGAAGAGCGACTACCCGCTGATCGAAGTGGGCCAGTTCGAACTGAACCGCAACCCGGTCAACTGGTACCAGGACGTGGAGCAGTCGGCATTCGCACCGAGCAACCTGGTGCCGGGCATCGGCCCGTCGCCGGACAAGATGCTGCAGGCGCGCCTGTTCGCCTACTCCGATGCGCAGCGCTACCGCCTGGGCGTGAACCACCACCAGATTCCGGTGAACGCCGCACGCTGCCCGGTGCACAGCAACCACCGCGACGGTGCGATGCGCGTGGACGGCAACTACGGTGGCCTGCCGCACTACGAGCCGAACAGCTACGGCCAGTGGCAGGAGCAGCCGGAGTACCGCGAGCCGCCGATGAAGATCCGCGGTGATGCCGACTTCTGGAACTTCCGCGAGGACGACGCGGACTACTTCAGCCAGCCCGGCGCGCTGTTCCGCAGCTACAACCAGGCCCAGAAGGACCGCCTGTTCGCCAACACCGCCCGCGCCCTGGGCGACGCGCCGGACTTCATCAAGCAGCGCCACATCGACAACTGCAGCAAGGCCGACCCGGCCTACGGCGCCGGTGTCGCCGCGGCGCTGAAGGCGCTGGCCAGCCAGCCGTCGGATCCGTTCAAGCCGGCGCAGCCGGAAACCGACTTCCCGGCCGCCACCCCGGGCGCGGAAGACATCGAGCTCTGATCGCCCCTCCGCGCGTACGGCACGCCGCCTCCCTGTGGGGCGGCGTCGCCGTTTTAACGGTCCGCGTCGTATCGTCTGCACGCCCAACCCCAATCAAGGAGCCCCCTGATGAGCCTGACCGATGAACTTCTCGCCAAACTGCAGGGCGCGCCGCTGCAGCAGGTGTCGCAGCAGCTCGGCATCAGCGATACCCAGGCGTCCGGTGCGATCAGTGCCGCACTGCCGGTGCTGATGGGCGCGCTGGGCAACAACGCCTCGCAGCCGCAGGGCGCGCAGGCGCTGCTCGGCGCCTTGCAGAACAATCATAGTGGGCTGGACCTGGGCAGCGTGCTCGGCTCGGTGCTGGGCGGCGGTGGCGGTGGTGCTGCCAGTGATGGCGCCGGCATCCTCGGCCATATCTTCGGCGGCAGCCAGCAGAAGGTGGAAACCGGCCTGGCCCAGGCCACCCAGCTCGACAGCGGCCGCACCAGCCAGCTGCTGCAGATCCTCGCGCCGATCGTGATGGCCTTCCTTGCCCAGCGCCTCGGTGGCGGCCAGGCCGATGCCGGCTCGCTCAGCCAGGCCCTTGGCCAGGAAAAGCTGCAGGTGCAGCAACAGGGCGGTCTTGCCGGTGGCCTGCTCGGCAGCCTGCTGGACCAGGACGGTGACGGCCAGCTCGGCGTGGGCGATCTGCTCAAGATCGGCGGCAGCCTGCTGGGTGGCAAGCGCTGAGCGATGCCGCCGCCGGGCGTGGCCCGGCGTGATCGGCATCTCCATGGGAAGCGCCGGGCCGTGCCCGGCGTCTTACCGGTTGCCCGCCTTCAACCGCTCCAGGATCGGCGCAAACACCGGCGCCTTCATCGAACGCGGCGGCGCCACGGACTTTCCCTGCTCCTGTGCCTGCCAGTACGACCACGGCAGCGGCCCGTCGCCCAGCTCGTAGTCCATGCCATCCCAGCCATCCTCGCGGAAGGCGTAGAACGCCCAATGCACCTTGTCCTGCTCCAGCACCTGCAGCACGTCCCGCAGGTAGCGCTGGCAGTCGGGCCAGCGTCGCATGCAGCCGAATTCGCCGACCACCATGCGGTTGGCGCCCACGCCATGCGACTTCGCCCAGTCCATCGGCTGCTGCAGGTAACTGCGGACCCGCGCGGCATCCCAGCGTTCGCTGTGCTCGCCAAACGGCACCACGCCGGGGTAGCGATACGGCGTGGTGCGCTTCTGGTTAGGCGCGCTGGTTGCGGCATACGGCTCATACATGTGCACGCTGTACAGCAGTTTCGAATCTGCCAGCGGCGCCGGCCAGTAGTTGAAACCATCGGCAGCGGCGTACCAGCCGGCATCCAGCATCAACGGCATGTCCGCATCGACCTCGCGGATGCTGGCGATCAGTTCCGAATAGAAGCGGCGCAGATCACGTGGACCGTCTTCCACACCGGCGTACCACTGCTGCATGGCCGCGGCCGAGGCATGTTCGGCCAGGCCAGCACCATACTCGGGAACCGGTTCGTTGATCAGGTTGTAGGCAGCCAGTGCGGGATGGCCCTTCAATGCCGTGGCGAGGTCGCTCCAGAAGCGCCGGGCCGGCACGTGATTGTCGAAGGACCGCCACAGGCGCGGATCGACCTTGTCGCCGTTGTGCTGCTTCCAGCGTAGCAACGGCAACGACAAAGGAGTCAGCACCACTTTCAGCCCAGCCGCGTCGGCATCATCCAGCACCCGCCGCAGCGTGGCCAGGTCGGCCGGAACCAAGCCACGGTAGTCGTCGGCGTTGCCAATCAGGAAGTCACGCCCTCCCTGCCCCTTCCACTTGTCCGGTACCAGCCGTACCCAGGTCGCACCGGTTGCACGCAGCGCCTCGAAGTAGCTCCTGTCCGGAGGCGACATGTTCATGCTGTTGCCGCCGCGTTGCGGAGTATCCCAGAAGCTGATGTCGGCGGCGTACACCGGGGCGGCGGCGAGGGTCAGGCACAGCAGGCTGTGGCGCAGGCGCATTGCGATCTTCCATGACAGGATGTTCCGACCCTGCCGGAGGCCTGCCCAACAACGGCTGACCGGAACCTTGCCCGCCGGGCATGGCCCGGCGCTACCGACGGAATCCCGCGCACACGGCATCCGCCATGCATGGCGGATGCGTCACAGCGCGTCGATGTCTCCCAACGCACGGATCAACCGCCGCGCGCGCTTGTCCGGTTTGTGCTCTGGCGGTTGGAACCCATCGCGTGCGGCGATGCGCAGCGCACGCTGTTCGGCACGACGGGCCTTGGAGGCCTCGCTCTCGGCATACAGTTGCTGCGCCGTCGGTGCGGGCCCGCGCTGATCGCTCAGGCCGAGCACCCGGATCTCGAAATGCTCCTCGCCGCGATCGACCTGCAGCTGCTCACCCACACGCACCGCGCGTGAGGATTTCGGGCGCTGCCCCGCGACGCTGACCTTGCCGGTTTCGATGGCCTGCTTGGCCAGGCTGCGGGTCTTGAAGAAACGGGCCGCCCACAACCAGATGTCCAGGCGGACACTGGGCGACAGCGGGGAAAGCTCGGTCATCGGCAGGGACTACTCCGTTCGCTTGTTCAGGGGACGCGGGTTGTCGGGGTCGGTGCGGCAGCCGCTGCCCCCGATCAGGGTGGGTACGCCGGCGGAAAGATCCTGGCGCTGGCTGCCGACCAGGCACTCGGGGCGGTCGGTTGGCCGCACCTGGGTATCGCCCAGCCGGTCACCTGTCGAACATGCGGCCAGTGCGGCGCCGATCAAGGCCAGCGCCACGCTCCGCTTCATCTGCAGTCGTTGATGCATTGCCACATCCTGCAAACCGGCTTGGTGCTAGTGTGCGCCTCCCGGGATTCGATCACCACTCCATGGCCAAAGCGCCGCTTGACCTGACCTCCGGCCCGATCGGCCGCAATCTCCTGCTGTTTTCCCTGCCGATCCTGGCAGGCAACATCGCGCAGTCGCTGAACGGTTCGGTGAATGCGGTCTGGGTCGGGCGCTTCCTCGGCGAGGCGGCACTGACCGCCACCGCGAACGCCAACAACATCATGTTCTTCCTCATCGGCTCGGTGTTCGGCTTCGGCATGGCCTCGACCATCCTGATCGGCCAGGCGATCGGCGCGCGCGACATCGCGCAGGCGCGGCGCGTGGTCGGCACCAGCGCCACCTTCTTCATCGGCCTGTCGGTGATCATCGCCATCGCCGGCTGGTTCATGGCGCATCCGCTGCTGGCGGCGATGGGCACACCGGCCGCCTCGCTGCCGCTGGCCGAGGCCTACCTGCAGATCATCTTCCTGGCGATGCCGACGCTGTATGCGTTCGCCTTCCTCACCGCCGCGCTGCGCGGTGCGGGCGATTCGCGCACGCCGTTCCGCTTCCTGATGGTCTCGGTGGCGCTGGACATCGTGCTGAACCCGGTACTGATCTTCGGCATGGGCCCGTTCCCGGCGCTGGGCATTGCCGGCTCGGCCTGGGCCACGCTGGTCGCGCAGACGCTGTCGCTGGTAGGCCTGCTGCTGTACATGCGGCACAAGCGCCACACGCTGTGGCTGGGCCGTGCCGACATGCGCCTGTTCAAGCTCGACCTGACCATCCTCAAGGCGCTGGTGGTCAAGGGCGTACCGATGGGCCTGCAGATGGTGCTGATCTCGCTGTCGGTGATCCTGCTGATGACCATGGTCAACCAGTACGGTACCGACACCGGCGCGGGCTACGGCGCCGCGCTGCAGCTGTGGAACTACCTGCAGATGCCGGCGATGGCGATCGGCGCCGCGTGCTCGTCGATGGCCGCGCAGAACGTCGGTGCGCAGCGCTGGGACCGCGTGCGCGGCACCGCGCGCCAGGGCGTGCTGTTCAATTTCCTGCTGACCGGCGCGCTGATCCTGCCGCTGGTGCTGTTCGACCGCCAGCTGCTGGCCCTGTTCCTGCCACCCGCCAGCCAGGCGCTGGACATCGCCCGCCACCTCAACCACGTGGTGATCGGCTCGTTCCTGTTCTTCGGCGTCAGCTTCGTGATCTCCGGCGTGGTGCGCTCCACCGGCGCGGTGATTCCGCCGCTGCTGATCCTGGCCGGTTCGCTGTGGGGCGTGCGCGTGCCGTTCGCCGAGCTGCTGCAGCCGTACTGGGGCGCCGATGCGATCTGGTGGAGCTTCCCGGTCAGTTCGCTGGTGTCGATGCTGCTGTCGCTGGCGTATTACCGCTGGGGTGGCTGGCGCAAGGCGAAGATGATGGGCAAGCCTTCGCACGCCGAAGAACTGGCCACGCCGTCGGAAATTCCGGCCTGCCCACCGTCGCCGGTGGCCGACCCGGATGCCGCGCTGGATGCCACTCCGCCGCGCTGAGGTGGGTGCGGACCGTTGGTCCGCACAGGCGCAGCCCTCCAAGCCGAGCATGGACTCGGCGCTACAGAAGGCGGTCAGCGTTTCTTCTTCGCCGCGTTGTAGGTCGCCGCCGCGCGCATCAGCGCCTTGAACGCAGCGGCATCCGGCATCGCACCTTCATGGATGTCGATCGCGCGCCGCGTGTTGCCCTCCAGGCTGGCGTTGAACAGGCCTTTCGGATCGGCCAGCGCCGCACCGTTGGCGAAGGTCAGTTTCACCGCCTGCTTGTAGGTCTCGCCGGTGCACAGGATGCCGTTGTGCTCCCACACCGGTGTACCGCGCCACTTCCAGGTTTCCTGCACGTCCGGCAGCGCTTCATGGATCAACGCACGCACGCGTGCCAGCACTTCGCCACGCCAGTCGCCCAGCTCGGCGATGCGTGCATCGATCAGTTCAGCTGCCGGGGTTCCGGCATCGTCAGGGTTCGGCGCGTGCGTGGCCATCAGCGGTTCTCGTCGGCAAGCAGATCAGAACGGTGGGCTTACATGTGTTCGCCGGGCAACGCGGCGGCCTGGCGCACCCAGTCAAGGAACTGTGCTTCATCCAGCGCGCCATCCTGCGGGATGTGCAGGTAGCGCGTATCGGCACTCCTGGACGGCTCAGGTGGCATCGGCTTCAGTGCAGCGCCACGGAAGAACGCCACCTTGATGTAGCGGGTGAAGCAATGGAAGCTGAGAAACCAGCCTTCGCCCGCGGCCACCGCATACATCGGCGAGTTCCATTTCACCGCCTTGTGCACGCCGGGTACGGCCTGTTCGATCAGCGCATCCAGCTGTTCGCCGATCGGACGTTTCCAGCCAGGCATGGCGGCAATGTACGCCTGCACCGGGGCATTGCCCTCGCCCTTGGCGATCTGCGGGTTGCCGCCGGACAGCAGCGTGGGTGTGGCGGAGGGTGCGGTTCGCTTGGCGGGCATCGCACGGCACGTCCATCGGGATGACACCGCAGCCTAGCGCGGCCTGTACCGTGCGGTCACGGCGCGGTGCGTCATCGGTTCAGTCCGCCTGCCGCGCACGGAACTGCCGCCAGTCCGGCAGCTTGCGGTGGCGGCGCAGCGAGCGCATCAAGGCCGCCATCACCACGCCGAACAGCGCACCAGCCAACAGCCCGGCCACCAGCAACAGCGCCAGCGGGCGCTCGCTGCCCTGCCACAGCATCAGCCACATCAGCGCGGTCCAGAACAGACCGAACAGCAGGCCCTGCACCAGCGCATTGGTGGCGAATCCGGCCAGGATCGGCGGCGGCAAGGCAATGCCCATGCGCCACAGCAGGCGATGCAGCAGCGGTGCCGACTGCACGCGCGCCATCCCCTTGCCGTCGAGGAAGCGCAACGCCGACTGGATCACGGCGGGATAGCGCGGGTTGATGTCGTTCATCAGCTGATCGTGGCCGATGCGATGCCGGAAACGCAAACGGCCACCCGAAGGTGGCCGTCGCGGCAACAACCGAAGTTGTTTATCAGGCCTTTTCGGCCAGACGGGCAGCCTTGGCGGCAGCGGCGGCAGCCAGGTCTTCCTTGATGCGGGCAGCCTTGCCTTCCAGGCCACGCAGGTAGTACAGCTTGCCGGCGCGGACCTTACCACGACGCTTCACTTCGACCGAGTCGATGATGGCGCTGTGGGTCTGGAAAACGCGCTCGACGCCGTAGCCGTGCGAGATCTTGCGGACGGTGAACGAGGAGTTCAGGCCGGCGTTCTTGGTGGCGATGACAACGCCTTCGTAGGCCTGCACGCGTTCGCGGCTGCCTTCCTTCACCTTCACGTTGACGACAACGGTGTCGCCCTGGCTGAACTTCGGCAGTTCACGGGTGATCTGGGCGGATTCGAATTCCGCGACGATGGACTTGTTCAGCTTGCTCATGGGTTACACCGATTCTTGTTCGGGTGGGCGTGTCGTATCGACAACGTAGGCTCATGCAGTCACCGGACTGTGCTGCACGTTTGTTTTGGGTACTGCGCGCGCCGACCGGGGCCGGCGGGAATTGGCCATGATAGCCGATAAAGCCAGCCCTGCGCTAGGGGCTGGCCTTGTGTTTCTGGGCCTGACGGCCCTGCTCCAGCAGCTTGCGGTCGGCCTTGCCCAACGCCTGTTCATCCAGCAGGTCCGGGCGCCGCTGCGCGGTACGGACCAGCGACTGCTGGCGGCGCCAGGCCGCGATGGCCGCGTGGTTGCCCGAGCGCAGCACATCCGGCACGTCACCCAGCGGATGCTGGGCCGGCTGGCTGTAATGCGGGCAGTCGAGCAGGCCGAGGTCACCCTCGAAGCTGTCCTGCGCCGCCGATTCAGCGTCATTCAGGGCGCCGTCCTGCAGGCGGGCCACGGCGTCGATGATCACCGCCGCACCCAGTTCGCCGCCGGACAGCACGTAGTCGCCGAGGGAAATCTCCTCGTCGACATTGGCCTCCAGGAAACGCTCGTCGATGCCTTCATAGCGGCCGCAGAGCAGGACCATGCGCGGCAGCGCCGCCAGTTCCCGCACCTTGGCCTGGGTCAACGGAGCACCCTGCGGGCTGAGGTAGATCACCCGCGCTGGGGTCGGATCAGCATCGCGGATTGCCTGCAGGCAGGCCTGCAACGGCTCGATCAGCATCACCATGCCCGGGCCACCACCGAACGGACGGTCGTCCACCCGGCGGTAGTTGCCTTCAGCGTAATCACGGGGATTCCAGCCATGCAGGCTGAACAACCCCTTCTCCAGCGCGCGCCCGACCACGCCCAATCCAGCGGACTGGGCGAGGAACTCGGGGAACAGGGTGATGACGTCGAAACGCATGCTCACACTCAGAACTCGGGATCCCAGTCGACCACGACCAGGTTGGCCTCGAAGTCGACCGATTTGACGAAGTCCGGCTGCACGAACGGAATCATCCGCTCGCGGTCACCCCGGACCACCACCACATCGTTTGCGCCGGTGCTGAACAGGTGCGAGACCTGGCCCAGGGCAACGCCCTCGGTGGTCTTCACATCCAGGCCTTCCAGGTCCACCCAGTAATACTCATCGGGCTTCGGCGGCGGCAATGCACTGCGGGCCACGTAGATCTCGGTGCCGTGCATCGCTTCGACGGTATCGCGGTCCTCGACGCCGGGGAAACGGGCGACCAGGTGCTTGCCGCTGTCGCGGCCGCGTACACCTTGAATCGTGGTTTCCACGCCGGACGGGCTGCGCACGATCCACGGCTGGTAACGGAAAATGGCGGAACGTGGCTCGGTCCAGGACTCGAGCTTGATCTCGCCGCGCACACCAAAAGCGCCGACAACCCTGCCCAGCAGGATGCGGCGCTCGATATCTTTCATCTGCTTCAACCAAGAGGGCCACGCCGAAGCGTGGCCCGTCAGGATCAGGCCGCAGCGGCCTGGGACTTGGTCGCTTCCTTGATCAGGTTGCGGACCTTGTCGGTCGGCTGGGCGCCGTTCTTGACCCAATGGTCAACGCGGGCCAGGTCCAGCTCGATGCGCTTCTCGGCGCCCTGGGCGACCGGGTTGTAGAAGCCAACGCGCTCGATGTTGCGGCCGTCGCGCGCGCTGCGCACGTCGGTGACGATGATGTGGTAGAACGGACGCTTCTTGGCGCCGCCGCGGGTCAGTCGAATCTTGACCATGGTGTTTTTCCTATTGCCCAGTCGCCAGGATGGCGAGGTAAGCGGGCGATTATAGCGGCAGATGGCGGCCGGGCCAACCCCATGGTGACCAGCCTTCACGGTAGTGCCGGGCCATGCCCGGCGGGCTTTTCACCCCAAACCGTCCCAAGCCACCGCCGCAAGCACCGCCCTGCCCTGTTCAGCCAGTGCCTGCGAGCCGGGCAGGACATGCCCGTCGATGGCCTCCAGCGCCCACAGGCCGCTGGCGTTGCAGGCAAAAGCGGCCTTCACGCCAGCCATATCCGCCAGCCGCAACGGCTGCGTAGCCTGTGCCCCCGGCCAATACTGCTTCAGCAGCGCCTCGGCGGTGCCGCGCAGGGCAGGCGCCTGCGGCCAGAGCAGCCGTTCACCATCGTGCACGGCCAGGTTCCAGGTGCTGCCTTCACTCATTTCGCCATCGGCGGTCACGAACAGCACATCGTCGAATCCTTCCGCCATCGCCGCGCGGCGCTCGGCGAACAGGCCGAAGGTGCCCACATGTTTGATCTGCGGCAGTTCGCGCTGCCAGGCCAGGCTGCGCACACGCTTGGAGGCGGTCAGCGACACCGGCGCGGACACCGCCACCAGCACGTCCACCGGCACCGCCGCCAGCGGATTGCGGAAATCGAAGTGGCGCGAATACACCGTCACCCGCAACGAGGCATCGCCCTGCCCCGCTTGCCGCAGCGCCTGCACCATCCAAGCCCGCACCTGCGCCATATCCAGCTCGCTACCGAACAGCTCGCGCGTGGCATGCGACAGCCGCGCCAGATGCAGGTCCAGTCCCTGCACCGCGTGGTCGCGCACCTGCAGCGAGGTGAAGTGGCCGTAGTTGACGAGCGCCGGCAGCAGATCCTCCACCTGCGCCGGCTGGCCGTTGCAGGTCAGCGTCATCGCAGCAGTGCCTGCGCCTGGCTCCACATGCCGCGCAGCACGTCTGCGGCCGGCTGTGCCGGCGCCATCCACGCCGACTGCCCGGCCCAGGCCTGCATCGCGGCCAGGCGGTTTTCCTGCACGGCCTGCCTGCGCATCGGCGCGGTCAGGCCGCGCTGCACCGGGTACGGACGCGGCGCCGGGGCGCCTTCTGCGGCGGCGGCGCGCACGTAGGGTGTCGCCAGACCACGGCCCAGACGACCGCTGAAGGCACGGGTCGGCCAGGTGTCTTCCGGTTCGCTGGCAGCCAGCCCATCGGCCCACGCCGAGGCGATCGCCGCTTCCGGCGTGCGCAGGAACGCGGTGCCGATCTGCACGGCGCTGGCGCCCAAGGTGAGTGCGGCGGCTATACCACGGCCATCGGCGATGCCGCCGGCGGCAATCACCGGAATGTGCAGGTGATCGGCCAGCCGTGGCAGCAGCGCGAACAGGCCGACCAGCTGGCGTTCGGCCATCGCCGGATCGAATGAACCACGATGCCCACCCGCTTCCACGCCCTGTGCCACCACGGCATCGGCACCGGCGTCCTGTGCCGCGCGCGCTTCGGACAACGTGGTCGCACAGGCGATCCAGGCAATGCCGGCATCCTTCAGCTGCTGTACGTGGCGCGGCAGCAGCACGCCCATGATGGTCGAGGCCACCGCAGGACGCGCCGCCAGCAGCGCGGCGAACTGTTCTTCGAAGTCGGCGGGCGTGGCATCGGCGGCGCTGGCCGGCACTTCCGGGCCCCACTGCGCCAGGAAGGCGCGGCTGGCGGCCTCGGCGGCTACGTCACGGGTCGGCACCGGATCAGGCACCCACAGGTTCACCTGTGCCGGGCCGGTGGAGGTCGCGCGGAAGTCCTCCATCCAACGACCGATATCGGCAGATGACGACAGCACCGCGCCCATTGCCCCCATGCTGCCGGCATTGGCCAGCGCAGCCGACAGCGGCACCGGGCAGGCACCGGCCATCGGTGCCAACAGGATCGGAAGCTGCAATGAAAAACGCCGACAAAAGGTGTCGGCGCGTTCAAGAATCGGCGATGCGTTCACGCGACATACCTGTTGGAGAAGTCGCCGCCCAGCATACGCCAGTCATTGTGACCGGGGCCGGATCGCGATGCGCGCCGGCCCCGTCGCTGCATCAACGGAACGGCATGCCGCGGCCGCCCATGGCACCCATCATGCCCTTCATGCTGCGCAACATGCCCTTCATGCCGCCGCCAGCCATCTTGCTCATCATCTTTTCCATCTGCATGTATTGCTTCATCAGCTTGTTGACGTCGGCCGGGGTCACGCCCGAGCCCTTGGCGATGCGCGCGCGGCGCGAGCCATTGAGCAGGTTCGGGTTGCGCCGTTCCTTCTTGGTCATCGAGCTGATGATGGCGATCATGCGCGGCACTTCCTTGCCCTGGCTGACCTGCTGCTTCAGATGGTCGGGGATGTTGCCCAGGCCCGGCAGCTTGTCCATCAGGCCGCCGATGCCGCCCATGTTCTGCATCTGCTCCAGCTGGTCACGCATGTCGTTCAGGTCGAACTTCTTGCCCTTGGCGACCTTCTCGGCCAGCTTGGCGGCCTTGTCCTTGTCGACCTGCTGCTCGACCTGCTCGACCAGCGACAGCACGTCGCCCATGTCGAGGATGCGGCTGGCAATGCGGTCCGGGTGGAACACGTCCAGGCCTTCCGGCTTTTCGCTGACACCGACGAACTTGATCGGCTTGCCGGTGATGTAGCGCACGCTCAGCGCGGCACCGCCGCGGGCGTCGCCGTCGGTCTTGGTCAGCACCACGCCGGTCAGCGGCAGGGCGTCGCCGAAGGCCTTGGCGGTGTTGGCCGCGTCCTGGCCGGTCATGGCGTCGACCACGAACAGGGTCTCGGCCGGGTTCACCGCCGCGTGCAGGGCCTTGATCTCGGCCATCATCGCTTCGTCGATGGCCAGGCGGCCGGCGGTATCGACCAGCAGCACGTCGACGAACGACTTGCGTGCATCGTCGATGGCGGCGCGCACGATGGCTTCCGGCTTCTGGTCGGCGCTGGACGGGAAAAACAGCACGCCCACCTGCTCGGCCAGGGTCTTCAGCTGCTCAATCGCGGCCGGACGGTAGACGTCGGCCGAGACCACCATCACCTTCTTCTTGCGTTTTTCCTTCAGGTGCTTGGCCAGCTTGCCCACCGTGGTGGTCTTGCCGGCGCCCTGCAGGCCCGCCATCAGGATGATGGCCGGGGCCGGAACATTCAGGTTCAGGTCGCTGGCTTCAGCACCCATCACCGCGGTCAGCTCGTCGCGCACGACCTTGATCAGCGCCTGGCCCGGGGTCAGCGACTTCAGCACTTCCTGGCCGACCGCACGCACCTTGATGCGCTCGATCAGGGCCTGCACCACCGGCAATGCGACGTCAGCTTCAAGCAGCGCGATGCGGACCTCGCGGGTCGCCTCGCGGATGTTCTCCTCGGTCAGGCGGCCGCGGCCACGCAGGCGCTCGATGGTGCCGGAAAGGCGCTGGGTCAGGGACTCGAACATGCGACGCAACCTGTCTGAAAGCGGGGGACAATAAGGCAGAGAGTATAACGGGTCCGGCTGTCTCCCCGGGCTGCGACCACGGGGCCGTCGCCACCGCCGCAGGGGTATGCGAAACTGCAACGATGACAATCGTTCTCATCGCGGTCCTGCTCTACCTGGCAGCCAGTGCCCTGCTGGTGCGCGCGCTTGGCCGCGATGAAAGCACCGGCTCCCCCACCTGGCTGTGGCCCGCCCTGCCGGCGATGCTGCTGCATGGCGGCTACCACGTGATGGTGGCGATGCGTACCAACGGTGGGCCGGACATGCACTTCTTCGCCGCGCTGTCGCTGGTCGGCCTGGGCATGGCCTGGCTGACCTCGCTGGTCGGCGCGCGCGGGCGGATGTCGGCACTGGGCGTGGTGGTGTTCCCGCTGGCCGCGGTACTGCTGCTGGCCTACCACGGCTACGGCCACGAACCGAGCAAGGTGCTGGGCTGGCGCCTGGCCAGCCACGCCTGGCTGGCGCTGCTGGCCTACGCCACGCTGAGCATCGCCGCGCTGCTGGCGATCATGCTGTGGCTGCAGGAGCGCGCACTGCGCCGCCGCGAGTTCCGCCCGTGGCTGCGGGCGCTGCCGCCGCTGGCCGACCTGGAATCGCTGTTGTTCCGGGTCATCACCGTCGGCTTCGCGCTGCTGACCCTGACCCTGGTCACAGGTGTGCTGTTCGTCGACGACCTGCTGGCACAGAAGCTGGTGCACAAGACCGTGCTGAGCGTGCTGTCGTGGATCGTGTTCGGCGTGCTACTGATCGGCCGCCGCCGCTATGGCTGGCGAGGCATGAAGGCGGTGCACTGGACGCTGGCGGCGATGCTGTTGCTGCTGCTGGCGTTCTTCGGCAGCCAGTTCGTGATCGAACTGGTGTTCGGGCATTCGCGATAGGCGGTGTGCCGACCAACGGTCGGCCCCCACCGGCGCTACCGTCAAGGCTGGGCCAGGATCTTCCGCACCGAACGGCCGCTGTTGGTGAGGATGTCATCGACCTGCCAGCAGCCCTGCCCCTGGCGCACCATCGGAAGGCGCGTCACGTAGGCCTTCTTCCATACCGAATAGCGCATCTCGACCTGGCCGGCGGTGGCCGACGCCTCCTTCCAGCTGTAGCGCACGGGGGTTTCGATGTCGCCGTCCTGCGCATCCAGCCACGGATCGGAATCGATCGTGCAGATGCCCTCTTCGCGCTGCTGGCAGGCGCGCTCGCCACGCAGTGCCTTGCCGAAGGCCGGGCTGACCAGCGCGGGCGGCGGTTCCAGCAGGTCGCCATCGCCCGTCGTCGCCTCGTAGAACGCGCGGGCCACAACCACTGGTTCCTGGCAGGCGGGTGACGCCTGCACGGAGGGGGCCAGAAGCAGCCCGGCGATCATGAACATCCCTGTCCTGCGCATATCGCGTTCCTTGGTGATGATGATTCGTTGTAGAGCCGAGCCCATGCTCGGCTGCGTTCCAGCATAAGCCGAGCGCAGGCTCGGCTCTGCTTACAACCCGTAGCGCTCGATCACGTCCAGGTGCGGCTGCCGATCCTGGTCGCAGGCTTCAGCCAGGCGCAGCCAGCAATGCGGGTGCGGCCACGTTGCGGTCTGCTGCTGCAGGAAACGGTGCAGCGTCAACGGCGCATGATCCTGCGGCTGGGCGACCGTGAACAGCAGGCCCGGCAGCGTGCCCTCCTCCATATCCGGATCGGTCACGGTGTAGTCCGCACGGCTGTGCGACCACACCTGCCAGCCCTGCGCCTCGGCAGCTTCAACGAAGGCATTCCACGCCTCCTCGCCGGGGTGAGCGCCGTCGATCAGCCAGCTGCGGGCGAAACCACCGCGTTCCAGCACGTGCACCTGCGCATAGGTCGGGATGAAATGCTCGCGCGCTTCCTCCTCCTCCGGTGCCGGATGTACCAGCGCGGCATCGAACACCACCCAGTCGCCCACCTGCTGCGCGCGGTTGGCCGGCGCGTTCTCGACGATGCGTGCGGTCACCGGCCCGCTGCGGCGTGCGTAGTATTCCATCGGCTCGCCGTTCTCTTCGCTGCGGATGATCACCCAGCCCCACGGCTCCTCGACCACGCCATCCTGGCTGGACAGCTCCATGCCGATCGCTGCGGCCGAGCGGCGCACCGCGTCCCAGTCGCGCGCCGCGCTGGCTGCGCTCATGTGGTCCCAATGCGCGGCGTTGGGCTCTTCCAGCAGCTCCACCAGCTGTGCAAAGCAGGCCTGGGCCTCGCTGAAGCGGCCGGTTTCCATGTACATCCGCGCCAGCGTGCCACGTGCACCGTGCGAACCCGGCGATGCGGCCAGCAGCGCCTGCGCGGCCTGCTCCAGCGCCGGCCAGTCGGACACGCGACGGGCACGCTGCACCTCGCACCAGTGCGCGAACACCGGCACGCTGCCGCGATAGGTATCCGCCAGCAGGCGCAGGCCGTCGTCGTCGCCCTGCTCGGTCAGCCAACGCATCAGCGTATAGGCGGCCGGACCATCCTCCTGCGTGTGCGCGCGCACGAATCGCCACAGCAAGGCGCGCGCTTCCGCCTGCGCACCACAGGCGCTCAACGCGGAGGCGGCCATCTCGGCCAGCGCCTCGTCATCGGGCAGCTGCGCCTGTGCCTGCAACAGCCACTGCGCCTCACGCTCCGGATCGCGCGACTGGTTCTGCTCCCCCTGCTCGTGCAGCCAGGCCAGCAGTTCGCTGGCCGGCACCGGCAGCGGCGCAACGTCCGGCAATGCATCGATACGCGCGGCCAGGTCGGCCACCAATGCTGCCGCACCACGGTCCTGGCGCAGCTGCGCCAGATGGGTACGCGCCAGTTCCAGCTGGCGCAGCGCCACCCAACGTGCACCTCGCTGCAGCGCCAGTTCAAGGCTCAGCGCAGCGACTTCGATCAGCAGGCGGTGCGAGCCAACCTCGGCAAAGTGTTCGATGATGGTGTTGAAGCGCGTGCCCAGATCCCAGGTATTGCGTGCAGGATCGCGCCGGCACAGCGCTGCGGCCGTGTTCGCCCACAGTCGCCAGTAGGTAGGCGTCAGTTCGCTCCACGGCACCAGCTGCTGCACGGCTTCTTCGTCGCGGCCCAGCTGGGCCAGCGCCCATGCCTTGGACAGGCGGCGCGGCACCGTGCAGTTGGCCGGCTCGTACTCGCCGGACGCGGCCACTTCGGCCTCGCGCTTCTCGATCAGCAACAGCGCTTCTTCGGCGCGGCCCATGCCCAGCAGGATCTTGATCTGCATTTCCGGGAAGCTGTCGAACACTTCCTTGCCGCAGGCCTCGATCGCATCCGACTGCACCTGCAGGTAATCCAGCGCATCCTGACCGCGGCCATCATCCAGCAGCGCATCGGCCTTTTCGCAGCTCAGGCACTGGAAGCAGGCCCAGCTTGGATCGATGCGTGCAAGCGTTTCATCGCACACCTCGACACGTTCGGGAACCCAGCCCGGGCCATCGATGTTGCCGTAGCAGGCAGCCAAATCCTGGGTCACGCAGATCGACTGCGGGCACTCCAGCGTGTCCTCACGATGCGCGCGTTCGAACAGCGCTACCGCTTCGCCCAGCGCACTCTCGCCTTCAACGCGGTTGCCGACGCGGTTGCGCAGCGCCCAGTGGCCGACGTAGACGTCGACCCACGGGTTGTCCAGCGCCTTGCCCAGCGCACGCGCTTCAGGCAGCAGCGCGTCGACGCGGTCGACACGCAGTTCGCTCACTTCGTCGGCGAGGCGGTTCAGCAGGTGCGCGTTCTGCGCCTGGCCGGCCTGGCGCAGGTCGCCCTGCAGTTTTTCGACCCAGTTCCAGATGTCCATGGGGTAAGTGCTCCTGTCTAGCGAAGGCTGGATGAGAGGATGCGGTGCTCAGCGCAGCATCTGCTGCAGGGCACCGGCGATATCGGTGAAGGCGCCGTTGAGGTCAGGGCCCACAGTGGTCGTCGCCCGTGCCAGCGGACGGCCCTGCGCGGCAACGATGATCTTCAGCGAGCGCAGCAGGCGTGCCGCAGCTTCGGCCTGCGGATGCCCGTCGCGTTGGGCGCGCAACAGCGCCTGCACGGCGGGATTGTCGAGGTTGAGGTACAGCCGCGACGGCGCACGCGCCTCGATGCGCGCGGTGAACTGCCGGGCCAGGCGCAGCGCCGCCATCGAGACGCGCTTGTCGTTCTCATCGTCTTCCAGGCGCTGCTTCAGTTCGGCCTCGCGATCGGGCACCACCACCACCGGCAATGCCTCCGGACTGAAGCGTGCCGGCAGCAGCTGTTCACCATCGCCGAGCTGCTCACGCAGCCATGCCAGCTGCGCCTCGTCGAGGCTGTCGTCAGTGCGGAACAGCGCGCGGTTGCCCTGCTCTGTGCCGAGCTCGACCAGGCGCAGGCCCTTGGCCTGGGCCCAGCGCCGCAGGAACGGCACCACCGCATAGCGATGGCCGTGTGCGACCGGCACGCCCATCGCACGGAACAGCATTTCCTCGAAGCCGCCGCCGTTGTCGAGGATCACGTGCACCGCACCGCGCGCCGGCAACGCACTGGCTGGCAGGTCGCCCTGCGAAGTCGGCACGCGCACGTGTTCCAGCAGCAGGTCGAACAGGCGGTCATCGCACAGCGCTGCGCCCAGCAGGGCCTCATTGTGGCGCGTGAGAACGCGTCGCCAGGCCTCCGGCTGCTGCCGCGCGACGTCGGCCAGGCCGTCGATCAGCGCTTCCAGCAGTGCATGCTGCACGGCGCGGTACTGGTCGTCGCGCTGCAGGTCTTCGCGGCTGGCGGTAGGCGTCAGCCGCGAGGATTCGATCACCCCGCCAATGAACCCCGCCCAGGGCGGCAGCAGGTCGCGGGCGTCGTCGTCCAGCAGCATGCCGCGCACGAACACCGACAGGTTGCGGTTGTCGCTGGTGCCGTAGGTAGCGCCGTCCTGCACCCACAGCAGGCCGGTGGCATCGCTGTTGCCATCGGCACGCAGCGGCACGGTCACGATCGGCTCGAAATCGTGCTCGAAGCGCGCGGCGAACTGCAGCGCCTGGCGGCGCGCCTGCACCGGATGCAGGGCGACATCGCCCTGCCCACGCCACGGCGGCGGCTCGGGGTTGAGCGCCTCGCCCGCAGCGCCGATGAAGATCGGCTCGGACAGCAGCGCGCAGTAGCGGCCCAGCACCTCGTGCAGGCGCGCTTCGTTGGCCAGCGGCAGGAAGTCCGGATGCAGCTCCAGTTCCACCTCGGTACCGACCGCGCGTGCCGGCACTTCACTGACGGTGTACTGCTCGGCATTGCTGGACACGTACAGGTGCCCCAGATCCGGCGTCTGGTACGAGGTGGTACGCACGCTGACCCGGCGCGCAAGCACGAAGGCCGACAGGAAACCGAGGCCGAACATGCCGATCAGGCCTTCATCGTCCTCGCCGCCCTGGCGCAGGCCACGGGTGTAGCCGACGCCGACGGTGGCCAGGTAATCGTGGATTTCCTGGCGGGTCAGGCCGGCACCGGTGTCGGTGATGCGCAGCACGCCAGCGGCGGCATCGACCTGCACCGAAATGCGCGAAGGCACTTCGATGCCGGGCTGTTCGATGCGGCGACGGATGATCGAATCGTGCGCGTTCTGCACCAGCTCACGCAGCGCCACCACCGGGGTGGAATACAGGTGCTTGCCCAGCACCGTCATCAGTCCATTGAGATCGACCCCGGCGCGACGGATTTCGGCGTTGGGGGCGGTGAGCGCGGTGTCCTGCATGTAATCGTTTACTCCTGGGCACGGAAAGACGCCAGAGGGCGTCTTCGTCGAGCGGGAAAAACTAGCACAGGCAGGCTGACCGTTGCCGTGTCGGCTGCCGTATTCCGCGCGTGCGGTGGTGACGCCGGGGCATGCCCGGCGCGATCACGCCGCGTCGATGGCCTCGGACAGGCGCTCCACCGCGATCACTTCCATGCCTTTCACCGAACCGCCCTTCGGCGCGTTGGCCTTGGGCACGATGGCACGCTTGAAGCCGTGGGTGGCCGCCTCGCGCAGGCGGTCTTCGCCATTGGGCACCGGGCGGATCTCGCCGGACAGGCCGACTTCGCCGAAAGCAATCGTCTTCTCCGCCAGCGGGCGGTCCTGCAACGAGGACAGTACGGCCAGCAGTACCGGCAGGTCGGCCGCGGTCTCCTGCACGCGGATGCCACCGACCACGTTGACGAACACGTCCTGATCGCCGACCAGCACACCGCCGTGGCGATGCAGCACGGCCAGCAGCATCGCCAGGCGGTTCTGCTCCAAGCCGACCGCGACACGACGCGGGTTCGACAGCGGCGACGCATCGACCAGCGCCTGCACCTCCACCAGCAGCGGCCGGGTGCCCTCACGGGTGACCATCACACAGCTGCCCGGTTGATGGGTGCTGCCACCGGACAGGAAGATCGCCGATGGGTTGGAGACCTCCTTCAGGCCCTTGTCGCCCATCGCGAACACGCCCAGCTCGTTGACCGCACCGAAGCGGTTCTTGAACGCGCGCAGCAGGCGGAAACGGCTGCCGCTCTCGCCTTCGAAATACAGCACCGCATCGACCATGTGCTCGAGCACGCGCGGGCCGGCGATGCCGCCCTCCTTGGTCACGTGACCGACCAGGAACACGGCGGTGCCGGTCTCCTTGGCGAAGCGCACCAGGCGCGCAGCACTCTCGCGTACCTGGCTGACCGAGCCCGGCGCGGCGGTCAGGCTCTCGGTCCACAGGGTCTGCACGGAGTCGGCCACGATCAGCCGCGGTCCGGCCTTGGAGGCATGCTGCAGGATCGACTCGACGCCGGTCTCGGCCAGCGCATTGACGCCATCCAGCGGCAGCTCCAGGCGATGCGCGCGGCCAGCCACCTGCGCCAGCGACTCCTCGCCGGTGACGTACAGCACCGGCAGCTCGGCCGCCATCTTCGCCACCGCCTGCAGCAGCAGGGTCGACTTGCCGATGCCCGGGTCGCCACCGACCAGCACCACCGCGCCTTCGACCAGGCCGCCGCCGAGCACACGATCGAACTCGCCGATGCCGGTCGTGACCCGCCGGTGCTCGGTCTGCTCCACGTCCTTCAGCGCGGTAATCTTCGGCGGGTCGATCTTGCCGGCCCAGCCCGCCCGCCGCGACGCCGGCGCCTTGGCGGCCGCCGCGCTCTCCAACACGATTTCCGACAGTGAGTTCCAGGCGTTGCACTCGGTGCACTGGCCCTGCCACTTGCTGAATTCGGCGCCGCATTCATTGCAGACGTAGGCGGTGCGGGCTTTTGCCATTGGATGATTTCCAGCAACGGGAACAGGCGTGGCAGGATAGCCGAGCCGGGTCGCAGGTGCTGCGACCGCTCAAGTCCCGCCCACCCGCGCCGATAGTTGTCGCGGGCGTGCGCCTTGCGGGCGCCCCTCCCTCCCCCTCTGGATTCAACATGACTGGCAGTTACAGTCAGAGCCTGGTCGCCATCTCCCTGCTGGTGGCCATTCTTGCTTCGTACACGGCGCTGGACATGGCCGGCCGCCTGGCCACGACCGAAGGCCGCGTGGCCCGCTGGTGGCTGGCCGGCGGTGCAGCGGCGATGGGCCTGGGTATCTGGTCGATGCATTTCATCGGCATGCTGGCCTTCGACCTGCCGATCCCGGTCGGCTACGACCTCGGCATCACCCTGTATTCGCTGGCGGTCTCGATCGGCGCTTCGGCCTACGCACTGTGGCTGGTGTCACGGCCCAGCCTGCCCTGGCGCCGGCTGCTGGCCGGCGCCGTACTGATGGGGCTGGGCATCGCCACCATGCACTACCTCGGCATGGCCGCGATGCGTATGCAGCCGGGTATCGACTATCACCCGGGCTGGTTCGCCGCCTCCATTGCGGTGGCCATCGGCGCCGCCGGTGCTGCGCTGTGGATTGCCTTCCGCCTGCGCACCGAACAGCGCAACACCCTCCTCCTGCGCGCGCTGGCCTCGCTGGTGATGGGCCTGGCCATCGTCGGCATGCACTACACCGGCATGGCCGCGGCGCGCTTCCCGGAGGGCAGCATCTGCGGCGCGGTCGGCAGCGGTGGCATCGACACGCGTTGGCTGGCGGTACTGGTGATCGTCACCACCGTGGCCACCCTGGGTATCGCCCTGGTCGCCTCGCTGTTCGACCGGCAGATGCGCGTGCGCACCGGGTTGCTGGCCGATTCGCTGGCGCATGCCAACGACAAGCTGATCCAGGCCGCCCTGCACGACCCGTTGACCCAGCTGCCCAACCGCATGCTGCTGCAGGATCGCATCGAGCAGGCCATCGAGAAGGCGCGGCGCCGCAACCATGCAGTGGCGGTGATGTTCTGCGACCTGGACGGCTTCAAGGCGGTCAACGATGCCTACGGGCACCAGCTCGGCGACCGCCTGCTGGTGGCGGTGGCGCAGCGTATCGGCGGCCTGCTGCGTCCGCAGGATACCTTCGCCCGCCTCGGCGGCGACGAGTTCGTGATCGTGCTGGCCATCGATATTCCCGACGATGCGGTGGTGGTGGCCGAGCGGATCATCGCGGCGGCGGGTGAACCGTTCCTGCTGGATGCAGCCGAGCTGCAGGTCAGCGCCAGCCTGGGCATCGCCCTGTATCCGGATGATGCCGGCAATGAGCGCGAGCTGATGGCACACGCCGACGCTGCGATGTACCACACCAAGGAAACCGGCCGGAACGGCTATACGTTCTTCACCCCATCGATGCAGCTCAGCGCCAACCGTCAGCTGCGCCTGCTGCAGGACCTGCGCAAGGCCGTGATGCGCAATGAACTGATCCTGCATTACCAGCCCAAGTTCCCGGCCGCGGGCGCGCCAGCCACCGGCGCCGAGGCGCTGCTGCGCTGGCAGCATCCGGAGCTGGGCCTGCTGGCGCCGGATGTGTTCATTCCCATTGCCGAACGCAGCGGCCTGATCCTGCCGATCGGCGACTGGGTACTGGACCGCGCCTGTGCGCAGCTGCGGGCGTGGCACGATGCCGGTCACACCGGATGGTCGATGGCAGTGAACCTGTCGCCCCTGCAGTTCTCCTCCCCGGCCCTTCTGGACAGCGTGCGCGAGGTGCTCGAACGGCACCGCATCGAGCCGGCGCGGCTGACCCTGGAGATCACCGAGACCACGGCGATGAAGGACGTCGACGCCAGCCTGGCGATTCTCAACGATCTGACCGCGATGGGCGTGCACATTGCCATCGACGACTTCGGCACGGGCTATTCCAGCCTGCTGTACCTGAAACGCATGCCGGCCACCGAACTGAAGATCGACCGCGCGTTCGTGCATGACCTGGAATGCAATGAAGAGGATGCCGCCATCGTCTCGTCGATCATCGCGCTGGGACGCACCCTGCAGCTGCAGGTGGTGGCCGAGGGCGTGGAGACGCAGGCGCAGCGCGAGTACCTGAGCGAACTGGGCTGCGACCAGTTGCAGGGCTACCACCTGGGCCGACCGATGGACGCCGAGGAATTCCTGCGCCGGGTGGGCTGAGCCGATGTGCGGAGCAAGCTCCGCACCCACCTCATCAGTAGATCCACGCCGTGCGTGGATGTTCCTCGCCGCCCCCCACGGCAAACAGAAAGGCCGCCCGAGGGCGGCCTTTCTGCGTGGCAACGTCGCGAGGACGTCAGTGCATCATGTGCACGTTCATGTTGTGCATGACCCACAGGGTGCCGACCACGATGATGCCGATCACCACCACGGTGAAGGCCGCAGCGTTGACGTTCCAGCGGCTTTCCGAAGAGCGGTCCAGGTGCAGGAAGAACACCAGGTGGACCAGCATCTGCAGCACCGCGGTGATCGCGATCACCACACCGTTGACGGTGCGCGAGAAATCACCCGACATCACCATCCAGAACGGGATGACGGTCAGCACCACCGCCAGCACGAAGCCGATCAGGTACGACTTCACGGTGCCATGGCTTTCGCCGCCGGTGCCGTGGTCGTGTGCATGGTTGTCATGTGCCATTACAGGGCTCCATTGAGGTAGACGACGGAGAACACGCCGATCCAGATCAGGTCCAGGAAGTGCCAGAACAGGCTCAGGCACGCCATGCGGGTCTTGTTGGTCGGGGTCAGGCCGTACTTCTTCAGCTGCACGAACATCACCAGCAGCCACAGCAGGCCAGCGCTGACGTGCAGGCCGTGGGTACCGACCAGTGCGAAGAACGCCGACAGGAAGGCACTGCGGTCCGGACCGTAGCCCTGGTGGATCAGATGCTGGAACTCCCACACTTCCATGCACATGAAGCCGAAGCCCAGCAGCCAGGTGATGCCCAGCCACAGGTACATCTGGCCCATCTGCTTGCGGTGCATGGCAATCATGCCCAGGCCGAAGGTCAGCGAGGAGGTCAGCAGCAGCGCGGTTTCCCATGCAACGAACGGCAGTTCGAACAGGTCCTTCGCGGTCGGGCCACCATCGGTACCGCCTGCCAGCACCACATAGGTGGCGAACAGCGAGGCGAAGATGAGGCAGTCGCTCATCAGGTACACCCAGAAACCGAAGACGGTGTTGCCGCCGGTGTCGTGGTGCTCGTGGTCGTCATGGCCATGGGCCGCCGCGTGCGCGGCGTGCCCGTGGCTCAGGGTCGAGGTATTGGTGCTCATGCCTTCAGCTCCGACTTCACCAGGCCCTGGGCTTCCAGGTGCTTGCGGTGTTCGTTCTCGATGCGTTCCACCTCGGCGGCCGGGACCCAGTAGTCCACGTCCTGGTCGAAGGTGCGGTAGATGAACGTGGCGATCATGCCGACGAAGCCGACGATGGCCAGCCACCAGATGTGCCAGATCATCGCGAAGCCGAACACCAGGCTGAAGGCACCGATGACAACGCCCGTGCCGGTGTTGCGCGGCATGTGGATGTCGGTGTACTTGGCCGGCTTCGGCCAGGCTTCACCACGCTGCTTGCGCTCCCAGAAATCGTCCAGCTCGGTGACTTCCGGCAGCGTGCCGAAGTTGTAGAAGGCCGGCGGCGAAGAGGTTTCCCACTCCAGCGTACGGGCATCCCACGGGTCGCCGGTCAGGTCGACGGTCTTCTTGCGGTCGCGGATCGACACGGCCACCTGGATGATCTGGCACAGGATGCCGGCACCGACGATGAACGCACCTGCGGCGGCGATCAGCAGCAGCGGCTCGTAAGCCGGGTTGACCGTGCTCTGCAGGCGGCGGGTCATGCCCATGAAGCCCAGCACGTACATCGGCATGAAGGTCACGTAGAAGCCGATGAACCAGCACCAGAACGCGCACTTGCCCCAGAACTCGTTCAGGCGGAAGCCGAACATCTTCGGCCACCAGTAGGTGATGCCGGCGAACATGCCGAACACCACGCCGCCGATGATGACGTTGTGGAAGTGGGCGATCAGGAACAGGCTGTTGTGCAGCACGAAGTCGATGGCCGGAATCGCCAGCATCACGCCGGTCATGCCGCCGATGACGAAGGTGACCATGAAGCCGATGGTCCACAGCACCGGGGTGGTGAAGTGCACGCGGCCGCGGAACATGGTGAACAGCCAGTTGAAGATCTTCACGCCGGTCGGGATCGAAATGATCATCGTCGTGATGCCGAAGAAGGCATTGACGTTGGCACCCGAGCCCATGGTGAAGAAGTGGTGCAGCCACACGATGAACGACAGCACGCCGATGCAGGCGGTGGCGTAGACCATGCCCTTGTAGCCGAACAGCGCCTTGCGCGAGAAGGTCGCGATGACTTCGGAGAACACACCGAACGCCGGCAGGACCAGGATGTACACCTCCGGGTGACCCCAGATCCAGATCAGGTTGATGTACAGCATGGCGTTGCCGCCACCGTCATTGGTGAAGAAGTGCGTGCCCAGGTAACGGTCCAGGGTCAGCAGCACCAGGGTGATGGTCAGCACCGGGAAGGCGGCGACGATCAGCACGTTGGTCACCAGGGCGGTCCAGGTGAACACCGGCATCTGCATCAGCTTCATGCTGGGGGTACGCATCTTCAGGATGGTGATGAAGAAGTTGATACCGCTCAGCGTGGTACCCAGGCCTGCGACCTGTAGACCCCAGATGTAATAGTCCATGCCGACGCTTGGACTGTATTCGATGCCCGACAACGGCGGGAACGCCAGCCAGCCGGTGGCGGCGAACTCACCGATCCACAGCGACAGCATGATCAGTACCGCACCGGACACGAACAGCCAGAAGCTGAGCGAGTTGACGAACGGGAACGCGACGTCGCGCGCACCGATCTGCAGCGGCACGGCCAGGTTCATCAGGCCGGTGATCAGCGGCATCGCCACGAAGAAGATCATGATCACGCCGTGGGCGGTGAAGATCTGGTCGTAGTGGTGCGGCGGCAGGTAACCCTCGGACCCGCCGACGGCGAGCGCCTGCTGGGTACGCATCATGATGGCGTCGGAGAAACCGCGCAGCAGCATGACGAAGGCGACGATGAGGTACATCACGCCGATCTTCTTGTGATCCACCGAGGTGAACCACTCCTTCCACAGATAGCCCCACAGCTTGAACTTGGTGATCAGGGCCATGACGCCCAGGCCACCCAGCACCGCGCCGACCAGGGTGGTCAGCACGATTGGATCGTGGGGGATCGACTCAAGAGAGAGTTTTCCCAACATGTTCATTCTCCCGAACCCGCGTGGCCGGCATGGCCCGCGTGTTCGTGTTCGTTGGCATCCAGGTTTTCACCCGATTCCTTGGAATCATGTGCGTCACTGGGGGCATGGCCCTCGTGCGCTTCATGGCTGGCGGCATCGGCAGCGGCGGCACCAGCGTGCGAGTGCTTCATGCCGTAGTGCTTGTTGTCGCCCATGTGCTTGGCGATCACCCAGTCGAACAGGCCTTCTTCGGTCTTGCCGAAGTAGGTGACCGGGTACCACTCGGCGTTGCGTGCTTCACCCAGCGCCTTGAACGAGGCCTTGTCCAGGGTCTGCTCGCCGGCACGGACCTG
Organism: Stenotrophomonas sp. 115C5; assembly: GCF_056861055.1. Classification (NCBI taxonomy): domain Bacteria; kingdom Pseudomonadati; phylum Pseudomonadota; class Gammaproteobacteria; order Lysobacterales; family Lysobacteraceae; genus Stenotrophomonas; species Stenotrophomonas sp. 115C5. The sequence goes on from NZ_JBSPUQ010000001.1 coordinate 405,201, forward strand.
GTCCAGCCACTGGCGGTATTCGGCATCGGTGACCGAGTAGGCGGTGAAGTGCATCTTGGCGAAGCCCGCGCCGCTGTAGTGCGAGGACATGCCCGGGAATTCACCGGTCTCGTTGGCGATCAGATGGAGCTTGGTCTCCATCGCGGCCATCGAGTAGATCATGCTGCCCAGGTGCGGGATGAAGAAGGCATTCATCACCGTGTCGGACGTGATCTTGAAGTTCAGCGGCGTGTTGACCGGGAACTTGATTTCGTTGACGACCGCCACCTTCTCTTCCGGATAGATGAACAGCCACTTCCAGTCCAGCGAGATCGCCTCGATGGTGACCGGCTTGACGTCCGATTCCAGCGGCTTGTACGGGTCCAGCGCGTGCGACGAACGCCAGGTCAGGACCGCCAGCACCAGCACGATCATGCAGGGAATGGACCACACCACCACCTCGATCGCCGTCGAGTGGGACCACTTCGGCTCGTAACGGGCCTTGGTGTTGGAGGCGCGATACTTCCACGCGAAGGTCAGGGTCATGATGATGACCGGGATGACGACCAGCAGCATGAGCACGGTAGCCGTGATCAGCAGGGTCTTCTCATCCTGGCCGATCTGGCCCTTCGGACTGAGGATGGCCACGGCATCGCAGCCGGTGAGCATCACCAGCAACGACAGCAGCAGGCCCGGGCGCAACCAGCGCCCAAGGGTTTTCAACGGAATCATCGGTCGATCCAATTGCGAGGGAATGCCGTTCCCCGTCCTGCCTGTTCCGGCCAAAGCCGGTCCCACCGGTCCGGAAGACAGGTAGGGAGGTGGGGTCGAGTCAGCCTTTCAATTTTAGGCCGTCACCCACCATTTAAGAAAGGCATTGACAATGATCGAGCGCAGGAAAGGCCCGTTTCTGGCTGCGACACGTTGTCGCACCGCGCAGGCGCGGCGGGCAGAACACCCGGGGGCGGCATCCTAGCATCGGGCGATGGCGGCTGCTCCGCCCGTGTTCGGCAAAGTCGCCTGAACATGTTCAGGCATGCCTGCGAAGGTAATGCATGGGATGCTCGGCGCTGGAGGAAGCCCATGGACAAGATCGACTTCAAGAAGCGCGATCGCGCGTTGTACCAGCCCCCGGTGGGCCGGTTCGTAACGATGGACGTACCGCCCCTGCCCTACCTGATGGTCGACGGCCACGGTGATCCGAATACCGCCCCCGCGTATGTGCAGGCGGTGCAGTGGCTCTACTCGGTCAGCTATGCACTGAAGTTCGCGCTGAAGGCCAAGGGCCAGGACTACGTGGTGCCACCGCTGAAAGCGCTTTGGAGCGCCGAGGATCCGTCGAGCTTTGTGGCACGCCGCAAGGATGAGTGGAGGTGGACGGTGATGATCCGTACGCCGGACGGGATCCGTCCAGAGCAGCTGGAGGCTGCCATCGCCAAGGCGGCGAAGAAACTGGGCGACGCTCCGGCCAGCCTTCGCCATCAGGTGATTGAGGAGGGCCTCTGCCTGCAGACCCTGCATGTAGGCGCCTACGATGACGAAGGTCCGGCCCTGGCCCATCTGCACAACGAACTGATGCCTTCGCTGGGCTACACCTTCGCCGGCCCCCATCACGAGATCTACCTGGGCGACCCTCGCAGGACCGACGCTGCGCGGTTGAAGACCGTGCTTCGGCAGCCGGTGCGGGCGCTTGAACCTGACAGGGGTTCGCGCTCATGAGTTCCAACATCCGCCCAAACAAAAAGCCCCGGCCAAGGCCGGGGCTTTTCATGCAACTGGTGCCGGAAACAGGAGTCGAACCTGCGACCTACGCATTACGAATGCGCCGCTCTACCAACTGAGCTATTCCGGCTTAGCAGGGAATTGTAGAGGGTGCCGCTCAGTCGGTCAATCAACCTCGGGAGGATGCGATTACCCTCGCTTGCTCCTGCCACGACGGATCGACTGAACGGTCAGGAAAACAAAGAACAGGCAGAAGAACACGAATCCAGTCAGGGCAATGTCGTGCATGCCGCCCAGCTGCCCGCTCATGGTCCGGCTCCACAGGTATCGCACCGCCAGGATGATGATCAGCATCACCACCACGAGGTTGACCCACTTCATGGTGGCTCGGAACGTCGTTTTACTCATAGGTACAGGAATCGTCGGCGGCCCCCTTGGCCGCCTTGATGGTACGCATCACATCCCAACCTGTCGCGTTGCGTCACAGCACGATCGCTCGACGCCATCGCATTCGTTCCGGACGCCGTTGAAACCATCATTGAAGCCGGCATCGCCGTCCGCCACCAGCACCAGCGCACCCAGCGCCACCTCCGGCTGCACTTCGCGTTCGTGTGGATCCGGAGATGTGGTGCGCGACAGAACAAGCGCCGCAGTCACGATGTCGCCGGATCAGCCAGTCCCCAACGCATTGGCGCACGCCCGTCCCGCCGCGAAATCCTGCAGATTCCCCAGCGTGATTGCCGAGATCTCCTGCAGCGCATCTACGGTGAAGAACCCCTGGTGGCCGGTCACCAGCACGTTGGGGAAGGTCATCAGGCGCTGGAAGGCCTCATCATCGATGATCTCGCCGGACAGGTCCTGGAAGAACAGCGCGCTTTCCTGCTCGTAGACGTCGATGGCCAGATGACCCAGCCGCCGCGACTTCAGCGCGCGGATCACCGCATGGGTATCGACCAGCGCGCCGCGCGAGGTGTTGACCAGCATCGCGCCGGTCTTCATCCGCGCCAGCGAGGCGTCGTTGATCAGGTGCTGGGTATCGGGCGTCAGTGGGCAATGCAGTGACACGATATCGGCGCGCGCCAGCAGTTCATCCAGCCCAACCATGTCGCCCACGCCGGCGAAGACCGGCGACGGGTACGGGTCGTGCCCCAGCACGATGCAACCCATGCCCCTGAAGATGCGCGCGGTGGCCAGCCCGATCTTGCCGGTACCGACGATGCCCACGGTGCGGCCATGCAGGGTGCGCCCGAGCAGGCCATCGAGCATGAAGTTGCCTTCGCGCACCCGGTTGTAGGCGCGATGGGTCTGCCGGTTGAGGGTCATCACCAGCGCCAGCGCATGCTCGGCCACGGCTTCAGGCGAATAGGCTGGTACGCGTGCGACGAACAGATCCAGCGCTTCCGCAACCGCCAGATCCACGTTGTTGAAACCTGCGCAGCGCAGCAGCACGGCCCGCACCCCCATCGCATGCAGGGCATGCAGTACCGGCGCATCCAGGCGGTCGTTGACGAACACGCATACGGCTGCGCAATCCTGCGCCAGCGCCGCCGTATGCACGTCCAGCGCCACATCGAAGTACACGAACGCAAAGCCGTCCTCAGACGCATCGCGCTGGTTCGCCTCATCAAGGAAGCGGCGGTCGTAGGGACGGGCACTGAAGACGGCGATCTGCATGGATGGGCCTGGGTGGAATGCCATACCGACCATACCGCAGCAGCGCCCGCGTTGGGATGGCACCGGCGATGCCGTCATCGCCGGTGCCGGGTGCCATTTAGAACCGGTAGCCCAGGCCCAGCATCACGCCGTTCTGGATCTGCCCGTCGCGGCGCTCACCCACGTAGTCGGCCATGATCGACAGGCGCTCGCTGGCGCGACTGGTCACGCCGACGTTCCAGGCCAGCACCTGCTCGCCCACCGCCTGGCTGCTGGCGCCGAACACCAGATCCGGTGCCGCGGCGAAGCCGGTGCTGTAGCGGGCCTGCGAATCGCCCAGCTCCTTCTGCCAGACCACCCGGGCGCGCGGCGTGATGCGCTCACCGTTGTTGCCTTCGAAGGTCTTGAACAGCTGCAGGCCCGCACCCACGCGGATGCTCTCCAGGCTGCCACTGCGGCCCACCAGCGCACCGGCGCCCTGCCCTTCGTTGAAGCGGGTGGCCGAAGTACGTGCATAGTCCACCACCGGCAGCAACGGCTGGATCACCAGGCCCTTGCCGGTGGTGAACGAGAACGCATGTTCAACACGCGCGGAGATCGCATCGTTGCTGTACTTGGCGCGCAGCGGCTGCTGCAGGCCATCGATACCACCGATGCTGCGACGGGTGTCATGCCGCAGATCGGTGTAGCGCACGGCCGCCGACAGATAGCCGCGCGCGTACGTCGCATCAAGGTAGCCGCCCACGTCCAGCGCGCGCACATCTCCGGTGAAACCAGAGCCATCGCTGGCCTTGGTCGACATGTCCGCCGCGGCCACACTGACGCCCAGGGTCACGCGGTCATCGGCCACGCGGGTGTCGGCACCGACCACGATGCCACCGATGTTGTGGCTCAGGCCGGCCACGCCACCGTCGGCATCGATGCGGCCATGGCTGGCGAAACCACGTGCCCAGATGCCATGGCTGCGTCCGGCATCACCGCTACCCGCAACGCTGCCCGGCGCCGGCTCGACCAGGTGCATCGCCAGCTGGTTGAACAGGCTGCCATGGCGCATGCCCGGCTGGGAGGAGACCGACTGCGCCACCTGCGAGGCCAGGCCATCGGCATCGCCGCCGCTGCGCATGGCCGACTGGTGCTGCTGCACGACGTTGCCGATGCTGCCCACCAGCGCGGTGTCGGCCAGGCGCAGGCTGGCGTGCGCATCACCGCGCAGGGCACCGGCCTGTTGTGCGATCACATCGCGGTCGGCGAACTGCAGTGCGCCCAGAAGCGATCTCAGTCCCTTGTCCTGGCGATCGGAAGCAGTCGCCAGCGCACGGCCCAGGCCGTCGCCGGACGTACCGTTGGCGAACAGGCCCAGCTGGTCAAAGCCCGGGTTGGCGGTCAGCCACAGGCCATCGGCCGTCTGCTTCACGTTGAAGCTCAACAGCGAATTGTGGCGGGGACGGAACACATCACCGCTGATGCTGGCGCTGTAGCTGGTGTCGCCCAGGCGCACGGCCTCTTCGAAGCCGCCCTGGTAGATCGGGCCCTCAACCAGGTCACGACGGAAGTCCTGGCCGTAGTAGCCCTGCGCCACGTTCAGTTCGAGGAAGGCACCCTTGGAGATCACCAGTGCCCCCTCGGTCTGCTCGTCATCGAAGAAGGTGCCCACGCGCAGGCGGCCGGCGGTGGTGCCACCATTCTCTGTAACGTCGAACAGCACCTTGCCGCCCGGCATGATGTTGACGTAGCCATGGGTGACCAGGTCGCCACCGCGCGGCATCAGTGTGCCGAACACGCGCAGGCGGTTGAACCCGTCTTCGCGGTACGACGGGCCGGTGCCGTCCAGCAAAGGAGCGCGGTCCATCGCAGTACCCGCCACGTCGCCATGGCCGACCAGCATGCCTGCGCCGAGCACGCGCACTTCCGATGCGCGCAGGGCGCCGCCTTCCAGCGCGATGGTGCCATTGTCGACCAGCATGAAATCCGCACCCGTCGTCGCGGACGTACGCCAGGTGGCGCCGTTGCTCACCCGGATCACGCCCATGGCGTTGTCCAGCGTGGAGACATCCAGATCAGCCAGCCGCAGCTTGGACAGCAACAGGTCCTGGATGTCCGGGTCACTGAGGTAACCCTGCACCGACAGCGCACCGATGCCCTGCGGACCCTTGCTGGATGCGTTGTAGATGCTCTGCGCGAGATTGATGTAGGTGGATCGCCAGTCGGTATTCCAGCGCGCGAAATCATCATCGACGAACGCCTGCAACTGGCGTCCGGTACGCAGGTAGCCGGGGTTGATGTCGCCGGTCACGTTGGCGGTGACATTCAAGGTGTCGCCCGGATCGCGGTACCCGCTCGCGGTGATGATCCTGTTGCTGTAGATATCCTGGCCGGGGAACGACTCCAGCTTGCTGCCACTGCCATCGGGGTCGAAAGTGACCGAGGAACCGGTGCTGCGTGCCGGATCGCGGAACACCAGCAGGCCATTCGGCTTCACCACTTCGTACATGGCCTTGTGCAGCAGCCCGGCATCCATGCCACCACCGTAGTTGCCGGTGTAGATCTGGGTCATGCGCGGCGACGGCGTGTAGATCACCTTGCCGCCGCTGCTGGCCGCGTGGATCTGCACCGAGTCGATGAGCGGCAGATCGCCGGCCAGATAGCGTTCGACGCCACCGGACTGCATGATCGAGCAGGACGAGATGCAATTGCCGGACACGATGGTGTTCAGTCCGGAGGTGCGGATGATGCCCTGCAGCCACTCGCCGGCGATCAATGCACCACCATTGGACGTGCGCAGCACCACCTCACGGACCGGCCGGCCTTCGGCCTGCGCCTTGGCCAGCAGTGCCGGCAGGGACACCACGTCGGCGTAGGTCACATCGCCACTCAGGAAGATGCGATCGCCCTGCACGTGATAATTCATTGCCATGACGTCATCCACCACGGATATGGCGGCAACGCCCATCAGCCCGGCCAGGGCCAGGCTCAACTTCGAATACTTCATGTGTTCTCTCTCCACCCGCAACACGCGGGTAGAACGATCAACGCCGCAGCGGGGTGATCTCCCCCAGTGGAACGGATCCTGAAAAATGAATACATTCACAATGAGAATTCGATCGATGCACACTCTTCCCCATCCGGTCATCGTCGCGTAAAACTCGATGACGCATTCGCCACCGACAGTCGAGGCCAGCCCTGTCCACCCCGTCTCCCCTGATCCATCGCGCGCCGGAGCTACCCGCACCTGCGGATGCCTTCATCGCGTTCGTACGCGAAGAGCGCGCACCGCTGTGCGCGTTCCTGCGCACGCGGGGGGTCGGGCCTGAGGATGCGGAGGATATCGCGCAGGACTGCATGGAGCGGCTGATCCGCTACCGCGCACAGGGTCCGGACGAACTGCGCCTGCTACTGTATCGTATCGCCCGCAACCGCCTGGCAGACCGCGGCCGCTCGCCGCAGTCGCGGCCGCATCTGCCGCTGGCCGAACACGATGGCAGCGACGAACCGTCCAGTTCCTCGCCCGATCCATTGCGCCAGGCCGAGTCAGGGCAGATGCTGTCCCTGCTGCGGCAGGCCCTGTTCAAGCTGCCCGAACGCGCACGCGAGGTCTATCTGCTCAACCGCATCACCGGCATGAGCTACACGCAGATCGCGCGGCATTGTGGAATTACTGCCAAGACCGTGGAAAAACATATCGCCCGGGCCCTGCAGGGCCTGCGTCAGGAGTTGGGATCGGATCCGCTGCACAACGACAGGGACGGCCAATGAGTGGCACCCCGCACAGGGATGATGCACAGCTGTTTGAACGCGCCAGCGCTTGGGTAGCCCGCCTGGAAGCCCCGGACTGCACGTCGGCCGAACGCGAAGCGTTCGAGGACTGGCTGGCCGAAGATCCGGCCCACGTCAAAGCCTGGGTGCAGGCCGAAACCCTGTTCCAGCAGGGTACGGAGCTTGCAGCTGACCCCTGGCTGCGCACCGCCGCGGCACGCGCGGCGCGTCCGCCGCGCCGGCGCTGGTTGCCGGGCGTGGCCGCTGCTGCCGGTGTCTGCATGGCGATCGGCATCGGCTGGATGGTTGCCGTCGACGGCAACCCGACGCCGCAGGTCTACGCCAATGATTCGCACCAGCCACAGCAGCAGACGCTGGCCGATGGCAGCGTCGCCATGCTGGATGCCGGCACCACCCTCCGCGCCCGCTTCGGCTGGCGCCATCGTGATCTGGTGCTGGAGCGGGGCCGGCTGCAGCTGCAGGTCGCACCGTCAAACAAGGCGCTGCAACTGCGCGCTGGCGACAGTACGATCCGCGACATCGGCACGACCTTCCAGGTGGAACGCCTGCGCGACGGCCTGGTCGAGGTCGCGCTGCTGGAAGGCGCCGTGGAAGTCAGCAACGGCGCAGCGCAGCACACGCTGGCGCCCGGCCAACAGCTGCAGGTACTGCCCTCCGGCCGTATCCAGCCGGGCCCTGCCCTCTCGTCCAACGCAGCCGCTGAAGGCTGGCTGCGGGGGCAACTGGTATTCGATGCCACGCCCCTGTCGATCGTGGTCGAGCGCATGAACCGTTATGGCCGCACGCCGCTGGTGATCGTCGATCCGGAGATCACCGACCTGGCTGTAAGCGGCACCTTCCGCGCCGGTGATGCACAGGAGCTGCTGTCGGCGCTGGAACTGGGTTGGTCCGTGGCTGGCCAGACGCGTCCGGATGGCGCGCTGGAACTGCGCCGCACCTACTGAGGAGACCGGCAGTGAAGGCAGGTCCGGGTGCGCTGCAGTGGGGGCTGCTCCGCGCCCTGCTATGCCTTGCACTGGGTGTTGCCGCACTACCGATGGCCGATGCCGGCGAGCCCGCCGGCACGCTGGAGATCGACGTGGGCGCGGGCCCACTGATACCGGCACTGCAGCAATGGGCCCGGCAGAGTGGCACCGCCCTGCTGTTCGACGCACGTGAACTGGATGATCTGCGCACCGACGGGACCCGTGGCCAACGCGATACCGGGGCCTCCCTGAAGCTGCTGGTCGCCGGCCTGCCGGTGAACATCCTGCGCACGTCCTCGGGTGCCTTTGTCGTGCGACGTGTCCATCCCGAGCCACCTGCCACGCCGCCGAAAGCGGTCGCAGCCCCGCGCCTGCCGCACCCGGTTCCCAGGTCCGCCGACACGCCACACCAGGTGGAACTGGCACCCATCCACGTCACCGGCAGCCGGCTGCCGCGCTCTTCGGTGCAGACCACACTGCCGGTCACCACCATCGATCGCGACGACATCCTGCGCAGTGGCTACGGCAATCTGTTCGACCTGCTGCGGCACCTGCCCGGCATGAACGGCCATCCCGCCATGAGTACCTCGCGCGGCGGCGATTCGCAGTACCTGCCGGTGGGTGCAGCGGCCACCACCAGCCTGGACGGCATGGGCCCGCGGGCGACGCTGTTCCTGGTCAACGGCCGGCGCCTGCCCCGCTATCCCATGGTGTCGCTGGAACAGGGCGGGCTCACCGACCTCGGCGGCATTCCGCTGAGCTTCGTCGACCGCATCGAACTGGTACGCGGCGGTGCCTCGGCCATCTATGGGGCCGATGCCATGTCCGGCGTGGTCAACATCATCCTGCGCGACCAGGCCGATGGGCCCGAAGCCATGCTGCAGACCGGACTCAGCAGCCGCGGCGATGCGGGCCAGTACCGCCTGCAGGCCGCCACCGGCGGCGCGCGTGGCAACGGGGACCGCTGGTTTGCCGGCCTCGATCTGCACCGTGTCGAGCATGTCGCCGGTGACCAGCGTGACTGGCATGCGGAAACCTCGCTGTATCCGATCGGCGCGATCTTCGGCAACTGGTACGTGCCCGCCCGACGCTGCGAGCCGCCCCTGAAGCGGCGCGAGGATGGCTGCTGGTTTGACAGCGCGCGCCCGCGTTCGCTGCAGCCCGCTTCGGATACCGCGTCGGCCTACCTGCACTACCGGCATGAACGTGGCGAGGGACGCTATGCCTATGTCGAGGCAAGGGCCAGTCACAACCGTCAGCGCTTCGACCTGGGCCCGACTGCCGTTGCCGTGGTCTCGCGCGGAATCACCTTCAACAGTGTGCTGCGCGAGGCCGGCAACGTGCGCCCCAGCGTCCGCGCCACCGATGCGGACGTCACCCTCGGCATCGGCCGTGACCAGGGCCGGCGCAGCTGGGAGGCGGGCATCAGCGCGCAGCGCAGCGAAGTCACCTTGTCCACTGCTGGCACCGTGCGCACGACGCGCCTGCTTGAAGCAACGCAGGCGCGCAGGTTCACTCCCGGCTTCGACGCACCTCCGGCGGCCGAGGTGGACACGCTGTTTCCATCCATCCGCAACCGCGGCAGAACCGCACAGTGGCAGGGCTGGTGGGGCGTGCAGCGTGAGCTGATGGCGTTGCCTGGTGGTCCTGCACAGCTGGCCACCGGCATCGACCTGCGCCATGAACGCTGGACCTCGCGTCCCGATGCGCTGCTCAGCCAGGGGGACCTCGCATTGGGCCTGCCGCAGCAGCAGCGCCGCCTGTCGCGACAAAGCAGCGGCGTCTACGCCGAGCTGGGCCTGCCGCTGGCACCCACGCTGCGCGCGGACCTGGCCGCACGCTGGGACCGCGACGGCGGCTTCATGGCGTTCTCGCCACGTGCCGGGCTGCGCTGGAGCCCGACACCCCACTGGTCGTTCCTGCTGGCCAGCGGGCGCGGTTATCGTGCACCGAGCCTGTTCGAGCAACGGCGGCCTCCCGGCTACTTCGGCTCGATCACGCTTCCGGTGTCCAGTGCCCTTCCGGAATGTGAAATCGCCACCCGCGGTGGCGGCTGCAGCGTCACGGCCAACGTCGTAGAGAACGATGCACTGAAGGCCGAGCGATCGCGCAGCCATTCGCTGGCAGCCACGTGGACGCCCAGCGATACGTTCTCGCTGTCGCTGACCCACAACATCGTGGAACTGCGCAACGAGATCCTCGCCCTGCAACCCAGCGATGCGGTGTGGAATCGCAGCACTTGGGAACTGGATGAAGACGGCCACCTGAGCAGCCTGCGCCTGTCGTTCGACAACATCGGTCGCACCACGTCCCGCAACTGGGTGCTGCGTGGCGAGTACCGCATCGACAGCGGCAGCAACGGCCAGTGGTTGTTGTCGCTCGATGCGCTGAAACAGCAGGAGCTGCGTCGCCGCCGTGACCACGAGGCCGCCGTGGACCTGCGCGGCCATGTGACACCCGAGCTGGCTGCGGTGTTGAACGTGCAATGGCAGAACAGCAACTGGGACATCGCCCTGCGCGGCAACCAGGTCGGTCGCACCCGTGCCTGGCTGCCCGGGGCCGAGTGCCCGCAGGATCAGGTCGAACAGAACCACTGCATGAATCCACGCCAGCTGCGCTGGAACCTGCACCTGGCACGCCGCCTCGGCCCACGCATCGTCGCAGCACTGGACGTGCACAATGTGCTCGATGCGCAACCGGTGAACTATCTGGTCGGCAATGGCGGGCAGATGCCGGGCCTGGACGATCCGCTCGGCCGCTACTACCTGCTTACCCTGCAGTTCCGCTGAAGCGTAGTAATCTACGCGCCCTGTTCCACCGCGGTCCCCTTCCCCCATGAAAGCCTATCTCTGGTTCTGGGGCGCGTTCCTGCTGTTCTTCGCGTTGCCTTTTCCCTGCATTCTCTATTTCGGCACCTCGTGGCCGGTGGCGTTGGTCGACCGCAGCGCGCCGTGGCCGGCACTGTTGCTGCTCGCACTGTCGATGGCCTTGTGGCTGACGCTGCTGTTCGCCTTCCTGCACTACCTGTTGCTGGGGCCGCCGCGCGCACTGCACCGGGTGCAGTCGATCCTGGCCGACGGTGAACCGCGCAGTGCGCTGATCGAACAGGCCGAACAGACCGGCGTGCAGGTGCGCGGCTTCGCGCAATGGAAACTGCAGTTGTCCTTCAAGAATCTGTCCGGCACGCCGATCCGCGAACAGATGCTGGTGGTCGACAGCAAACCCGAGCGGCATCGCTTCGAGGCCGGCAGGCACATTGATGCACGCCTGGGCCGGACACCTGGAGCATTTCCCAACATCGTGCTGGACGGTGCCCAGCCCGAACTGAATGTCGCCAGCCTGTGGCGGCGTGGCATCGGTGCAGCACTCGGCATCGCAGCCGTTGCCGCTGCCTATGTGTTGGCCTACCGGCTGCAGAACGAGGGGCTGGGCTGGACCTTCCTGTCGTTCGGTCACCCGCTGCTGGTGTGCCCGCTGGTGCTGTGTGGCTATGCGCTGGGCCTGCGCCTGCTCGGCCGCCTGCTGCACGCCGATGCCCGCGGTGATGCGCTGAAGTATCGCGGCATCGGCGTGGAGGCCCGGGTATTGAAGGTCCGTCAGACCGGCACCTACCTCAACGAACAACCACAGGTGGAGTTCCAGCTGGAATACATCGACCGCGAAGGCAACGTGCAGCAGGCCCGCGTGCGCCGCTTCATCCCGCTGATTGAACTTGCCAACATCCCGCGCGAGCACGTGACGCTGCTGTACGACCCGGATGACCGCAGCAACGTGCGTCTGGAGGGAATATGAAACAGCCTCCCTCCACCCGCACGGTGTTCCTGGTAGTGCTGCTGGTTCTGGCGGGCGCGGCCGTTGCCGGCGGCGCAGTGCAGACCATCAGCGAAACGCTGGGGCATTCGGTACAGCCGGACCGGTTGCCACCCTCCGTCTCGCCACAGTTGCCGCGCGAACAACCCGTATCGCTTGTGCCGTCCCCGGCGCCCTTCCCCGCGGCGAGTACCGCTGCGGCGCCCGAGCGCAACAATCGCCTGTTCGATGCGGACTACCTGCTGGCTGCCCGTCAGGCACTGGAGCAGCTGCCGGCACTGGCCGGCCAGCGGCTGACGGTCTTCCACAGCATCCACTTCTACGACGATGGCCGCATCAACCTGGATCTGGTCGATCCGCAACAGCCGGGCCACGTTGACAGCTATCACTTTGAACGTGGCCAGTGGCGCAAGGGCAATCCGGTGAACCCGCAGCAGTTCGCGCCGACCATCAGCCTGCAGCGCAGCAGCACATCCCTGGCCAGCATCGATTTCGAGGCCGTGCCGCGCGTGGCGCAGGCATTGCAGGAACAACGCAATGCCCTGCAGAACCCCGCATCCGAAGTCGGCCACGTGTATGTGATCGTGCGCAAGGGCGGCAAGCTGGTGTGGCTGCCGGACGAAGTGGCCGGTGACCGCGAATCCGTGCGCCTGCAGTTCGATGCGCAGGGCACCCTGCGCGGCGTGCACCGCCGATAGGCCACACAAAAAGGGGACGGAGGGGATTAAGTCGTATCTGCCTTGGTGCGGTTTGCGACTTAATCCCCTCCGTCCCCTTTTTCTATTTCACCGAGCGGGCGATGGCGTACTGCGCGCCGTAGTAGGTGGACAACACCAGCAAGCTGGCCAACGGCAGGCCACCGGCGAAGCGGTCCCAGGCCAGCAGGGAATCGCTGGCCACGAACAGCAATGCACCAGCGGCGGCCCAGCGGGCGCTGCATGGTTCCGGCGCCGCCGCTTGGGGACGCGCCCATGTGCGCGCGAGCGCCAGCACCGCCATCGACGCCAGCACCACCACGTAGGCCAGCACCGGGATGCGCATTGGCACCGGCAGGTGCGGCCACAGGCCCATCACGTTGAGCACGGCGAATACACCCAGCAGCACGGCAGCGCCGAACAGCCCACGCCCGGCACGCAGGCCCTCGCGGAAAGCAACGATGTAGCAGACATGCGCCAGCAGGAACGCGACCAGCCCCGGCACAAACGCGTCCATCGGCAGCATCAGCGCGATGTCGCCCACGCACGACAGCAGCATGCCGGCCAGCACCACGCGCCGGTAGAACGGCCGCGCTGGATCATGCACGCGCCAGGCGATGGCGGCGATCAGCAGCGTGGTCGCCGGCTTGGCCAGCCAGTGCAGCCAACGCCCGTCGCCATGCAGGAACGCGCCGACGATGGCGAGGACCGCCATCAGCAGGATCACGCCATCGCGCGCGCGCGGTTTCATCGTGCTTTCCACAGGTCGGCCAGGCGGTCGGGCTTGCCAGTAATTCGCTCCAGCACCGGGTACTGCAGGCCACCGTGGTAGTCGATGTTCATCGTCTCGATCCGGTCGAACTGCTTCACCAGCAGCACGATCGGCGCCTTGTCCTTGGCCGCAGCGGCTACCGCATCCTTCAAGCGCTGGCTGCTGTACTCGCGTCCGCCCACGGCGATCACCTTCATGCCCGGTGCCAGCCCTGCATTGAACGCCGGGCTGTCCCAGATCACATCACCGACCGAACCGCTGTCGAGCACGGTCGCGCCCAGCGAGTAGGCCAGCAATGCCGCCTTGGCGCGCTTTTCCTGCGCCTTGTAGGCGTCATTCGGGGCATCGCGGTAGACCAGCTTCCAGCCGGCCAGCTCCAGGCCACCGGTCAACGAACCGTGGCCATCCAGGCGGCCGCGCAGGAAGGTCGCCCAGTCGTACGGCGCGATGCCGTTCAAGGTCGCCACCACATCGTCGAAGGTGTACGGATTGACGTCCCAGTCGCCATTGCCGACGCCGAAGAATGCATGCGCGAAGTCATCCAGGCTGCGGCGGTTGCCACTCAGCTCGCGCAGCTTGCCCTCCACTTCCAGCCACAGCATCTGGCCACCGGAGTAGTAGTCCTCGCTCATCTGGTAGTTGCGGTAAGGCAAGGTGCGGCGCTGGGCGATGGTCGGGTCGTTGGTGGTGTCCTGCAGCGGGCGCCAGGCCAGGCCCGGGCGGCCGCGGTCATAGGTCGCGGCCACATTGGCCAGCATGTCGCGCGCCTGTGCGACCGACCACAGCCCCGAGCGCGCGGCCAGCACCTGGCCCCAGAACTGGGTCTGGCCCTCGTACACCCACAGCAGGCTGTCGCCCATCGGCACGTTGAAATTGGCGGTGGCCAGGTCGGCGCCGCGACGGTACTTGCCGTTCCAGGAATGGGTGTACTCGTGCGGCAGCAGGTCACGCATCCACGCGTTGCTGTCCCACTCGGTGAAGTAGCCCGGATCGGCACTGTTCTCGCTGGAACGGTGATGCTCCAGGCCGATGCCACCGAGGCGGTCGGTCAATGCCAGCAGGAACTCATAGTGGTTGTAGTGGCGCGCACCGTAGAGCTTGTCGGCCTGCTGCACCAGCGCGCGGTGCATCGTGATCTGCGCCTCGCTCGGCTTCAGCGACTTGGCGTCGTCGGCAAACACATTGAGGTGCACCGGCACCTTCGCACCCGGGTCGAGATCGATGCGCTGGTAGTGCTCACCGGCGAACAACGGCGAATCGACCAGATGGTCATACGAGATCGGCTTGAACACTACGGTATCGCCATCGCGTCGCGCGGTTTCAAGCGCAGTGGCGAACGACCAGCCCTTGGGCAGGGTCACGCTGGCCTGCGCCTGCAGCTGGCGCGCATCGACGCCGGCCGGGTACAGCGAATTGGCGTTCCACTGCAGGTTGAGCATCTCCGGGGTCATCACCACCCGGCCCTGGCTGCCGCCCTGCGAGGACAGGAAGTCGAAGTGGGCGACGATCTCGCTCACGTCCTCGGGCACGTCCACCTTGAAGGCATAGACGTTGTACTGGTCGCGCTGCCAGGCCAGCGGCTTGCCGTTGGCGGTAACGCGCAGGCCGGCCAGCTTGTCGATCGGGCCGGTGGGCGAATGATTGCCGGGAATCCACTGCGGGTACAGCAGGGTCATCGGGCCGGGCTTGGCCGGTACGGTGGCGGTCACCTTGAAGATGCGACGGGCCAGGTCGCGTGCGTCGACGTCGATGCGGAGCAGGCCGGGGGCAGCGGCGCTCGGCGATGGCGAGGTCTGCGCCAGTGCAGGCGTGGCCGCCAGCGCGAACAGCAACGACATCGCCAAGGCTCGGGTCTTCATCGGGCAACTTCCAACAACGGAGAATCTTCCGATGCTAGGCCTGTAAAGTGCCCCGCCCCATGGCCAAAGGTCATGGGCGGGCCGCTCATCCACGCATGCCAAAAAGCGTGCGAACCAAGGTTCGCACCCACCAGAGCAGTTTCAGTAGATCCACGCCATGCGTGGATGAGGCGCTTCCCGGTCAGTCGACCAGGCGCAGGCGCAGTTCCTTCGGCAGCGCGAACACCATCGATTCCGGTTCGCCGTCCAGCTCGCCCACGCCGCTGGCGCCCAGCTCGGCCAGGCGCGCCAGCACGCCATCGACCAGCACCTGCGGCGCCGAGGCACCTGCGGTCACGCCGATGTGCTGCTTGCCTGCCACCCATGCCGGGTCGATCTCGTGCGCACCGTCGATCAGGTACGACTCCACGCCTTCACGACGGGCCAGCTCGCTCAAACGGTTGGAGTTCGAGCTGTTCGGCGAACCGACCACCAGCACCAGGTCGCAGCGCTTGGCCAGATCGCGCACGGCGTCCTGGCGGTTCTGCGTGGCGTAGCAGATGTCGTCGTTCTTCGGGCCCTGCATCGCCGGGAACCGCTCGCGCAATGCATCGATGATGCCGCGCGTGTCGTCCACCGACAGCGTGGTCTGGGTGGTGTAGGCGAAGTTTTCCGGCTGGTTGATGTGCAGCGTGGCAACCTGCTCCACGTCCTCCACCAGGTAGATCTGGCCGGTACCGGCTTCGCGGTTCCACTGGCCCATGGTGCCTTCCACTTCCGGGTGACCGGCGTGGCCGATCAGCACCACGTCACGGCCGGCACGGCAGTGGCGGGCCACTTCGAAGTGGACCTTGGTCACCAATGGGCAGGTGGCGTCGAACACCTTCAGGCCACGGCGTTCGGCTTCCTGGCGCACCGCCTGGGACACGCCATGCGCGCTGAAAATGACCGTGTTGTTGTCCGGCACTTCATCGAGTTCTTCGACGAAGATCGCGCCGCGCTGCTTCAGGTCGTCGACCACGAAGCGGTTGTGCACCACTTCATGGCGGACGTAGATGGGCGCGCCCAGCGTTTCGATCGCGCGCTTGACGATCTCGATCGCACGATCGACACCGGCACAGAAACCACGCGGGTTGGCGAGCAGCACATCCATCAGTTCAATCTCCCGGCAGCGGCCGGCTTACGGTTTCGGATTGGCATTATCCGCCTTTTTGGCGGACTTGCCGTCGAACAGGCCAAACAGGGCGATGCCGATGGCACCCACCACGATGGCCGAATCGGCGATGTTGAACGAGGGCCACGTGTAGCTGCCCACGTACCACTGGATGAAATCGACCACATGACCATGCACCTGGCGGTCGATCACGTTGCCGATCGCGCCGCCGATGATCAGCGCATACGGCACGGCCGCCTTCCAGTTGCCACGGGCGGTGCCGCGCAGCCACCAGGCCATCAGGCCGCTGATGACGATCGCCAGCACGGTGAAGAAGTGCTTCTGCCAGCCACCGGCGTCGCTCAGGAAACTGAACGCCGCACCGGTGTTGTAGGTGCGGTACCAGTTCCAGAAGCCGTCGATGACCACCACCGGCTGGAACTCCGGCAGGCTCGACAGGACCCAGGCCTTGGACCACTGGTCCAGCCCGATGATGGCCACCGACAGCAGCAGCCAGACCAGGGCGTTCGGATGCGGACGGGGCGCGGCCATCAGAACCAGCTCCGCACTTCACCGGCACCGGTGATGTTGCTCACGCAGCGGCCGCACAGTTCCGGGTGGTCGGCATTGCCGCCGACGTCGGCGCGGTGGTGCCAGCAACGCACGCACTTGGCCTTGGCGGTCGGCTGGGCGCTGACGAACACCTCGTCGGTGGTCGCCGGGCGCACCTGCACGTCACCACTGATGAACAGGAAACGCAGTTCATCGGCCAGCGGCTGCCAGCGCGCGGCCTGCTCTTCGCTGGCGGCGATGGTGATCTCCGCTTCCAGTGCCGCACCGATCGCGCCATTGGCACGCATCGGCTCGAGCACCTTGGCCACCTGCTCGCGCACGGCCAGCAGCTGGTCGAAATCGGCGGCGTTGAGCTGGGCATCGGCCGGCAGCGGCGCCAGGCCGTCGTACCAGGTGGTGAACAGCACGTGGCCGGCGTGCTCGCCCGGCAGGTAGCCCCACAGCTCGTCGGCGGTGAAGGTCAGGATCGGTGCGACCCAGCGGGTGAACGCTTCGGCGATGTGGTACATCGCGCTCTGCGCCGAACGGCGACCGTGCGAATCGGTCGGCATCGTGTACAGGCGGTCCTTGGTCACGTCCAGGTACAGCGAGCCCAGGTCCACGCTGCAGAAGTTCAGCAGCAGCTGCACGATCTCGGCCATGTTGTAGCCGTCGTAGGCTGCCTTGATCTTCTCCTGCAGCTCCCACGCGCGATGCACGATCCAGCGGTCCAGCGCGACCATCTGGTCGAGCGGCTGCAGGTGCTGGGCCGGATCGAAACCGTCCAGGTTGCCCAGCAGGAAGCGTGCGGTGTTGCGCAGGCGGCGGTAGGCGTCGGCGTTGCGCTTGAGGATCTCCTGCGACAGCGACATCTCGTTGCTGTAGTCGGCCGAGGCGATCCACAGGCGCAGGATGTCCGCGCCCAGCTTGTTCATGATGTCCTGCGGCTCGATGCCGTTGCCCAGCGACTTGGACATCTTGCGGCCGTGCTCGTCCACGGTGAAGCCGTGGGTCAGGCACTGCTTGTACGGGGCGCGCTTGTCGATCGCCACGCCGGTCAGCAGCGAGGACTGGAACCAGCCGCGGTGCTGGTCGGAACCTTCCAGGTACAGGTCGGCCGGCTTGCCGAAGCCACGCGCGGCAAGCACGCCTTCATGGGTCACGCCCGAGTCGAACCAGACGTCGAGGATGTCGGTGACCTTCTCGTAGTCGGCCGCTTCAGCGCCCAGCAGTTCGGCGGCATCCAGCGAATACCACACGTCGATGCCCTCGGCTTCGACGCGGTCGGCGACCTGCTGCATCAGCTCCACCGAACGCGGGTGGATCTCGCCGGTCTGGCGATGGGTGAACAGTGCGATCGGCACACCCCAGGTGCGCTGGCGCGAGATGGTCCAGTCCGGACGACCGTCGACCATGCTCTGGATGCGCGCCTTGCCCCAGGTCGGGAACCAGCCGACGGTGTCGATGGCGGCCAGCGCATCGTTGCGCAGGTTGGCCTTGTCCATCGAGATGAACCACTGCGGGGTGGCGCGGAACACCACCGGCGTCTTGTGGCGCCAGCAGTGCGGGTAGCTGTGGCGGATCGGATGGAACGCCAGCAGCGAACCGTTGTCGCGCAGCACGCCGACGATGGCCTCCTGCGCCTTCCACAGGTGCTGGCCAGCCAGCACCACGTCACCGGCCGGCGGGGTCGATTCCAGGTACACGCCACGGCCGTCGATCGGGGTCACCTGGCCGGCGTTGTACTTGTCCAGCAGGCCGTACTTCTGGCTGACCACGAAGTCTTCCTGGCCATGGCCGGGGGCGGTGTGCACCGCACCGGTACCGTCCTCGTCGGAGACGTGGTCGCCATTGAGCACCAGGATCCCGCGCTCCGGGTAGAACGGGTGCGCCAGCAGCTGGTTCTCCAGAGCCGCACCGGCGGTTTCACCGTGCAGCACCACTTCGTCCACGCCGTAGCGCTGCAGTGCGCGCTCGGCCAGCGCGGCGGCCAGCACCAGCCAACGGCGCTTGCCGTTGTGCGCCGGGCCCTCGGCCAGCACGTAGCGGATTTCCGCGCCCAGCGACACCGCCAGCGAGGCCGGCAGCGTCCACGGCGTGGTGGTCCAGATCGGCACGGCCACTTCGACGTCGGCCGGCACGCTCACGCCGAACGCCTGGCCGATGGCCTGCGCATCACGCGCGGCGTAGGCCACGTCGATCGCCGGCGATTCCTTTTCCTGGTATTCGATCTCGGCCTCGGCCAGCGCCGAGCCACAGTCGAAGCACCAGTACACCGGCTTGGCGCCACGCACCAGGTGGCCGTTGGCCACGACCTTGGCCAGCGCACGGATCTCGTTGGCTTCGAAATCGAAGCTCAGGGTCTTGTACGGGTTGTCCCAGTCACCGGTCACGCCCAGGCGCTTGAAGTCCACGCGCTGGATGTTGATCTGCTCTTCGGCGAACTCACGGCACTTCTGGCGGAATTCAACCGCGTCCAGCTTGGTGCCGACCTTGCCCCACTTCTTTTCAACCGCGATCTCGATCGGCAGGCCATGGCAGTCCCAGCCCGGCACGTAGGGCGCATCGAAGCCGGCCAGGTAGCGCGACTTGACGATGATGTCCTTCAGGATCTTGTTGACCGCGTGGCCCAGGTGGATACGGCCGTTGGCGTACGGCGGGCCATCATGCAGCACGAACAGCGGGCGGCCGGCGGCGTTGTCGCGCAGCTGCTGGTAGAGCCCCTGCGCTTCCCACTGCGCCAGAATGCCCGGCTCGCGCTTGGGCAGGTCGCCGCGCATCGGGAATTCGGTGGCTGGCAGGTTCAGGGTGGTCTTGTAGTCCTGGCTCACGCAGTGGCTCGCAATCTATGTTCGGAAAGGATGGCGCGCGCCTGTTCGGCGTCGCGGTGCATCTGGTCGGTCAGCGCCGCCAGATCATTGAATTTCTCTTCGTCGCGCAGCTTGGCGACGAACTCCACGTCGATGTGGCGCCCGTACAGGTCGCCCTGGAAATCGAACAGGTGGGCTTCCAGCAGTGGCTCCAAGCCCTCCACCGTCGGCCGGGTGCCAAAACTGGACACCGAAGGCCACGGCTGGTCGAACACACCGTGCACCCAGGTCGCGTAGATGCCCGACAGCGCCGGGGTCTTCGGGAACCGCAGGTTGGCGGTGGGGAAGCCCAGCGTACGGCCGAGCTGGCGCCCGCGCACCACCCGGCCGCTGATCGCGTACGGACGACCCAGCAGGTCATTGGCACGGGCGAAGTCGCCCTCCTGCAGCAGCTGGCGGATGCGGGTGCTGGAAATGCGTTCGCCGTGCAGGTCAACCGCTTCGATCTCGCCGGCGGTGAAGCCCAGTTCGGCGCCCATCTTCTGCAGCAGGGCCAGGTCGCCACGGCGGCGGTTGCCGAAGCAGAACTCCGGGCCGATCCAGACTTCGCGGGCGTTCAGGCGCTGCACCAGCAGCTGGCGTACGAAGGTCTCGGCCGGCATCGCTGCCATCGCCGCGTCGAAGCGCAGCAGGCCGATCGCATCGACACCGAGCTCGCGCAGGATCTCGACCTTGCTGCGCGCCAGGGTCAGCCGCGGCGGCGGCGTGCCCTGGGCGAAGAATTCACGCGGCAGCGGCTCGAACGCCACGGCCACGGCGGCCACGCCCAAGGCGCGCGCGCGGGCAACCGCATGGCGGACCAGCGCACGATGGCCCAGATGGAGGCCGTCGAATGCACCGATACAGACCACGCTTCCGTTCGGGAACAGCTCCCCGCCCTCGACGCTTCTGAACAGCCTGCTCATCAACTCTCGTTCCGGCCCGACCGGGGCCGCCGCTTCAATGGTGTAACCCTGAAGTATAGCCGCCACAAGCGGTGATCAATGCCCGCGCAGGTCGCGCGGACGGAAGCCCATGGCCACCATGGCCACCGCGTAGGTGGCGACGCCACCGCCGACCAGCAGCGCCAGGCTGCCGATCCGCTCCCAGACACCCATCGCGGAGAACGCTGGCAGCCAGTACAGCAGGGCCAGCAGCACACCGACCATGGCCGCGCAGGCCAGCAGCAGGCGCAGCAGATAGCCACCCCAGCCCGGCCGGCGCTGGTAGACGTCGGTCTTGCCCAGCCAGTACCACAGCAGGCCCAGGTTCAGGTAACTGGACAGTGCGCTGGCAATGCCCAGCGCCAGGTGCAGGCCCGGCTGCTTGCCGATGGCCGCCATCACGCCCTGCGCCTTCAGCTCATCGGGCACCATCACCTGGTACAGCACCGCCAGCAGGGCGAAGTTGAACACCATGTTGGCCACCAGCGCGGCCACACCGGCGCGCACCGGAGTCTTGGTGTCCTGGCGGGCGTAGAAGGCCGGCAGCACCACCTTCAGCAGGGCGAACGCCGGCAGGCCGAAACTCAGGCCGTACACCGACAGCGCGGTCATGCGGGTATCGAAGGCGCTGAACTGACCATGCTGGAAGATGGTCGCGATCAGCGGTTCGGCCAACAGCAGCAGGCCCAGCATGGCCGGCACCGAAATCAGCAGGGTCATGCGCAGCCCCCAGTCCAGCGAGCGCGAGAAGCCCTCGCGGTCGGTACTCACGTGGTGGCGGGCCAGCGCCGGCAGGATCACCGTGCCCAGGGCCACGCCGAACACGCCCAGCGGCAGCTCCAGGAAGCGGTCGGCCAGCGACAGCCAGGACTGCGAGCCGTCGGTCAGCTTGGCCGCGATGACCGTGTCCAGCAGCAGATTGATCTGCGCCACCGACGAGCCGAACAGGGTCGGCACCATCAGCGTCATCACCTTGCGCACGCCCGGATGGCTCCAGCCCCAGCGCGGCAGGGTCAGCAGGTTGATACCCTTCAGCGACGGCAGCTGGAACAGCAGCTGCAGGATGCCGGCGGCCAGTACCGCCCAGCCCAGTGCCAGGATCTGCTTCTCTGGAGTGCCGCCCAGCCGCGGCGCCAGCCACAGCGCACCGGCGATCATGCACAGGTTGAGGATGACCGGGGTCAGCGCCGGCATCGCGAAGCGCTGGAAGCTGTTCAGCGCGCCGCCGGCCAGGGCGGTGAGCGAGACGAACAGCAGGAAGGGGAACGTCAGGCGGAACAGGTCGACCAGCAGGCCCTGCTTCACCGGATCGGTATCAACGCCGCTTGAGAAGACCGAGGCCAGCTGCGGCGCGAAGATCAGCGCCAGCGCGGTGACCAGCATCAGCACCCCACCCAGGGTGCCTGCGGTGCGGGCCATCAGCTCGCGCAGTTCGGCGTGGCTGCGGGTTTCCTTCACTTCCGTGAACACCGGCACGAAAGCGGTGGCGAAGGAGCCTTCGGCGAACAACCGGCGCAGGAAATTGGGTACCCTGAAGGCAACCCAGAACGCATCGGTAACCGCATTGGTGCCGAACGTGGTGGTGATCACCTGGTCACGGACAAGTCCGAGCACCCGCGAGACCATGGTCATGCTGCTGAACGACAGCAGGCCTCGCAACATCTTCGGTGAACTCACTCAGCGTCCCTCTTGACAATCGACTTGACGTGCATTTCTCGGGCCATCATACTAGCTAGCTTGCTGTTCCCATAACACCGATTTTTTCAGGAAACCACCACCGTGGCCAATATCAAGTCCGCCAAGAAGCGCGCCAAGCAGACCGTCGTGCGCAACGCGCGCAACGTGGCTCAGCGCTCGATGCTGCGCACCGCTGTCAAGAAAGTGATCAAGGCGCTGGACGCCAACGATGCCGCCGGCGCCGAAGCCGCCTTCGCCGTTGCCCAGCCGATCCTGGATCGCTTCAGCGCGCGTGGCCTGATCCACAAGAACAAGGCTGCTCGCCATAAGAGCCGCCTGAACGACCGCATCAAGGCCCTCAAGGCCGCCTGATCCGGCGTTGCCGCCCTGCCCTTCGGGGTTGGGCTGCAGACAAAAGCCCGGCCTCGGCCGGGTTTTTTGTTGCCTGCGATCCAGCTTATGTAGAGCCGAGCCCACGCTCGGCTGCCGTCTGCGCGGAAAGCCGAGCATGGCTCGGCTCTACAGGAAAGGCAGTCCCAACAAAAAACCCGGCCGAAGCCGGGTTTTTTGCACGGAACCACAATGGCATTACTGCGCGTTGCGGGCTTCCAGTTCGTCTTCCTTCTGGCGATCGAAGAAGGCCATGATCCGGCTCATGATCGGGAAGGTGCCTTCGCGGCCCAGCGCCGAGACCAGGAACCACGGCTCCTTCCAGCCCAGCTCGGCGACGATCTGCTCGGCCGCAGCCTTCGCTTCGTCTTCGAACATCAGGTCAGCCTTGTTCAGCACCAGCCAGCGCGGCTTCTGCAGCAGCTCCGGATCGTGCTTTTCCAGCTCGCGCTCGATGGCGCGCACCTGCTCGACCGGAGAAATCCCTTCCACTCCACCTTCCATCGGCGAGATGTCCACCAGGTGCAGCAGCAGGCGGGTGCGCTGCAGGTGGCGCAGGAACTGCGCACCCAGGCCGGCGCCATCCGCCGCGCCTTCGATCAGGCCCGGAATGTCGGCAATCACGAAGCTGCGGTAGTTCTCCACCTTCACCACACCCAGGTTCGGGTACAGCGTGGTGAACGGGTAATCGGCCACCTTCGGCGTCGCCGCCGAAACGGCGCGGATCAGGGTGCTCTTGCCGGCGTTGGGGAAGCCCAGCAGGCCGACGTCGGCCAGCAGCTTCAGCTCCAGCTTCAGCGTGCGCTCTTCGCCCGGCTCGCCCGGCAGCGCTTGGCGCGGCGAGCGGTTGGTCGAACTCTTGAAATGCATGTTGCCCAGGCCACCACGGCCACCCTTGGCCACCAGCAGGCGATCGCCGTGCTGGGTCAGGTCGCCGATGACTTCATCGGTGGCGACGTTGATCACCACGGTGCCGACCGGCACGGTGATGGTCAGGTCTTCGCCGCCCTTGCCATAGGCCTGGCGACCCATGCCGTTCTCGCCACGCTGCGCCTTGAAGATGCGGTCATGACGGAAGTCGACCAGGGTGTTCAGGTTTTCGTCGGCGCGGATGTACACGCTGCCGCCCGCACCGCCGTCGCCGCCGTCCGGGCCGCCGAGCGGAATGAACTTCTCGCGACGGAAGCCAATGCAGCCGTTGCCGCCGTTGCCGGCGAACACTTCGATTTCTGCTTCGTCTACCAGTTTCATTGTTTCGATGCCTGCGATGGGCGCGGCCTGCCAGCCGTCGCCTTGAATGTTATGCCAGCCGCTGGCCGGCAACCCGGCCTGGCCGGTCTTGCTTTCACTCTAACGAAAAGCCCCGCCGAAGCGGGGCTCTTCATGCAGCACCCCCATGCCGAGGCACGGGTGCCGGCGATGCCTGGATCAGGCGTCGGCCGAGACGATGCTGACGGTGCGACGCTTCTTGGCGCCCTTGACCGAGAACTCCACCTTGCCGTCCACGAGGGCGAACAGGGTGTGGTCACGGCCCAGGCCAACGCCCGAACCCGGGTGGAACTGGGTGCCGCGCTGACGCACGATGATGTTGCCGGCTTCGATGGCCTGGCCGCCGAAGATCTTGACGCCCAGGTACTTCGGGTTGGAGTCGCGACCGTTGCGCGAGGAGCCTACGCCCTTTTTATGTGCCATGACTGCTTCTCCTGATGCTTAGCCGGCGATGCCGGTGATCTCGATTTCGGTGTAGTACTGACGGTGACCCTGACGCTTCATGTGGTGCTTGCGGCGACGGAACTTGATGATCCGGACCTTGTCAGCACGACCCTGGGACAGGACCTTGGCGGTGACGGCAGCGCCCTTCAGCGCATCGCCCAGCTTCACGCCGTCGCTGTCACCCAGCATCAGGATGTTGTCAAACTTGATCTCGCTGCCGACTTCGACTTCGAGCTTTTCAATGCGGAGCTTTTCGCCCTGCGCCACGCGGTATTGCTTACCGCCGGTGACCAGTACTGCGTACATGACCAGGCCTTCCTCTGTAGTTATTGTGGTCTGAGCTGCCGCCATCGAGGGCGGACAGGAGCGGAATTGTACGCAGATCAGCGGGCGCGGGTCAAGTCAACCCCTGAACGGCCTGGAGGCCGGGCCGGAACGGGGTCAGATCCCTCTTCACGTGATGAAAAGGGATCTGACCCCTGCCTGTCGGCCTGTCTCATCAGGTGAGACATCGGGCTGGCATTGTCGCCCATTGCCCCCATCTGGTCACCTCGGTAGGCTGACCGATTGCCGTTCCCTGCTGGCCCGGCACCCAGCCAACGCCCCCACAACCGGATCCCCCATGGCGATGGATTTCATCCGCATCCGCGGCGCGCGGACGCACAATCTGAAGAACCTCGACCTCGACCTGCCCCGCGACAAGCTGATCGTGATCACCGGCCTGTCCGGTTCGGGCAAGTCCTCGCTGGCGTTCGACACCATCTATGCAGAAGGCCAGCGCCGATACGTCGAGTCGCTGTCGGCCTATGCGCGCCAGTTCCTGAGCGTGATGGAAAAGCCGGACCTGGACCACATCGAAGGCCTGTCCCCGGCCATCTCGATCGAGCAGAAGTCGACCTCGCACAACCCGCGTTCGACGGTCGGCACCATCACCGAGATCTACGACTACCTGCGCCTGCTGTACGCCCGCGTCGGCACCCCGCGCTGCCCGGACCACGGCTATCCGCTGGAAGCGCAGACGGTCAGCCAGATGGTCGATCAGGTGCTGACCCTGGACCCGGAACAGCGCTACATGCTGCTGGCGCCGGTCATCCGCGACCGCAAGGGCGAACACGCACAGGTGTTCGACCAGCTGCGCGCGCAGGGCTTCGTGCGTGTACGCGTGGACGGCGAGCTGTATGAAATCGATGCGGTGCCGCCGCTGGCGCTGCGCCAGAAGCACACCATCGAGGCGGTGATCGACCGCTTCCGCCCGCGCGAGGACATCAAGCAGCGCCTGGCCGAGAGCTTCGAGACCGCGCTGAAGCTCGGCGATGGCATGGCCTCGGTGCAGAGCCTGGACGCCGCCGACGCCACGCCGGCACTGTTCTCCTCCAAGTACTCCTGCCCGGTCTGCGACTACTCGCTGCCGGAGCTGGAACCGCGTCTGTTCTCGTTCAACGCACCGATGGGTGCCTGTCCCGGCTGCGATGGCCTGGGCATCGCCGAGTTCTTCGACCCTTCGCGCGTGGTCGTGCATCCGGAGCTGTCGCTGGCTGCTGGTGCGGTGCGTGGCTGGGACCGTCGCAACGCCTACTACTTCCAGCTGATCGCCTCGCTGGCCAAGCACTACAAGTTCGACGTGGACGCCGCGTGGAACTCGCTGTCGGCCAAGGTGCAGCAGGCCGTGCTGTACGGCAGCGGCGACGAAACGATCACCTTTACCTACTTCACCGAAGCCGGTGGCCGCACCCAGCGCAAGCATCGCTTCGAGGGCATCATTCCCAACCTCGAACGCCGCTACAAGGAAACCGAGTCACCGGCGGTGCGCGAGGAGCTGTCCAAGTACATCAGCGAGCAACCGTGCCCGGAATGCAACGGTGCGCGCCTGAACAAGGCGGCACGCAACGTGTTCGTGGCCGATCGTCCGCTACCGGAGCTGGTGGTGCTGCCGATCGACGAGGCACTGAAGTTCTTCAGCGAACTGAGCCTGCCGGGCTGGCGCGGCGAGATCGCCGCGAAGATCGTCAAGGAGATCGGCGAACGCCTCGGCTTCCTGGTCGATGTCGGCCTGGATTACCTGACCCTGGAGCGCAAGGCCGACACCCTGTCCGGTGGCGAGGCGCAGCGCATCCGCCTGGCCAGCCAGATCGGCGCCGGCCTGGTCGGCGTGATGTACGTGCTCGACGAGCCGTCGATCGGCCTGCACCAGCGCGACAACGAACGCCTGCTCGGCACCCTCACCCGCCTGCGTGACCTGGGCAACACGGTGATCGTGGTCGAGCATGACGAGGATGCGATCCGCCTGGCCGACTATGTGCTGGACATCGGCCCGGGCGCGGGCGTGCATGGCGGAGAGATCGTCGGCCAGGGCACCCTGCAGGACATCCTGGAAGCCCCGCGCTCGCTGACCGGCCAGTACCTGTCGGGCAAGCGCGCGATCGAGATCCCGGCGCGCCGGCACACGCCGAACCCGAAGATGACCCTGCACCTTCGCGGGGCGACCGGCAACAACCTGAAGGGCGTGGACCTGGCGATTCCGTCGGGCCTGCTGACCTGCGTGACCGGCGTGTCCGGCTCGGGCAAGTCGACCCTGATCAACGACACCCTGTTCTCGCTGGCCGCCAACGAGATCAACGGCGCCTCGCACCCGATCGCTCCCTACAAGGAGATCGATGGCCTGGACCTGTTCGACAAGGTGGTGGACATCGACCAGTCGCCGATCGGCCGCACCCCGCGTTCGAACCCGGCCACCTACACCGGCCTGTTCACCCCCCTGCGCGAATTGTTCGCACAGGTTCCCGAGGCGCGTGCGCGCGGCTACTCGCCGGGCCGCTTCAGCTTCAACGTGCGCGGTGGCCGCTGCGAGGCCTGCCAGGGTGACGGCCTGATCAAGGTCGAAATGCACTTCCTGCCGGACGTGTACGTGCCCTGCGACGTCTGCCATGGCAAGCGCTACAACCGCGAGACGCTGGAGATCCTGTACAAGGGCTTCAACATCAACGACGTGCTGGAAATGACCGTCGAGGATGCACTGAAGCTGTTCGAGCCGGTGCCGTCGATTGCGCGCAAGCTGGAAACGCTGGTGGACGTGGGCCTGAGCTACATCAAGCTGGGCCAGAGCGCGACCACGCTGTCCGGCGGTGAAGCACAGCGCGTGAAGCTGTCCAAGGAGCTGTCGCGCCGCGATACCGGCCGCACCCTGTACATCCTGGACGAGCCGACTACCGGCCTGCACTTCCACGACATCGAAGCGCTGCTGGGCGTGCTGCACAAGCTGCGCGACGAAGGCAACACGGTGGTGGTGATCGAGCACAACCTCGATGTGATCAAGACCGCCGACTGGATCGTCGATCTTGGCCCGGAAGGCGGCCACCGCGGTGGCACGATCCTGGTGACCGGCACGCCGGAAGACGTGGCGGCCTGCCCGCAGTCGTATACCGGCCAGTTCCTGGCGCGCATGCTGCCCTCCACCAACGCACGCCCGGAGCAGCCCGCCGCCGTGGCCAACAAGCCCGACGCCCGCCCGCCGCGCAAGGTGAAGCCGGAGAAGCCGGCAAAGAAGGCGGTGGCTTCCAAGAGCACCGGCAAGTCCAGCAAGACCGCTACTGCCAGCAAGAAGAAGAAGGACGCCTGATGAGCAGCGAACACAAGATCCTGGCCCGCATCCCGATCAGCGTGCGCTGGCGTGACATGGACAGCATGGGCCACGTCAACAACGCCAAGTACATTTCCTATCTGGAAGAAGCGCGCGTGCGCTGGATGTTGGGCGTTGAAGGCGTGTCGATGACCGACCGCATCGCACCGGTGGTGGCCGCGACCAACGTCAACTACCGGCTGCCGATCGTGTGGCCCAACGACATCCTGGTCGAACTGTTCGTCGAGCGCCTGGGCAACAGCAGCGTGACCATCGGCCATCGCATCGTCGACCAGCAGGACGACTCGAAGCTGTACTCCGACGGTAACGTGGTGGTGGTCTGGATGGATACGCAGACCGGCAAGAGCGCACCGCTGCCGGAGGCGATCCGCAGCGCGTCGAGCTGAACAGCAACGCTGCCGCACCTTGGAAAAAGCCGCTCTCGAGCGGCTTTTTCCTTGCCATTCCGCACAGGAACTCAGCCCACCTCCGGCTCTCCAAACTTCAGTGCATTGCCAACGCGTGCGATGGCGTGGATCGCCGGCAACAGTTGCGCCCCCAGGGCGGTGAGTGCGTATTCGATCGAAGGCGGCGAGGTATCGCGCTCGTGCCGGGTGATCATCCCCTTCAGCTGCATGTCGCGCAGGCGCGCCGTCAATGTCTTGGCCGTCACCGGCGCCAGATCGATGCGCAACTCTCCAAAGCGTCGTGGCCCCGCGCTCAGCGACCACACGATCTCGGCCGTCCAGGCACCCGCCAACAGTGCCATGCATTTGGTCAACGGACAGATGCTGCCCGGATCCTGCGCTTGGCTTTTTCGCACCTTCAAGCCCATGTCATTTGCTCCAAGTGGTTTCCAGTTGGAAACCCGATTCTCGCGTCGCGTTGCTGCCGGGAGCTCCTGCGCCCTGCAGTCGCCAGCATACTGGCCAGCCCCTCCCCCACGATGAAACAACGATGAAGCTCTACTACACACCGGGAACGTGTTCGCTGGCTGCTCATATCCTGCTGCGCGAACTGGGAATCGAGTTCGATATGGATCGAGTCGACCACGCCACCAAGCGCACCGAAAGCGGCGAGGATTTCCTCAAGATCAACGCCAAAGGCTACGTTGCCGCGCTGCGGCTGGACAATGGTGAAGTCCTGACCGAAGGCGCGGCGATCCTTCTCTACCTTGCCGATGTGGCGGGTGTTGAATTTTCGGTTCCGGTGAGTGCAATCGGCGCGGCGCGCTTGCACGAATGGCTGGTCTACATCGCCGCCGAACTACACCCGACATTTGGTCCGCTGTTCCATCCCGAGTCGGATACAGTGCTGGAACGGTCCAAGCAGCGACTCTACCGGAAGCTGGACATTGTCGAATCCGGCTTGTCCGATGGCCGCAGATACCTGTTGGGCTCGTCCATTTCCATTGCCGACATCTACCTGTTCGTAGTGGTCAACTGGACAGGGCATCTTGGTATCGATCTCACCCCCTGGCCCTTTACCCAGGCACTTCTGCAGCGAGTCAGTGAACGGCCTGCGGTGAAGGAGGCCATGACCTTCGAAGGGCTGCTGTAAGGCACCACCCGGGGCGTCCACTGTACGTCCCGGCTCCATCCGCATTAGTGCAGCGGTGGTCTATCCTTGCTGCACGCCGCTGGCATTCATGGCCGGCACAAGTGCAAAGGACTGACATGATCCACCAGACTGAACTGCGCGACCTGCTACCCGGCATGGTCCCCTTCCCCACCGACGTCTTCCCTGCCGACCAGGCCTGGCTCGGCCAGCATCTGCTGCCGCTGCTGAAGATCGACCTCGGCCTGCTGCGCCCGGAACTGGCCGGCCAGCTGGCGACCATGCTGTGCCCGATCGAACCCTATGAAGGATTGATCGGTGAGTGCACCGAAGCGCACCACAACGATCTCACCGCCACCAACTGGATTGCCTTCGAACTGACTGCGGACAACCGCATGCGCTTCCTCGGCAACGAGGGCTACTTCCAGGGCAACGCAATAGAAGACGAAGACGCGCGTGCGCACATCGCCGAGATGCGCGACAGCCATGCCAAGGCCAGGGCGTTCTTCCAGCAGCATGGCAAGCTGGCCAGCTACTCGCGCTATGGCGATGGCGAGCCGGGCGAACAGGCGTGGCTGGATACGCTGGGTGGGCAGATCTCGACCGGCAACTGGATCGAAACGACCGACGTTCCGCCAGCCTTCGCACTGGAATTCACGGCGGCGGCCGACGACTGGGATGCACCGGAGGACACGGAACGGGCCATCATCACCCGTGACGGCAGGAAATTCTTCGCCGTGGCCGAAGTGGCCGGCTACAACTGGTGTGCGGCCGGCGCCGATGCCATCGTGATGCTGTACGAGCCGGTGAGCCGCACGGTGCTGTTCTCGTACGACTGGTCGTAAGCCCCACAGCGCTGCGCGCTCGCCGGGCCATGCCCGGCGGAACCGGCGCCGCGTTACGGCGCGGCCTTGCGCACGGTCAGTGTCGCGCTGGCCTCGCCACCGCCCTCCAGCTGAAGCCGCAGCGGCACTGCCTGCCCCTCCTTCAGCGCGCCCTTGCCCTGCATCAGCATCAGGTGCAGGCCGCCGGGCTTGAGCTCGGCGCGTGCACCCGGTGCCAGCGGCAGGCGCTCGATCGCGCGCATGCGGCTGACGCCATCAACGATCGTGGTCTCGTGCAGCGACACATCACCGAAGCCGCTGCTGGTCGCACCGGTGATCGCCACTGCCTTGCTGCAGCCGTTGTGGATCACGCCATAGCCGGCGGTCATCGGCATCGCCGGATTCGGTGGCAACCGCGCCCAGCCCTGCTCCACCGTGACGCAGGCCGGTTCCGCCGCCGAAACCGATGCTGCGGCCGCACACAGAACCAACAGTACGCCAACGAATGGTTTGGTTATCATCGTCCAGGTTCCTTCTTCGCAACGAGACCGCAGCATGACGACGCTCATCGAGGTGATCAACCATGGCCCCATCCGCGAACTGCGCCTGGCGCGGCCGCCGGTCAACGCACTGGACACCGAACTGTGCCGGCAGTTGATCCATGCCATCGAGCTGGCCATGGCCGAAGACGCACACGGCATCGTGCTGTCGGGCAGCGAGCGCATCTTCACCGGCGGCATGGACGTGCCGCACCTGCTCTCGCACGGCGATGACAAGCACAAGTTGCTGGACACCTGGAACGCCTTCTTTGGCGCCGTGCGCACGCTGGCCGAGAGCCGCATTCCGGTGGTCGCGGCGATCACCGGCCACGCTCCGGCGGGTGGCTGCGTGCTGGCCCTGTGCTGCGACTACCGCGTCATGGCGCGCAGCGCCGATCCGTCGCGACCGTATGCCATCGGCCTGAACGAAGTGCAGGTCGGCCTGATCGCGCCGGAGGGCATCCAGCGCCTGCTGCGCCGTGCGGTGGGCGTGCACCGCGCCGGCGTCCTGCTGACCACCGGTTCGCTGGTGCCGGCCGAACAGGCGCTGCAGATCGGCCTGGTCGATGAACTGGCCGAAGGTGACCTGGTGGTGGCCCGCGCAGTGGCCTGGCTGCAGAACCTGCTCAAGCAGCCGCGCCAGCCGATGCTGCTGACCCGTGCGATTGCCCGTGCGGACCTGCACGTGGCGCTGCAGCCGGACCTGATCCAGCTCGACCGCTTCGTCGAGGCCTGGTTTGCGCCGGACGCACAGAACGCCCTGCAGGCGCTGGTCGCCCGGCTGGGCAAATAGCGGTTGCCCCGCCCGGGGTCAGATCCCTTTCGCCGGGCGAAAGGGAACTGACCCCTGACCGGTATAATCAGGCCCTCTTTCACTGCCGTGGCCGCCCCCTTGAACGACACGCCCGAACCCGTCGTCTCCGAGCTGATCGACCTGCTCACCCTGGAGCGGCTGGAGGACAACCTGTTCCGCGGGCAGAGCCGCGACATCGGCACCAAGTACGTGTTCGGCGGGCAGGTGCTGGGCCAGGCGCTGGCCGCGGCCCAGGCCACGGTCGACAACGGCCGCCATGTGCACTCGCTGCACGCCTACTTCCTGCGCGCCGGCAACATCGACCACCCCATCGTCTATGACGTGGACCGTACCCGCGACGGCGGCAGCTTCTCGGTACGCCGGGTGACTGCGATCCAGCACGGCAAGGTGATCTTCTTCTGCGCGGCCTCGTTCCAGCAGGCCGAGACCGGCGCCGAGCACCAGCACAAGATGCCCGAAGTGCCGCAGCCGGAAGACATCGAACCGAACCGTCCGCTGCCGGCCGAAGTGCTGGAGCGGCTGCCGATCAAGGTGCAGCGCTGGCTGTCGCGCGGCGGCCCGTTCGAGTTCCGCCATGTCTACCCGCGTGACGAACTGAACCCGCCCAAGCGCCCGCCCTACCACCAGGTGTGGCTGCGCCTGAGCGAGCCGGTCGGCGACGCCCCGGAACTGCACCAGGCACTGCTGGCCTATGCCTCCGACTTCCACCTGCTGGGCACAGCGACCTTCCCGCATGGGATCAGCTACTACCACCCGCACGTGCAGATGGCCTCGCTCGACCACGCGATCTGGTTCCACCGCCCGTTCCGCGCCGACGACTGGCTGCTGTACTCGCTGGACAGCCCCAGCGCGCAGGATTCGCGCGGCCTGGCCCGTGGCCAGTTCTTCACCCGCAATGGCGTACTGGTCGCCAGCACTGCGCAGGAAGGCCTGATCCGCGTGGTTCCCGACCAGGCAGCGGCCGCCGCCGTGCCGGCCAAGGACTGATCCGATGCGCCAGATCTTCAGCAGCCAGCGCGTGGAAACCGTCGAAGGCGTGGCCGAGCTCCTGCGCGGGCATGGCATCGACGTCAAGGTGACCAACGGGCGCTCGTACAAGACCCGCCGCCGTGGCCAGTTCAGCTACACCGACCTGGGCAACGCCAACGCCTACCCGGCGGTGTGGATCGTGCGCGCCGACGACCAGCCGCGCGCGCGCGAGATCCTGCGCGAGGCCCGCCTGCTCGACACCACCCGCCGCGACCACCCGACCGCCGAGTTCGCCTTCCGCGACACCGCCGAAACGACCGGCAGCGGCCGCGGCTGGGCCTGGCGCATCCGCATCGCCCTGCTGGTGGTGATCGCCGGCGTGGCGCTGGTGATCGGCCTGCGCCATCGCGGCACCCCGGCACCTGCCGCACCGGCCCCTGCCCCGCAGGCCCAGCCGCAGCAGGCGCAACCAGCCCCTCAGGCCGCGCCGGAAGAGGAAGAAATCCGGGTCCGTATCCAGCCGTCCAGATAAGAGGCGGTAGCGCCGGGCCATGTCCGGCGAGCACAGCGACCTGGCAGCGGGGCCGCGATTTCACCGTAACCCCTCAGGATTGGAGCCCCCTTGTTGTTCAAGGGGGTGCGCCAACGGCGCGGGGATGAGGTGGAATGCGCGGACTGCAGATGCATCAGCATCTGCGGTCACATTGGGCGCGCAGCTCCGTCATGGGACACAATCCCCGCAGGAGAGCCGCCGCCATGACGACGTTCGCCGCATTGATCGACCAGACCCTGGAACGCGAACTGCCCGCTGCCGCCAGCGGTTGCCAGCACGCCTACGGCCGCATCGTGCTGGCCTGCCAGAACACGGTCACCGCCATCGCGCTGGCCATCACCCGCGACCGCCAGGCCAGCGAGGACATTGCCCAGGAAGCCTTTGTGAAGGGCTGGCAGCAGCTGCACCAGCTGCGCAGCGCGACCAGCTTCCTGCCGTGGCTGCGGCAGATCACCCGCAACCTGGCCCGCGACTGGCTGCGTGCACAACGTGGCCGGCCGCTGACCGGCGAGGCGGCCGAAGTGGCGCTGGGCATGGCCGCCGACCCGTCGCCGGACGCAGCCGACCGCCTGCAGCGGGTGGAGGAAGAGATCGCCGCCGAGGACATCATTTCCGCGTTACCGGCCGACAGCCGCGAAGTGCTGTTGCTGTACTACCGCGAAGGCCAGCGCTCGCAGCAGGTGGCCGACCTGCTCGGGCTCAGCGATGCGGCCGTGCGCAAGCGCCTGTCGCGCGCCCGTGCCTTGGTCCGCGACGGCCTGCTGCAGCGCTTCGGTGAGTTCGCACGCAGCAGCGCGCCGAGCGCTGCATTCGCCACAGCCGTGGTGTCGATGGTACTGGTGGCCGCGCCCGGCACCGCCAGTGCCGCGATCCTGCTCAGCACCGGCGTCGGCGTGGGCGGCAGCAAGCTGGGCCTGGGCGGCGTCAGTGCCGCAGGCGGCGCAGCCATGGGTTCACTGACGGCCGCCGCCAGCCAGCTGCACCTGATACCCGCCAGCAACTGGGCCGCCGTTGCCGGGGGCGTCGTCGGTGGCATCATCGGCAGCTATCTGGGGGGCCGCTTCCTGCTGCGCTTCGCAGACACCCCGCAGGAACGGGCGGCCGTGCGACGGTTCGTGCACCTCAATACGTTCACTGCGATGGTCGTCTGCACCAGCCTGTTGGTTTCGCTGATGCTGCAGGTGCCGCTGTGGCTGCAACTTGCCATTCTCGTCATCGGCCTGGGTACGGTGAACTACCAGTGCCTGGTGCCGCTGCAGCGCGTGATGGCCCCCATGATCGCGCGTGATTCGGCGCGGCGCGGCCGCAGCGGAACCAACTGGCAATACGAATCCGTCTACGGGCGCACCGGCATCATCGGCGCGAACGTCTTCGTGATCGCCCTGGTGGTGTATGCATTGATGCGCAGCGGAAACGTATAACGGACAACGCCGGCAGTCTGCCGGCGTTGTCATCATTCACTGCGTCGACCCTCAGCGCTGCGGCGCCGGTGCGCCACCGTCGCGCGGACCGCCATGGCGCGGGCCACCGTGCATCGGGCCCTTGGCGGCGTCGAACTCGGCCTTGCTCAGCTGGCCGTCCTTGTTGGTGTCGGCTGCAGCGAACCAGGCATCACGATGCTGCTTCATGCGCAGCTCGCGGTCGGCCTTGTCCAGATAGCCGTCCTTGTTCAGATCAAGCTGGTCGAAGCGCGCGGCCAGGCGCGGATCGGCCTTGGCTTCCTCGCGACTGATGCGACCGTCCTTGTTGACGTCCAGCTTGGCCCAGCGCTCACCGCCGTGGCCACGGCTGCCATGCTTCCAGCGCGGCAGCTCATCGCGCGAGAGCTTGCCGTCCTTGTTTTTGTCCAGCTCGTCGAACTTCGCGGCCAGGCGCGGGTTGGCAGCGGCTTCGCCGCGGTCGATGACGCCGTCGCCGTTGGTGTCCAGCTTGGCCGGACGCTGCGCGGGCGTGGTCGGGGTGTCGGCAGCGAGCGCGATACCGGAAGCGGAGGTGCCGAGCAGCAGGGCCAGCAGCAGGGGGGTACGGATCATGAGGTCACTCCTGGGGATGGGAACAGCGTCGGGGTGATCACTTCACCCTCGGGGGACAACAACGCCCGGGCGCGACATCGGTTGACGCCGCTGCCGGTTCCATTCATCCGGCGGACAGTCGCCGCCACTGCGACAACCTGGGGCTATGCTGTGCCCATGGCGATGCATGGCGACAGAGACGACGAACTGCGACTTTTCCAGACCGGCGAGCACCCCTGCGGGTACTGGTCGGACCGGGTGGCACGCGACCTGGTGCTGGACCCGAACGACCGCCGCCTCGGCGCCCTCTATCCGCTGGCACTGAGCTGGGGCTTCCGCCGCAGCGGCGACCTGGTCTACCGGCCGCACTGCGCGCACTGCCAGGCCTGCGTGGCAGTGCGCATCCCCGTGGCCCGCTTCGCCCCGGACCGCAGCCAGCGCCGTTGTGCCGCCCGCAATGACGACCTGGAGGTGCGGATCACCGCCGCCACCGCCCGTGACGACCTGTTCGCGCTGTACCACCGTTATCTCACCCACCGCCACGCCAACGGCGGCATGGACGACCATGGCCCGCACGAGTTCGAGCAGTTCCTGATCGGCAGCTGGTCGCACACCCGTTTCATGGAAATGCGCCTGCCCGGCCACGACGGCCAGCCCAGCCAACTGCTGGGGGTGGCGGTGACCGACGTCACCGAGCACGGCCTGTCGGCGGTCTACACGTTCTTCGACCCGGACCACGCCGCGCGCGGGCTGGGCACCTTCGCGATCCTGCAGCAGATTGAATGGGCGCGCCGCGAGGGCCTGCCACACGTGTACCTAGGCTACTGGATCCGCGGCCACCAGAAGATGGACTACAAGCGCCGCTTCCATCCGCTGGAGGCCTACGATGGCCGCCGCTGGCACGATTTCGACAACGAACTGGACGGGCGCTGACAAACCGCTGACACCGGGCCGGGTGCAGAATAGGGGGATGAACGCCAAACCCCTGATCCTCGCCCTGGCCCTGCTCTGCGGCGCCACCGCCCCCGCCTTCGCCACGTCCCCCGCGATGACCGAAAAGCCGTCCACAGCACTGCGCCTGGCCACCTACAACACCTCGCTGTACTCCGACGACGCCGGTGGCCTGATCAAGGAGCTGGAAGGCGACAGCGAGCACGCGCGCAAGATCGCCGCGGTACTGCAGCAGGTGCGCCCGGACCTGGTGCTGCTGAACGAGTTCGACTTCGACGACGCCCATCGCGCCGCCGACCTGTTCCAGAAGCGCTACCTGGAAGTGGCCCAGCCCGGCGGCGGCAAGCCGCTGCACTTCGCCTACCGCTATCTGGCCCCGGTCAATACCGGCGTGCCCAGTGGCCTGGACCTGGACAACAACGGCGTGGTCGGCGGCGAAGGCCGCAGCCGCGGCAACGATGCGTGGGGCTACGGCCTGCACCCGGGCCAGTACGGCATGCTGGTGCTGTCGCGCTACCCGATCGATGAAGCCAAGGTGCGCAGCTTCCAGCTGTTGAAGTGGAGCGCGATGCCCGGCGCGATCCGTCCGGTTGACCCGCGCACCGGCAAGAGCTTCTACAACGACCACGCGTGGTCGCAGCTGCGGCTGTCGTCGAAGTCGCATTGGGACGTGCCGGTGAAGACCCCGGCCGGCGTGGTCCACGCGCTGGTTTCGCACCCGACCCCGCCGGTGTTCGACGGCCCGGAAAAGCGCAACGCCGCGCGCAACCACGACGAGCTGCGCCTGTGGCAGGAATACCTGTCCAAGGGTGACAAGCCGTGGCTGTGCGACGACAAGGGCCAGTGCGGCGGCCTGGCGCAGGACGCGCGCTTCGTGATCCTCGGCGACCTCAACAACGACCCGGTCGATGGCGATGGCCGCCATGAGGCGATCGTCGAGCTGATCGAGAATGCCCGCGTGCTGCGCTACCCCACCCCGCGCAGCATCGGCGGCGAGCAGACCAGCCTGGCCTATGCGGCCAAGGGCATCGAGCGCAAGGGCGCGCCGTTCCACGCCACCGGCGATTTCGGCCCGAAGTCCGGCACCATGCGCCTGGACTACGTACTGCCCTCGACCGGTTTCGAGTACATCGGCAGCGGCATCTTCTGGCCGGCCAATGAAAGCCCGGAGGCGAAGATCGCCGACGGCAGCGACCACCACCTGGTGTGGGTGGATGTGAAGTAATAAAAAGGGGACGGAGGGGATTAAGTCGTTTGTGCCACAAACGACTTAATCCCCTCCGTCCCCTTTTTTGCTTTACGGGCGCAGTTCGACGCCGATGGCGTCGGCGGCATCACGCGAGATGGCGCGTGCTTCGTCGATCGTTTCAGCGCGCGCCAGGGTCACGCCCACGCGGCGATGGCCGTGCACGCTCGGCTTGCCGAACAGGCGCACGGCGGTGTCCGGCACCTGCAGGGCGGCGGCGACGTTGTTGAAGTACGGCACGCCCTCGCCGTGCGCCAGCAGCGCGCACGAGGCCGACGAGCCGCTCTGGCGGATCACCGGAATCGGCAGGCCGAGGATGGCGCGCGCGTGCAGCGCGAACTCGCTCAGCTCCTGCGATACCAGCGTCACCAGGCCAGTGTCGTGCGGGCGCGGCGACACTTCGCTGAACCACACTTCGTCGCCCTTCACGAACAGCTCGACACCGAACAGGCCCCAGCCACCGAGGTCGTCGGTGATCGCGCGCGAGATCTCTTCCGCGCGCGCCAGTGCCGCGCTCGACATCGGCTGCGGCTGCCAGCTTTCGCGATAGTCGCCGTCCTTCTGCAGGTGGCCGATCGGTGCGCAGAACGAGGTGCCGCCGGCGTGGCGCACGGTCAGCAGGGTGATCTCGTAATCGAAATCGATGAAACCTTCGACGATGCAGCGGCCCGCACCGGCGCGGCCACCGGTCTGCGCGTAGTCCCACGCCGGGGCGATGTCCGCCTCGCTGCGCAGGGTGCTCTGGCCCTTGCCCGAGGAGGACATCACCGGCTTGACCACGCACGGCAGGCCGATGGCGGCCACGGCGGCGCGGTATTCGGCCTCGGTATCGACGAAGCGGTACGGCGAGGTCGGCAGGCCCAGGGTCTCGGCGGCCAGGCGGCGGATGCCTTCGCGGTCCATGGTCAGGCGTGCAGCACGCGCGGTCGGGATCACCCGCAGGCCCTGCTCCTGTTCCAGCTGGACCAGGGTCTCGGTGTGGATGGCCTCGATCTCCGGCACTACCAGGTGCGGCTGCTCCTGGGCGATCAGCGCGCGCAGGGCCATCGCGTCCAGCATGTCGATCACGTGCGAGCGGTGTGCGACCTGCATCGCCGGGGCGTCGGCGTAACGGTCGGCGGCGATCACTTCCACGCCCAGCCGCTGCAGCTCGATGGCCACCTCCTTGCCGAGTTCGCCCGAGCCCAGCAGCAGCACGCGGGTGGCGGAGGGGGACAACGGAGTTCCAAGCTTGGCCATGGCAGTTCCAGCAGCGATGTGAAGGCGGGTGGGCATTCTAGCTGGCCGGGCACCCGGGTCATGGCATCCGACGAACGGTAGTCGACAAGTGATATCACTTTGATATCTTCACTTCGAACCCTCAAGGACGTACCGCCATGAAAGAGAAGTCGCTTGCCTCCCTCAACGGCCTCGGCACCCTGGCCGGATCCCTGCTGGCTGCGCTGGCCGGCGGCGCGCTGTTCGTGCTGGGGGTGGCGGCCAAGGCCAGCACCGGCTCGCCCAACCTGCTGCTGATGCTGGCCGGCGTGCTGGTGGTCGCTGCCGCGGTCTTCATCCTGGCCGGCCTGTACACCATCCAGCCCAACCAGGCGGCCGTGCTGAGCCTGTTCGGCAAGTACGTCGGCACCGTCAAGGACAACGGCCTGCGCTGGAACAACCCCTTCTACGCCAAGCGCCGGGTCAGCCAGCGCGTGCGCAACTTCGAGAGCGGCAAGCTGAAGGTCAACGAGCTGGACGGCAGCCCAATCGAGATCGCCGCGGTAATCGTCTGGCAGGTGATCGACGCCTCCGAAGCGGTCTACAACGTGGACGACTACGAGAGCTTCGTGCACATCCAGTCCGAATCCGCGCTGCGTGCGATGGCCACCAGCTATCCCTACGACCAGCACGAGGACGGCCAGCTGGCGCTGCGCAGCCATGCCAGCGAGATCTCCCAGCACCTGAAGAACGAGCTGGCCGAGCGCCTGGCCGATGCCGGCGTGCAGGTGATCGACGCGCGCATCAGCCACCTGGCCTACGCCGCTGAAATCGCCCAGGCGATGCTGCAGCGGCAGCAGGCCAACGCCGTGATCGCTGCACGCACGCGCATCGTGGCCGGTGCGGTCGGCATGGTCGAAATGGCCCTGGCCGAACTGCAGAAGAACGGCGTGGTTGAGCTGGACGAGGAACGCAAGGCGCACATGGTCAGCAACCTGCTGACCGTGCTGTGCTCGGACCGCGGCACCCAGCCGATCGTCAACGCCGGTTCGCTGTACTGAACCACCCTCGCAACGGGGCGCCCCACCGCCCCGCCAGGAGTTTTCATGAGTGA
This sequence comes from Stenotrophomonas sp. 115C5, assembly GCF_056861055.1. Taxonomy (NCBI): domain Bacteria; kingdom Pseudomonadati; phylum Pseudomonadota; class Gammaproteobacteria; order Lysobacterales; family Lysobacteraceae; genus Stenotrophomonas; species Stenotrophomonas sp. 115C5. Next base: position 445,079 of record NZ_JBSPUQ010000001.1, read on the forward strand.
GAAGAAAGCCTATCCGCTGCGCATCAACGCCGAGGTCCTGGCCGCGGCGCAGCGCTGGGCCGACGACGAGCTGCGCAGCCTCAACGCGCAGATCGAATACGTGCTGCGCGACGCCCTGCGCAGGGCAGGACGCCTGCCGAAACCCACGCCATCGCCAGAGGACAAGGAATGAGCACGCGCTGGAGTTACCAGACGATCGAAGTGAAGACCACGATGATGGGCACCCTGAAGGCCGAGGACATCCAGAGTGAACTGACCCGCCAGGGCCAGCTTGGCTGGGAACTGGTCAACGTCATCATCCCGGCCCCGATGCGCCCGGCGATGCTGGTGTTCAAGAAGGAGGCCTGAACCATGGGCGGCAGCGACCCCAAACCCTTTGACGTGGCCGAGAGCTCGCCGCTGCGCGTGCTCTGGATCGTGCTGCCGCTGCTGGCTGCCTTCGTGGCCTGCCTGTACGCGCAGCTGTACAAGGCACCGGCAAGCGCACCCTGGATCGAAGTAACGCTGTCGCCGCCCTGGTTCCGGATGGGCGGCAGTGCGGCATGGAGCCTGATCGTCATCGCTGTACTCGCTGTCGGGCTGGGAGCCGCATTCTTCCGCCGCCGCGTGGCGCTGGCCGGCAACGTGCTGGACGTGCGCTCGACGATGTATCGGCGGCGCGTGCCAGTGGCGCAGCTGCGGCTGGACCAGGCCGAGGTGGTCGACCTGCAGCGTGACCGCCGCTACGGCATCCGTGTCAAAACCAATGGCTATTCAATGCCGGGCTTCTACTCGGGCCACTTCCGCCTGCAGGGCGGCGGCAAGGGCTTCGCCCTGGTCACCGACCGTGCGCGCGTCCTCGCCCTGCCGGTCAGTGATGGCAGCACGCTGCTGCTCAGCGTGGACCGGCCGCAGGCGCTGCTCGATGCACTGCGCAAGGTGGCCGCGTCGGCGCCACGGCAGTAAGCTGCGGCGATGCAACGACGCGCCCCCCTGCTGATCAATACCGAGGCCATCGAGCTGTGGCCCGCCCACCTGCTGCGTGCACGCAGCAACCTGGATGCACGCCTGCTGTCGCAGGCGCACTGGGTGCTGCGGCGCAAGCGCGATGGCCGCTACCTGGCGGCGGTACTGGCGCAGGGTGTGCACGCCATGGTGCCGCGCCTGCCACGCGAGCCCGGGGTCGAGGAAGCTCTGGCGCTGCTGGATGCCGCGGCAGCGCGGCCGTTCGGCGCCGGACTGGAAGATCAATGGCTGCCGCTGGCCGGGTTGCAGCAGCGCCTGCAGCAGCTTGGCCTGGATGCACAGCGCTACGCAGACGGCAGCGGCTTGCCGCTGGAATCCGAACCGTGCCTGCTGCACTTCGCCGGTCGCGACCGCTTCGCACGCCCGTTGTGGCTGCGCCGTGGCGCCGCGCAGGGCTGGCGGCGGATGCGACTGCACGCGGCACAGGACGGAATTGCGCTGGACGCGATCTCCGGCTTCCGCAGTCATGCCTACCAGCTGGGCATCTTCGAACGGAAACTGGCGCGCGGCTTGAGCGTGGTAGAGATCCTGAAGGTGAATGCCGCACCGGGGTTCAGCGAACACCACAGCGGCCACGCGCTGGACATTGGTACGCCCGGCGATGCTCCCGCCAAAGAGACCTTCGAAACCACCGACGCGTTCGCGTGGCTGCAGGCACATGCGGGCGGGCATGGCTTCCAGCTGAGCTACCCGCGCGACAACCCGCACGGCATCGTCTACGAACCCTGGCACTGGTGCTGGAAACCGGCCAACGGCTGAGCCCCTCGTGGCGAAAGCCTGGAGCGGTCAGCGCATGGCCGCGGGCGGGATGGAATTATTCCGCGTGCGTCCGCCACGGAATGGAACAAGAGAGCAAAAGCAGGAGCGGATCGCTTCGCTCGAAGCCGAGCATGGCTCGGCTCTACAGAAGCTGACGGCGCAGCGGTGTCGTGCTTGGTCGCTCTCCGCTACCGTTACCGCCTCAACGCATTGATCGCCAGCAACACCCATCCGGCCATCATGCTGGTGCCACCAATCGGCGCCATCCGCGTCGGCCACTGCCACAACGCACCGCCCACCAGGCTGCCGGAAAACAGCAGCACTCCCAGCAGCAGCACGTACAGCGCCAGGTGCGCGATCGCTCCCTGCGCGCGCGGTCCGAGCGCCACCAGTACCGCACCATGCGCGAACGCATACAGCGCCGCCATGTTCAGATGCTGCTGCGCCAGCGGGTCGGCCACACCGTGCGAGGCATAGGCCGACAGGCCGATCGAGGCCGCGGCCAGCAGCGCACCCAGGCAGGCCAGCAGCGAAGGCTTACGTGCGCGACGTTCGAGATTGAACATGTGGGCTCCTTGCGCAGCGCCCTTGCCGGGCGCCAGATGAAAAAAAACGCGCCGCAATGAGCGGCGCGTTTTCGTATCCAACACTACATGGGTCAGCCGAGGCTTACTTGACGGCCCAGTAGATGTCGTAGGTCGCTTCCGGGGTGAACGACTTGTCCAGGCCGTCCTTCCAGGTTTCATACGGGCGATCGATCACTTCCGAACCGTTGGTCACAGCCCATGCACGCAGGCCGTTGCGGGCCACGTCCAGACCCGCCATGTGGCCGGTGTAGGCCGCATGCGCCGAACGGTGCGGAGCCACGTGCACGTACTTGACCGGAGCGCCACCGTCGATCTTGACGGTCAGCTCTTCAGCGGTAGCACCTTCAGCACCCTTCTTCTTCACCGGCTGGGCGATGTCGAAGGCGTACTTCTCCTGACCGAAATCGGTGGTGATGATGCGGAACGGACCGGCGGCTTCAAGGCCATTGGCCTCCATCACGCGCTTGATCCACTCCTGGTTGTCCTTGATGGACTTGGTGATCGTGTCCTGACCGCGGTCCACGTTACCGGCATTGACGACCAGCAGGTCTTCAGCCGGCACATCGACGATGGCCAGATCGGTCAGCGGGGCTTCCGGGGTGCGGTAGTCCACGTTCGGGACGCTGGCCAGCATGTTGGCCATACGCGACAGACCCATCTTGATGTCGTCGCCGATCTGGCGGCTGACATACAGGCCTGCGTAACGGCCGAACAGGTCGAAGCCGTACTTCACCGAGTAGTCCTGGGTGATCTTGACGTTGCGGCCACCCTTGCCGGTCGGCTCCAGCGTGAAGGTGGTGATCTTGTCGTGACCCTTGGTGGCGTCATCGATGGCGATCGCAACACGCTTGTTCTCTTCGGCTTCGGTGATCTTCCAGGAACCGGTGCCCAGGTCCTTGGAGGTGAAGTCGAGAGTGGCACCGACGCCGGAGGCCGGGCCGGACAGCTTCAGTTCAACGGCGGGATCGCGCAGTACCAGCGGGTTCCAGTCCTTGAAGCGGCGCAGGCTGCTGACCGTGTCGTACACGATCGTCATCTTGCGGTTGGTCTCGATGCTTTCGGTGATGTGACGCTCGCCCGGCAGACATACGCCAATGATGACGAACAGGCCAGCCACGATCCCCAAGGCGATCAGGAACTCGATAATACGGGTCATTCAGAGAGTCTCCGGGGCCGATCCCACGGCCGGGTTGATTGAAGCGAAGCGCCAATCCTAGCAGGCTTCGCGGGCATTGTTTATCGGGATTGGCGCACCGGTTTCCCTGCCGGCTGCGTATTTGTATGGACAAAGAATTCGAAGGGTACCGCATACCGATACCCGTGAAGTAGGGGGCAACCCCACCCGAGGGCCATGCCTGGGCCTCAAGTCATTGTCCTGAAAAGGTTTTCCTCAGACCAGCTGAAGCTCGAACGCCTTCAGTACGGCACGCGTACGGTCGCGCACGCCCAGCTTGGACAGGATGTTGGACACGTGGTTCTTGATGGTGCCTTCGGCCACACCCAGCGAATTGGCGATCTCCTTGTTGGAGAAGCCACTGGCCATCAGGCGCAGGATCTCGGTCTCGCGGTCGGTCAACGGGTCCGGCCGGTCAAGGCTGACGAACTCGTTGCGCATGTGCTCCAGGCCGGACAGCAGGCGCTGGGTCACGGCCGGCTGCACCAGCGAACCGCCTTCGGCCACGGTGCGGATGGCACCGACCAGCTGCGCCAGGGTCACGTCCTTGAGCAGGTAGCCCTTGGCACCGGCCTTGAGCCCGGCCAGCACCAGCTGGTCGTCGTCGAAGGTGGTGAGGATGATGGTCGGCGGCAGCTGCTCCTGGCGCGACAGCACCTGCAGCGCCTCCAGCCCGGACATCACCGGCATGCGCATGTCCATCAGCACCACGTCGGGACGCACCTGCGGTATCAGCTCGACCGCCTGCCGGCCATCGCCGGCCTCGGCCACCACCTCGATACCGTCGTCGAGCGCCAGCAGGGAGCGGATTCCCTGCCGCACCAGGGTTTGGTCGTCGACCAGGCAGACGCGAATCATCAACGCACTCCTTCAGGAACCTTGGTAAGGGCGGCCACCAGCACCGTTGCCGGCACCGTCGCCCGCAACCGGAAGCCTTCACCGGGCCGGGTCTCGACCTGCAGCTGGCCACCACATTGTTGCAGGCGCTCGCGCATGCCGCGCAAGCCATTGCCCACATTGAGCATTTCCGCACCGACGCCATCGTCGCGGGCCTCCACCACCACCCGATCGGGGGCTTCACGGTACACCCGTATCCACAGATGGCGTGCACCGGCGTGGCGCACCGTGTTGGTGATGATCTCCTGGGTGCAGCGCAGCAATACGTGGGCCCGCTGCGGGTCTTCCACGTTCAGCGGATCCTCGATCTCCAGCTGGATGTCCAGCGAGGGCACGTTCTCGGTCAGCGGCCGCAGTGCGGCAGCCAGGTCGATGGCGCCGGTCTCGCGCAGCTGGCTGACCACCTCGCGCACGTTGCCCAGCAGCAGCTTGGCCAGTGCGTGGGAACGCTTCACGTGCTCCAGCGCCTTGCCCTCGGCCAGGTGACCGGCCACTTCCAGGTTCAGGGTCAGCGCAGTCAGCTGATGCCCCAGGAGGTCGTGCAGCTCACGCGAAATGCGCGTGCGCTCGTTGACCCGGGCACTTTCGGCCAGCAGGGCGCGGGTCGCACGCAGCTCGGCATTCAGGCGGCGCTGCTCCTCGCGCGCCTCGGCCTGGCGGCGGGCCACCAGCGCGATCACGAACACGAAGCTGGAGAACCCCATGTATCCCACCGCCTGCAGCACAGCGATGGCCGGCGGAAAGCCCAGTGGCTGGATGTAGACCGGCAGCACGGCAAGGTTGCTGGCAACCAGCCAGACCACGCCGATACGCGGCCCCAGCAACCAGGGCAGCAGGCCGGCCACCACCATCAACAGGATGCTGCCCAGTGCGGTGCCGGAGAAATAGCTCACGCCGATCGCACAGGCAGTCAGCAGGATCAACGCGGCATGGTCGAAGATGCCGGGACGGCTCTCGCCCAGCGAACGGGTCAGTACCCAGTAGACAACGCCGAAGGCGAGGTAGGCCGAGGCCCAGGGGATGATCCGGAAACCAACGTCGCCATCCAGGTTCTCCAGGGTCAGCGAGGCCGGGTCGATCAGGTAGATCGCAAGCCATAGGCCGACGGTGCCCCAGGTGAACAACCCGGAGTAGCGCAGCATCGCATTGTGGTTCAGTCGGGCCAGCATGACCCATCGTAGCCCGTGCGCGCCCGCTCCCAAGCGCCGAAAGTCATGCCCGGGCATATCCCCTGTTCATGCCGCAGCCCACCCCGGGCATGCAATAATCGTGCGCAGGGTCCAATTTGACGGACCAACCGCGTTACCCCACGGAGTCACAATGTCGATTGTCATCCGCGACGTGCGCGAGCACGAGCTCGATTCCGTCCTGGCTTTGAACAACAACGCTGGCCTGGCCATCCTTCCCCTGGATGCGGCCCGCCTGCGCCTGTTCTACGAAACCGCTGAGTATTTCCGCGTCGCCGAGCGCGACGGCAACCTGGCCGGTTTCCTGATCGGCTTCGGCAGCGACAGCCAGCACGACAGCAGCAACTTCGCCTGGTTCAAGCAGCAGCTTGACACCCCGTTCTTCTATATCGACCGCATCGTGGTCGCCAGCCGCCGTCGTGGCGGTGGCGTCGGCCGTGCGTTCTATGCCGACGCGCAGAGCTTCGCCGAGCTGCGCTACCCGCAGATGACCTGCGAAGTCTTCCTCGACCATGGCGCCGATGCCGCCCTGCTCTTCCACGGCAGCTTCGGCTTCCGCGAGCTGGGCCAGAACACCATGCCGCAGGTCGATGTGCGCGCCAGCATGCTGGCCAAGGAACTGTGCAGCTACCCGTGGGTCCAGGAGACCTACGGCGGCAAGCTGCCGGATGTGGCATGGACACGTGCCCGGCAGCTGCCGGCGCAGGCACAGCGGCCGACGGGGACCTGAGCGTGGCGGTGAATTTCGATTACGAACAGGCCGGTGAACTGAAGATCGGCCAGGTGGGCATCGCCAACCTGCGCATCCGTACCCTTGATGTCGAACGCCTCGTGCAGGAAATGCGCGAACGCGTCACCCGTGCGCCGAAACTGTTCGGCCGCGCCGCGGTGATCCTCGACTTCGGCGGCCTGAGCCACGTGCCGGACGTGGCCACCGCGCAGGCGCTGGTCGATGGCCTGCGCAGTGCCGGCGTGCTGCCGGTGGCGCTGGCCTATGGCACCAGCGCGGTCGACCTGCTCTCGCAACAGCTCGGGCTGCCCCTGCTGGCCAAATTCCGCGCCCAGTACGAGCGTGCCGAGGCCGAGCCGGCTCCGCCGCCGCCCGCGCCGGAACCGCGTCGCGCGGCCCGTGCCGAACCGAAGCCGGCGCCGGCCACGCCGGTGGCCAAGGTCGCCGACGCCGCCGCACCGCAGCCGGGCCGCATGCAGCTGGGCAACGTGCGTTCGGGCCAGCAGCTGTACGCTGAGAACTGCGACCTGACCGTGATGGCCACCGTCGGTGCCGGCGCCGAAGTCATCGCCGACGGCAGCATCCATATCTACGGCACCCTGCGCGGCCGCGCGCTGGCAGGGGCCCAGGGCAACACCGCGGCACGCATTTTCTGCCGTGATTTCCATGCGGAACTGGTGGCCATTGCAGGCCACTACAAGGTACTGGACGATGTCCCGGACAACCTGCGCGGCAAAGCCGTGCAGGTGTGGCTGGAACAGGACCAGATCAAGATCGCTGCGCTGGACTGACGCAGCTCCAAACTCATGCAGAACCAGGAGAAGTCCTTTGGCTGAAATCATCGTAGTCACCTCCGGCAAGGGCGGCGTCGGCAAGACCACTTCCAGCGCGAGCCTGGCCTGCGGCCTGGCACGGCGCGGCAAGAAGGTGGCGGTGATCGACTTCGACGTCGGCCTGCGCAACCTCGACCTGATCATGGGCTGCGAACGCCGCGTGGTGTACGACTTCGTCAACGTCGTGCACGGCGAAGCGACCCTCAAGCAGGCCCTGATCAAGGACAAGCGCTTCGAGAACCTGTACGTGCTGGCCGCCTCGCAGACCCGCGACAAGGACGCACTGACCCAGGAAGGCGTGGGCAAGGTCCTGAAGGACCTGGCCGCCGACGGTTTCGATTACATCATCTGCGACTCCCCGGCCGGCATCGAGAAGGGCGCCTTCCTGGCGATGTACTTCGCCGACCGCGCCGTGGTGGTGGTAAACCCGGAAGTGTCGTCGGTGCGCGACTCGGACCGCATCATCGGCCTGCTCGATTCGAAGACCCACAAGGCCGAGTCCGGCCAGGACGTGCCGGCCTTCCTGCTGCTGACCCGCTACACGCCGCTGCGCGTGGAAAGTGGCGAGATGCTCAGCATCGCCGACGTCGAGGAAGTGCTAGGCCTGAAGGCGATTGGCGTGATCCCCGAGTCGGGTGACGTGCTCAACGCCTCCAACAAGGGCGAGCCGGTCATCCTGGATGTCGAGTCCGCTGCCGGCCAGGCCTACGACGACGCCGTCGCGCGCATCCTCGGCGAAGAACGCCCGATGCGCTTCACCAACGTCGAGAAGAAGGGCTTCTTCAGCAAGCTGTTCGGAGGGTAAGCATGGGCCTGTTTGATTTCCTCAAAGCGAAGAAGACCACCGCCGAAACCGCCAAGAACCGCCTGCAGATCATCATCGCGCAGGAACGCAGCAACCGTGGCGGCCCCGATTACCTGCCGCTGCTGCAGCGTGAGCTGCTGGAAGTGATCAAGAAGTACGTGAACATCGACGTCGATGCGGTGAAGGTCGACCTGGTGAAGGATGGCCAGCACGACGTGCTGGACATCTCCGTGGCGCTGCCTGAAGGCCCGGACAAACCCTGATCCCCCGCCCCGCCCGTGCCTGCATGGGCGGGGCTGCCCGACCCGCATGACCGATACGACAACCGCCGTGGACATCACCTGCGTGGGCGACATCGCCTTCGCCGATGCGCAGCGCCTGCTCGCCGCGCATGGGCTGCGGCTGCACCACGTCGCGGCTGGTGAACCCATTCCCGGCAGCTACTGGGGCGAGCCCGAGGCCGGCATCATCGCCAGCAACGTGTACGTGCGCGACGACACGCCCGTACATTCGATGCTGCACGAAGCCTGCCACCTGATCGTGCTGCCGCCGGAGCGGCGTGCGCAGGTGCACACCGACGCCACCGACTCGGTGGCCGAGGAAGATGCCACTTGCTACCTGCAGATCGTGCTGGCCGGGCAGCTGCCGGGTGTTGGCAGTGCGCGGCTGATGGCCGACATGGATGCCTGGGGGTATACGTATCGGCTGGGGTCTACCAAGGCGTGGTTTGAACAGGACGCCGAGGATGCGCGGGCGTGGTTGATCGAACGCGGGTTGCTGCAGGCGGCGTAACCGCCATCCACACATGGCGTGGATCTACTGTAGAGCCGAGCCCATGCTCGGCTGCTCTTCGCTGTTACGAGCGCGAATGCAAAGCCAAAAGCAGCCGAGCATGGGCTCGGCTCTACAGGATCACCCCTGCCCGGCCAGCACGCGCAGGGTAATGCCGACGATGTAGGCCAGGTACGTGCCGGTGGCATAGCCCATCGTGCCCAGCAGCACGCCCACCGGCGCCAGCGCCGGATGGAACGCGGCCGCCACTACCGGCGCCGAGGCCGGGCCGCCGATGTTCGATTGCGAACCGATCGCGAAATAGAAGAACGGCACCTTCAGCAGCTTGCCCAGGCACCACAGCAGCACGATGTGCACGGCAATCCAGATCAGGCCGAGCAGGAACAGCCACGGGCGATCCAGCAGCGCCAGCAGATCCATCTGCATGCCGATGCAGGCGATCAGGAAATACAGCAGCAGCGAGCCCAGCCGCGAGGCGCCCGCCCCTTCCAGGGTACGTGCACGGGTGAAGCTCAGGCTCAGGCCCAGCGAGGTCGACAGCACCACCACCCACACGAACGGCGCATCCAGGCTGAACTGCGAAGCCCAGCTGACGTTGGCCTTGAACCACGCCGCCAGCGGCGCGCCGATGGCGTGCGACAGGCCCACGCCACCGAAGGCCACCGCCACGATCAGCATCAGGTCGGTCAGGCTGGGAATACGCTCGTGCTCGGCCTGGAAGCGCGCGATGCGCTCCTTCAGTTCATCGATGGCCGACGTATCGGCGCCGCTGCGCGCATCAATCTTCGCTGCGCGCCCGGCCAGGAAGATCAGTGCCGCCATCCATACATAACCCACGCCGACATCGACCACCGCGAACTGGCCGAAGGTGGTTGCGTTGACGTCGAACACTTCGCGCATCGCCAGCATGTTGGCACCGCCGCCGATCCAGCTGCCCGCCAGGGCGGCCATGCCGGCCCAGGTGTCACCGGCCACGGTTTCCGGATGCACCGCGCGCATCAACAGGAAGGCCACCACCGCACCCAGCATGATGCTGGCCGAGGCGCCCAGGTACATCAGCACCAGCTTCGGGCCCAGCCGCAGGATGCCCTTGATGTCCACCGCCAGGGTCAGCAGGATCAGCGCTGCCGGCAGCAGGATGTCGCGTGCGATCGGGTTGTAGAGCTTGGTGTTCTGGCCATCGATGAGGCCGACGGTGTTGTAGATGCCGGGAATCAGGTAGCACAGCAGCAGCGCTGGCACGAACGTGTAGAAGCGCTTCCACAGGCCCTGCTCGCGCGAGGCGGTCCAGAACACGGCGCCGAGGGTGGCGGCGATCAAACCGAAGACGACGATGTCGTTCTGGATCATGCAGGTGCTCGTGTAGAGCCGAGCCATGCTCGGCTGCTGTTGGCGAAGGTGTGCCGACCAACGGTCGGCACCCACCGGCGGGAACATCGGCACCCACCGGCGAAAACAAAAGCGCCGCCCCGGAGGGCGGCGCTGCAGCCATCAGTTGCCGATGTGCTGCTTCAGCCAGGCATTGACGGTGTCATGCCACAGGATGCTGTTGTTCGGCTTCAGCACCCAGTGGTTCTCATCCGGGAAGTACAGGAACTTCGATTCGATGCCCTGGCGCTGGGCGGCGGTGAACGCGGCCAGGCCCTGCTCGACCGGAATGCGGAAGTCCTGCTGGCCGTGGATGACCAGGATCGGCTTCTTCCAGTCCGCCACGTGGTTGACAGGGTTGAACTTCTCGTAGTTCGCGGCCTTCTGATACGGCGTACCGCCCTGCTCCCACTCGGTGAACCACAGCTCTTCGGTGGCGTAGCCCATCATGCGCTGGTCGAACACGCCGTCATGGTTGACCAGGCACTTGAACGGGCTGTTCCAGTTGCCGGCAATCCAGTTGACCATGAAGCCGCCGTAGCTGGCGCCCAGCGCACAGGCCTTGTCACCGTTGAGGAAGGAATACTTCTTCAGCGCCGCGTCCCAGCCCTTCTGCAGGTCTTCCAGCGGGCGGTCGCCCCAGTGCTGGCTGATCGCATCGGTGAAGGCCTGGCCATAGCCGGTGGAACCATGGAAATCGATCATCACCACCGCGTAGCCCTGGCCCGCGTAGGTCTGCGGGTTCCAGCGGTAGCTCCAGCCGTTGCCGAAGCTGCCCTGCGGGCCGCCGTGGATCAGGAACGCGACCGGGTAGGACTTGCCTTCCTGGTAGTTGTGCGGCTTGACCACGTAGCCGTGCACGGTGTCGTTGTTCCAGCCCTTGAACTCGAACTGCTCGTAGTCGCCGAAGGACACGTCCTTCAGCACGTCGCCAGCGGCCGGGGTCAGCGCGCGCAGTTCGCCGATGGCTTCGCCCGCGGCCGGCAGCAGGCCGACCAGCACCTGGTCGTTGCTCTTCAGGCTGTTGCGGGTGATGGCCACGCTGTTGCCGGCCACGTCGACAGCAGTAACGCTGCCATCGCCAATCAGCTTGGTGGCCTTGCCGCTGGCCACGTCGATCTGGAACAGCGGGTGTTCGCCGAGGTCATCGGCGGTGGTGTAGATGCTGGCGCCGTCGGCGGACAGGGCGATGCCGCCAGCCGAACGATCCCACTGCGGGGCGATCTCGCGCGTCTTGCCGCTGGCAACGTCCATCGCCATCAGGCCGAAGCGATCGGCTTCGGAGCCCGGGCGCTTCATCGCACGGTAGAACAGGGTCTTGCCGTCGGCGCTGAACACCGGGCCGGCATCCCAGGCCGGGTTGGACGCGGTCAGGTTGACCGGTGCCTGCTTGCCCGCAGCGTCGAAGCGGTACAGGTCGAAGTTGGTCGACCACGGCTCCTGCTTGCCGGCCACGCGGATGCTGGCCACCACGCTGGCACCATCCGGCGACCACGCGAAATCGTCATTGCCACCGAACGGCTTGGACGGCGCGTCGCCATCGATGGTCGCGCTCAGCGCCGAAGCGCCCTTGACCGCGCCGGCTTTGGCTGCCGGCAGCGGCGCCACGAACAGGGTGTTGCGGCGGCCGTCGTTCCAGGTATCCCAGTGGCGCACGAACAGCGAATCGAAGACCTTGCCGCTGGCCTTGGCGCCGGCTACATCCTTCAGCTTCTTTTCGGTGCAGGCCAGGTCCGAGGCGCAGGCCTGGAACACGCCGGCGCTGAACAGCACGCGGTCGTCCTGCGGCGACACGTGGTAGCTGTCCACGTCCACCGGGAAGTCGGTCAGCTGGCGCGGAGCACCGCCGCTGATCGGCTGCGCGTACAGCTGCTGGCTGCCGTTCTTGGCGCTGAGGAAGTACACGGTCTGGCCATCGGCCGACAGCGAAGCGGAATTGACACTCCAGCCAGCCGGGGTGATCTGCTTCGGCGGCGCCGCATCGCGGGTGCGCAGGTTGCGTGCGAACAGCGCGGTGGAGGCCTTCAGGTTGGCGTCCACGCTGCGCTTGGCGAACACCACGGTGCCGCCGTCAGCGGTCAGTACCGGCGCGGAGACGCGGTCCATGGCCACCATGTCGCGGACTTCCAGGCCACGGGCAGCGGCAACGCTGGGCAGGGCGGCCAGCAGGCTCAGTGGCAGCAGGGAATGACGCAGTTTCATCGGGGTCTCCGCAGGACGGCAAAAAACCGATGTTAGGCCCGTGCGGCCGGGGCTGCCAAGGCCATCGGTCATGCCTGCGGGCGGGCAATCGCCAGAAACAGCAAACCGCGCCGTAGCGCGGTTTGCGGTAGTGCCGGCCGCGGGCCGGCAATCAGGGGTATCACGGGATTCCGGTATTGCCGGCCAGCGGCCGGCACACCCCGTCCCTTACGCCTTGGTGTACTTGCCCGTGCGGTAGATCAGCCAGCCGACCAGGAACAGCACGGCCAGGCCGATCCACTGTGCGCCCGGCAGGTGGAACGGCACGGCCAGCACGTCGGCACGGCTGCTGACCACGATCGGAATCGCGATGGCGATGCCCATCAGCGCCTCGCCGGTGATCAGGCCGGCAGCGAACAGCACGCCCGGCTTGTGCACGCGGTCACGGCCTTCTTCGTCATCGGCGCGCACCTTGTGGAAGCGCTCCACCAGGTGGGCAATCAGGCCACCGAGGAAGATCGGCACCATCAGTTCCAGCGGCAGGTAGATACCGATGGCGGCGGCCAGCACCGGCACGCGGAAGCGTGCGTTGCGCGACTTCAACCAGCTGTCGAAGGCGATGATGGCGGCGCCGACCACGGCACCGATGCCGATGAAGGTCCACGGCAGTTCGCCACCGAACAGGCCCTTGGCCACCGAGGCCATCAGGTTGGCCTGCGGTGCAGCCAGCGCGTTCGGGTGCAGCTCGGACTTCACGCCGATGCCGTAGGCGGTAGCCAGCAGGTTCAGCACCGGGGCCATGATCAGTGCGCACGAGAACGCACCGATGCCCAGCATCAACTGCTGCTTCCACGGGGTGGCGCCGACGATGTAGCCGGCCTTGAGGTCCTGCAGGTTGTCACCGCCGACCGCCGCAGCACAGCACACCACCGCGCCGATCATGATCGCAGCCACCGCACCCAGCGGCGCACCGCCGGCACCGACCGGCTTGAGGCCATCGGCGCCCAGCAGCACGACCAGCACGGCCGAGGCGAACAGGATGGTGGAGATGGTGATGCCCGAGACCGGGTTGTTGGACGAACCGATCAGGCCGGCCAGGTAGGCCGAGACCGACACGAACAGGAAGCCGGCGACGATCATGATGATGGTCATCGGGATCGACACGTGCCACTGGCCGACGATGGCCTGGTACAGGGCCAGCAGCGGCAGCACGAAGACCACCAGGGCCACCAGCATCCACTTCATCGGCAGGTCGCGCTCGGTGTGCGCCAGCACCGGGCCACCGCTCTTGCGGGCGGCGGCAAAGCCGCTCTTGACGCCGTTGAGCAGCGACTTGCGCAGCGAGATCAGGGTCCAGATGCCGCCGATCAGCATCGCGCCGACACCCAGGTAGCGCATCTTCGCGCCCCAGATGGCAAACGCGGCTTCGGTGGACGAAGCGGTGGCGACCGACGCGGCCAGTGCCGGATCGGTGTTCATGAAGAACGCCTGGTAGATCGGGATGGCGATGTGCCAGGTCAGGATCGAGCCGGACACCACCACGATGCCGACGTTGAGGCCGACGATGTAGCCCACGCCCAGCAGTGCCGGCGACAGGTTGGTGCCGATGAAGGCGGTAACCTTGGAGCTGCCGACGTAGGCCGAGGTGGCCCAGGCATCGGGAATCAGGCGCATGCCGCTTTCCGCGGCCAGCTTGACGAAGGCACCGATCACCGCCGACAGGCCGAGGATCTTCAGGCCCGGACCCGGGTTCTCACCGGCCTTGAGCACTTCGGCCGCAGCCTTGCCTTCCGGGAACGGAAGCGGGTCTTCGACGATCATCGAACGGCGCAGCGGCACCGAGAACAGAACGCCCAGCAGGCCGCCAAGGCCGGCGATGCCCAGCACCCACCAGTACTTGAAGTCCGGCCAGTAGCCCATGATCACCAACGCCGGGATGGTGAAGATCACACCGGCGGCGATTGACGAGCCGGCCGAGGCGCCGGTCTGCACGATGTTGTTCTCGAGGATGGAGCCACCGCCCAGCAGGCGCAGCACGCCCATGGAAATCACCGCGGCGGGAATGGCGGTGGCGATGGTCAGGCCTGCGAACAGACCGAGGTAGGCGTTTGCGGCCGACAGCACCACCGCCAGCACGATGGCCAGGGCCACTGCGCGGAAGGTGAGCTGCTTGGGCGCAGCGTCGTGGTTCATGGAAGCCCCTGCTGGCAAAAAATCCCGATCACGCTAGCGTTCAGGGGGCGGCAAGTCCAGTGCGCATGGTCACCGCCGGACATGGCCCAACGCCCTCCCCGACCCGCTCGGCAACGCCAACCGACCGATCCGGCAAGGCCCGGCAACACCTGCCGCAAAAAGGGGACGGAGGGGATTAAGTCGCATTTGTCATAAGCGCCGTGATCCGGCCCATCCCCTTCTATAATCGCGCCCTTTCCGCTGTCCCCGCCGTCGATGACCGTTGCCGCTCCTGCTTCCGACGATTTCCTGGGCCATCCCAAGGGCGTCTATGTCTGCTTCTTCACCGAAATGTGGGAGCGCTTCTCCTTCTACGGCATGAAGGCGCTGCTGCTGCTGTACCTCACCAAATACCACCTGTTCGGCGACAAGGCCGGCCTGGACCTGCTCGGTGCCTATGGCGGCCTGGTGTACTGCATCCCGGTGTTCGGCGGCATGCTGGCCGACCGCTGGCTGGGCATGCGCCGGGCGGTGCTGTTCGGCGGCATCCTGCTGGTGCTCGGCCACCTTGGCATGGCCTTCGAAGGCCACGCCGCGTACCGGGTGAACGGCGAAGTGGTGCGCGACACCTCGGCACTGGCGGTGACCTACCTGTCGCTGGCGCTGATCATCATGGGCGTCGGCTTCCTCAAGCCGAACATCTCCACCATCGTCGGCAAGCTGTACGCCAAGGATGACCCGCGCCGCGATTCGGGCTTCTCGCTGTTCTACGCCGGCATCAACCTCGGTGCGCTGTTCTCTTCGCTGGTGTGCGGCTTCCTCGGCGAGGCCTACGGCTGGAAGTACGGTTTCGGTGCAGCCGGTATCGGCATGCTGGCCGGCCTGGCGATGTTCCTGTGGGGCCAGAAATACCTGCAGGGCCACGCCGAGCCGCCGCAACCGGCGGCGCTGAAGCAGAAGGTGCTGGGCCTGCCGCGCGAATGGTTCATTTATCTGTGCGCGGTGCTCGGTGTGCTGCCGGTCGCGTGGCTGATGTGGGCGGCCGGCAACGGCGCGTTCGCGCTGGGCGGTGAAATCAGCCTGGCGCTGATGCTGATGCTGGTGGTGCTGGGCGGCGTGCTGGTCTGGTTCGCCTGGTTCACCGGCAGCAAGTGCACACCGGTGCAGCGCCAGCAGATGATCGCGCTGATGGTGCTGATCTTCATGGCGCTGGTGTTCTTCACCATGTACGAGCAGTCCTACGGCTCGTGGGTGACCTTCACCGACCGCCTGCTGACCAAGGACATCGTGCCCTCGCTGGTGATCACCGGCGGTACCCCGCTGCCATGGTCGATCATCTCGCTGCTGCTGGCACCGCTGGGCTTCGTGGTCAGCGCGCGCCTGTCCGAGCGGCGCCCCGGTTCGGCTGCGCCGCGCACGTTCTTCGCCGCCATCGTCGTGCTGATGCTGGTGCTGCTGGTGCGCGACTGCCTGGTGATCCCGCAGACCGCCGGCTCGCTGACCTATCTGGGCGGCCTGTTCCTGGTGCTGCTGGCACCGGCCTTCGCCGCACTGTGGACGTGGATGGACCGCCGCGGCTGGGAACCGGGCAAGCCGGTCAAATCGGCCTGGGGTCTGGTGATCGGCGCGCTGTCGTTCGTGCCGCTGGCACTGGCCGCACAGCAGGTCGGCGCTACCGGCGAGATGGCCAGTGTGTGGTGGCTGGTGCTGGCCTACTTCCTGCTGGCCAGTGGCGAGATGTGCTTGTCACCGGTCGGCCTGTCGGCGGTCACCCAGTTGGCCGTGCCGCGGGTGATGAGCCTGATGATGGGCACCTGGTTCCTGGCCACCGCCTTCTCGGAGACGCTGGCCGCGCTGTTCGGCAAGCTGGCCGCGATCGAGGTGCCAGAAGGCGAATCGCTGGACATGGTGGCCGCCGCCGGTGCCTATGCGCACCTGTTCTGGCTGCTGATGTGGATCGGCCTGGGCTGTGCGCTGGCCGCCTTCATTGCCGCGCCGCTGCTGAAGAAGATGATGCACGGGGTCAAGTAAGCCCGGTGCAGGCAAAATCCGGGGCGGCGGATCGATCATCCGCCGCCCCCGGCTTGTTCAGGGCGCGCTGCTCTTTTCCGCAGGCGCGGCCTGCGCGGCCACCTGTCCCCCCAGGCTGCGCGAGAGGAAGGCCAGCAACCTGCTGTAGTACGTGCGTTGATTGGCAGGAGAATAGAAACCATGCCCTTCGTTCTTGACGAACAGGGTTTCCACCGGCGAGCCGGCCTTCTTCAACGCAGCTTCCATGCGTTCACTGTGCACGATCGGCGCACGCTGGTCCTGGCCCCCCGCGGCCAGGAATACCGGCACCCGCACCTGCGCGGCCAGATTCACCGGGGAACGCTCTGCCAGATCCTTGGGCGACCCCAGCCAGTTGCGCAGATAGGCCAGGCCTGACTCATCACTCTGGATGTCTCCACGGGCGTACATCAACGGCAGGTCGTAGATGCCGACGTAGCCCGCCGCGCACTGGTAGAGGCCCGGTTCGCGCACCGCCCCCATCATTGCCGCATAGGCACCGTAACTGGCCCCGTAGATGCAGATGCGGTTCTTGTCGGCCACGCCCTGTTCGATCGCCCAGCGCGTGGCATCGGTGACGTCATCCTGCATCGACAGTCCCCATTGCTTGCGCGCGGCCTGCATGTGGGCCCGGCCATAACCGGAAGATCCGCGGAAATTTACCTGCAATACCGCGTAACCTGCCGCCGCCAGCATCTGCGCCTCGGTGTCATAGGCGCCGTCGTCGGCAACACCGATCGGACCTCCGTGCGGCACCACCACCATCGGCAGCGCACGGGCCTCGCGGCCGTGCGGGACGGTAAGGAAGCCATGCAGCGGACGCCCATCACGCGCCTTCAGGCTGATCGGACGCACCTCCGCCGCCAGCGCGGGGTCGATCCAGTCGCTCCGGCTGATCAGGTGCCGTGCACTCTTGCCAACCGTGTCATAGAGATAGAAATCGCCTGGATTGCTGCCTGACCAGGTTTCCACCAGCACCGTCCTGCCATCGCGCGTGCTGGAGGTGATGTAGGCCGCTCCGCCCAGGCCCGCTTCGAGGCTACGGTAAAGGCGGGCTTCGTTCGAGGCGTCATCGAAGAATGCCGTTCGCGGCGCACTGCCAAGGAACAGTGCCCCGACCGGCACGCGGCTGCCGGGGCGCCGGATGATGCGCGCCGGGTCGGCGCTCTCATCGCGCAGCACGGTGCGTCGTTCATTGCTCTGGGGGTCCCAGCTGACAATGGCATCGGGTCCGTCTGCCTGCTCGACCTGCAGGTACGCCAGGCGACCGTCGGCCGAGAAGCCAAGGGGCAGCTCGATGTGCTTGCTCAGGGATTCATCGTTGAGCAGGATCCAGTCGCTGTTGCTGCCTGTGCGGTAGTAGAGCTTCTGCGTGCCATCGGTAACAACAGCGCGCGCGAAACGCACCTCGCCCTGCTCATCGATCGTGAAGTCCGCATCGGGGATGGGAGCCCGTGCCACCGCGTTGCGGCGACCGGTGATCACATCCATGCGCTCGACCTGGGCATGCGAACTGCCGACCAGCGGGATCACCGTCACCAGTGCGTTGCGATCGTCATCCTTGAGTTCATCGCTGAGGTACGCGGCCACCAGGCCTGCCGGTTTGACCTTGATGTTGGTGCCCAGGCTCTGGTCGGCAACCCGGTAACCCACCAGCAGCTCGCCGCCCTTGCCGTTGGCATTGATACCGAACAGTTCGCCGGTCGGCGTCGGCCGGTCCAGCACGCCGAACTTCTGTGCCATGCCCACCAGCAGCCGCTCGTTGCTGACCCAGTCGAAGGTGTGGGCGTGATCGTTGCGGGGCGGGCGGAAGCTGCCGACCATCTTCATGTCGGCAATGCGATAGATCGCCAAGGCGGTTCCCGCCTCCAGCGGAACCGTCGCGGCGATGTACTCGCCCCCCGGCGAAATCTTGATGTCGGTAAACGACTCCTGCCGCAGATAGCGATCCAGGTCCAGCGCTGCGGCCGATGCCCCACCCACAACCGCTCCCAACAGTACAGCCAGCACAATCCTGCGCATCCTTCCCCCATGGAAAACCGGACACCCTGTCCGGATGCACGATTCTAGGCACGTGACCGTTTGCCGCGCCACATCGGCACAAAAAACGACGGCACCGTTGCCGGTGCCGTCGTTACCACTACCTTGGAGAGAGAGTCAGGACGTGGGTTCGGGGGGCGTGCGCCGGGTCAGTGGACCCCGCGCACCGCCAACGTAAGGGCCAGGATGCTGAGGATCACGGCAATGGTGCCGTCGAGCACGCGCCAGGTACTGGGCTTGGTGAACAGCGGCGCCAGCAGGCGTGCGCCCAGGCCCTGCGCGGTCAGCCACAGGCAGCTGGCGGTGACCACGCCAGCGGCGAAGGCCATGCGGGCGTTGCCGAAGTTCTCGGCAATCGAACCGATCACCATCATGTCCAGCCAGAAGTGCGGGTTGATCAGCGAGAAGCCGACCGCGGCCATCAGCACCGCGCGGCGGCTGCCGTCGTCACTGTCAGCCTCGCCCATGCCACCGCCACCGGCGATCGCACGGCGTGCCGACTTCATTGCGTACCAGGCCAGGAACGCGACGCCGGTCCACAGCACGGCGGTGGTCAGCCACGGCAGTGCCGACGTGAGCGTGCGCAGGCCGGCCACGCTGGCGAAGATGAAGATCGCATCGATGGCCGCACAGGTGGCAACCACCGGCACGATGTGCTTGCGCAGGATGCCCTGGCGCAGGATGAAGGCGCTCTGGGCCCCGACCACGGCGAACAGGCCGATGCCGGTAGCTGCACCAGAGAACCAGGCACCGAGGCCGGTGCTGGCGGAGATGACCGAGAACATGGGATTCACTGCCTTTACTTGCTTGGGGGGACGGTGCCTCGCGAAGGCGGACAGCACCGGAACGGGCGCCATTGTCGCGCCGCAACATGGAAAAGACGAGCTAAACTTCCTAAACCAACATTAGCGGAACTTAATTCGATGCGTATCGACCATGCCCAGCTGCGCGCCCTGGCCGCGGTGATCCGCGAAGGCAGCTTCGACCGCGCCGCACAGTCGTTGAATGTCACGCCCTCGGCCATCTCGCAGCGGGTCAAGGCGCTGGAGGACCGGGTCGGCCGCCTGCTGGTCAAGCGCGGCACTCCGGCCACCGCCACCGCCGAGGGCCAGGTGCTGGTGCAGCTGGCCGAGCAGACCGCCCTGCTCGAACACGATGCCCTGCACCGTATGGGCCTGGCCGACGAGGACCTGCCCCAGGCAAGCATCCCGGTGGCGGTGAACCACGACAGCCTGGAGACCTGGTTCCCGCAGGCCGCCTCGCAGTTCGCGCAAAGCACCGGCACCACGCTGGACCTGCGCGTGGAAGACCAGGACCACACCGTCGAACTACTGCGCCAGGGCACCGTGCTGGGCGCGGTGACCACCCTGGATGAGCCGGTGCAGGGCTGCCAGATCCACGCGCTGGGCAGCATCCGCTACGCAGCGACCTGTACCCCCGAGTTCCGCGAGCGCCATTTCGCCAAGGGCGTAACCGCGCAGGCGCTGGCGCAGGCCCCGGTGCTGGTATTCAACCGCAAGGACGAAATGCAGTCGCGCTTCGCCCGGCGCATGGCCGGCGACGACCTGCCCAGCACCGCGCCGACCTGGTGGATTCCGTCCACCCGCGCCTTCGTGCAGGCCAACTTGGGCGGCATGGGCTGGACCATGAACCCCCTGCCGCTGGTGAAGCGCCATCTGGACGCCGGGCGCCTGGTCTACGTGCGCCAGCGCGCGTGGGAAGACGTGCCGCTGTACTGGCAGCACTGGAAGGGCGACGTGCAGACCATGGCGCTGCTGACCCGCGCGGTGCTGGATGCCTCCTCCGCGCTGATCCGGCGCAAGCGCTGAAAAGGGGACGGAGGGGATTAAGTCGTTTAAGACCCAGACGACATATCGGGCAAAGACGACTTAATCCCCTCCGTCCCCTTTTTGCTCCATCCAACCTCCACGAAACCTCCACACCGGGTCCATGCGTGATGCGGATACTGGTCGGCCGATCACTGCAAGGATGCCCTGCATGCCTGTATTCGTCCGCGATGCGCGCCCCGAAGATGCCGCCGCCTGCATCGACCTGCGCGGGCGCACCCGCGAGAACGCCTTCAGTGCCACCCAGCTGGCGGAACTGGGCATCACCGAGGACAGCTGGGCGGCCGGCATCGCCCAAGGCGATTCGATCGGCCGCATCGCCTGGGAGGGCGAGCGCATGGCCGGTTACTGCTTCGCCGACCGCGACAGCGGCGAGGTGCTGGTGCTGGCCCTGCTGCCGGACTACGAAGGCCGCGGCATCGGCCGCCAGCTGCTGCAGGACGTGGTGAGCCTGACCCGCGATGCCGGTCACCAGCGGCTGTTCCTGGCCTGCTCGGCCGACCCGCGATCGCGCTCGCACGGCTTCTACCGCCGCCTGGGGTGGCGCCCGACCGGTGAGATCGACGACGCCGGAGACGAGATTCTGGAGCTGGTCTGATTGAAGGCGTCGCCAGGCAAGGCCTGGCGCTACCGGGTGAGGATGGTGCGAAGCGCCGGATGCTGCGTTGCATCAAAAAAGGACCCGATCCGGTTAGAATCGCACCTGGATGCTGCAAGGCGTTGTTTCTTCACGCCCTTTCCCTGCTTCATGCGCATCCTGACCTCCTCCCCTCCGCCAACGATCCCGCCCCCATGAAGAAATTTGGCAAGGCCCTGCTCGCCCTGCTCGTGCTGCTGTTGCTGGCCGCCGCGCTGTTCCTGTACTGGCCGCTGACCCAGCGCTCGGTGCCCGCCGCCAGCAACGACAAGCCCGTCGACGTTGTGCTGGTCGGCGCCGGCATCATGAGCATCACCCTGGCCACCTACCTGCAGGAACTGCAGCCGGACTGGAACATCCAGGTCTACGAACGCCTCGACGGCGTCGCCGGTGAAAGCTCCGACGGCTGGAACAACGCCGGCACCGGCCACTCGGCCTTCGCCGAACTGAACTACACCCCGGAACTGCCCGACGGCAGCATCGAGACCAAGCGCGCGGTCGGCATCGCCGAATCGTTCGAGGTTTCGCGCCAGTTCTGGTCGCACCAGGTCAAGGAAGGCCGGCTGAGCCAGCCCAGCGACTTTATCAACCCGACCCCGCACATGAGCTTCGTCTGGGGCGATGACAACATCGCCTACCTGCACAAGCGCCAGCAGGCCCTGGTGAAGAACCCGCTGTTCTACGGCATGCAGTACTCCGAGGATCCGGCCCAGATCAAGCAGTGGGCACCGCTGCTGATGGAAGGCCGTGACCCGAAGCAGAAGGTCGCCGCGACCTGGATGCCGCTGGGCACCGACGTCAACTTCGGCGTGATCACCCGCCAGCTGACCACCGGCCTGCAGCGCAGCCCGAACTTCAGCCTGCATCTGAACCACGAAGTGAGCGCGCTGCGGCAGAACACCGACAAGAGCTGGAACGTGACGGTGAAGGACCTCAAGGCCGGCACCGAATCCACCACCCACGCCCGCTTCGTGTTCATCGGTGCCGGTGGCGCCGCGCTCAAGCTGCTGCAGATGTCGGGCATTCCGGAGTCGAAGGACTACGCCGGCTTCCCGGTCGGTGGCCAGTTCCTCGCCTTCCAGGGCCAGGACGTGACCTCGCGCCATGGCGTGAAGGCCTACGGCATGGCCGAGACCGGTTCGCCGCCAATGTCGGTGCCGCACCTGGATGCGCGCAAGCTGGACGGCAAGCCGGTGGTGCTGTTCGGGCCGTTCGCGCTGTACAGCACCAAGTTCCTCAAGCACGGCTCGTGGTGGGACCTGTATTCCTCGGTCACCCACAACAACGTCGGCCCGATGCTGGAAGTGGGCAAGGACAACCTGGACCTGGTGCAGTACCTGATGGGCCAGGCACGCCTGAACGATGCCGACCGCCAGGCCGAGCTGGTCAAGTACTTCCCCAATGCCAAGCCGGGTGACTGGAAGCTGATCACCGCCGGCCAGCGCGTGCAGATCATCAAGCGCGATCCGCTGAAGGGCCCGGTGCTGCAGTTCGGTACCGAGATCGTGACCGACAAGGACCACACCATCGCGGCCCTGCTCGGCGCCTCGCCGGGTGCGTCGACCTCGCCGCCGATCATGCTGGACCTGATGGCCAAGGCCTTCCCGGACCAGATGAAGGCCGGTTGGGAAGCGCGCCTGCGCGAGATCGTGCCGTCGTACGGGCGCAAGCTCAACGACAGCGCCGCGCTGGTCAACGAGATCCGCACGCTGACCAGCCAGACCCTGCACCTTCCCTACCTGGAAGTGCCGGTGGATGCCAACGCGGCAGCACCTGCACCGGCCGCAATTCCGGCTCCGGCGCCGGTCAAGGAAAAGCGCAACGCCAACGAGGAACTGCAGGCGCTGTAAGCCTGCGCGTTCCTTGCGATGCAGACGGACGGCCACCTTCGGGTGGCCGTTCGCGTTTGGGCCACTCTCTGCTGCAGAGCCGAGCCCACGCTCGGCTCCGGCAAAAAGCAGCCGAGCATGGCTCGGCTCTACAGAAGGCGATGCCTGGTGCCGGAAAGCCTCTGCGCAATGACGATAATTGTAATGTTGTTAATAATTATTTACATTTGCGTCCTGCGCAGTGACCGCGCCCCTCCCAGATGGACCTGATGTGCCCGAAGCCGCCGCCCCGGGTGCTGGACGACTGTTGCCGCCCTTCCCCGCTTCCAAGCCTCGAGCCCACCATGTCCCTGACCCTGCGTAACCGCCTGCCCCGCCGCGCGCTGCTGCCGGCTGCCCTGCTTTCGTCGCTGTCCCTGCTGGCCGCGCCCAGCGCGTTCGCCGCCGCCGATGGTGCTGCCGATGCCAAGACCCTGGACCGTGTCAGCGTGCGTGCCGAGCAGTCCGCTCCGCCATCCAGCACCACCCGCCTGCCGATCACGCTGCAGGAAACCCCGCAGTCGGCCACTGCAATCAGCCTCAAGCGCCTGCAGGACGAATCGCTGTTCAGCATCAACGATGTGATGCGCAACGTGACCGGCGTCAGCGTGTCCTTCTATGACACGCAGCGCCCGCTGTACTACGCGCGCGGCTTCGCCATCACCGACTTCCAGGTAGACGGCATTCCCACCTACAGCGGCTCCACCAACCAGGAATACGACACCGCCTTCTACGACCGCATCGAAGTGATCCGCGGCGCCAACGGCCTGCTCAGTGGCGCCGGCGTGCCGTCGGCCACGGTCAACCTGCTGCGCAAGCGCCCGGGCAAGGAGTTCGATGCCTCGTTCGCGGTCAGCGCCGGCAGCTGGGACTATCGGCGCATGGAGGCGGACGTGACCGCGCCGCTGACCAATGACGGCCGTTTCCGCAGTCGCGTGGTCGCCGCCTATACCGATCGCGGCCTGTACTACGACCGCTACGACGAGAACAAGATGGCCGGCATGGCAGTGCTGGAAGGCGACGTCACCGACAGCACCACCATCACCCTCGGTTACCAGAGCCAGGACAACAACCCGACCGGCTCGACCTGGGGCACCGTGCCGTTCTTCGACAACCAGGGCAACTTCGCCCACCTGCCGCGTTCGACCAACCTGTCGCCGAAGTGGAGCTACTGGAAGCGCGAGAGCAACACCGCGTTCGCCAACCTTGAACAGCACTTCGGTGACAACTGGCTGTTGAAGATCAACACCGCCTACACCCGCGGCAACGTGCAGAACGTGCGCCTGTACGGCACCGGCAACCCGGACCCGGTGACCGGCTCGGGCATCTACCTGCGTGCCGCCGCCGGTGATTCCAAGGACACCCGCCGCAATGTCGATGCCTACCTGTCCGGCAGCTTCGACCTGTTCGGCCGCGAGCACGACCTCACCGTTGGCGCACAGTGGTCGGACCTGGAAGGCACCACCAACACCCTCGCACTGAACTACCCGACCGACTGGGCGCGCTGTGGCAGCGAGCGCTGCTACTACATCCCCAATGTGTACAGCTGGAACGGCGACATCTCCGAAGTGACCTACCGTCGCACCGGCGCACGCCGCGTGGCCAAGACCACGCAGAGTGGCGTCTACCTGGCCACCCGCCTGCGCCTGGCCGATCCGCTGTCGCTGATTGCCGGTGCGCGCCTGAGCCGCTGGGAAACCCTCAGCCGCTCGTACAACGCCGCAGGCGCCTACACCGGCACCAGCGGTGCGTACAAGGTGAGCGATGAAGTCACCCCCTACGTGGGCCTGGTCTACGACATCACGCCGAACGTATCGGCCTATGCCAGCTACACCGAGATCTTCAACCCGCAGAACTTCAAGGACCGCAACGAGAACCTGCTGGCACCGGTGCAGGGCTCGAACCTGGAAGCAGGCATCAAGACCCAGTGGCTGGATGGCCGCCTGACCGCCAATGCCGCCGTGTTCGAGGCCAAGCAGGACAACTACGCGGTGCGCGACATGGGCGTGCCGGAGGGTTCGCTCAGCGATGGCACCTCCGCCTACGTCGGCGTCAACGGCACCAAGGCGCGCGGCTGGGAGATGGACGTCAACGGCGAGATCCTGCCGGGCTGGACGGTCAATGCCGGCTACACCCACGTCAAGGTGACCCGCGCGGCTACCGACCTGCTGTACGCCAACCCGCCCAAGGATCTGCTGCAGCTCAACACGCAGCTGCAGCTGCGCGGTGCGCTGGAACGCCTGAGCGTAGGCGGTGGCGTGCAGTGGCAGAGCAAGGTGCAGGGCTACAACATCGCCTATCCGCTGGGCGGCACGGTCACGGTGAACCAGCCGGCGTACATGCTGGTGCAGTTCAACGCCAACTACCGCATCAGCGACAGCTGGACCGCAACGCTGAGCGTGCGCAACGCACTGGACAAGACCTACTGGGCGAATCTGGACTACAACAACTACGGCGAACCGCGCTTCGTGTCGGCCAGCCTGCGCTGGAAGTTCTGAGCCACCCGCAAACCGGTGGGTGCTGACGGTTGGTCGGCACACCGCAATCCTGGATGGGCCCGCCTTCGCGCGGGCCCTTCTTTTTGCTGCACTGCAGGTTGCACCCCTCATTGTAATTATGCCGTAATTACATCGACACCAATCGGAAGCCGGTCGATGAACCCGAGCTGGGATACGTTGGAACGCAGCCGCCAGGCCCGCCTGGAACGTGCCGCGCCGTGGGCCCGGGGACGCGAGGTCGCCGCCACCGATGTGGGCGAGCTGCTGCACGCACTGCTGGAGGCAGGCGACAAAGTCTGCCTGGAGGGCAACAACCAGAAGCAGGCCGACTTCCTCGCCCAGGCCCTGGCCGACCTCGACCCGGCACGGGTGCACGACCTGCACATGGTGCAGTCGGTGCTGTCGCTGCCCTCGCACCTGGATGTATTCGAGCGTGGTATCGCTTCGAAACTGGACTTCTCGTTCTCCGGCCCGCAGTCGGTGCGGTTGGCCAACCTGGTGGCTGAAGGGCGCATCCAGATCGGTGCCATCCACACCTACCTGGAACTGTTCGGCCGCTACTTCATCGACCTGACCCCGCGCGTGGCCCTGGTCGCCGCGCAGGCCGCAGACCGCCACGGCAACCTCTACACCGGCCCGAACACCGAAGACACGCCGGTGATCGTCGAAGCCACCGCCTTCGGTGGCGGCATCGTCATTGCCCAGGTCAACGAAATCGTCGACACCCTCCCCCGCGTCGACATTCCCGCTGACTGGGTCAACTTCGTGGTGCAGGCACCGAAGCCGAACCATATCGAACCGCTGTTCACCCGCGACCCGGCGCAGATCTCCGAGATCCAGGTGTTGATGGCGATGATGGCCATCAAGGGCATCTACGCCGAGTACGGCGTGAACCGCCTCAACCATGGCATCGGCTTCGATACGGCGGCCATCGAACTGCTGCTCCCCACCTACGCCGAATCGCTCGGCCTGAAGGGAAAGATCTGCCAGCACTGGGCACTGAACCCACACCCGGCACTGATTCCTGCCATTGAATCGGGCTTCGTGAAGTCAGTGCACTCGTTCGGTTCGGAACTGGGCATGGAGAAGTACATCGCCGCGCGAGGCGATGTGTTCTTCACCGGTGCCGATGGCTCGATGCGCTCGAATCGTGCGTTCTCGCAGACCGCCGGCCTGTATGCCTGCGACATGTTCATCGGTTCCACATTGCAGATCGACCTGCAGGGCAACAGCTCCACCGCCACCCGCGACCGCATCGCCGGCTTCGGCGGTGCGCCGAACATGGGCTCGGATGCACGCGGCCGCCGCCACGCCAGCGACGCCTGGATCAAGGCCGGCCAACAGGCCGCTCGCCCTGGTGAAATACCACGCGGCCGCAAGCTGGTCGTGCAGATGGTGGAGACCTTCCGCGAGCACATGGCACCGGCCTTCGTCGATCGCCTCGATGCCTGGGACCTGGCCGAGCGCGCACAGATGCCGCTGCCGCCAGTGATGATCTACGGCGATGACGTCAGCCATGTGCTGACCGAGGAAGGCATCGCCAACCTGCTGCTGTGCCGCACGCCGGAGGAACGCGAACAGGCGATCCGCGGCGTATCCGGCTACACCGCCGTCGGCCTTGGCCGCGACCGCGCGATGGTGGAAAACCTGCGCGACCGCGGCGTGATCCGCCGTCCCGACGACCTGGGCATCTCTGTGCGCGATGCCAGCCGTGACCTGCTGGCGGCGCGTTCGGTGAAGGACCTGGTGCGCTGGTCCGGCGGACTGTACGACCCGCCCAAGCGCTTCCGCAACTGGTAAGGGGCTGAGCATGGAAACCCTCGACTATCGATTCGAAGGACACACTGCGGTGCAGTTTCCGCGCGATGCGGTGCTGGTCGGCGTGCTGGCCTCGGGCAACCTGGAAATCCTGCTGGAGCCGGCCGCACTGGACGGCGCGATGACGGTGCGCATCATTACCGCCGCGCAGGGCTTCGGCAACGTGTGGCAAGCGGTGATCAGCGACTTCGCACAGCGTCATCCGCTGCGCGATGTACGCATCTCGATCAACGATGCGGGTGCGACTCCAGCGGTGGTCAGCCTGCGACTGGACCAGGCCGTGGAAACCCTGCTTGCTGGAGATGCACGATGAACCGGACGCAGCGCCACAGTTACTACGAAGCCGATGCGCGCGAGCGCATCGCCGGGTTGATCGACGCGGGTTCGTTCCGCGAATTCCTCGGCCCGGCACGGCGGATGATGAGCCCGCATCTGGCACAGCTCGACCAGCCCGCGGCGTTCGACGACGGCATCGTTGTTGGCGAAGCCGCACTGCGCGGCCGACGCGTGCTGCTGGCCGCACAGCAGGGTGAATTCATGGGCGGCGGCGTGGGCGAAGTGCATGGCGCCAAGTTGACCGGGCTGCTGCGCCGTGCGGCGGCAACCCGCCCTGACGGGGTGCTGCTCCTGCTCGACACCGGCGGCGTGCGCCTGCACGAAGCCAATGCAGGGCTCATCGCCATTTCCGAGATCATGCGCGCCACCCTGGACGCGCGTGCAGCGGGCGTGCCGGTGATCGCGCTGATCGGCAGCGGCAACGGCGCCTTCGGCGGCATGGGCATCGTGGCCCGCTGCTGCAGCACGGTCATCATGTCCGAAGAGGGACGCCTGTCGCTGTCCGGCCCGGAAGTGATCGAGACCGTACGCGGCGTGGAAGAGTTCGATTCCCGCGACCGCGCACTGGTCTGGCGCGTAACGGGAGGCAAGCACCGCTACCTGATCGACCAGGCGCAGGTGCTGGTTCCCGATGCCATCGAGGCGTTCGCGCATGCGGCATTCGATGCGCTGCAGCCCGATACCTGCAGCACCGATTCAGATACTGCACTGGCCGCGCTACAGGAACGTCATGTGGCATTGAAGGCGCGCGTGCAGGCCTGGAGCGATTGCCGCGATGGCCTGGAGATCTGGGCGCGGCTGGGCATTCCCCACCCCGAACGCCTGCCACTGCTCGACACCGATGAATTCCTAATCGCCGCCGCTGACCGGAGCCTGCCATGAGCATGCAACTGCAGAGCCTGCTCGATGCCCTGTTCCCGCAGGGGCATGCCATTGCGGTGAACGATTCGGTGCTGACCGGCAGCGCTACCACCGAAGACGGCGAGGTGACCGTGATCGGTACCGCCGACAAACTCGAAGTCGGCGTGGACCACGCACTGGCACTGGCCGGGACGGTGCTGGCCAGCACCCGCGCACATCCTCAGCGGCCGATCGTGATGCTGGTGGATACCGCCGGCCAGCGCCTGGCGCGGCGCGACGAACTGCTTGGCATCAATGGCTGTTTCGCGCATCTGGCACAGACGCTGGATCTCGCGCGTCGACGCGGCTCGCGGCTTGTAACGCTGGTCTATGGTGAATCCGTCAGTGGCGGCTTCCTCTCATTCGGCCTGATGGCCGACCACATCCACGCCCTGCCCGATGCACAGGTGCGGGTGATGGACCTGCGCGCGATGGCACGGGTGACCAAGCAGCCGCTGGAGAAACTGCAGTCGCTCAGCCAGACCTCACCGGTGTTCGCGCCGGGCGTGGAAAACTACGTAGCGATGGGTGCGGTGGACTCGATCTGGAACGGCAACCTGGCCGTCCACCTGCTGCAGGCACTGCGCACGCCCGCCGATGGCGACCGCCGCGCCGTGCGCGGAGCCGAACGTGGCGGGCGCATGCTGGCCGCACGCGTGGCTGCTGCCGTGAGCCAGGGCGATGCCTGAGCGGCTGCCCCGCCATACGCTGGTCTGGCTGTCAGCGCACGCCGGCTGGCAGGCGGACATTGCCGCGCATGAGTCGCGCTTGGCCGATTGGTTTGCGCAGGGCCGGCCGGCCATCGTCGCGCGACGTGCCGCCGATGATGCGGACCCCCGCCTGCGTCTGGGCGTGCCGCTACCGCCCGTCGAGGGCAAACTGCGCCTGGCCCTGCGCGTACCAGCACACGATGTGCTGCGCACCGCGCCGCCGCCGACACTTCAGACGGTGCTGGAAGGCGACGTTCCACAGGACTGGCAGCGGCCCCTTGAAGTGCTGCAGAACATCGCTGGGGCGCGCGTAATCGGTGCCTTCGCGTGGCAGCACCTCACTGGTCTGCGCTATGTGCACGCGCGCTCGGACGTCGATCTGCTGTGGCCGATCGACACCACCGCGCAGGCCGATGCCCTGGCTGCACGGCTACAGGCATGGGAAGCCGAACACGACCGGCGGGTCGATGGCGAGCTGTGCCTGGGCGGCGACGCCGCCGTGAACTGGCGCGAGTACGCCGGACGCAGCCGCGAGGTACTGGTCAAGCGCCTCGATGGTGCCGCTCTGGAACTGCGCGAGGCGTTGTTCGCCTCCACCGGCGTGAGCGCATGAACGCCGTCGTGCAACCGGCGGCCAGGCCGGCAGCTGCCGTGAACAGCGCGCGACTGGGGCGCCTCGCCATCGCCAGCCTGCACGCGGAGCTGGCACTGGCGCCCAAGCCCGGACTGGTCACACCCTTCGACACCGGCAGCCATCGCGACATGGACGCCGGCACATTCCTGCGCAGCCTGTTCGCGCTGCGCCACTACTTCATCGCCGTGGCCGACGCCGGTGCCAGCGCGGCGCCGTTCCAGACACTGCGGGCGCATGGCATCGCCGCTGAGATATCGATGCTGCACGCCACCGCGGGCATCAACACCCATCGCGGTGCGATCTTCAGCCTTGGGCTGCTGGTGGCCGCGTCCGCTGCCTGCCAGGGCCGCGCGGGCCATGCCATCGCAGCCGAACAGGTCTGCCAGGAAGTGTGCCGTTGGGCTGCCGAGCTCGCCGACGCACCTCTGGATGCGAACAGCCCTGGCCAGCGCGCGCGTGCCCGACACGGCGTGCAAGGTGTGCGCGAACAAGCGGCCACCGGCTACCCGCTGCTGCGCGACGTGGCACTGCCTACCCTGCGCCACGCACTGGCCAGCGGCCTGCCACGCGAGGCCGCGATGTGCCAGACCCTGATGCAGCTGATCGCGTGCGTGGATGACCTCAACCTGCTGCACCGTGGCGGCGCCGACGGCCTGCGCTGGTCCCAGCGGCAGGCGCGCCGTTTTCTGCAGGGCGGCGGTACCTTCGTACCCGGCTGGCAGGCACGCCTGCACGGCATCGGTGAGCGCTTCGTCGCACGCCGCCTGAGCCCTGGTGGCAGTGCTGATCTGCTTGCCTGCAGCTGGTTCCTGCTGCAGCAGGAGGGCGTATGAGCCTTGCCCTGCTCTGCCCCGGGCAAGGCGCGCAGCACGCCGCGATGTTCGAGCACGTGCGCGATCTGCCTGCCGCGCGCAACGTACTGGAGGCTGCCAGCGCAGTGCTTGGACGCGATGTGTTCGCGGCGGCCGCTGACGAATCGCGCTTCGGCAATGCACTCGCGCAGCCCCTGCTGTGTGCAGCCAGCCTCGCGCACTGGCAGGGACTTCGCGAAGCGGTGCAAGCACCGGTGCTGGTGGCCGGCTACAGCATCGGTGAACTGGCCGCGCATGCGATCGCCGGCAGCGTTGATGCCGCCACCTGCCTGGCTCTCGCCGCTCGGCGCGCGTGGTTGATGGACAGCGCCAGCCCCGCCGACGCAGGTCTGCAGGCGGTGCTTGGCCTGGAACGCCACGTACTGCAGCCGCTGTGCGATCTGCACGGTGCGTACGTGGCCATCGCCAACGGGCACGACCATTTCATCGTGGGCGGCACGCACGCCTCGCTGCAGGGCCTGGCCGATGCAGCGCGTGCACGCGGTGCAGGCATCCGGCCGCTGCCGGTGCACGTTCCGGCGCACACACCGCTGCTGGCAGCGGCGGTCGCACCGTTCGCTGCGGCCCTCGATGCCTCCGCGCTACAGGCCCCGCGCCTGCCGCTGCTGGCCGGCATCGATGCGCGTCCGGTGCGGGATCGCACAACGGCGGTCCACACGCTGTCGTTGCAGCTGGCGCAGACCATCGAGTGGGCGCAGGTGATGCGCCAGGCCTTCGAGCGCGGCGCGCGGGTATTCCTGCAGCTGGGCCCGGGCAACGCGTTGGCGCGCATGGTCGCGCCGGCCTATCCGTGCTGCGAAGTGCGCGCGGTGGAAGAGTTCCAGAGCCTTGAAGGCGCCGCGGCCTGGGTCCGCAGCGCGCTGGAACGGCTGCAGTAACGGGTTCGAGCAGTACGTATCACGCAACACGCAGTACGTCGCCTTACCCCGGGATGGCGGGTCTCCATCCGCGCTGTACGTGAGTCACGTGTCTGGGAGGGCGCATGAGTCCACAAATCGCAACGATCATCGGTCTGGTGATCATGTTCATCGTCGCCACGGCGATGCCGATCAACATGGGCGCCGTCGCCTTCGCGCTGGCCTTCATCATCGGTGGGCTGTGGGTCGACATGGGCGGCAAGGAGGTCCTGGCCGGCTTTCCCGGCGATCTGTTCCTGACCCTGGTCGGCATCACCTACCTGTTCGCCATCGCGCAGAAGAACGGCACCATCGACCTGCTGGTGCACTGGGCGGTGAAAGCGGTACGCGGCCATATCGTGGCCATTCCGTGGGTGATGTTCGTCATCACCGCGGTCCTCACCGCCTTCGGCGCACTCGGCCCCGCCGCGGTGGCGATCATCGGGCCGGTCGCGCTGCGCTTTGCCAAGCAATACAACATCAACCCGCTGATGATGGGCCTGCTGGTCATCCACGGTGCGCAGGCCGGCGGCTTCTCGCCCATCAGCGTGTACGGCAGCATCACCAACGGCGTGGTGCAGAAGGCCGGGCTGGAAGTGACCGAGATGGCGGTGTTCCTGACCAGCCTGGGCTTCAACTTCATGATGGCGACGATCTGCTTCTTCGCCTTCGGTGGCATCGCCCTGCTGCGTCGCGGCTCGATCACCGCAGCAAGAACGATCGGCACTGCCGAACTGGCGATGGCCGGTGGCCCGCAGGCGTCGTCGCGCCAGTTCGCGATCGAAGGCCATGGCGCGCTGGTCGCGGCAGGCGGCGGCACGCTCAGCAATGAT
This sequence comes from Stenotrophomonas sp. 115C5, assembly GCF_056861055.1. Lineage (NCBI taxonomy): Bacteria > Pseudomonadati > Pseudomonadota > Gammaproteobacteria > Lysobacterales > Lysobacteraceae > Stenotrophomonas > Stenotrophomonas sp. 115C5. The sequence continues at coordinate 477,507 of NZ_JBSPUQ010000001.1, forward strand.
CCGGCGGCACTGGATGCGGTGAGCCTGACCCGCGAGCGGTTGTTCACCCTGATCGGCCTGCTCGGCCTGGGCGTTGCCGCATTGATCTACAACCTCAACGTCGGCCTGGTCTCGATCACCGTGGCGGTGGCGCTGGCGCTGTTGTCGCCACAAAGCCAGAAGGGTGCGGTCGATGGCATCAGCTGGTCCACCGTGCTGCTGATCTGCGGCGTGGTGACCTACATCGGCGTGCTGGAACATGCCGGCGCAGTGGACTTCATCGGCAACGGCGTGTCCGATATCGGCATTCCGCTGCTGGGCGCGCTGCTGGTCTGCTACGTCGGCGGCATCGTCTCCGCATTCGCTTCCTCGGCGGCGGTACTTGGCGCCACGATTCCGCTGGCGGTGCCGTTCCTGATGCAGGGCCACCTCAGCGCCGCCGGCGTGATCTGCGCGCTGGCGGTGTCGTCCACCATCGTCGATGTCAGTCCGTTCTCGACCAATGGCGCACTGGTGGTGGCCTCGGCCGCGAAGGAAGAGCGCGAGACCCTGTTCCGCCGCTTCCTGGTGTACAGCGGTCTGGTGGTCGCGCTGGGGCCGCTGCTGGCCTGGCTGGTGTTCGTGGTGCCGGGCTGGATGTAACCGTCGAACGGTCGTGCCGGCCACTGGTCGGCACGACCTGGCGTTACACTCTGCGCATGGCTATTGCCCCTGCCCCGCGGTCACCGAAGAAGCGCGCACCTCTGTACGAAGAGGTGGCCGAACACGTGCGCGAACGCATCTATGACTATCGCCTGCCGCCGGGCGAGTGGATCGACGAGCCCGCGCTGTGCGAAGAACTGGGCATCAGCCGCACGCCGCTGCGCGAGGCGCTGAAGCTGCTTGCTGCCGAAGGCCTGGTGCAGATCGATGCGGGTCGTGGCAGCAGGGTCACGCGACTGACGCTGGAAGACCTCAACCAGCTGTTCCCGGTGATGGCGATGCTGGAAGGCCGCTGCGCGCATGAAGCGGTCAGGCATATCGATGATGCTGGGGTACAGCAGCTGGAAGACCTGCATGCGGCGATGGAAACCGCTGCGGCCGAGGGCAACATCGCCGAGTACTACCGCAACAACTACCTGATCCACGAAACCGTGCAGCACTATGCCGGCAACCCGTGGCTGATCCGCATCACCCACGACCTGCACCGCATCCTGAAGATGCACCGTGGTCGCCAGCTGCTGACTCCGGGCCGTACCGCGCAGTCGCTGGCCGAGCACCGCGAACTGATGGAGTGTTTCCGTAGGCGTGATGCCGCTGCCGCCGAACGCACCATGGAGCGCCACCTGCTCAGCCAGGGCCAGGCGCTGGCCGCCTATGTCGCGGCAGGCGGGTTGTTGAATGTGCCGGCGCCGCTGCCGACCGAAGGCGGCGGCTGAGCGGGCCGTCGTCGCTTTTGTAGAGTCGAGCCATGCTCGACTGCTTTTCGACCAGGCACCGCGGCGTTGGAGCGAAGTGCAGTCGAGCATGGCTCGACTCTACAGAGACCTCAATCGCTGCAGCTGCCACCACCACCGTCACTGCTGCCGCCGTCGCTTCCACAGTCGGAGCTGCTGTGGTTGTGCTGGCTGTAGTTGTCGCCGGAATACCCGCCCGAGTAATCGTAGGCACCGCCGAGACCGTTGTCCCCCCGGCTTCCCGAGCCATCGGCCGTGGCCACCGCCATGCACAGTATTGCGCCCACCAGCGGCAGCAGCCAGATCAGCAGCAACTGCACCGTCCGGCCGCCCGCCGACAGGCCATCACGCCTGACGATCACCACGGTAGCCACCACGTTCAGGCCCAGCACCAGCAGGACCAGCAGAAGGGCAACGATCAGCATGCGGCGACTCCGTGCCTGGACTGGGGGCATTATGGCCTGCCACCCCGGCAATGGCCCTGTCTGTCATGAAGATGGGACAATGTAGGGCGCGCAGGTCTGTCTCCGGGCCGCCGGCGCCCCCCGCACCACACGGAAGAAGAAGAACAACAACATGCTGAAAGTCATTTTCGATACCGACCCGGGCGTCGACGACGCCTTGGCCCTGCTGTACCTGCACAAGCACGCCCAGATCGACCTGATCGGCGTCACCACCACCTTCGGCAATGCCTCGGTGGAGTCGACCACGCACAATGCGCTGTACCTGAAGCAGGCCTGGGGCTTTGCCGCCCCGGTCGCGCGCGGTGCCGGTGGCCCGCTGCAGCCGGAAGCCACCCCGGAAGCCTGGCCGGTGCACATCCACGGCCACAACGGCCTGGGCAACCACCCGGTGCCGGCCGAACTGGACGTGACCGCCGACGCGCGCCCCGCCCACCAGCTGATCATCGACCTGGTCCGCGCCCATCCGGGCGAGGTGACCCTGGTCGCCGTGGGCCGCATGACCAACCTGGCCCTGGCCCTGCAGCAGGCCCCGGACATCGCCGGCCTGGTGCGCGGCGTGGTGCTGATGGGCGGCGCCTTCCACGTCAACGGCAACATCACCCCGGCCGCCGAGGCCAACATCTGGGGCGATGCCGAAGCAGCCGATGTGGTGTTCACCACCGATTGGCCGGTCACCGCGATCGGCCTGGACGTGACCACCCGCGTGGAAATGGACCGTGACGGCCTGGATAAACTGGCCGCCCTCGGCGGTGCCGACGCCGAGCTGGTCCGTGCGCTGTCACAGGACTACGTGGACTTCTACCTGCAGGCCGGCCACAAGGGCATGGTCGTGCACGACTGCTGCGCCTGCATCGCGCTGACCCGTCCGGAGCTGTTCCAGTTCGAGCGTGCCAGCGTGCGCGTGGCCACCGACGGCGTTGCCCGTGGCATGACCATTCCGAAGCCGGAAGGCATGGGCTTCGGCCCCAGCGTGTGGGATGGCCACGTGCTGCAGTCCGTTGCCATCGGCGTGGATGCGGCCGCGGTACTGGCCGACATCGAGCAGACCCTGAAGGTCTGATCGGCTAGCGTCTGGCCCTGCCCGGGACCGTCTCGGGCAGGGTCCACAGCACCGGCAGCACCAGTACCGCCACCAGCGCGATCATCGCGCCCGGTGCCGCCGCCCAGCCGCTGCGTTCCACCCACCATTGCGCCAGCCAAGGCGTCGCGCCGCCGAACACCGCGGTGGCCATGGTCACACCCAGTGCCAACCCGCTGACCCGGCCTTCGCCCGGGAACTGCTCGGCCGTGGCCGGGGCCGCGACCGCACTGACACCACCGGCCACGCAGGCCAGCAGCACCGCCGCCAGCGCGATGCCCAGCGGCGGCGCCTGTGCCATCCAGGCGAACAGGGACAGCGGCAGCAGCGCCGCCAGCAACGTCAGGCCCAGCAACATCGGCCGGCGCCCCACACGGTCGGACAACGCACCGCACAGCGGGGTGATCGCAATCACCGCCACCGCCGCAATCGTCGACAACCACAGCGCGTCGCCTTCGTCGTGGCCCTGCGCATGCAGGAACGCCGGCACGTAGGTGATGCCCACGTAGTAGGTGATCGAGCCCAGCGCCGAGATCGCGAAGGTGCGCGCCACTGCTGCGGGATGGTGGCGCAACACATGCCGCAGCGGCGTGGCGGGAATGCTGCCCTCGCGCCGCTGACGCTCGAACTCCGGCGACTCGTGCATGCCCGAGCGTGCAACCAGGATCACCAGTGCCAGCGCGGCACCGAAGAAGAACGGAATGCGCCAGCCCCAGCTGTCCAGCTGCGCGGTGGGCAGCAGCGCGACAGTGAGCGCGGAAATCGCCACCGCCAGCAGCGCCCCCACTTCACTGGCTGCCGACGCCAGCGAGGTCACCAGGCCTCGTCGCCGCACGGGTGCGCTTTCCAGCAGGTACGCCACCACGCCGGTGTATTCACCGCCGACCGAAAACGCCATCACGCAGCGCAGTACCAGCAACAGCACGCCTGCTGTAGTACCTGCCGTGGCCGCTGTCGGCAGCAGGGCAGTGGCCAGCATTGCCGCTGCCATCAACGCCATCGAAGCCAGCAGCATCCAGCGCCGGCCTAGCCGATCGCCCAGATGGCCAAAACACAGCGCGCCCAGCGGGCGCATCAGGTAGGACACCGCAAAGCCGGCCAGCGTGACCAGCAGCGCCTGCTCGCCACCACCGAAGAACACCCGCGACAGCACCGTGGCGAAGTACAGGTACAGGGTGAAGTCGTACCACTCCACTACCGTGGACAGGCCGGCCACCCACATCGAGCGCTGCCGCGCTACCGTCATTGCGTGTTCGCCTTCAACAGCCTCGATCCCGATTGTGCAGGTTCCAGGGAGGGTGGCATGTCCGGGGTGAAACGCGGGTCAGTACCTGGCCTACATGGCGCGGAACGCACCGAGATAGCGTCGGCTGACCGGCAACACCTCATCGCGACCGCGCAGGTGCAGCTGGGCGGTCTCGTTGTCGCCGCGCACCAGCAGCTTCACCGCGTGCCGGTTGACCACCGCCGAGCGGTGCACCTGCACGAAGCTGTCCGGGTCGAGCTGCTGCACCAGGTCCTTCAGCGGAAGCGCGATCACGGCCTCGCCCGGGCGGCCATCGTCCTCGCGCCAACCGACCTGCGTGTACTTGCTGTCGGCGCGCAGGAAGTCCACGGCGCTGCAGGGAATCACCCGCAGCACGTTGCCGACCTGCGCATGCAGCCAACGCAGCGGCGTCGGCGCCGGCAGCGACAGGCGCTCGGCCAGCTGCTGCAGCTGCCGTTGCAGGTCCTGCAACGGCGGTGGCTGCTGGAGGCGCTGCTGCAGCCGCTGCACCGTATCGTACAGGCGCTGCGCGTCCACCGGCTTGACCAGGTAATCCAGCGCGCCCTGTGCGAACGCCTGCACCGCATAGGCATCATAGGCCGTGACGAACACCACCTGCGCACGCCGCGCGACGCGCGCGGCGACATCGATACCGGACAGGCCCGGCATGTGGATGTCGAGGAAACAGACCTGCGGCCGCAGGGTCTCGAACGCCTGGAGCGCTTCGCGGCCGTTGCGCGCCTGCGCCACCACCTGCAGCTGCGGCCACGCCTGCGCCAGCTGCGCTGCCAGCGCCTGCCGCAGCAGCGGTTCGTCATCGGCAATGAGCGCGGTGGCGATCACGCCACACACTCCCGGGCCGGGAGCCGAAGACGCGCGATCGCACCGCGTTGCGGACCCGCCTGCAACTGCAGCGAAGCGGCATCGCCATACAACAGCTGCAGCCGCTGGCGCAGCGCCTGCAGGCCCGTGCCAAGACCCGGCGCGGCATCGGCCAGGCCCAGGCCGTCGTCACTCACACTCACTTCATAGCGGGCATCTTCGCGCCAGGCCCGTACCACCACCTCGCCACCGTCTTCGCAGGGGTCAATGCCATGGCGGATCGCATTCTCCACTAGGGTCAGCACGGACAAGCCCGGGCACGCCAGCGCCAGCGCCTCCTCTGCGATCTCCAGCCGGAAGCGCAGCCGATCCGGCATGCGCATGTGCATCAGTTCCAGGTAGGCAGCCACCAGCGCGATCTCTTCCTCCATCCGTACCATCGGCTGCTGCAGGCGCGGCACGCTGCCACGCAGGTAGGCCACCAGATGGCGCATCACCACCGATGCCTGCGGAGATCCGCTGTCCACCAGCGCCTGCAGGTTGGCCAGGGTGTTGAACAGGAAATGGGGGGCGACCTGGCGTTGCAGCAACTGCACGCGTGCCTCCAGCGCCTGTCGCTCCAGTTCGCTGCGCTCGAGCGCGAAAGCCAGCGCCTGGTGCCGGGCCAGCGCATCCTTGTGCCGCACCAGCGCGGCGAGCGCCACCCATGGCGCCACCAGCAGGCCAACCACGGTGAGGGTCAGGAAGCCGGTCCAGCGATCGGGGTCCTGCCAGAACGGCGGTGCTGCCGCGTCGGTGCCTGCCAGATAGATTGCCAGCGTCCCCAGCGGAATCACCGCCGCCACTGCGAGGATCTGCAGTACCCAGCGCGACAGCCAACCCGGCAATGACCGCGGCCAGCGCTCCAGCGCGGTGAACACCAGCATCGCCGCCATGCCCAGCGCCAGCGCGCGCGGCAGTACCGACCACCACGGATGCCAGTCGATGACCAGCAGCGCACCGAGCGCCAGCGAGATGCCTGCACACCACAGGGTCCGGTGCAGCAGCGAAACCGGCGGTGGCGGCAGTACGTCGGACATGACAGGCAGCATAGCGCTTCGCCACTGCGGCACGTCAGCCGGCCGCGAGCGGCGGCCACCACATCAACGCCGCCGCTGCCAGGCTGCCGGCAAGGGTCGCCAGCGCCGCAACCAGCAGCGTCGCGCAGGCCAGCCAGGCACGAAGGCCCCCCGCCTGCCGCTGGGCGCGCAGGTACAGTTCCAGCACCGCCAGGGGCAGCAGGGTCTGCGCGAAGGCCAATGCGGTCAGCGCCGGCCCAGTGAACGTATCCGCATCGAAGCCGGCCGGGCCCTGGTTGAGCAGCAGCCACAGCATCAGGCCGATGCGGAAGAACCACACCCCGCCCACCGCCAGGAACAGGCGCAGTGCCCAGACGCGGTGCTCGGTGATGCGTCGCTGTCGCGCGTGCCACCACGCTGCTGCCGCAAACCACAGGATCAATACGGCGTTGAGCGAGGTACCGAGGTGCTGGGCAGTGTCACCGGCGGCACCACCGCGTATCCACACCATCGCCAGGCCGCCCAGCGCCAGCAACGCGGCAGCCGCCATGTAGAACCGGCCATTCCAGCGGTGTACGGCCGGCGCCCAGCGCCGCAACGCAGGCCACAGCTGCAGCCAACCACCCAGCACGATGCCGGCCGCGAGCAGCAGGTGCATCGCCAGCACTGCATTGAAGGCCGTCGCACCGGCCGCATAGCCATGTGGCATCACCTCGTTCCAGCGCTGCGGCTGGCCGGCCAGCGTGCTGCTTCCGTAGAACCCCACGATGTAGATGGCAAACAGCAGCTGGCCAAGCGCGGCAGCGCCCAGCCAGGCAAGGGCTCCGATCCGCAACAGGCGCTGGTGGCGCCGCAGGGGATCCCCGTTGGCGCGCGCCGGGCGACCTTCGGTGATGGCAAGGGCAGGCAGGGACATGGCACGGCTTCCTTCGGGGAGGGCGCCATTGTTCGCCCCCGCCACGCCCATGGAAGTGCTGACCACGATCAATGACGGCCTGCGCCGACGGGAGACGCGCGGCGGCGACCGCTGGCGTACTGGAATCCTTGGCTACGGAGTGCCCGCTGCCTGCATGTATTGCGTCTCATGCCCGGTGAAGCGCTCACCGTCAAAGCCGAAGCAGAAGCGCCCTTGTTCGAACACGCGGTAGACCAGCAGCGCACCATCCAGGCAGAACTGCTGCTGGTCGACGCCCGTTTCGAGGGTTCCGTAGCGGATGGCGTCTCCCCCCTTCTCCGCCGGACCGGTAAACGCATCGACCGGCAATGGCGTGACGCGACCCGTGCGGGTGTCGACCAGCACCACCGAGCGCTGGAAAAACTCGGGGCGATCATCGACCTGGACCAGCAGGTAGTGCTGGTTGAAGTTGGGCTTCTCGTTCCTGAGCGCTTCCTCGACGCGCACCACGTGCTGCGCATCGCAGAAATCGACCGGGCTGTAGCGATAGCTGCACCCGTCGTGGTCGTAGGGCAGGTTCATGCCGGAATAGCTCACGCCTGCCTGGTTGTCCAGGTCGTCTCCCGGTTCCGGCGTGCTGCACAGCAGCCACGAGCGCTGTGCATCCTCGGGATCGGCCATCAATTTCGGCTCGCGTCCCGCCTCGTAGGCCGGACCGCCCGGGAAATCCTGCCCGAACTGATGGCGGACAATCGAGCGTGCCCTCTCCAGCGGCAGGCCGATCTTCGCACCACGGAATGAAACGAACGTCATCGTCGGCAGGATCACCTCCTCCACCGGCAATCCTTTCCATTGCCCCTGCACGCAGAACGTGGCGATCTCGTTCTCCTCGTCCTCCTTGCAAGGCTTCGGCGCGTTCGCAGCCAACCAGGGATGAGCCGGACGCCCAGTCTGCTGATCGATGTACCAGCCGTCCAGCGCGCAGGTTGGCAGGACATCGATTAGCGGAGAGAGGTCTGTTGCCGTGGCCGGGGCGGCAAGCGGTGTGCCCTTTGGGGGGGCCCCGGCCGGCGCATCCGGTGTGCGCTGGCATGCCGCCAGCACGAGTAGACCTGCCAGCAGCGCGACGTGGCGCGGATGCCGGATTGAATGATGCGTTCCCTGCATTGCGTGTTCCCTGGTTTCAGAACCCGGTGCAGATGATCGCCGATCCGGGGCCGGCTGGGATGCTGGCTGCGGCACGATCTCCACGCATGGCGTGGAGCTACCGGTTGTGCCGGCTTCCCGCCCGGTACGCTGCGTAGGCACCGAGGATCTTCTGCAGCCGCGCGCGCTGCTTCGTTCCCATGGATACCCGCTGCACGCGCTTCAACAGCGTCTTCCACATGTATCCGGAACGGAAAAAATAGGGTCGCACTTCAAGGAAGGTCAGCGCGACATCCAGCGTATTCGGGTCGTGCTCGGCCAGCCGTGTCAACGCGTTGGCATAGCCTCCCGGAAACGCCAGCTGCTCGTAGTGCTGGTGGAACTCGGCACAGGCCGCAGCGTGCCGTTCCCGTTCTTCCGGCCCACGCCAGCGTGCACCTGCGGTATCGCGGATCACCTGGCGGAGCCGGTTGATCTCGTCGGCATTGGCGCGGATAAGGCGCTCCATCGGTGCGCGGGAATGGGCCATGGGTCTTTCCAGCTCTGACCCCATCTCCGGTCAAGGCGCGCGGCGCAGCGTCACCAGGGTGATCTCCGACGGCACGCCGATGCGCGCGGGGAATCCGGCCCACAAGCCAGCGCCATTGCTCACGTACAGGGTCATCCCGTCCACCTCGTAGCGGCCGGAAACATAGCCGCCATTGGCCCGCTTCACCAGCTGGTCCATGCCGATGATCTGCCCGCCGTGGGTATGCCCGGACAACTGCAGCTTCACACCGCGCGCAGCGGCCTCACGTGCATTGCGCGGGCGATGGTCGAGCAGGATCACCGGCGCGGAGGGATCGGCACCGGCCAATGCGGCGTCCAGATCCGGCAGCGGCAGGCCATAGCGTGCAGCCACCGGGTCGGTGACACCGGCGATGGTCAGCGCCGCATCGCCACGCCGCACCTGCAGATGACTGTTCTCCAGCACCTGCATGTGCAGCGCGCGGAACGCCTGCATCCAGTCCTGGTACTGAGCGTAGTACTCGTGGTTGCCGGTGATGGCGATGACGCCATCCGGCGCCTGCAGATCGGCCAACGGTCGCGCGTCGTTGCGACGGGCCTCGACGCTGCCGTCGATCAGGTCGCCAGTGATCACGATCAGGTCCGGCCTCAGCGCGTTGCTCTCGTCCACCACCCTGCGCACCCACTCGCCGGTCAGCAGCCGGCTGGCATGGATGTCGGTCAGCTGCAGCACGCGATAGCCGTCGAACGCGGCTGGCAGCCCGGCGATGCTCACCTCGATCTGCCGGGGCTTCGGCACGGCCATGCCCTGGCTGACGCCGTAGCCACTGACCAGCAGGGCCAGCATGCCTGCCGCCGGCCGCAGGCTCCGCGTGCGCAATGCGGCTACCGCACGTGGCCAGCGCAGCAGGCGGGAAGCGACCAGGCCCACATCCAGCGCCAGCATCAGCAACGCCAGCAGCAACACCGCCGTGGAGCCGGTGGCCAGCGTGGCGATGGCCAGTTTCGGAATCTCGGGCGAGGCCATCGTGCCCCAGAACACGGCCACGATGCGCAGCTGCACGGCAACACCCACCAACAGCAGTGACAGCACGACTTTCATCCAGATGGGCATGCGCAGCGGCCAGAACAGGCGCCAGGCCACATACAGGCCCATCAACAAACCGATCGTACTCAGCACTGCAACCATCCGGGAAGGAAAGCGGGCCCGCCATGGTGACGGTTGCGGGCCGTGTTGTGTAGAGCCGAGCCCATGCTCGGCTGCTCAACATGCAGCCGAGCCTGGGCTCGGCTCTACAGCAACAGGTGGGTCAGGCCATTCCGTCGAGGCGTTCAATCCGCAGGCGGGCAATGCGACGCATTCCGTCGAGGCGTTCAATCCGCAGGCGGGCAATGCGACGCTTCTCCATCGCCAGTACGGTGATGCGTACATCTGCAATCTCCACCGCGTCACCGATGTCCGGCAGGCGTCCCAACTGCTCCAGCACCAGTCCGGAGATGGTCATGTAGTCGGCACTGCGCGGCAGCGATACGCCGGCCAGGCGCTGCAGGTCGTCCAGGGTCAGCGCGCCATCGGCCTCCCAGCAATCTTCACCCAGCGCGACCACGCCATAGCGCTCGTCCTGGGTGTCGACCAGGTCACCGGCAATGGCCGCCAACAGGTCGTTGGCGGTCACCAGGCCTTCCACGCTGCCGTACTCGTCCACCGCCACCGCCAACGGCACCGGGTGCTGGCGGATCAGTTCCAGCGCCTGCAGCGCACTGGCGCCGGACAGCACGTACTGCGGCTCACGCAGGTTGCCTTCCAGCTGCAGCGGCTTGCCCTGCAGCAGGTCGGCCAGCAGGTCGCGGCTCTGCACCACACCGCGCAGGCTGTCCAGATCACCATCGCCGACCAGCAGGCGGGTGTGCGGCGATGCCACCAGGCGTGCCACCACATCCTCCTGCCCACGTGCCAGGTCGATCCACTGCACGTCGGCACGCACGGTCATCACGCTCGACACCGGGCGATCCGCCAGCCCCAGCACGCTGCGGATCATCTCGTGCTCGGCCGGCTGCAGGCGCTCTTCGGCATCGACGTGTTCGTCAGCACTTTCGTCGTCGTGGCCATTGGCCGGGCGCGCGCCCAGCATGCGCAGCACCGCATCCGCAGTGCGCTGGCGGAACGGCTGGCGGCGCTCGTTGCGCTCGCGGTTGAAGCGTACCCACTGGTTGAACGCTTCAACCAGGATCGAGAAGGCGATGGCCGCGTACAGGTAGCCCTTCGGGATCTTGTAGCCCAGGCCCTCGGCCACCAGGCTGAAACCGATCATCAGCAGGAAGCCCAGGCACAGCACCACCACCGTGGGATGCTTGTTGACGAAGCGGGTCAGCGGCTTGCTGGCCACCAGCATCAATGCCATCGCGATGGTCACCGCGGCGTACATCACGCCCAGGTTGTCGACCATGCCGACCGCAGTGATCACCGAGTCCAGCGAGAACACCGCGTCGAGTACCACGATCTGTGCCACGACCATCGCGAAGCTGGCGTAGACCTTCTTGCCATCCTCGTGGTGCTCGCGGCCTTCCAGCCGTTCGTGCAGCTCCATGGTGCCCTTGAACAGCAGGAACAGGCCGCCACCCAGCAGGATCAGGTCGCGTCCGGAGAAACTGTGGTCGAACAGCGTCAAAAGCGGCTCGGTGAGTTTCATGATCCAGGCCAGCGCGGCCAGCAGCACCAGCCGCATCAGCAGGGCCAGCGCCAGGCCGATCACCCGCGCGCGGTCGCGCTGGTGCGGCGGAAGCTTGTCGGCAAGGATCGCGATGAACACCAGGTTGTCGATGCCGAGAACGATCTCCAGCACGACCAGGGTTGCAAGGCCCATCCATATCGAGGGGTCAGCCAACCATTCCATTTCAGGTCCGTTTCGTCAGTAGGGAGGGAAAAAGGGAAAGCACTCAGTCAGCGTCCTGCGCCTGCGTCGGGTCATGCCCGAGCAGATCACCGGGCGTGCACTGCAGCTCACGGCAGATCGCATCCAGGGTGGAAAAGCGGATGGCACGCGCCTTGCCGGTTTTCAGGATCGACAGGTTGGCCAGGGTGATGTCGATGCGCCCGGCCAGCTCGGACAGGGTCATGCCCCGTTCCTGCAGCATGCGGTCCAGGGTGATGACAATCGCCATCAGATGACACCATCGAGGTCATCGCGCATCGCTGCGCCCACGGCGAACACGCGCGCCAGCACGAACAGCATCAGCACCGCCACCAGGCCGGTGATCGACATGCCGCCGCCCACCTCCATCCAGGTGAAGTCGGGCCCCATCCAGGCCGCGTAAGCGCCGATCAGGATCGACAGCAGCTCCATAGCCAGCATCAGCCAGGCCATGCGTTGCAGGCGCTGCGCGTTGGCGTGGGTGAACGGCCGCTCGCGCGCCGCCGACTTCAGCAGCCGCAGCAGATGGCGCAGGAACAGCAGGCACAGCACCAGCAGCGCGACGATCGCGCCCAGGCCGAGGCAGAAGTGCAGGAACAGGTCGTTGCCGTGTACGGCAACAGCACCGGCATCATGGACGCTGTCGAGTAGCCAGCGGCGGTCATGGGCGACCAGTGGCACGGCCAGCAGTGCGGCCAGGATGCCCAGCCAGCACATCGCCCGGACGGCCTGTACGGCGGCCTGGGCCAGGGTGAACAGGCCTCGCGCGGGTCTGGCGCGGGCGGGACGAGCGGTCAAGCGGCCTCCGGCGTTGGGGTGGCCTCGCCGCCCCGGGGTGGATTTATCGATAAACGATATATCACATGCCGCGTGAAAGGCTGAACCGCAGCGCGACTCCTGTCAGGGGCCGGGCGCGCCCTGCTCCAGCATCGCTTCACCGGGCGTGGCCGAGGCCATCGCCTGCACGCCCGCATCGGCGGCCTGCCGCGTGACCAGGCGGAAGCGCACCTGCAGCTTGCCCTGCCCCGGCGTGGCCCAGCCGTACTGGATGGCCACCTGATCGGCCGATAGTGGCCCACGCCCTGGCAGCGATCGCACCTGCAACGGCTTGGGTGCGGCCTGCACCAACCGGGCGAATCCCTTCTGCACGACCGCCGCGTCGGCCTTTTCGGCGTAGACCGAACACGTGCCATCGTCAGCCCAGCTCACCGCATAGCGGCCACTGGCCAGAGGCACCATCCAGGCCACGCCCGATTGCCCCTGCAACAGCGTCGCGGCTTCGGCGGGCTGCAGCGGCGACAGCCCATTGGATTCCATCAGCGACTGCAACCGCGCCGGGGCACCGATGTGCTGCATGCAGGCGGTGTCGAACAGCTCGCTGAAGGGATCCTGCGCCGGGGCCTTGGCCTTGGGCGTACGCGCGGGTTGCGCCACCGCCAGGGTGGGCAGCAGGACCAAAGCCAGCCAGAACGCAGGACGCATCGGGATTCCACGCTACGGAAAACAGCAGGGAGGATGGCAAAGCCCGGGCGCGCCGCGCAATGGGTCATGGCTTGACAGCCGCCACCGACGGGAGGAATATCAATTAACGAATTAGTTAATTAGCTCGCCATGGACCGTATCTTCGAAGCCCTCGCCTCCACCGCCCGCCGGCAGATCCTGGCCTATCTCAGCGCCGGCGAGCTCAGCGCGGGCGAACTGGCCGAACGCTTCGACTTCAGCAAGCCGGCGCTGTCCAGCCACCTGCGCATCCTCGAGGAAGCCGGCCTGATCGAACGCGAGAAGCGCGGCCAGTTCGTGTACTTCCGGCAGGTGCCCGACCGTTTGGCCAACACGTTGTTCTCGTGGGCGGCCGAAGTCTGTCCGGTCGGCGGTCCGCTCAAGCGCGAAGCACGCGCGCGTCGCAAGTCCCCTGCCCGCTGATCCACCCTGCCAAGGAGCATGACTGATGCCCGGTTCGACCCGTCACCGCCGTTCGTTCCCAGGGGTTCAGCTTCCAGCCCAGGAGGGCAGCAGCCCGACCGAAGTCACCTTGATCGCGCAGCTCGGCATCGGCGCCGGTGATGCGCTGGTGACCGACGCCAGCCAGCGCCAGCGCCACCACCCGGCCTTCATCGATGCGTTGGACGAGCCTTCGGCGCGGCTGGGCGGCATGCACCTGCAGCAGGGCGACGCCTCCTCGCTATACAGCTTCACCGTCGGTGCCGGTGGCCACCCGTTTCATCGCCATGCAGGCCCGCGCATGTTCACCGCCATCGCCGGCAGCGCGGGGGCCGAGCTGCGCTTCGCCACCGCCTCCGACGCGCAGCTGGCGCGCGATCCCGCGGCCTTCGCGCGCACGCTGCGGCGCATCCGCATCCCACCAGACTGCCTGTTTACCGTACGCTTCGGCGGTGGCACCTGGCACCAGTTCGCATCGAACCATCGCGCACACCCCGCGCTGTTCGCGTTGTCGTGCCACAGCAATGAACTTGCCGGCGCAATGAGCGAGCAGGCCCGTGCACAGGTACAGCACAATGCCGCCGATATCCCCAGCCTGACCGAGGTACTGCCCGATGCGCACTGGCCATCGGCCACCACACTCGCGGCAGCGCCGCTGCTGCAACTGTCGCTGCAGGCAGCGCCGCCCAGCCTGAGTGCTCAGCTGTGCGCGCGTACCCGCGCTCTGTTCGGTCCGCTGCGTCGGATTCCACTGCGGCCACTACGTGGGTTCGTCGAACGCGCCACACCGACCTATCCCGTCCATTCAGAGGCCGTCGCCACTCACGGCCTGCTGCCTGTGGCCCTGCCGCGCAGCCACTACCAGGACCAGACCACGCTGCGCCTGGACAGCGCGCAGGTCGCGCACCACTCCGCATCGGCGCTGCTGGCCGATGTACTGGAAGGCTTCCTGCGCAATCCCCCCACCGGCGTGGGCCACCTGATGGCGCTGCGTAACCGCCTCGTGGCGCCGTTGCGGCTGCGTACGTCGCCGCTCGGCTGCCCGGTATCGTCACTGCTGTCGACCGATCGCAGCCAGTTGTTCGCCGGCCGCTATCCAGTGCTGGATTCGCATGTCGATACAGAAGATGACTGTGCCGAAGTGCTGCTCGGCGCCGACGATCGCCATCTGCGTTTCCGCAGCAGCGTGCGGGTACAGCGCTTTGCCGATGGCCATATCGAGATCAGCCTCGGCTCACGCGTGCAGACCCTCAATGCGTTCGGCCGCATCTACATGGCGCTGATCGATGCTGCACACCGGCACTACGTGGCACCGGCGCTGCTGCGGCGCGCTGTCGAGCATGCATTGGCGCCGGATCTGGCCACCGTTGACGCGTGGATGATGCCCCCGGTGCACCGGTGATGCCGGCCAGCGGCCGGCACTACATGGTGCCGTAGCGGTAGACCAGATCATCGGCATCACTGCGCACCGCGCGCGCGTCGAGCACACCGCCCAGGCGCCGCGCGACGGCCTGCGATGCCAGGTTGTCCGGCGCAATGTAACTGACCAGCGTCGGCAGCTTCGCCACCTCGAACGCCCAGTCGCGTAGTGCACCGGCCGCTTCAGTGGCAAAGCCCCGCCCTTCATGACCGTCGTACAGCAACCAGCCCAGCTCCTTTTCAGGAAACAACGGGCCATGATTGATCCCCACCTGGCCGATACAGTCACCGGTATCACTGCGCTCGATCATCAACGCGCCATGACCGAACAGATGCCAGCTGGCCAGGTCGTGGCAGAACTGGCCCCACGCCGCCACCTCACCGAACGGCCCGCCCATGCCGCGCGCACGCGGCGAGGCCAGGAACGCGGCATAGACACCGAAGTCATCCAGCTGCTGTGGACGCAGCCACAGACGCACGGTGTGCAGGGTTGGAATCTCAAGCACGACGGCGCACAGGATCAGTACACGGCCAGATGACCGCAACCACGTCGTTGTGGTTGCCCTTCCATCGTCACCTGCACGCTGGCCAGCGTGTCCACGCCTTCGGTGTTGCGGCACGACTCTTGCTTGATCTCGACGATGGCCGGCTGCTTGTCCAGCTCACCGTTGAGCACGATCAGCGAACCGGGTGCATCGGCCGGCTGGCCGAGGTAGCGCAGCACGCCCTTGTGGGTGCGTCCATCGGCACTGAGGCTGGCGTCGTGGTTGCCCTTCCCTGTGGAGGCGATCTCGATGCTCCAGCCAGTGCCACCCCCGGTAAAGGCCGGTACCGGGCTCAGATCGGCAGCGATGGAAGGATGGCGAGGCGCGTCGGCGCTGGTCTGGGAAGCGGTGGAAGCACAGCCGGCCAACAACCCGGCCAGCAGTGCCGTGGCAACAACAGGGCGAAAGATCATGGAGGGCTCCTGCGGCGATCGGAGGGCCAGTCTAGGCAGAACCACGTGCGCCGGCGATGAATGCCACGATCAGCGAGCACCACGACCGCCACCCGCGACCCGTACCCGATCGCGCCCCTGCGCTTTGGCCCGGTACATGGCCGCATCGGCGGCACGCAGCAGGGTGCGCCAGCCCAGCGCGTCGGTGCCGCCCTCGGCCACGCCGAAACTGGCGGTCACCCGCAGCACGATGCCGCCGGCCAGCGCGATGTCCATCTGCTGCAGCGCCAATCGCAATGACTCGGCCAGCTGGCGGCCACCGGCCAGATCACCGTCGGCCAGCAGCACCAGGAACTCCTCACCACCATAGCGGGCAATGCTGTCGCTGCGGCGCAGGTGGCGCTGCAGCAACTGCGCCACCTGCACCAGCACTTCGTCGCCGGCTTCATGGCCATGGCCATCGTTGATCGCCTTGAAGCGATCTACATCCAGCAGGATCACCACGGCGCTTGCATCGCCTCCGGCGTGCCTCTGCTGCACCACCTCATCCAGCGCGCGCCGGTTCAACAGTCCGGTCAGCTCGTCGGTGCCGGCGAGCTGGCGCAGCTCGCTGGTCAGTGCCGAGCGCTCGCGCGATTTCTCACGCAGTATTTCGATGGCGTCGAACAGGCGCTGCATCTCGGCCAGCGGATGGGTGACATGCTGCTCCGGGCCAGGTGCATCCGAGGCGAGCTGGATCACCTGCTTCTGTGCCTGCAGCAGTGGCTGCAGGATCTGCAGGTGGGCGATGCGCAGGGCCACGCCCAGCACCACCAGCGTGCCCAGCGCGGTCGCCACCAGCACAGCCAGGCGCATGGCCTCGCGGTTGCGGGTGCGTTCGTAGCGGGCGATGGACACGCTCAGGTAGCCATCACGCAGGGCTTCCAGCGACTGCAGGGTAGGCACGTAGCGCGTGGTGAATTCGGCAGCGGTCCACGGCGGTGGTACGCCACGGCGGCCATCCTCGATCAACTGCTCGATCATCGGCAGCGATTCGCCGAAGAACTGCCGTCGCGCCATGTCCCAGTGCCATGACAGTTCCGGGTCACTGCGGAACACCGACTCATGGCTGCCCGCCAACCGCCACAGCTCCAGCAGGCGGCCCTCGGTCTGCAGTGCAGCGCGTACCTGCTCCTCGCGCCATGCCCCCGGTACCGCCACCGGGGCCATCACGTTCGAGGCCAGGCGGCCGCCATGTTCGCGAAGATCGATCAGCACCTGGCCCTGCATCGCCGGAATCGCCGCTTCACGGTCAGCGCTGACCAGCACGTTGATCTGTGCCGAGGTCAGCAGGTGCAGGCGATCAACCACGGCGAACATGCCACTGATCGCACGCTCCACCGCCTCCACACGGCGTGCGTCATGGGGCTGCGCCACGACCCTGTCGACCGCTGCCCGCGCCGACTGCAGGCGACGTTGCGCGTCGGCCAGCAGGCCACGCTCATCCGGCACGCCCGGGTCGTTCTTGAACACGGTCTCCAGCTGCAGCATGGCGGTGTCGACCCGCTTGCGCGCGGCCGCCAGCTGCGCGGTCAGCCGCGCCTGTTCGGTGGCGTCGGCCGGATCAGCCCCCAGCAGGCTGTTGGCCGGGCCGCGCTCGGCCGAAGCGAGGTTAGCGAGATCGAAGGTCTGCCGCAGCTGGCGCAGGCTGGCCAGGTTGTCTTCGGCACCGGTGTAGCGCAGCGTGCCCTGGATCAGGGCGATGGCCATCAACGGCAGCGTGCACACCACGAACAGCCCAGCCAGGATCCAGACCCAGGTCCGCAACCTGATGGGCGATGCCTTGCGGGCCATGCAGAATTCCCCTGAAGTGCGGCTCACTGTAGCGAGCGGCTCCGGCGGCGCCAAGCCAGCGCCGTACGATCCGCAGGGAGGGATATAGCGCAGCGCGCGCGAACGCGCCGACAACGCCGGCGCCCCCCGTCCAGCCGGTCAGATGCGACAGGTCACGCCGGGTCAGATCCAGCGCTGGTCGACCAGTTCGCGCTTCACGTAAGCGTAGAACACCGGCGCTGCCACCAGACCAGGCAGGCCGAATGCTGCTTCCATCACCAGCATGGCCAGCAGCAGCTCCCAGGCACGGGCCTGGATCTCGCCGCCGACGATGCGTGCGTTGAGGAAGTATTCCAGCTTGTGGATCACGATCAGGTACAACAGTGCGGCCACGGCCACGTAGAACGAGACCGACAGCGCGACGATGGTGATGATGGTGTTGGAGATGATGTTGCCCACCACCGGCAGCAGGCCGGCGATGAAGGTGATCAGTACCAGCGTCTTGGACAGCGGCAGATGCACGCCGAACAGCGGCAGCACGCCCAGCAGGAAGATGGCGGTGAACACGGTGTTGAGCAGGGAGATCTTCACCTGTGCGAACACCACCTGGCGGAACGCTGTGGCCAGGCGGCTGGTGCGGCCGATCAGCTCCTGCGCCAGCGGCCCCATCTTCGGCAGCGGAAGTTCGTCGTACAGCGCGATCATCGCCCCCAGCACCATGCCGATCAGGACGCGCACGCCCACCTGCACCACCGACGTGCCGGCCACGCCCAATTGGCGCTGGTGTTCGGCGGCCCAGTCATTCAGCGCCGCACGCAGCGCCGGCATGTCTTCGGGGATATACGGCTGCAGCAGCGCCGGTACCTGGTGGCGCGACGAATTGAGGATGTCCATCAGCCGCGCCAGCAGCGCGTCCGGCCCGCCGGTCTCGTTGCGGAAGAACGACGCCACGCCGATGCCGGCCAGCACCAGTCCGCTGATGATGATCGCCGACAGCACGATCACCGCGATTGCCCGCGCCCGTCCCGGCGGCAGCCTGCCTTCCACGGTCGACGCCAGCACGTGGGTCAGCTGGAACACCAGCAGCCCCGACAGCAGGGTCACCACCAGGCCCAGCTTCAACGCCAGCCACATGCCCAGCAGCATCATCAGCCAGGCCGCGATCCTCGGGACAGGGGGCTTGGGCTGGGCAACGAGGGCGTCTTGCATGGGCGGCGCGTCCGGGCGGGGTGGCCCATGGTAGAGGATTGGCGACGACGATTCCGGGTGCAGGATGAACGGGCATCAGGCCTCGTGCTGCGACAGCACTGCTGCAGCCCGCGCCGACTCATTCGCCATAGCTGGCGTTGTTCTTGCCCTGGCGCTTGGCGTGGTAGAGCGCGCGGTCGGCCAATGCCAGCCAGTCCTCGGCGCTGCCGCCCCGCGGCGTGGCAGCAATGCCGATGCTGACGCTGAACTCGATGCCCGGCGTTGCCTGCCGTGCTGCTTCCAGAAGGTGCAGGCGAACCCGCTCTGCCACATGCATCGCATCGATGGGCGCACAGTCCTGCAGCAGCACGACGAACTCGTCGCCTCCCAGCCGCGCAGGGGTATCGCCGGGCCGGGCGAAGGCGCGCAAGGTGGAGGCGATATGGCGCAGCACTTCGTCCCCGGCACGATGACCATGCGAGTCATTGATGCGCTTGAAGTCATCCACATCAAGCATCAGCAGGCAGGCGAAACCACCCTGCCCCTGCGCCTTGTCCAGGGCCTGCTGCGCGCGGACGATCAGGAAGCCGCGGTTGGCCAGCTCCACCAGCGGGTCCATCCGGCTCAGCCGCTTCAACTGGCGGTTCTGCGATTTCACCCGCCGCGCCAGCTGCCAGCTGAGGATGCTGAGGCCGATGCCGTAGACGAACAGGAACGGCACACTGAGTACGATCGTGCGCTGCGATGACACCGGCTGATAGGGAAACCCGAGTACCCACCAGGTGAGCGCGAACCCAACTGCCAGTGCCAGTGTGGCCCGTACCGCCAGCTTCACCCCGCCGGCGGCGATCTTGTCGGCGACCAGCAGCGCGGCGAACAACGCACTGGGCACCACGCTGAGCCCCATGAAGGCGATCCAGCCACCGCCAAAGAAGGAATCGATCACCATGCAGCGGAACTGGACCACCGCGGGCTGCCGTGAGCGATGGGTCAGCACGAGGGCGAGCGCCGGCCAGGCCAGTGCATTGAGCAGCAGCAGGACCCACGCCAGCGCACCGTCCTGGCGTTCGAGCATGATCGAAGCAATGGGGATCGCCCCCAACCCGTTGCCCACGAAACGCATCCAGCCGATGCGCCGTGCCGCGCCGATGCCTTCGACCGAGACCTCGGTCGAGTCCGTCAAGAACGGCATTGCCGACCCCCTTGAGCGATCGCAGCTGCCACCAAGGCCCTTGCCGGGCTGCCTGCGGTGAGTCTGACAGCTCTGCGTCAATTCGGGATCAAGGTTGCAGAAGCCATCTGGCGACACTCATGAGGCAGCGCGCTCTGCCCTGCCCTCACCCGGCCCTGGGTGCAGCCGTCGAGCCCCGCAGCATCAGGCTGAAATCCAGCGTCTGCTGCAGCGGCACATCCACGTGTTCGATGATGGCAAGCAGCAGGTTGACCGCGCGCTCACCAATCTCCCGCATCGGCTGTCTGATCGTCGTCAGCGGCGGCGTGAGGTAGCGCGAGGAGGCGAGGTCGTCAAAGCCGACGATGGACAGGTCCTCCGGCACGCGGATGCCCAGCTCCCGACAGGCCGCCAGGGTGCCCAGCGCCATCTGGTCGCTGAAACAGAAGACCGCAGTCGGTACCGGCGCGGCGGCCAACATCGCCATCGCGGCGGCATGGCCGGACTCCACCGAAAAGTCACCCGGCACGATGTTCAGCTGACGCAGGCGTCCACGCGCCTTGCCGGCCGCCCGCACCCCTTCCAGCCGTTGCTGGTGCAGGGGGTTGTCAGGCGGTCCACCGACCACCGCAATGCGTTCGTGTCCCAGCCCGTACAGGTGTTCCATCACCGCGCGCGCGGCGGCCGCATTGTCGATGTGGACGCTGGGAATGCCCAGCGCGGGATCGAATTCGCAGCCGTTGACCACCGGCGCGGCGGCACCCCGCTGTTCGACGATGTCACGCGCCGTGGGGGGCAGGCGATGCCCCAGCACGATCATGCCGTCGGCCTCGTTGCGCCGGAGCATCTGCGCGTAGCGCTCCTCGCGATCCGGTTGATGCTGGGTGTCCCCCAGCAGGACCGCGTAGCCAACGGCCTGCGCGGCGTCCTCCGCGCCCTGCAGGATCTGGGCGAAGAACGGATTGGCGATGTCCGGGACGGTGACCAGGATCTTGCCGCTGCGCTGGGTCTTGAGCGTGCGGGCCACCGTGTTGGGCACATAGCCCAGCGCGGTGGCGGCCTGCTCGATGCGCGCACGGGTGGCCGGCAGGACCTTGTCCGGCCGCGAAAGCGCCCGCGACACCGTGCCTGCGGAGACGCCGACGTGCTTTGCAATGTCGTAGATGGTGGCCATGGCGTTAGTTCTCCTGCCCGCTGTGCAGTGCACAACAGGTCCTGCGTGAGCCCCTGCTAGGATAATGCAATCGATTGCATCGAGGGCGAATCACGTTGAAGACGCTCAAGGGTCCAGCGCTGTTCCTGGCGCAGTTCATCGGCGACGCAGCTCCTTTTGATCGGCTGGACACGCTGGCCGGGTGGGCCGCGGGTCTCGGCTATTCTGGCGTACAAGTCCCCACCACGGCGCCCCACCTGTTCGATCTGGCGGAGGCCGCACGCAGCCAGGCGTACTGCGACGACCTCGCTGGCATGCTGGCCGGGCACGGCGTGCAGGTCACCGAACTGTCCACCCATCTGCAGGGGCAGCTGGTCGCGGTCCATCCTGCGTACGACGGCCTGTTCGACGGCTTCGCGCCAGCGGACAAGCGCGGCGACCCCGCCGCGCGCCAGGCCTGGGCAGTGGAGCAGCTGCTGCTGGCGGCCAAGGCCAGCCAGCGCCTGGGGCTGACCGCGCATGCCACGTTCTCCGGCGCGTTGGCGTGGCCCTATTTCTATCCCTGGCCGCAGCGCCCACCGGGGCTGGTGGAGGAAGCCTTCGCCGAACTCGGCCGCCGCTGGCGCCCCATCCTCGATGCGTTCGACGCCTGCGGCGTGGACCTGTGCTTCGAGATCCACCCGGGGGAGGACCTGCACGACGGTGCGACCTTCGAACGCTTCCTCGACGTGGTCGATCACCACCCGCGCGCGAAGATCCTGTACGACCCCAGCCACCTGCTGCTGCAGCAGATGGACTATCTGGGGTTCATCGATCGCTACCACGCGCGCATCGGCATCTTCCACGTCAAGGACGCGGAGTACCGCGCCAGCGCCTGCAGTGGCGTGTATGGCGGCTACCAGGACTGGATCGATCGCCCGGGCCGGTTCCGTTCACTCGGCGACGGCCAGATCGACTTCAAGGCGATCTTCTCCAAGTTCGCCCAGTACGACTTCCCCGGATGGGCGGTACTGGAATGGGAGTGCTGCCTGAAGCACCCGGAAGACGGCGCACGCGAGGGCGCCACCTTCATCCGCGACCACATCATCCGCGTGACCGAGCGCGCCTTCGACGACTTTGCCGACAGCGGCACGGACGCCGGATCACTGCACCGCATGCTGGGAATCTGAGCCGACACCGCCCCGGGAGGGCAAGCCATGACGCACGCCATGTCGCGCTTGGGCGCGATGATGTTTCTACAGTTCTTCATCTGGGGGGCGTGGTTCGTCACCCTGGGTACCTATCTGGTGCAGGGCCCGCTGCAGGCCAGCGCCAGCCAAGTGGCGACGGCGTTCCTCAGCCAGTCCATCGGCGCCATCGTCGCGCCGTTCCTGGTTGGGCTGATCGCGGATCGCTATTTCGCGGCGCAGCGCATCCTTGCGGTACTGCATCTGGCCGGCGCGGTGCTGCTGTGGCTGGCCTCCACAGCAGACAGCTTCAGCACGTTCTCCGCCTGCGTGATGGGCTACATGCTGCTGTTCATGCCGACGCTGGCACTGGCCAACAGCGTGGCGATGCGGCACATGCAGTCGCCGGAGAAGCAGTTCCCGCTGGTGCGCGTGGCCGGCAGCGTCGGCTGGATCGTGGCCGGTGTGCTGATCGGCTGGCTGGGCTGGGAACAGGCGCATCGGCTTGAACTGACGTTCCGGATGGCGGCGCTGGCATCACTGCTGCTGGGCCTGTACGCGTTCACCCTGCCGCACACGCCGCCGCTGGCGCAGCAGCGCGATGCCGGCCTCGGGCAGATCCTGGGGCTGGATTCGCTGCGGCTGCTGAAGTCGCGCGCCTATCTGGTGTTCTTCCTGGCCTCCATCGCCATCTGCATCCCGCTGTCGTTCTACTACAACTTCACCAATCCGTACCTCAACGACCTGGGCGTGCGGGGTGCAGCAGGCCTGCAGTCGCTGGGCCAGGTCTCCGAAGTGCTGCTGATGCTGGCCATGCCGTTCCTGTTCGTGCGGCTGGGAGTGAAGACCATGCTGGCGGTCGGCATGGCCGCCTGGGTGGTGCGCTACGCGATGTTCGCCTTCGGCGATGCGGGCAGCGGTTTTTCCCTGCTGGTGATCGGCATCGTGCTGCATGGCATCTGCTACGACTTCTTCTTCGTCACCGGCCAGATCTACACCGATGCACATGCCGGCCCCGCCGCGCGCAGCAGCGCGCAGGGGTTCATCACCCTGGCCACCTACGGCGTGGGCATGCTGATCGGCACCTTCCTGTCCGGCGCGGTGGTGGAGCACTTCACCACCGCGGCCGGCCCCGACTGGCAGCAGATCTGGCTGTTCCCGGCCGGCGTTGCACTGGTGGTGCTGATCGCCTTCCTGCTGCTGTTCCGCGACCGGCCGGCGGCCACGGCCGCGCCCTCCACGCCCTGAGGATCCCAGTCGATGCCCAAGCTTGGAATCGCCATCGTCGGCGCCGGCATGATCGGCGCAGTGCATCGTCGTGCGGCACTGCTGGCGGGTGCCGAGGTACGCGGCGTGGCCGCCTCGTCACCGCAGCGTTCACATGAGGCAGCGCAGTCCTGGAATGTCGCGCGCGCCTACCGGGACATTGAGGAGGTCATCGCCGACCCGCAGGTGCAGGTCGTGCACGTGTGCACGCCCAATCACCTGCACCGCGCGATGGCCCAGGCTGCGCTGGAAGCCGGCAAGCACGTGATCTGCGAGAAGCCGCTGGCCACCTCGCTGGAAGATGCACAGGCGTTGGCTGCGCTGGCGGCCTCGCGCGGCCTTGTGGCCACGGTGCCCTTCGTCTACCGCTACCACCCGGTGGTGCGCGAGGCGCGCGCCCGTATCGCCCACGGTGAACTGGGGCCGTTGCACCTCATCCACGGCAGCTACCTGCAGGACTGGCTGCTGGACCCGGCCAGCAACAACTGGCGCGTGGACCCCGCGCTGGGAGGCACTTCGCGTGTGTTCGCCGACATCGGCTCGCACTGGTGCGACCTGGTGGAATGGATCAGCGGCGAGCGTTTCGCCGAGGTCAGCGCGGCGTTCTCCACGGTAATCGCCGAGCGCGGCGCCGTCAGCGGGCAGAGCTTCAGCACGCCAACGGCCGCCAGCGCGATGCAGCCCGTCACCAGCGAAGACGTGGCTGCGGCGATGTTCAGGACCGACGCCGGCACGCTGGCGTCATTGACGGTCAGCCAGGTCTCGGCCGGACGCCACAACCGCCTCTGGTTCGAGATCGATGGCGCCAAGGCCAGTGTGGCCTTCAACCAGGAGGATGCCGAACGACTGTGGATCGGCCTGCCCGACCAGCGCGAGAAGATCTTCGTACGCGGCCCCGGTGCCGGCAGTGACGATCAGCGCCGCCTTTCCGTGCTGCCGGCCGGGCATGCACAGGGCTACGCCCAGTGTTTCGAGGCATTTGTCGCCGACACCTATCGCGCCATTGAAGGCGAGCGGCCGCAGGGCCTGCCGACCTTCGAGGACGGCCTGCGCTCGGCGCAGATCGTTGACCGTGTCATTGCATCGGCCAGGTCGCGTGCCTGGACCGTCATCGGTTGAAACCCGGGAGGATCTGTTGATGAAAGCCCTTTTCCGTAGAAGTGCAAGCCTCATCCTGCTGTTCGCTGCCCTGCCGGGTTTCGCAGACGAAGCCGCCAGCACGCAGAAACCGATCGCGGTGCAGATGTATACCCTGCGCAACGCCGGGTCGCTCGACCAGCAGCTGAAGATCGTCCACGACGCGGGCGTCCACGCGGTGGAAACAGTCGGTACGCAGAACACCAGCGCCGCCGAACTCAAGCAGCTGCTGGACCGGTACTCGATCAAGGCCATTTCATCGCATGTGCCGCTGGCCGAGCTGCGCAGCAATCTGGATGGGGTGGTGACCTTCAACCGGTCGATCGGCAACACGACGCTGGTGGTACCGTACCTGGACAAGAAGGATCGCCCAACCGATGCCGCGGGCTGGACCGCACTGGGCCAGGAGCTGGGCAGGATCGCGAAACAGGTACGAACCAAGGGCATGCACCTGGCCTATCACAACCACGACTTCGAGTTGGTCGACTTCGATGGCAGCACCGGACTGGAGCTGCTGTTCGCAGCGGCCGGCCCCGACCTGCAGACCGAGCTGGACCTTGCCTGGGTCGCACGTGCGGGCCTGGACCCGGCGGTGATGCTGGGAAAATTCCGCGGCCGCGTGTTCGCCGTGCACGCCAAGGACAATGCGCCCAAGGGCCAGGCTGAAGACGAAGGCGGATTCGCTGCGGTGGGCCAGGGCGTACTGGACTGGAACGCGATCCTGCCAGCCGCGGCCGCCGCGGGCGTGCACTGGTACATCATCGAGCACGACCAGCCGCGCGACCCGGCCAAGGTCATCCAGACCGGCGCGGACTACCTGCGTGAACACCTGGCCATCGACCAACCTGCTCGTGTACCGCGCTGATGCGAAGGAGCCTCGCTTGGACACTCGCTTGAAATTGAGCTTCACCCTTACCGCGCTCCTGTGCGGCACGACGCTGGCGACCACGGCCTGGTGCAAGGACGACCCTGCGGCCGGTGCGAAGCTCTACAGCGCAAACTGCACGGCCTGCCACGGTGCCGATCGCGCTGGCATGCCGGGCGCGTTTCCTGCGCTCACCGACATCAGCAAACGGCTGCAGCCCGCACAGATCAAGGACAAGATCAGGAAGGGCGGCGGATTGATGCCGCCCTTCGCGCAGCTGTCGCAACAGGAAATCGATGACATCGCCAGCTACCTGGCGAAGTAAGCGGCCGGCGACCACGCCGGCCGTGTGCCGCTACAGTTCGCGCACCCAGATGTTGCGGTAGCTGACCTTGGCGTCATGCTCCTGCAGATAGAGCGGCGCGCACGCATGGGGCGCGTACGAAGGCGCACCGATGTACTCGGTCTTGCCTGCCAGCACGGTGTCGTCCTGTACCAGCACGCCGTTATGCAGCACGGTGATGCGCGCGGGCGACGTCAGGCCGCCGCCCTGCGAGAAGCGCGGAGCCTTCCAGATGATGTCGTAGACCTGCCACTGGCCCGGTGCGCGCGAGGCGTTCACCCGTGGCATGGCCTGCTTGTAGATCGAACCCGCCTGGCCGTTGGCATACGTCGGGTTGTTGTAACTGTCGAGCACCTGCAGCTCATACAGTTCCTGCAGGAAGATGCCGCTGTTGCCCCGGTTCTGGCCGTCGAAGCCCTTCGTCTCGGTGGGAGTACGCCATTCGACATGCAGCTGGACATCGCAGAAGCGCTGTCGGGTGCGGATGCCCTTGCTGCCCGGCACCACGGTCATCGCGCCATCGGCGACGGTCCAGGGCACGCGCCCGCCCTGCTCTGCCTCCCACGCCGAGACATCCCTGCCATCGAACAGCACGATGGCGTCGGACGGCGCCTTGCCCGCGGGCGTTGCCACGACTGCTGGCACCGGCGTCCACACCTCGGTCTTCTTCGGGTCACGCGCAGCGTCGGCACCGTCCTGCGCGAAGGCAGGTACTGCGGCCAGCAGGCCGGTGGCAATCAACAGAGAGCGGATCATCAGAATATCGTCCATCAGCTGGTCCCCCACGCCGGCGTGCCCGGAACATAGGCCAGGTCGCCGTCGTAACGCCCCGGCACGGCGACGTACTGCAGCACCCCGGTCGCGCCGACCTTGGAGGTGAAGAAGCCGAAGATGGCCAACTGCTTGAGCATCGTGAAGTAGTGCGGCATCGCGTCGCCCTCTTCAGGCGTACCGGTCTCGGTCACATCGGCCTTGCGTACCTTGGCCTCCGCATCCAGAGCACGCAGCAGTTCGGTGCGGGCTTCCGGTGTGAGCGATACGAAGCGGCCACCGGCGCGTTTGTCGATGTCGGCCAGACCAGCGCGGAACGTCGCCTGCTGCCGGGCGGTGTAGCAATCGCTGACGAATGTCGCCATGAACAACCCGGCACCGGCATCCTTCGCCCCTGGTGTCCGGGTCCGCGGCAGGATGGTCTCGGCGATCTCGTCCAGCGTGCCGACATCGGCATCGGAGAAATGGATCTTCGTGGCGCCCGCCGGCGCCTGCCCCTGCACAAGCGCGGGCAATCCAACCATGGCCGCGCCGGTGGCGGCGACGATCATCTTCAGCAGTTCGCGGCGATCCATCAGAGGTTCCCCGCTTTCAGTTCGCGTACCGCGTGGTCGGCCGCGCGCGCGGTCAGCGCCATGTAGGTCAGCGAGGGATTCACGCAGGCGCTGGAGGTCATGCAGGCACCGTCGGTCACATAGACGTTGGGGGCATCCCAGACCTGGTTGTGCTGGTTCAGTACCGAGCTCTTCCGATCACGTCCCATGCGCGCGGTTCCCATCTCGTGGATGCCCTTGCCCGGGGCGTAGTCGTTGTCGTGCATCTTCACGTCCTTGACGCCGGCCGCCTCCAGCATCTCGGCCGCGTCAGCGGCCATGTCCTTGCGCATCGCCAGTTCGTTGGCACGCATGGCAACGTCCATCGCCAGCACCGGCAGCCCCCACTTGTCCTTGCGGTCGTGATCCAGGCGGATGGTGTTGTCGTGGTGCGGCAGCATCTCGCCGAAACCGGTCATGCCGATGCGCCAGTCACCCGGCACGGTCAGCGCTTCCTTCAGGTCGGCGCCGATGTTCAGCTCGGCGATCTCGCGCGACCAGCCGTTTCGGCTGGCACCGCCCTGGTAGCCGAACCCGCGCAGGTAGCCACGCTTGTCGGCTGCGACGTTGCGGAAGCGCGGAATGTAGAAACCGCAGGGACGGCGGCCGAAGTAGTACTTGTCTTCGTAGCCCTCGACCCGGCCCGAGGCACCCGCACCGAAATGATGATCCATCACGTTGTGCCCCAACTCACCGGACGAAGAGCCCAGCCCGCCGTCCCATACATCGGTCGCCGAGTTCATCAGCAGCCAGGTCGAGTTGAACGACGACGCATTGAGGAAGATGACCTTGGCGGTGTACTGGTAGGTCTGGCCGGTTTCGGCGTCGATCACCTCCACGCCACGCGCACGCTTGCGATCCTTGTCATAGAGCACTTCCTTGACGATCGAGAACGGACGCAAGGTCAGGTTGCCGGTCTTCATCGCCGCTGGCAGTGTCGCCGCCTGGGTGGAGAAGTAGGCGCCGAAGGGACAGCCCAGAATGCACTTGTTGCGATACTGGCAGTTGACGCGGCCCTGCTCGGGCATCGGTTTGGTGATGTTGGCGGTGCGCGAGTGGATCATATGGCGCGTTCCGCCGAAGGCCTTCTTGATACGCGCGGCCACATCCTTCTCGACGATGTTCAAGGGAACCGGCGGAAGGAACTCGCCGTCCGGCAGCACGTCCAGTCCTTCGCGCGTGCCGGCGATGCCGGCGAACTTTTCCACGTAGTCGTACCACGGCGCGATGTCGGCGTAGCGGATCGGCCAGTCGGTCGCGAGGCCGTCCTTGAGGTTCGCCTCGAAATCCAGATCGGAGAAGCGATAACTCTGCCGCCCCCACAGCAGCGAGCGGCCGCCGACGTGGTAGCCACGGAACCAGTCGAAACGTTTGGTCTCGATGTAGGGTGAGTCCTGTTCGTTGGCCCACATTCCTTCCAGATTCTCGGCCAGGCCGTAATCGCGCATCAGCACCGGGAAGTCGGCCTTCATCGCCTGCGTTGGCCGATTGCGGTGCGGGAAGTCCCACGCCTCCTTCATCGCGTTGACGTAGTCCTTGACGTGCTCGATGTTACGGCCACGTTCCAGCATCAGGACCTTCAAGCCCTTTTCGGTCAGCTCCTTCGCCGCCCAACCGCCACTGATTCCCGAGCCAACAACAATGGCGTCGTAGTGATTATCTGCCATGGGTTTCTCACCTGGGTGGATATCGTTTCAGACGTCGCAGAGGCGGATCGCCTCGCGCAATGAGGCAACGGGATCGGGCGCTGCAGGCGTGAACTCCTGCGCCAGATACCCCTTGAAACCGGTGTCGCGAATCGCGCGACAGATGGCCGGATAGTGGAGCTCCTGCTGGTCTCCGATCTCGTTCCGGCCTGGCACGCCTGCGGTGTGGTAATGCTTGAAGCAGGCGTGGTGTTTTCCAATGGTGGCGATGATGTCGCCCTCCATGATCTGCATGTGGTAGATGTCGTAGAGCAGGCCGAAATTGTCCGAGCCCAGCCGCTGGCACAGCTCCACGCCCCAGGCAGAGTGATCGCACAGGTAGTCGTGGTGATCGACCCTGGAGTTCAGCAACTCCATCACCAGCACCACGCCGCGCTTCTCGGCATGCCCGAGGATGCGCTTGAGGCCGGCCTCGGCATTGGCCATGCCTTCGGCGGGGTCCATGCCGTTGCGATTGCCGGAGAAGCAGATGAGGTTGCGGTAGCCAGCATCGGCGACCAGATCGATGTGGCGCGTGTAGCGCTCCACCAGCTGGTCGTGGAACTCACGGCCGGCAAAGCCCTTGGTCAGGCCCAGCTCCGCGCCGTTGCACATCGAGCTGTAGACGTCATGGGCCTTCAGCGTGGGCCAGTCTTCCGGGCCAACCAGGTCGATCGCGGCGAAGCCAATGTCCTTCACCGTCGCGCAGAGCTGGGCGACGGACAGCTGCGGGAAGGTCCAGCGGGCGACGGAGTGCTTCAGGTTGCCTTTGAGCGGCGCGGTGGCGGCGAATGCGGGCAGCGTGCCCGCGATTGTCGCGGCCCCCAGGCCAATGCTGCCGGCAACTGCGATGCGCAGCGCATCGCGCCGCGTGAGCCCCGTCGCCGGGGCCGGTCTGATCGAATGGACGGACATCCACCTGCCGGCCTCCCAACCGGTATCAAACGCAACGATTCACTGCAATGCAATCGATTGCACCATAGGGGAGGAAATTGTCTGTTTGCAAGTCGCGGTGCACGAAAACTGATGCTGCGAAGCACAACGCAGATGACTTCGCGCAAAAAGAAAAGCCCCGCATCAGCGGGGCTTTCTTTCTGCTGCGAACGAGCGCTCGATCAGAACGGAATATCGTCGTCAGCGAAGTCGTCCATCGGCGGAGCCTGCTGCGGCTGCGGGCGCTGGTTGCCACCCTGGTTGCCGTAACCGCCGCCCTGGTTGCCGCCCTGGTTGCCATAGCCACCGCCCTGGCCGCCACGCTGGCCACCGCCACCGCCGCCGTACTCCTGGCGCGGAGCCTGCTGGCGCTGCGGGCGATCGCCGCCGTAGTTGCCACCACCGCCGCCACCGCCGCCTTCACCACGGCCGCCCAGCATCTGCATTTCATCTGCAACGATGTCGGTGGAGTACTTCTCCACGCCGTCCTGGCCGGTGTACTTGTCGTAGCGCAGGCTGCCTTCGACGTAGACCGAGCTGCCCTTGCGCAGGTACTCGCCGGCGATCTCGCCGAGCTTGCCGAAGAACACCACGCGGTGCCATTCGGTACGTTCCTGCTGGTTGCCATCCTTGTCCTTGCGGACGCTGGTGGTGGCCAGGCTGATGCGGGTGATCGCCATGCCGCTCTGGGTGTACTTCACGTCCGGGTCGTTGCCGAGGTTGCCGACCAGGATGACTTTATTCACTCCCCTTGCCATTCTACTAACTCCAAACTGTTGATATTTAAGGGAAATTTTGTCATTCTTTGTTCGGAGACTATACGTAGGGACATCTCCGAAGCAGCGTCTCTCCCCGTGGCCGTCGCGGTGACAAGGCCGGGTTGAGGCCCCGCCTAAGAAGGGCGGGAGAGCTGCCCAAATCTTATCACTCAGACACTCTCATGACCCCAGGCGATGGACGCCCCTCGTCGATGCTCGCGACGGAGCTTGGCAACCAGAGGCTGCCGGGGAGCGACATATCTGCCGCCCGGCGACCACTGGCATCAGAATGATCATCGGTCGATGCAGCACTATGGAGGGCCGCGGTTGGGCTACTTGGTGAAACTGCTGGGCTCTTTTCCGGCGTCGATTGAATGGTAGGGTGCTGGCGTAGAACCTCACCAACGCGCGCATCCACAAATGCAAACCACCCACACGCCAAGCTCAGGGCAACAACGGCTGCGCCCCCCAACCAAGCCGTGGTTACAAACGATCTTTCGGCCCTCCGGGTGGGCTCCGTGACTAGCGTGGCGTACTCTGTGCCTGGAAGGAAGCGGTACAAGCGATGCTGCCACTCACTACGAAGGGAGCGCTGCAGCTGCATAAAGCGAACGCCGGACGCAATGATCATTGCGATGTAGACAAGTACGACCATCACAATCAAGACAATCAGCACCGGAGGTGCATTGGCAGCGACGCGCGCCGCGACTAAGCCAATCCCGGTTGCCACTGCTGCAGAGACAGCACCGGTCAGCGGGCGGCTCATTTCCGACAGCTTTGCAGTTTCATCGGTAACAGTCTTTCGAAGCTCCCCCAGGATCTTCAGAGTGTCGCGAGCCGTTTCGGAAAGAGACATCTGGTAGGCAATGTGAGCGCTTTCCAGAGCATGCTTTAGATGGGCTTTGAGGAACTCCAAGGTTCCACCCTGCGAG
The DNA here is from genome assembly GCF_056861055.1 of Stenotrophomonas sp. 115C5. Taxonomy (NCBI): domain Bacteria; kingdom Pseudomonadati; phylum Pseudomonadota; class Gammaproteobacteria; order Lysobacterales; family Lysobacteraceae; genus Stenotrophomonas; species Stenotrophomonas sp. 115C5. The sequence continues at coordinate 509,141 of NZ_JBSPUQ010000001.1, forward strand.
GAACCTGACCGGGCGAGCTCTCCCGCCAGGAGTGTGTGCCTCAGCTCAGCCTCACGCTCGTTCTCGAAGACCCATGCAACCGCGCTCTGCAGTGCATTGAATGTGTCCCGATCCAGGGACTCATCATCATGCTTGAGCGACGGAAGCTCCAGTCGAGGAGGCCCTCGGAACTTCAGTCGAGCGTCTTCAGCATCTATCTCGCTTGGCAGGCAAGCGATGAGTGCAGCCGCAGCTGCAGCGACCCACATCTGTGCTGCCGGCTGACTGAAGGTCACCTCTTTCAGTTCACCCGTTAGCCACAGGCGAACGTCGCTCGGCACTCGTCGGATCTGCGTGTACTCCCGCACTAACCTACGCGGCGACTTAGTAGCTGGAACTTCGACGGGGGCAATGGCCTCATCCCAGCATTGCAGAACGCGTTTGCCGCTTGAAATTCGGCCGGTGAACCCGAAGATTGCCCAAATCGGCGCTTGGTTGTCCTCCTCCAACGCCCGCCGGAGCCCTGAACGCGTCAGCAAACGCAGTACGCCTGCAGCTACAGGAGGCTTTGCCACATGCAGTCGATACGGTCCAAATCCCACCGGTACTGGCTGAGTAGCGTCCAGCGGCTCCCCTGCTCGATCAAAGACCGAGAACTCCCACTCTGCGGCCAAGCACAGAACCTTGAGGGCATCGGCATCAATCTGCGACAACTGCGAAACCACCGCGGCATCGACTGTTTCAGCGACAAGTGCCCGGCCCTGCTCTACAAGGCGGTCAAGAGCTTCACCGAGTGCCTTCACGGACAATTGTCTCCTCCACAATCAACTCGGTGGTGATGGTGATTACCTCGCCTATGCCGTTCTCTCGAGCGGTTCGCTCAACCGTCACGCCATCTGGGTAGGTCACCGTCACCCCTTCGGTAGTGCGGAGCCTACGCATCGCTGGCTTGCGCAGAATCTGGCGATCGGGCGGGAAAACGAGACCAGTCAGGCGTTGGCTTCGCAACTTGCGGGCAATACGATGACGAAGAACAAGTTGGGCATCTTCATCAGGATGGCCGGCGGCGGCAAGGACTGCTTCCACAATCGCGTCTTCATCGATCTGCTCACGTTCTCGCAGACTGGCCTTTGCCGTTTTAAGCGCAGCGGCAGCATCCCGCTCCGGCAACAGATCCGCCGAGGCGATGAGTACCTGCCGCAGGCTCTCAAGCAGCGCACGATTCAAGTCGCCATCGCTACGCGTACGATCAACATCCAAGAATATGGAAAAATAGTCCGCGATGTCTGGCGAAGTCTTCGTGCGATCTCGGGCAGACACTTGCGGATCGGAAATACCCCCATTGATACGGATCAGTGCCGACTTCTGAACTGCCCTCTTGTCATCAATCAGTGCATGGACAATCTGGCGGAGACGTTGCTGACCATCTTCCGAAATGGCCTGTTCAATCGCCTCGCGATAGTCATACTTGATCATGCTGTAGACGCGTACAGCGGGATCGTCCACCCGAAGCTCAAAAATGAAGAATGCGCCATCGCGAGCAGTCATGAGGTGCTGACGCGAGAATGTATCGGACAGCGACTGAGCGCCATCTTCAAAGCCGACTACGTTGGTCGCCATTTGCGATAGCTTGTCGCGTGTAGCGGAGTGCTGTCGGAACTCATGAACAGCAGCTACGTCTGTATCCCGAATACGGGACAGGAAAAATTCTTCGTGCTCGACGGCGCGAGCGAGTTGCGGCTCGAACTCACCATCACCGACCACATGCAGAATCATTCTGTGAATACGCAGTTGCTGGCGCTCATCGTCAGTGAGGAAACCCATCTATTTGACTCCTTGTGCCCCTGGTCCATGTGCGACGGAGGCCCTTGTCGGTTGTACCTTGAGCCTGTCGCGTCGCACGGGCAGAGATTACCCTTTTTCGCCGTTTCATCCACCCTGACAGGAGGCCATTGACCGAGCGGCCGACCTGGATGTTCAGGCCGCCAGCGTCACCGAGACGGCGTAGGTGCTCTGTTGATACCGGCTTACCTCACCAGCTACCCAGTTGTACCGCCTCAGCGCAATGGGCAGGCCCATGCTTGAAGTGCGCTTGGGCCCCAGCACTTTTTCAATGACTCAGCCTTCGGCCATTCGGCAACTCCTGCTACCGTTCAATTCCTCAATTCCGGTTGCCAAGCCTCTATCGCATAACGTGTCGCCAGCCACAGCAGGCTTGGCCGACGGGGTGAGTTATCGGAAAATCCGATAGACAGTCTCAGGGAGGGGTTGATATCCTTCCTGCTGGATGCGCGATTTGAGGGCTATGTGGCCTATGTCGTTAACCAACCGACCCTCATTTCGCCCTGGCCCGAACTGGACGCTTTTGTTCGTTCGCTCGGCCCCTTCCTGGCGTGCGCGTGGTGCGCTCTGGAGCGCTCCAGAACGGCAAGCGCACCGGTGGCGGCAGGCTCCTTGGGCTCTGAAGCACTAGACACCTTAGCCTCGCTTCAAGTGCTGGAGCGTGCCTGCATAGAAGGCTCCACTTTTACGCCCGGTCCTTGTATGAGCCTTTGGCTTGGAACTATCGCCACCGATGGTCCCGCCCGGGTGTGAACCTGGAGGCGTTGCTGTTGGACATCCTCGCTCGCTGGACCACCGACTGCCCAGTTGAGGCCAAGCGGCGCCTTGGTGCCGCACTCTGTGAAAGCGATGCCCGGGCGTACTTGGCCAACCTTTTACGTAAGCATCGACTTCCACCTTCTCTTGGAGACGGCTTGCGAAGCACTCAACTAAAGGAATGGGATGCGCTGGGGCTGGGACGGAAAAGGTACGTGCTCTGGGCGAGCTTACGCAACACCGCTTCTTGGCTTCTTCAGAAGGACATGGGCGAGGCGTCGATTCGCCAGGCGCTTGATCGAGAGATCAGCTCGAAAACCGTGTGGCTCCTTCGTAGGGCCCGGTCAGGAATGCTTGCGACAACCGACTTCTGCTTTGTGCCGACCCAGGATTGGCGCAAGCCGCTGATTCTTGACGTCGCCATGGAAACATTCCTGCCTTTGGGCCAAGAGTACTGGCTTGAGCCTGCATGGCAATGGCGGCTCTGAGCTCCATCGCCGTTTCCCGCCACTGCTCCTACTCGCCATTCCGGGGAAATGACGAACCATGCTGAGGCACGACGCCCATGCAGTACTGCAGGAAGTCTTCTTGCGCCAGTGTCTCAACGGCTCCTGGCCTAACACGTCGAACCATCTTGATCGCCTCAGCCGCAGTCTGCGCAGTCCCAGTTTGCAGGAGGAGCATGCCAGCGACTGTACCGGCTCTTCCAAGCCCCCCCTTGCAATGGACTACTAGCCGACATCCGTCAAAGAGATCACGGACGAGAGCTGAACTCACCTCTTGCCAATGATCCAAAAGCCTATGATCTGGGGCCTCGCCGTCGGTGACCGGAAGACCATGCCAAGTGATGCCCTTATGGGCGGCGATGCGAGGCAATCCATCGATTCGCAGCTCTTGGAACTCCCATGGTTCCAGCAACGAAATCAGGTGCGTTGCGCCCCAGGCCCGAATCGCAGTGATGTCCACATCAAGATCTCTAGCCCAGGAACCGGTCATGGCCGACTCCTGATATTTCCCAGGAGCGAATGTCACACCAATGGCCCCTCCGCTGTCGCCGACTAGTAGCTCTGCGATCCTGATTGGGTGGGTCAAACTAGTTCGCATCGTCGGGTCTCTTCATGTTGTTCCACTCCTTCTCCAGCTACCGGTGACACCGCCCAAGGCAAGTTCTGGCACGATGTGCTTAAGACACAACAGAGGTCACGACTCCTTCCCTAAGCGCGCTTTCAGCACCTCCAGTGCAGCGTCCAATCCCGCATCGTCCTGTGCGTAGGGGGAGCCGAACAAGGGAACTTCTATCCACCACTCCTCTTGACCGGGGTGGACGTAGGCTTCGTGATCATCCAGTAGAAGCGCAGTGCCGTGCGTAGCGCATACATTCCTCAGGTCCTTGGTCGGCCCTTGCCAGTAGATGTACGGGATATGGGCAAACCACATTGGTGCACAGCCCTCGCTAACCAGAAGCTGGGCAACTCCTCGAAAGGTTGGCTCGGGAACTGTTGTATAGATGACCTTGTACTCAAAGATGCAATTGATCGCCTCGAGGAAACGATTCAGACCTGGACGCGGAATTTGACTGACTGCGTTTGAAATCAGCGTCCCTTCGAGATCCATTGCAAGGATGGTCGGGCGCATAGATAGCTGTTCCCAGAGGTTAAGTTGATGCTCCAACACTATCGACCGGCCTGCCACAGAGCTTACATGGCGCCCTTCACGGCGCTGATGACCTCAGATGGCCCCGATCGATTCGCGATACTGCTGTTGCGCGCCAATGAACACAAATCTCTTATCCATCGGTCCGCCGCAAGCGGCAGCCAAGCCCGCAGGGTCCAGCACCACCGCAGTTCGTGCTGCGGCTCCCACCCCGCATCGTCGCTGCAGGCTCATGTTCACGCCCTCGTGACTGAGAGGCAGAGGATATCTGTTTTTTAGATATCTGAGAACTGGATATAGCTTCTGAGGCCGCTCAATCAAGGCGCGGCCGTGCCCAAGTCCATTCATCGCGATGAGTACGCTGTCTTGATCCAGGTGATCAAAGACGCGAGGCTAGGGGCCGGCCTCACCCAGAGCCAGGTCTCCCAACAGCTTGGTCGGAGCCAGTCGTTTATGAGTGACGTCGAGACTGGGAAGCGCAGGCTCGACGTCATTGAACTTAGGGACATCGCCCACTTAGCTGGCCTGACGTTGAGCAAGCTCGTTGCTAGATTTGAGAAGCAACTCAAAGATTGAAAGCGCGAGCCTCGCCACCGCACTTTGCACCACAAAGGTCACACGACAGCCATGCCCCTCGCGGCTTCTACCCTCTCCCCTTCCCAAGACGTTAGGACCTGAACGCCCCAGGCTCGCCGATGTTCTCCCCCGCTGTATCGCATGTTGGAGAGTCCCCTTTGACTTACATTGGGCCAGACCAGAACAAGTGCCAAGCGATGCTTCTGGATGTACAAGGCACCAAACACATCACCTGCGGCGGCCTCCTCAACCTGAAATCCCAGAATGCTGCGACAGCCGTAAGAACACCGCAGTCCTAGACACATCCGCTTGGGCAGCACGAATCAGGCGCTGTTCGAAAGGCAGAAGCGTCGCTTCCAGATGCACAGGAACGAGGCGTCGTTGTACAAGCATTGGCCTAAGACAACCGCGCTCCGCAAGTAATCTGGCTGCTCGCTTCTCGGCTTCACCGCCGGAGGCGCACATCACGCAAACAAAAGCGTATGCCAAACCAAGCCCGGAGTCTTGTGGGGCGAGCACTTCATAGCGCAGCAAGTGGGGTGGCTTAATGTGCATGGGAAAGTGGGGATCGGGTACCTCTTCAATCAGGATGGCGTGCCAACCGAGGTAAAATCGTTCTACGCCGAGCACAAAAAACCTGTCCAGTCAGACATGGCCATCCGATGCCAACACCTGATTGAATCTCAGTTGGCGGCAGCAGGTGCCGAGCCTAGCGTCGGCGTACGGCATTCAGCAGGGAGGCAAAGATCGAGGGAACCATGAACAAAAGACCGGGAGCGGCGAAGAGCAAGGCGAAGACCCAATGTCACTCCCAAATGTTCTTCGCGCACAGGAACTCACCTACAACGACGGGGAGCGTGAACCTGAAGAAGATTGCGGCCAAAACGGCGGTGATCGCCACCCCGGATCCGAATGCATCATCGAGACCCGCCCAGCCAGCCCATACCTGCACCAAGCCAAATGCGAAGAAGAGGACCGCAAAGCCGCAGCCCAGCGTTTGTTCCGTCCGCTCATCCATATGTCAGCTCCGCTTGTCCGCTGGAACACGTAGACCGTAGATAACGATGATAGCCAAGGTCAGCATGTTGACCACAGTCCAAACTTCACGGCTTGCGTGAATAGGAACAAGTGGGTTGTAGATCCCTGCCAGGACACCGAGGCACCAAGCCCAGCCTTTCCCCTGGTGCCTGTACGATCTCAGTGCAAGCCAGGCACAGCCCGCACACATCATCCATCGCATGACGGGATAGAACCCATATGGCATCGTTGGGATCATCGCCAGTGCCAACAACACGACGATAAGCCAAAGCGCTCTGGGTATCCGCACATCAATCCCCCATGAACGAATCATGAATATATCATGCCATATCCGAGGTTGGCGGAAATGCTCAATTGCTTGCTGGAGCCACCTTCTGATTGCGAGATCGATCGGCGCCTTCCAGCATCGAAGGGCTCTGTTCCGGCTAAAAAATCCTGAACTGAACAGCCCCGATTCGCACGACCAGCGGCGCCAGGTGTTCCATCGCCGTTGCGGGCCGTGTCGTCCTAGCGTAGCGCAGCACGAAGGCGGTCCGATCCGAACGCGCGACCCGCAGTAGCTCCGCCGGCATGACCTGAAGGCAGTGCATGGATCATTAGGGGAACCGGCCCGGACCGACGCGACCTCGGGCAAGCAACACCAGCCGGCATGACTGCTTGCTCCTGAGGCGCGCAAGTAGGCAGCAGCAAGGCCGGCCGTTGATCACTCCATGTAGGAGAGATAACAGCAACGATCAAACAGTATGATGCCGCTGACTTCCCCTTCCCGATTGAAGCATGCTCCATCGTCCACGATGGCTGACAGCCGGCCCCGACTGAGATCAGCGATCATTGCGCCTACAAACGCCACGGCTCCGCTCGGACACCTCGTCGGCCCCAAGATCAGCCAGCGCCTCAAGCGGCTGATCACCAATTCCCGCCTGATGGTGTTTGCGTCGCCGGAAGCTATCGACTACCACAGCGGTTGCTGCCTGGACCGGGCAATGGCCGCCGACCTGCCAGCCCGGGACTGGATCGAGCGATGGCAGAACATTCTGATACCGGGCATACCGGTATCGGCAAGACATGGCTGGCCTGGCCTCTGGCCGTCCAGGCTGCACTCAATGGCATCTCCATCGGCTATCGACGCCTGGGCAGGTTAAAGATATGGAGTTGAACCATGCGGATAGTTCACTGCCCAAGCTGCGCAGGTAGTTGGCAAAGACCAAGCTGCTTGTCCTGAACGACTTCGGGCTGATCCCGCTCAGTGGCCATAGCGGTGTCCTGGCCGATCTGCCGGGGCTGCTCGATGATCGGTTGGATCGGGTGCCACCATTGGACTGGGTTGATCACGCAACTCGACAGCAGCCATTGACCTGCCCTTTCGCGATGGTGCGCAGCATCCATCTGCAACTCTTGCAACAAGCACCTTCTGAACCAGGAAAAATTTGAATGGCCAAGCCGCATGAATACAAAGAAGACGCCATTATGATTGAGGGCCCAACTATTTGCCTCACTTCAAGGAAGTCCCACCTGACCGAATTAACTGTTCAATTGGGAATGTCTTCATCACGCAGAAAATCGAAAAGTTCGGCGTCGTTGCTGACGCCCAATTTGCGCATTGCATCGCCCTTCTGGCGGCTGATCGTCGTCTTGCTACGGTTCAAATGTGCCGCAATCGCGGTAATTGATTGACCAGAGGCCAGCAGGCGAACTACTTCGACTTCACGGGGGGATAGTCGCTTGCCCGCGCTTGCCATAGGCTCGGTTCCGAGCTCGGCAATTCTATTCTTAAGGCCGTTACTCACATAGAGTACGCCACGCTGCACCCTCTGCAACGCTCGTGGCAGCTCGTCAAGTGAAGATGCTTTGTCCACCAGTCCAAGCACCCCAACTGAGACCACCATCCGAAGGATACTCAGATTATTCGCCATGCTGAGCAACAGTATTGGTAGATTGGGGTACCTGTGCCGAATCAGCTCCAGCATAGCGAAGCCATCAGGCTGCCGACCTCTTGGCATGGAGAAGTCGGTCACTAGCACGTCACAAGCGTGGCATTCCAGTATCCGTAGCAGCTCGTCCGGACTGCCAGCCTCAGCGACCACATCACCTACGCCGCTGCTTTCAATCAGCGCCCGTATGCCAAAGCGGACGGCAGGGTGATCATCAGCGAGAATGACACGAATTCGCATGGGCTGGTATCAGATCAATAGAGAAGGTAAATGAGGCGGATTCCTAAGGGAAGATACCTCTGAGCGCATCTACATTTCAGCCTCCGCTGAATATTTGGTCTATTTCCGCGCAGTACCGTCGATGCTTTTTGCTTGACCTTGGGGGGATCCTGCTGCTGTTGTGATCACGGCCCTCCTGGACATTGCCCCCCCGCGCACACGCAGTGACAGGCATATTATACGACAACACTGGACGCCCTCTGAGCACGTTGAGAACGCAACGCGACCGCTTTTGTGTCGCAGGCCGATTTTGGGTTCAATCCTCAAGGAGACGTGGATTTGATGTGAAGAAGCACTTTTCTAAAGAGCGGCTCATTGGGTTCCTGCTTAAGGCCGAGGCCAGACTTCCGGTCAATCAATTGTGCTGCAGGCATGGCTTCAGCGAGGCCTCGCACTTCCTGGCAGATGTTTGAGAACGACGTCGTCAAGGGCGTCTGGCGAAGAAGGTGGTGAGCGCACCAGCACACAGGGCGCCTCATCTGATTGGAATTTGTCAGTGTACGTGTCGAGAGCCGGCATGGGCGTCCGCGCAAGCCTGAATCTCAACGATCGCCTTGGTGCTTGGCGCCCGCGCCGAAATCTCCCTTCATCCGTCCGAACAGTTGCTGGAGCTGACACTCGCAGTGATAAGGCTGGGCAAGCGGTGGATCTCTCGCTCTTTCCAGGCTAACGGAGCCGGACGATGAACGGAATCAGGATTGATGTGAGCAGTCTGCACAGGGCGGGTCATCCGGCAGTTTGAGTCAATGCCCTTCTGCCGCGAGGACTGGCACAGAGGCTTGGCCAGACGGCCAAGTCCAACCGCCTGGACACCTATGCATTGGCGCAGATGGTCGCCCTGATGAAACCGCCTTCCTATCAGCCACTGGAGCCTTGGCAGCAGAGGCGGGAATTCGAGCGGGCACGTCGACAGGCAATGCACGCACTAACTGTCGCGCGGCAGCAGCAGGAAATGGCGAGGGATCGCGCGTTGAGTCAACCGCTGCGCGCATCCATCGCGCTCGGTCAACCCACGAACAGCTTTACACAACCCACCACAAGGCACTGCGCCGGTCGCCGGCTACTCCCCCGCCTGCTCACGCTCGAACGGCACGCTACGCGGATTCTGCATGTGCTCCCGCGCCGCGCCGTACTGTTGCTGGCGCTTGCGATGGAAAGCGATGAACTCATCGCGCGGCAACGGTCGCGAAAACAGCCAGCCTTGGCCGAACTGCACGTGCTGGCTGTGCAGGTAGGCCAGCTGCGCTTCGGTTTCCACACCTTCGGCCACCACCCACAGGCCCAGCTCGCGGGCCATGCCGATGATGTGCGGCGTAACCGGGCTGGTCGCGCTTTCGGTGCCGATCGCATCGACGAAGGACTTGTCGATCTTCAGTGCATCCAGCGGCAGCTGCTGCAGGTACTGCAGGCTGGAATAGCCGACGCCGAAATCATCGATGGCCACGCTGTGGCCCGCGCGCCGCGCCGCGGCCAGCATGGTACGGGCACGGTCGATGTCGAGGAAACCATGTTCGGTGGCCTCCAACCAGATCTGCTGCGGCAGGATGCCGCTGCCGGCCATGCGCTGCGAGATCACCTTCAGCGCCCGTCCGCTGCTGATGTCCTCGGCCGCCAGGTTGATCGCGATGTGTGCACTGCGATCCTCGGCCAGCAGCTCACGCATGTCGGCAACCACGTTCTCGATCACCAGGTCGGTGATGGCGGCGATCATTCCGGCTTCTTCGGCCAAGGGAATGAACAGGTCCGGACGCACCTGCGTGCCGTCGGGGCGCTGCCAGCGCACCAGCGCTTCGGCGCCGACGCAGATGCCGGTGTCCAGTTCGATGATGGGCTGGTAGTGCAGGTAGAGTTCGCGGCGGCGGATGGCGATGCCCAGTTCGCCGCGCATCGACAGCCGTCGTCGCGACAGCCAGATCACCAGCCCGGCACCGGCGGCGGCCATCAGCAGGCCCAAGGGCACGAACAGCCACGCCTGCTGCCGGAACGTGGCCGCCAGCGCGGTGCGCGGCGCCGTGGCGATTGCCAGCCATTCACCGCTGCGCGCGCTGGCATACAGGGTGTCGCGGTCCAGGCCCTCGCCGGGCTCACGCAGCAGGCGCTGCAGCAGGGCCGGGTCCATGCCGTCCTGCTGGGTCAGCAGCCGTCCATCCGGACTTGCCAGGGCCAGCCGCACGTCCGGATCGACGATGACGTCGACGAAGCGCCGAGGGTCGACCAGCACGTCATAGGACCCGTACATCATGGACAGCATCGGCCGCCGGCCAGCCGCCTCGGGGCGCACGTTGACGGTGATGCCGGCACCATCGCTGGTGACGTGGTCCGGCGTGGGCTGGTCCACGTCCCGCTGGAACGGGCCCCACGACGTGCAGCGCAGCTTGCCGCCCTCGAAGTAGCCCATCTGGTCCGACGACGGCGTGGTCATCACCAGGGTCTGCATGCGCTGGATGTGTTCGGCCCCGCAGGGGGGCAGCACGTTGGCCTCGGCCGACTTCAATGCCGCCAGTGCTTCCTGGTAGGACACTTCGGTACGGCGCAGGCTGCGCACGGCGATGGCATGCAGCCGTTGCTGCTCGACACTAACGGCACGGTCCCAGGTGGCATAGACCATGAACACGATCGGCACTGCAGCGGTCAGCACGGCCAGTACGGTGCCGCCGATGATGACCCGCAGTCGGCTCATGACCGGGGCTCCAGAGAGGTGTGCAGAGCTGGGCACATGGGCGGGGCCGGTCCTTGGGCGATGGCGGTATATGAACACGGCGCCGGGCTGGGCGGAATGGGACAAATTCGGTAATTGGTCACATTGTGGTGAAAGTGAAACTCACTGCGATTGATCAGTTGGAACGAACTCCTCAAGACGCCTCATCGTGAGAAACAGCTCCATGAACTCATGGCTTCCACGCTTTTTAACCATTCGGGGCCCGACTCCGAAGCCCTAGCCCGCCAGGCAATATTTCGCCAGCCCGCCAAGGCATGAGCCGGCAAGTTTCATGCCAAAAGACCCAATAGGCTGGCGCAACGTTTTGATCGTGCGCACCAGTCATCGCACTGCATTCTCGAACAAGTTGCATGGGGAAGCACACCGCATCGCGTCAACATCACCCTCGCTACGGCCGTATCGGCTGCAGCTCAATGACCGCAGCTGGACACGCCACCTGCATCTTCCACATGTCCCATTCTGGAGTATTCGAAATGATCAAGGTCCTGAACGAACAAGCCGCCAAGAACGTCGTTGGTGGTCTGCGCACCTGCGTGCCGCAGAGCTCCAAGCACAACGGTTGCTTCTATCAGGAAAAGAAGGGCAAGAACGGAAAGTAAGCGGGCCGCTCCAGTGACACGTCGGCAGCACGATGCTTGGCGGCACAATGCCGCAATGCTCCCGTAACGCCCTCCCTCACTGGATCCCCCAAAGCACTGCCGCGCCACAGGCCGGCAGTGCTTTTTCCGCCCCTCACCCATCCGTCATGAACTGCTTCCCACGTCGATGATGTTGACTCGCCTCTGGCTGCACGGCCTTTCCTTGCAGGACCATGTCCGCCGCCAGGCCGGTCAGCTGTACCGCAGCGTTGCGCACCGTATGGCGCAGCGATGGTGGCAGCGCGTGCCATTTTCGGTTGGCGCTTGCGCGCATGCCTTGGTCTTCTATCTAATGGTCCGCGGATGGCCAGTGCGCCGGACCAATCGGCGGACCGCGCGTGCCGGGCAGCGACAACTGCTAGGCGATAGAAGCATCGATTGCTACGATGTTACCTGGCAGCGCAAGCGCGCCATCGAGACGGCGATGAATCACGGCAATCGTGACGTCTTGGAAATGTTGGCGCGCTGTGGCGATGAGCTTCGCGCGCTGCGCAACCAAGCCCACGATGCGCACGCCAAGCCAGTGGTTTTCGCGCCGCTACATTTCACCTCCGACGTCGCCGCTACCGTCATCTGTGGCCTAGCCGCACAACGCCCGGTGCACGCAGTATCCATCTATTCCGTGCATGACTTCAGCCCGTTGATCGTGGACTGGCTGGCGCGGCGCGAGGTCATCGTCCACCAAATCCATCCGGTGGACCAGCCACAACGGTTGCGCTCGGCAATCAAGTCGGTGCGCAAGTCCGGGGTTGGCATGATCATCTATCCAGATGCCCTTCCCCAGCTGACAGAGGCCCTCACGGCCAGTCGCATGCCGGTACGCAGAGCCACCCTGTTCTCGCGGCCCGGTCTACTGCACTCGGGGTTGGGCGAAGTGGCGCAACTGTGCGGCGCCGTGGTCCTACCGTTCTACCTGACGTGGGGAGACGGGGGCCTGAAATTGCGCGCATTTCCGGCGTTTGCGTTCGATCCCACTCTGATGGATGCCTGCATCGAAGCCAGCTTGGTAGAGAGCCCAGGCGACTGGCTGCTATGGCACTACCCCAGCCTGTTCTACTTCAACTCAGCCTCGCCCGGTCCCCCATGAACATCAAGATTCGTCAGCCGCAGATCGTGGTGCAAAATGAAGTGGCCGAGTGCGGTCTGGCGTGTGTGTCGATGCTGCTCGATGCACTGGGCATCCATGTCAGCCTGGAGCAACTCCGCGAACGTCACCGCGCACCACTGGGCGGCATGTCACTGGATTGTATCCAGCAAGTCTTGTGCGCCTATGGCGTGGAAGCCGCCGCAGTCCAGTTCACCCCACAGCAGCCCGCCGAGCTCCCCTTGCCGGCCATCGTGCATTTTGGTGGCAATCACTTCGTCTTGGTGGTACGTCGAGGTGGGTCGCAGTTCCAGGTGCTGGACCCGGCGTGCGGCGCCCGGATCATGCACGCAGATGCCCTGACACGTCACCTGAGCGGCTTCGGTATCGTCGTACAGGCGGTTGATCGGAGCTTCCCGGCGCAGTTCCCGCAGCAGCCGGCCAGCGGACCACAGGCCAACTTCCTATGGCCCGAGACCGGCGCCAGCCAGTGGCGCCTACCGCTGTTCCTGCAGTTGCTGGGTGTCATGGGTGCCTTCCTAACACCGCTATACATTGCGATGACCCTGGATAAGGGCGGTTACTCCGACGGCATCCTGGTGCTCGCAGCGCTGTTTCTCGCCGGCACCATGGCGGCAGCGTACGTAGAGTATCGCTGCAGCACCCTGCTGATGCGGCTGTCAGCGGCGTTCGCCAAGCGCCGGGTCGCATCCGCGTTCATGGCCCTGCTATCCAACCATATCGGCTACTTCGAACGCAGGCCGTTGGGCGATATCTACAACCGGTTCTCAGCATTCGCTGAGGCCTCGCTGGCGCGGACCGCGCTCGGCCATGAGGCCCTGGCCGCCATCGTGGCAGGCACGATCGCCATGGCGTTGATGCTGATGGTTTCCCCGGCACTGGCCATGGTGGGCCTGCTGTCGATTACCGCGCACGGCGTGGCAAGTACCCTATATGCCGCACACCGAGATCGCTTGGCCGTGGAGCAGGAGCGGGTATCCAGCGAATTCGCCGACGATTTGTACGAGAACATCCGCGGGGCAGCAACGGTCAAGATCAGCGCCACCCAGGGGCGCCGCGGGCTGCGCATGGCGAGTAGCTACGGCAACTTTACCGATGCGTGGCAGGCCAACGAACGCGTGGAGCTGTCCCAGCGCCTAGTCTACGGTGTAATCGGTTCGGCCGAGATTCTGATCGTGGTGACCTTGGCGGTCAAGATGATCGGAAGTGGCACGTTCGGCTTTGCAACCTTCTATACATGTATCTTCCTGCGCCATCTTGCAATGGAAAACGCGACTAAGGCATTCCTGGGCTACATGAAGCATCGCAGGCTGCGCGTGGCGGAAAAGCGCGGCGCCGATTTCATCGAGTACGCTAAGGATGCCCTCTCGCCGATGGCATCGCGTAATGTCGACCTAGCTCGCATCGAACTGCGCGACGTCTCCTTCACCTACGATGCGCAGGACATGACTCTAAAGAATGTGCAGTTCACGGTGGCCGCAGACGAAAAGGTCGTGCTGGAAGGTGAATCGGGTAGCGGAAAGACCACCTTGATGAAGCTGCTCTGTGGCCTGTATTCGGCTGACTCCGGACGCGTCCTGATCAATGGTGCAGCTCCGCACGATCCGGCCGCTGCTCTCCGCAACCTATGCTACTTCCAGCGCCACGACGATGTACTTTTCCGTGGCAGTGTGCTGGAGAACATCACGCTGTTCGAAGACGCTCCGGACACGGTGCGGTGCAAGAACATCCTGGAAGTCCTGGGCCTGCTCGAGATAGTGCTGGCGCTGCCAGCAGGCCTAAACACCCAACTATCCGAATCCAACCCCCTACTGTCGGCTGGCCAAAAGCAGCGCTTACTCCTGTCGCGTGCCCTGTACTCGCAACGCCCGGTGTTGGTGTTCGACGAACCCACAGCCAACTTGGACACCATCTCGGCTGAGGGGGTAATTGGTGCCATTACAGCCTACAGCGGAGCCGTGATCGTGATTTCCCACGATTTCACGCATCGCCCCTATTTCGACCGGACCGTGACCATGAATGGGGCGTCTGCTCTGCCGCAAGCTACTTCACCAGAACTGTGGAACCAAGCGCAGAGCTAGCAAGGGGTTGCGGCCAGGCATAGCGTCAAGACAGCCATCAGGCAGAATGGCCACAGCGCCAATCCGATCATCAGGATCTGGCTGAAGGACCAGCTACGCAGGTGGGTACCACGGGTGGGGAGCGGGATCGTCATGGGATTGGATGGAAGGGGCAGAGCCGCTTCTGTGAAGCACGCGTCAACGGGCTGGAGATGATCACGGGGGGGAGCGTGCGAACACATGCAATTCTCTCGAAACACGCCGCTACGACCTTCCCGCCCCCCCATTGCACTGCCGTTAATGTCATGCTGGAATCCAGCTGTCGGCGGGCGACTTCCCCCGGCTGGAGGTTGGCGGCGTCGTTCCATTGGATCCCCCATTCTTCTTACGAGTTTCTATATGAGCGCTTTTCTGCACGTCCCGGCCCGGGTTTTTCTGCTCGATGACCACCACGTCATTCTGCATGGCATGGGCACCCGACTTGCCCAGGAGCCGGATATCGTCGTGGTCGGTACCGCGTCTAGCAGCCGCCAGCTGCTTGACGGGCTTTCCCGGCTGCAGGTCGACATCGTGGTGCTGGATTTTTCGCTGAAACAACAGGACATGGATGGACTGAACTTGATTCGCATGCTAAGCGTCCGTTATCCCCACATTCGGGTGCTGGTGATGTCGGCCTACTACACACCCGACACCGTGAAGCTGGCATTGCGCACCGGCGCGCGCGGCTATATCAGCAAGCGACATGAACTCGACGAAGTTGTGGCGGGTATCCGTGCTTTGGCGCGTGGCGGCCGGTACGTGCATCCGCAAATGACAGCGCAGATCAACGCGTTGAAAGATGACAAGGAAATGCCACCGGCTGCCGGTATCGATCCCGTGCTGGCCAGCAAATTGACCGCGCGGGAACATGAAGTGATCCGGTGCGTCCTACTGGGCATGAGCACCTCCGAAATCGCCCTCAAGTTATCGCGTCGCGCCAACACCATCAGCACTCACAAGGCTGCTGCCTTCCGCAAACTGGGGGTAGACAGCGAATACGAACTGTTGAGCCTGCATAGGGGCAGCGCGAAGACATGAGGCCACGCTGCCGCTGGATGGTTGTGCTTGCCCTTGGCGCGCTACTGCCATTGACGGCGCATGCCCAGCTGGAGCCCGATTTCAGCCCCGAGGAGCGCCAGTGGATCCAAGCACATCCGGTGGTCTACTTCGCAGCCGATCCCAACCTGCCCCCGATCGAGTACATCGTCAACGGCCAGTACCGTGGTCTGGTCTCGGAGTACCTGGCCGCCGTGTCGCGCAAGTCCGGCCTCCGCTTTCGGATGATTCCCACCAAGGATTGGGAGGGCTCGCAACAAGCCTTTTTGGATGGTAAGGCCGACATGTTTCCCAATATCATCCCGCGCCGGCTCTCATCCGCCATCAATGCGCAGATGCTGTACACCCCGGCATACTTCGCCACCCCGACGATCATCGTCACCCGGGCCAATTCTCCGGTGGTACTCGATCTGAAGGACCTGAACGGGAAAACCGTGGCGATTCGCGGAGTTGGCGTCTACTCCAATTTCTTTGCCGAACGCTATCCACAGGTTAAGGTGCTGCCGATTACTCGCCCCGATACTGCCCTGGACGCCGTAGTGGCCGGCGACGCCTTCGCGGCAATCGGGACCGATACCGTATTCCTTCCGTTGATGCGGCGCCGCTACGCCGGCATGCTGAGCATCTCCGGCACGTCCCACGAACTTCTTTACACCTCGCAGATGGGCGTGCGCAGCGACAAGCCCCTGCTGTATTCGATCATTAACAAGTCCTTGGCCAGCCTGTCGGCCCAGGAGACCGATCGGATGGACCATAAATGGCTGGAGCAGACCGACTTTGGCGAGCCGTCGCTGCTGTCCATCATAAAGTACCATTGGTTGCAACTTACCGGCATCGTCATCGGTGTAATGATGCTGGTGTGGTTTGCGCATCGTGCTCGAGCCGCCAAACACCAAGCACAGAAAAGCGAGCGGGCCAAATCGCGCTTTCTGGCGATGATGAGCCACGAAATACGCACCCCGATGAACGCCGTTCTGGCGTCCATCGAGATGCTGGAGCGATCTTCGCTGGACTCGCGCCAACAGCGGTTTGCCACCACCGCGTCCGCTGCGGCCGAGTCACTGCTTGGGTTGGTGGATGAGGTACTGGACCTGTCCAAGCTAGATGCCAAGCGACTGGAGCTGGAACTGATTCCCACTGATATCGAGACGCTGGCCAACAAGGCGGCCGACATTGCACGTGTCAACGCGCAGAACAAGGCGCTGCCAGTGAATGTCACTCTGGAGAATCCAGCCAACCTGGCCGTGCTGATCGACCCCACGCGCTACCGCCAGGTGCTGACCAATCTGCTGGGCAACTCGGTGAAGTTCACCCAGCGTGGCTGCATCAATCTGGACGTGCGCATCGCGCCCTCCGAGGACGACCGGACAGCCGGCACCATCATCAGTACGGTAACCGACACAGGAATTGGCATCGCTCCGGAGCACCTGAGCTCAGTGTTCGACGCCTATTCCCAAGCAGAGAGCTCCACCACCCGCGAGTTCGGCGGTACCGGACTGGGGTTGACCATCTGTCGAGAGCTGGTCGAACTAATGGGCGGCACACTGCAGCTGCATAGTCAACCGGGTATAGGCACCACGGTAACCTTCAAAGTACCGGTGCAGCTGCTGAAGCGCATTACGGAACCCACGACACTCATGCCGGAGGTAAGTACAAGGCCCGCAATTGCTGGCCACTTGGGTAGCCACAAGCATGCGGTGCTGGTCGTGGAGGATCATCCCGGCAACCGATTTATCATCGTCGAACAACTGGACGCACTGGGCATCACCGCCACCGCTGTCGCCAGTGGCAAAGAGGCACTTGCGCAGCTTGAGGCAGCCAACTTCGACCTGGTGCTGATGGATTGTCATATGCCCGGCATGAGCGGATACGAAACCACCCGCCGGCTGCGCGAGCGGGAGGACGGCGCACGGCACCTCCCGGTGATCGCCATCTCTGCCGCGTCTGATTCCTCCCACTTGGGCAAATGCGTGGATGCTGGCATGGACGGCGTGCTGAAGAAGCCGCTGCGGCTGGATGAGCTGCGTGGCATGCTTCGGGCATGGCTGGACTACGTGCCTGCAGACGAGCCGGCCATGGACGAGCCGCCAGTGCACAGCGAGAGCCAGCTACGCGCCATCTTCGAAGCGGCGATGGACGAGGATCTGATCGAGTTGCGGGCTGCACTCTCGACCCAGTCCTGGCAACTGTCGCTGGATCTGCTGCACCGCATCCGCGGGGCAGCCTTCATGGCCAAGGCTGACTCCATCGCCCGCAGTGTGGATTCGTTGGAGACCACTCTGCACGCCAGCAAATTTTCCGATCCGGCAAGTGTCCTTACAGGGTTGGCCGATCTGGTCGCGGAAACACAGCATTGGCGGAGAAGAGTGCAACCCGTGCAGGCTGATCGCGGGCCGCTGCCCTGATCTGCATGCGTCCATCGAACTCCCTCACTCAAGTGAAGCGGGTACCGATCACACGTGGCTTACCCGCAGAATGGAGCCTGAAGCGACGGGCGGTCCGGAGCGACAGTACAGGAGCAGATGCACGGGGACCAACGCCACCAGCGAGGACTCGCAAGCGCGCACCTTCGGCCTGGTGGTCACAGTGATTGAAACGACGCGTACCGCGTCGACTGGACCGAAGCATGGAAATTATGCGCGGCAACCGTCACCGAGTTGATGCAATTACCTCAGGGCCAGACACACAATCGCAATCGCACGGTGAGCCTGCGCGGCTCAGGGCAGCATCCGTTTTGCGTCTCCTCTAGAGCTAGAGAAGGAATGCAACTACCTCAAGAGCGAAGCGGCGCATGTGGCAGATCGACACTGCCTCACCGCCGAATTCAGTGCGAATGCTGCCAACCCGCCGGTGTTACTCTGGAGCGCGGCAGAGGGGCCCGCTCACCTGGAGAGAACATTCCGCCCAACCTGGCTAACTGAGATTCTTGAATATTCCGTTGACCGTTTCGATGTTTTGCGAATAGGGGACCTCACCCGCACCCGCCGCCCGTGCCAACGTAGCCCAGACTCGCTGCATGGAAACCTGCTTCGCCGGCCTAGGGTTGGAAGGATCCCAGAACACCTCACCCTGGTCTCCAATGTCGAAATAGCGACCGGCGCTACCATAGTTCAGCAGACCTCCCGCGCCAATCATCACCAGCGGCATGTCCATGCAGTGTTCCGGTGCACCGTCAGCCATCTCGCTGGTGAACACCACTAGGGTGTGGTCCAGCAGGCTGTCCTCCGGAAGGTCAGGGTCTTGATGACTGGACAGTTCATCCAGGAATTCTTTTACCTTCCTGACATACCATTTCCGGGAGTTCTCCCAGTCCTGTCGATCAGTCGGGGAGGCTGGCCCATCGAACAATCCCCAGTGTGCAAGATCGTGCGGATTCTTGCGGGTACTCACCTCGTTGATCATCAGGCTTTCCAGCGTATAGGCCACCTGTATGGTTGCCACGCGCACGGTGCCGCAGGCCAATGCGGCCGCCACCACTTTATGGTGTGCTGCGTGCACCACATTGCGGTCATTGGATCCGTCAACATCTACCCCACCCAACTCCGGCCGCTCACGCAGGCACTGGCCAGGCTCGACGATCTCCTCCAGTTCCTTGGCTACCTGTTCGACTGCATCCAGATGCGTGACCAGCTTCTGTCTCTCGCTGCCCTGGACCTTGCCCATCGCATCATCGATGTCCTGTTTCACCGGATCGAACACGTGCGCACTGCGTACCACGTCCAGTCCGCGCAGATCAGTACCGAAAATCGAGTCGAACAATACTACGGGGTGCTTCTGCGGAACCCGCGCCGTTCTGCCGTCGAATGAAACGTATGAGGGCTGCCCACCACTGCCCACCTTGGTATGTGGCCCTGCATAGATTGCACCTAGAGTTGGGTTATGACCGGTCAGGTGCCTTGCCAGGATATTGTCTATGGAGGTCTGGCTTTGGGCCCTGTCGCGCAGAATAGCCTGCCAGGCTGCGTGCCCCAGAAATGGGCTGACCGGAGCAGTCCCGGCACTCACGGATGCAAGCCCACGCAGGAAGAGTGCCCGGTTCTTGTAGGCCGCCAACTCCTGGCTGGCCGTGTTCAACTGGAAATCCCCTGTATCGTTACCCATTGCCGTGGGATGCCATATGCCCTTCCCGCCGTTCCACTCACCACCCGCAGCGAATTCGTTGATGCCAAGGCCATCGGGCGTGGTGTAGAAGACCACCTTGAGCTTGGCACCCTCCTGCTTTCCTTGCAGCGCCATGCTAGCCAGGCCATAACGACTGAGCGGTACCATGACGCCCGCCGCAGCTCCTGCCGCCGCCATGCGGATCAAAAAACGGCGACGTGATCTGGACATGTTCATCGTGCGTGCTCCTTTCTGTACCTCAGTGCTGTCGATGTTCCGAGTAGGCGCAGCGCTTCGCGCAACTTTCCGGAATTCTTCAGGTTTTCGCGAACGGAGATGATCAGCGCCCCGGCGTCCCCCGGCGCATCGCCATACACGTAGCGGAAGTAGTTGTCCGCCAGGCATTGCCGTGCTGCGGCTGTGTGTGGAATGATTCTGGCGACCCCCCGCAGGTCGTCGAAATCTGCTGTGTGCACGCCGCCATTATTGAGGAACTCACCTGCCGCATCGATATTGATCAGCTGATCCCGATATGGATTGTTCACCGCATATTCCTGCAACCGGAAACGACCGATGGCATCGTAGTTCTCGAATGAGGCGCCCAGGTCGTTGACGAACTGATGGCAGGTCCAGCAGGATGGATTGACCGGTCCGTTGATCAAACTCATGCGCTCGCGCGTACTAACCGGTCGGTCCGGGAACTGCGGGACGCGGTTGTCGTTTTCCATCGTGCCGAACTGGCGACAGAACATCTGCTCGCGAACCAGGAACCCTCGCCGGACCAGGGAGGTGGTCTCGGTACCAGATTGGGTGGCATGCACGATCGCCTGGTGCAGCAATCCGCCCCGTTTGTCGTCGACGTCCTTTTTCTGCATTTCATCTCCGCTGACGCCGGAGATTCCATAGTGCTGCGCGAGCGACTGGTTGAGGTAGGTGTAGCCGGGATTGAAGAGTTCGTCGAAGGTGCCGTTCGGATCCGAAATCACATGAAGAACAAACGCCTCTTGCTCCCTTTCCATCGTGCTAATCAAGGTCCGGTCCAGCCCCGGTTTTTCCGGGACAACCCCGTAAGTCCTGGTGTAATAGCGTATGAAACGCAGGAACTGTGCCTTGCCACGCTCGGTGGTCAGCATGGCATCGATCTCCGCGGCGATCTGCTCTTCCGTCTCAAGTTGCCCGGCCTCTGCCTTGTCCAGCAGAGCATCGGATGGCGTCGTACCCAGAAAGCCGAACGACAGCGCGGTAGCCAGTTCGTTGGGCGTGAGGCGATAGACGTCGCCCTCTTTTGACCGCGATGCGTCCTTCACCCCCAATTCGGAGCGGTACAGGAAGTTGTTCGACGACAGCATGCCGGCAATCATCAGGCGTGGCCCCTCCACGGCCTCACCTTCCCGCTCGAGCAGCGCCTTGTAGCGGGTCAACTCCGCAGCGTTCAGTGGCCGCCGGAACAACCTGCGCCCCAATGCTGCGACGAATGCATCGGGGTGGCCTGGCTGATAGCCCAGACCGTCCAGATCCACTGCCTTGGCGACCCTCATGGCCTCAGTGTAGTAGGCCAGCACCTCGCTCTTGCCCAACAGCCCCCGGTTGGCCTGTCCCGGATAGCCGAAATCCCTGTCGATACCTTCGTCGGGCAAGTAATCGGCGTCTACCTGGACGTTCAGGACGTCCTTGACTGCATTGACATAGTCCGCACTGGAAAGCTTGCGCAATTGACGCGTGCCAAAGGGGTCGCCTGGATTGAGATACTCCGGCCAGACGTCATTGAACAGGTGATCGGCCACTGCGCCCGCACAGACGCCGTCGCAATGGCCCTGGGCGATGCGATCGCTCATGCTCCTGATCTTTGCGACCAGAGCCGTTCGTCCATTCTCCTGCCACTCGTATGCAATACTCGGACTCTTGAACCCGCTCTTGTGGCACCCCCAACAAGCGCCTGCCGATTGGCCTTCGGAAGGCGCGGCCAACAGAGCCGCACCGATATCGGCCACGGCACGATACCCCATCGTCGGCGCATTCTGATCGCCGTCTGTAGTAACACTGAAGCGCGCTTTGGCCGGCTCCGGGAGGGCAACAAACTGATAGGGTGAAATCAGTTCATAGGTGCCGTACCCAAGCGTCTCGATGACGCTGTCGCCCCAACTGATGGGAATCTCGCGCTCGACGCCGCTGCCTACGTTGACCAGCGTGACGACCCATTGCGCAGGCAAACTGCCGCCTGCGGGGCGCGACGGTGCAGTGATCCTCACGTTGGCGTCGATATCTGGAATTCCGCGATAACCCAGCGATATCGAATGGATCGGGGATTCCGGCGACAGGTCGAACTCGATTCTGGGTTCGACAGGCGTCCACTCCGCGCCGACGTCCGCCATCTCCAGCACATAATGGCCGTAAGGCAATCCGGGGAGGTTGAGCACCGGCCCGGACCATCCCAGTTCCAGTCGTCGCCGCCTACCCTGGGGATCAGTGAGATAGCCGACCGGCACCTCGCCGCTCAGGCTGGGATCGGGTGCTGCGGCCATGGTCAGCGACACCCTGGTATCAGGCACGCCTGCGGAGTCGTAGGACACACGATAGATCACGCCGGCGATGTCGTCGGAGATCAGCACGCTACCGTCGGCCAAGGGGAGAAAGTCCACCGGGCGCCCACTCACGTTGCCTGTAGGCTGCCGCCAGCCGGTCACCAATGGCACGACGCTGACCACTTGGCTGCCGATCACCGTCATCATGCGTACGTCGATGCCGGTGTCGTTGGTACCTCCGCTGTGGAGCGCAACCAGCATGCGCTGGCTACCTGGCAAGGCACCGGGATAGAAGGTCTCGCCGACGAACTTGATCCCCAGCGGGGCAGTGTTGCTTCCCAATGCCAATGCTGGCGCGGTGTAGCGGCGCGGCGAGATTTCCCCGGGCGGCATATCGGCCAGGATCGCGCCGCGGACCAGATAGGGCTGGTTGGGCGGCAGATCCGACGTCCCCTCCCATTCGGCCTGCGTGTACCCCTTGGTCTCCTTTCCAAACACGTAGGGAACACCAAAGTGCTGGTTCTGGCGGGTGACGACGTTGATCTCGTCGGCATTGGTGAAGTTCTGACGGTTGTTGTCGCTAAACCAGATCTGCCCTGTTTCAGGGTTCCAATCGAAACCGACCGAGTTGCGGACCCCTCGCGCCAGCACCGTCGCCGCGCCGGTTGTCAAGTCGTACTTCAGAATCGATCCATAGCGCTCATCTTTTTCCACCATGCAGATGTTGCAGGGGATCCCGACGGCTGTGTACAGCGCGTTGTCCTCCGGGTCGAGTGGATTGAAATGTAGGGGGTGTTTTTGATGCCATTGCCTGCCTCCCTGTTCCCCCATCGGCGGCAAGGGGAAGCGCTTATCATCGGCAGGAAACCTGAGTACGCGCTCGGGCAGAGGATTTTGGTAGGTGGCGTCGGCATCGCGCACCCGGTACAAGTCACCGGTCGTAGCGTAGTACAGGTCGCCATTGCGATAGGCCACGCCATGCGGCTCGATCAGCCCCGTCGCCAGCAGATGCAAGCCTGTTGGCTTGCCGCTGGTGGGATCCAGCGGCAACGCATAGACGAATTCGGAGATCTTCGACGCCTCCCCTGCATACGGGATTCTGCTGGATCCTACATAGAGCACATTTTTACCCAACGCCATCTGCCGGGGCTGGATCAATCCTTGGGCGAACAGTTCCAGCTTCAACCCTGGCAGCGCTACGAGTCCGCTCAGATCCAGCGGCTCGGCGTACTGGGCGTTGAATGTCTCGCTTTGCTTTTCTTCCTCGCTGAACGAAATGATGGCGGGCGTGTTGAGCGGACGGCTGCCGCCCGCTACATTCAGGATCAGGTGGTAGTCGCAGCGTCTGAGCCCGTCGATGCGAAGTTCCTGACCCCAATCGCCCGTAATCGGGTGTTCTTCCAGAACTTCCCCAGGGCATCGCAACGTGCCTGTGATCGCGCCGTCGCGCCGACTTCCTGCAGGTGCCGCCGGCAGTACCAGAACCAGTTCATTGCCATCGATGTCATCGACAGTGCAGGTGCCGTGGTCGATCCAGGCGGATGGCCACCATTCCCCTCCTCCCCCCGTCCCACCCGGCTCGTAGGCCGAGTCTGCGCACCACCCAGTTGCGGGATGCGGCCTGCACTCGTACAAGTTGCCATGATTCTGTACCCGGTCCCCGGCCTCGTAGGCGTGGCCGGCGACCCACCCGTTCGCAGCGGAGCAATCTGCCCGTGGGCTCTGGAGGGCGGCAGAAGCGCTTTCCTGCCGGGAGGAACAGCCCACTCCCCCGGCCAAGATTGCCAGCGTCAAGAGCACCGAACGGTACGTCGACATAGCCCCCTCCCATGACCGGGAAACCTCATGTCCATCGAGTCGGGTTGGTGGTGCGGAGTGCCCCCCTCTCGGTGGTGTCATTCCACTTTTACTTCACCCCGACATTTCGCGAGATTAATGAATCAGCGTGATGAACAAGTGAGAACAACCAAGGCGACTCAGCAGGAAAGTGAGACTTACCTCGCAGATATGCGGCATACACGAACGCCCCGGCTATGGGCCGGGGCGTCTAGCGCCGAGAAGTGGCGACTCAATGGATGTGCGGCATGGCCGCAGACCCTTCCCGTTACATGCGGGCACACACGGCGATGTTCGGCTTACCAGCCAAAGCCTACACCAACACCGATCTGCGACTCGCCGCCACTATATGAACCGCCCAGCGTGATCGCGGCATTGGTTCTTTCGATCACACGCTGATAGCCGACCGAGAGCGCCCTTTGGCCCCCTTGCGTGCCGACGCCGGCGCCCACCTTGTTCTGTCCGCGGACAGCCGATACGCTGGAGGTCATCATCGACATGGCCGTTCCCATCGCACCAATCCTGTCGATTCGGCGATTGGTCATTTCAAAACGATCATCCATGTCCTGGCGCAGGCCTTCCACGGATCCGGTCAGCGATTCGAAATGCGTATCGGCGTAGTCCTTGGCCATCTGGACCTGCTTTTCCACCTCTTCCCGGCTGATGGTGTCGCCCGGCTCCGGCGTGGGCCTAGCGGGCGTAGTGCCACCTCCGCTCTCGACCTCGGTCAGGCGACCATCCAGGCCATCGATTCTTCCCTGCAGGTCATCGCGAATCTGCCCAAGCTGCTCGCCATTGACTGCATCCCGGCTGCCCATTCCGATCTGCCCATTGGCCACACCGGTCAGTACGCGCGCGCCGTCGGCACCGGCAAAGCTGATCCGATTGCCGCCTTGATCTTTACCCACGCTGATATCGCCGGTTACCCCATCCTGACCGACCAGGGAGTCGCCTGGGACGGTGCCGCCCTCTTCCAGCCGGTCGACGCGCGCACTCAAGTTGCTCACATCCTGGTTGGTCGCGTGCAGCTGCCGGCCGGTCACCGCGTCGGTGCTGGTTTCTGACAGCTCACCTGCCGCCACGCCGGTCAACACGCGTTCGCCCCCTGCGGCCCGGCTTGTGCCTGTCCCACTGAAGTCCACAGTATCACCACCCACATCCTTGCCGAAGCTCAGTACACCGTCCGCATCGGGCAGCTCGACAACGGCTTCGCGCTGCTCCACCTCACTCAACCGCACGTCGACTGCATGCAGCTGGCGACCGGTCACCGCATGGGTACTGGTTGTCGACAGCTCGCCGTCGGCCAGCCCCGTCAGCACGCGCACTTCACCGTTCTTGTTGGTGAAATCCACGGCCATGCCTTCCACGCCCGCACCCACCGACAGAACGCCGGTGTCCGGGTCGAAGACCACATGGCCTTCGCCGCCACCGTCGCCAATCATGCCTTCCAGGCGCTCGATCTCGGTCTTGTTGGTGGTGATGCGGATGTCATGGCCGCTCACGGCGGTCTTGATCTCGCCCACTTCCGTGGCCAGCCCGCCGATCTGACCGACCAGGCCGTCGGCGCCGTTGATCGCATCCTCGTGCGCATCCACCTTGACGCCCGTCTGGTCCACCCGCGTATTGGTGGCATGCAGCTGCGCGCCGGTCACGGCATCAGTGCTGGTGGCCGACAGTTCGCCGTCGGCCAGGCCAGTCAGCACGCGCGCTTCACCGTTGCTGTTGGTGAAGTCCACGGCCATGCCTTCCACGCCCGCACCCACCGACAGAACGCCGGTGTCCGGGTCGAAGACCACATGGCCTTCGCCGCCACCGTCGCCAATCATGCCTTCCAGACGCTCGATCTCGGTCTTGTTGGTGGTGATGCGGATGTCATGGCCGCTCACGGCGCTCTGGATCTCGCCCATTTCCGTCCTCAGCCCGCCGATCTGACCGACCAGGCCGTCGGCGCCGTTGATCGCATCTTCATGGGCATCGAGCCGGTCGCCATGATCGGTTAGTGCAGTCTGGATACCGCCCATTTCCGTCGTCAGACCGTCGATCTGATCGACCAGACCATCGGCGCCATTGATGGCTTCTTCATGCGCATCGACCTTGACGCCCGTCTGGTCCACTCGCGTATTGGTGGCATGCAGCTGCGCGCCGGTCACGGCATCAGTGCTGGTGGCTGACAGTTCGCCGTCGGCCAGGCCAGTCAGCACGCGCGCTTCACCGTTGCTGTTGGTGAAGTCCACGGCCATGCCTTCCACGCCCGCACCCACCGACAGAACGCCGGTGTCCGGGTCGAAGACCACATGGCCTTCGCCGCCACCGTCGCCAATCATGCCTTCCAGACGCTCGATCTCGGTCTTGTTGGTGGTGATGCGGATGTCATGGCCGCTCACGGCGCTCTGGATCTCGCCCATTTCCGTCCTCAGCCCGCCGATCTGATCGACCAGGCCGTCGGCACCGTTGATGGCTTCTTCATGCGCATCGACCTTGACGCCCGTCTGGTCCACCCGCGTATTGGTGGCATGCAGCTGCGCGCCGGTCACAGCATCAGTGCTGGTGGCCGACAGCTCGCCATCGGCCAAGCCAGTCAGCATGCGCGCTTCACCGTTGCTGTTGCTGAAGTCCACGGCCATGCCTTCCACGCCCGCACCCACCGACAGTACGCCAGTGTCCGGGTCGTAGACCACATGGCCTTCGCCGCCACCGCCGTTCTCTGCGGTGGTCAGCCGCACATCCAGTTCGCTCAGCGCCGAACCCACGTCGGTATGCGTCTCGTTCCTAAGTACATAGCGCGGAGCCCTGAAATTTCCCGATGCGTCAATGCTCGCGCCGCCGCCCAGCGCGCTGGCGGCACCTTTGAGTTGCTTCAAGTTGACCGCATCGTAATCGGTCGTCCCGTTGGCCAGGTTGACGACGCGGCGACGGGTGCCGTTGTTGCCCACCGACACCGTGTAGTCCTCATCGGCCACTGAGCCAGCGCCCAAGGCCACGGACTGCTCCCCGTAAGCATGGGCGTTGGAGCCGATAGCAACGGCCGCATCGGCCTGCATGGGGTGCCAGTTCGGGTCATCGTAGTTCATTCCCACCAGCGCGTTCCTGCCGATGGCGATGCCGTTTACCCCGCCACTGCCGGCCGGCTGGCCATCTTCCTTCAGTACCTTCGCACCCGCGCCCCACGCCAGGCCACCGGTCGCGGACACATGGCTGTCCTGGCCAATGGCCATGGTGTTGTACGCCTCGGACTTGGCATTGGTGCCGATCGCGAACGAGTTCTCACCGGTCGCGCTGGCGGCGCCACCGATGGCGATGGAATTTCGGCCGGCCGCATCGGCGTCGGCGCCCTCGCTGTTGATGCTGATATGTTCGTGCACGGAGGTCGCATTCGGGCGGGCAACCTCACCATAGGTCGCTGCCGGGGCTTCGCTGCCTACCACGCTCCGTGCCACCTGATCCACGCATTCACCCGAAGAAACAGTCGTGGCGTCCGCCGCCGTCTCCAGCGGCGCGCACTGCGCATCGCCTGAAACTGGTTCAGTGATCGTATCCACCTGCGAGGCGCCGGCAGTACCCAGCAGCAGTGTCAGGGCCAGCGTCGCAAGCTTGGCCTTCTTCCGGCGGCCCTTGGAAAGTTCGGAAGCGACAACCCAGGTATTGAGCGAGCGATTCCAGATGACGCGATAGATGAGGTTCATGGTTGCGGTCTCGCACGGGTCAGGCGAGGAAGCGGCTTCAGGTCTGCGCCCGATAAGTGCTCGCCCATACCTGGCCCTATGAAATTAGAAGAATTGATCGGCGATTCCTGCATCACTCGCACAGGAGGCCCCACATCCTACGGATTTCGACGCGTGGCGATATGCAAGAAGCTCGAGACCCAATGAATCAAAAACTTTAGGATCAGCGCGGGCAACGGCAATGAGCCTGATGCTATGCAGCACTGACGCCTATGCGCGCCGCGCCGTGGGCAAGCCGATCACAAAGCAAAACCAGCCCTTCATTGATCGCAGTTGCGACGACCTCGGGAGCATCACGATTCCACGGCCGGAGTGCAACGCCGTCTATCGTGTGATTCTCAGCAATGGACACTATCCCTTACAGCATCAGAATGACGTCCCTGCCAGTCCC
Organism: Stenotrophomonas sp. 115C5; assembly: GCF_056861055.1. Taxonomy (NCBI): domain Bacteria; kingdom Pseudomonadati; phylum Pseudomonadota; class Gammaproteobacteria; order Lysobacterales; family Lysobacteraceae; genus Stenotrophomonas; species Stenotrophomonas sp. 115C5. The sequence goes on from NZ_JBSPUQ010000001.1 coordinate 537,384, forward strand.
AACAACCAAGGCCAGGGCATGGCCGCCGTGCGTCAGGGAGTGTGTGGCCTTGACCAGGTTGCTGCTCTGGGCGCTGCATGGGGCGAAACTGGATGCGCGCGATCGACTGGAGGTGCGCCGGAACCTGACCCGGCCGCATAATCCTGCCGTGCTGCGGATAGCCCTCTCCAAGCCGCCGTATGACAGCACCGCGCGTTGGGACCGTCTGGGAGAGGCGCACAACGCGCGGGCGCGCTCCCTAAATCAGTCGTTGAATCCGCTGAATCGTCTCAGCCGAGCGGCATACCCGATCAAGGTCGATACCATCGCCTCCAGCGCGGTCGCGCTCGTGCGTGTCCGGCGTGTCTGGATGAATACCGACTCGTTCGGTGTTCACGCAGGGCTCGCTCATCTGGCCGGGGAAATGAAGCGTTGCCCGGAGGAACGTCCAGCTGCTTCGGAAATCACGAACAGCTTCCCTGACGGCTAGCGGTCCTTCGTCGAAATTACCGGGACAGTTCACTGAAAGCCGATACAATCGAATCCTCAAAATGGGACGTCAAGCCAAGAGGGTGCCTGGATCGGGGCATCGGTAATGATCATCACCAGGCACAACAGCAAGAACTAGAAATCGGTGAAACTGCTCACGGATCCGCGTCAAAGATCACGGTTACGCCACCACGCCACACCGATCCACCTTGCGACAGCATTTCACTCAGCGGTGCACCGGACACCGAAAATCGTAGCCGTGACGGGCGATTCTCCACGTACTCGACGGAGCCGAATCTCGGCGCAGGATTCAACAACGTCAACGCCGCATCCACTGCAGGTGCACCTGTTGACACATCGAACATGCCGGGCATCGTGATGGAAATATCGAGTGGCGCTTCGGCGCTGTCACGGTCGCTGCGGATCGCACAGCGCTCACCTAACGTATGCTCGCAGGCCAGTCTGACGCCAAACCGCCCAGAACTGGTGAGCTGGAAAGGCGCTTCCTGCTGCAAGCGGGTGGGCTTACGCCCCTGCTCCAACCAGGTGGACCACCCCCCAACAGGTTGCAGAGCCACCTTTTCGCTACCGGCGGGCAGCACTACACTGAACTCGTGGGCCACTGTGAGGGTCAGATTGAAGCTTATTTCATTATCACTGTAGGTTCCGTATCCAATATCGAAATCCCCACCTTCGCCAACAGTGTATCGGATCACTCCCGTATAGATTCCGTTCTTCATCGCCAACGGATTGGGTGTCTCCAATGAATAGCCCACGGCGATGCTGTCAACTGTGAATCCAACCCCAGGGATCGGATAGGGCTTGGGACGGCGCCAACAGTAGGATCTGCCTTCTGGTAGCTGCCACCCGTAGTGGTACCAAGAGCTAGTGCTGAATCCCAGACGACCGCGACATCCGCCAACCGCGGCCCCGCCTCCTCCTGGCTGGCTACCATCGGGCCCTTTCCTCTGTCGCTGTGAGACCAGGTTCAAGCGGAAACGAACAGTATGGGCAAGACCATCGGGCCCAGTTACATCCACCGTTCTCCAGCTGGCATCAATCGCAGCGAAATGCCACTGACGATGGTCCTCCTGATCACCTTCCAAAAGTCGTTCAGTAATCGTGATGCCGGTCGCAAGGCTGACTTCACCTGGTGAGCAGTACGCAGGGTATTGGGCACAATAGCCCGACTGAGGAGTAGTATTTACAAATGCGTTTCTCGTTGGGTCTAATATGGATGGCTCAAATCGGGCGGTGATCGGTATCTCCACAGCCACTGCCGATTGAGAGCTCACCCCCAGAATTAGTAAGCAAAGGACAGCCATGCGCCCAGCAGCAAAATAGATTGGCATCACGAAATGTCTCCTGGAACCCAAGATTGCTTGATTTTATTCCCCCGGCTATTTGGGTACAAAATATGCCACTGCTTTGAGCCGGACGCTGTTGGTTCTAGTGATGCAAACGCTCTTGATTCAGAGTCAGCAAATTGACTAATTTTCATCGCCAAGCTTACTCCCCTTGGTGTTCACAGCCGTGACGGAAACGGCGCCTGTCGATCCGCAAATGACGTTGCCCGCCAACAGCACGTTATCCTGCAGCTGACTCTGTTCGATATCGAAGGTAATGCTGCAATTGCTAGCGGCTGCTGGCTGCACTTCTAGCGTCGGCTGGCGCCTACTCATTTCCAGGGTGAAGAAGCCATCAACCTCGCTGACGCTACGCCCTGCATGATTGACAACGTACGCGCCACCTAACGGTTTTCCATCGGCATCACGCAAGTGGCCCATCACTGTGACGGTGCTGACCACGTCCACCTTTCCGTATGCTACCCCGCCCTTGTTGAGATGGTAGTTGAGCGAAGCGGGCTGAATCGCCGCCGCCGGCGCGGCGCGGCCATCGAAATCAATGTGAAGGTTGCCGCTACGGTACGCCGTCACCGGTAGGAAGTTGCGGCCTGGCTGCAGCAGGTAGGAATCGCCACGACTATCGATCGCCCGCAGCGAAACGCCCGGCAGGTCTGAGGAAACATCCAGAATCATGCCAGTGCTGGCGTCTCCTTGCAGCGCGCCAGCCACAACCAACTTGCCCCCGCCGATGGCCATCGTGCTTTCAAGGTTCACGCCGCCGCTGAGCAGGCCGCCACTTGACGAACGCTGGGCATAGAAGTCTCCGACCAGGGCCGGGTGTTGGAAGTTCGCGTTGGCGCTCAGGCCGACGCCTTCACCGTCCAGCGAAGCCTGTGCACCCACGCGGCTGATCGGTGCGTCGTCGAAGCTCTGCTGCACACCTGCACTGGCATATAGATCGCGCCCGCCGTCGCGACCTGTGCGGCTGCCTAAGCTTCCACTGTAGCGGCGCCCATCCTGTCCCAATGACAGGTTCAAGGTGAACTCCACGCCTCGGTTGCGACGCTGACCGGTGCTGGTATTACCTGGGCGATCGAAAACCGATGCACGCCAAGTTGCATCGGTACCGAATAGAATTTGGCGTTTACTATAGGCTAGGTCAAGGCCGGCGCCGCTGCTGACGCCTCGGTTGTAAACCGCGCGCGCGGCTAGGCTACCAGTGTCGCCTACGCGATGGTTCAGCGAGACCGCGCTGCTGCGTAGCCAGCCCGAGCGCGTGTCAAAATCTGGCACGACGGGGCGGAACGGAATGTCCTGGTAGACACGCCGCTCCTGCCAAGTCCGGTTGTGTGAAACGGTGACAGTCCCCTGACTGTAGCGCAGCAGACCCTGAAAATCGACGCCACGGCCATTACGATCAGAGGTGTACGCATTGGTGTAGACGTTTAGGCGATCGCTGGCATGCCAATCCAACGAGGTGGCGACTGCGCGCTCATCACCGACCTGCTGTGCGGCCAGACCGACCACGGCCCTCGGGTGGGCCAGATAGTTCAGGATGCCGCCCACGGCGACATCTCCCTCGTCCGGATCCTGAAAGCTGTCGAACAGACTACGCTGCTGTCCCGCGAATGCGCTGTAGCGCCAACGCTGACTGGGGTCGCGCCAATGCGTGGGCTTGTGAATCAGGCTAGTCTCACGCGACGTTTCGCGACCATCTTCGATGACCCGTAGTTCGACCTCGTAGATGCCACCCGGCAGGCGCCTAGTGTCTAGCTGCTGCAGACCAGGCTGCAGCGACTGGGTGTGAATCAGGGCGCCATCGCGGTACACCTCCACGCTACCCTCTCGGTTGGCAGTGACATATACCGGATAAATGCTAACCGCTTGGCTGTCGATGCGTAGATTGTCGGACGAGCCAGCCATCACGCCAACTGTGGTGTAGCTGACAGCACCAGGCGCACGTGGCTGCCGCGTCACGCCCTGAAAGTTGGGCAGGAAGTAGCCTACCCGCAAGAAGTGATCGTTGAACTCTCGCTGTGCATAGAGACTTTGCACTGCGTGACGCAACGCTCCATCCTCACCGCCGCTGCGATCAACCTGGTAGCTGGCATTAGCAGTCCACTGGCCGATGCTGCCCACTGCGTCCACCGCGTAACGTCCGGATGTACTGAAGTTATCACCGCCATAGACATTCAGATGATGGCGCAGAATCAAACCACTGCTACCGCTTTCGGGCAGTGCATGATGCCGTGCCACGCTGACGGCAATCGCCCCTTGCTTGGTCGCGATTGACAGTAGCGAACTTTCCAGACTGTAGTGCAGCTGTGCAAGCCCACTTTCGCACTCACGCTCGCACGCACCCAGTGGGCGCTGCGAGGCAAGCACGGCCAACCAGCGCTCACGTTCGCTATTGGGTAGAACACTCTCGTGGCTGTCAGTGAAGTCAATCAACCGGATGGTATTGTCACGGGCGAGCAACGCTCGGGCGTCGCCGAGGTAGCCACCATCAAGCTCGATGCGCAGTATCAGCGGCACATCGAAAAAGTGGTCCTGGAAACCGTCCGGCAACGAGCCCGCTTGGTCCAGCAGATTGAGGTTATCCAGCGCCGCCGGTGCCGCCTGCGCCGTTGCACAGCCACAGGCAAGCATTACAGCGGCGGCGAGTGGTCGGAAACGGAGCACCATGGCGAGTCCTTGAATAAATGAGGGGCGCTTGCGCGCCCCTCTAGATCGCAGCAACTACTGCTGGGTGGAGCAATTAGTGGGACGATTAAGGAGCGACGCTTTCAAACATCATGAAAACGTTACCCTGGTAGTTGCCCTGGGCGTAGCCAGAACCGGTCGGGGCTGCGGCGGAAACCCTCATCGGGACGCGCTTGCTGGCCGCGGCTTCAGTTGCGGATGCGATCTGGACGGCACTGGCGGCACCCACCGGCAGCGTCATGCCCGCCACCGACACGTTCAGGTCGATCGAGTTGGCAGCGCTGGTCAGGACGGCATTGGTGGTCAGGTAGGCAGTAATTGCCCCCAAACCACTCTTCACGTCGATCTGCTGATCAATCGGATCCAAGCGGCTGGTAGCCAGGTTCCAGCGCATGTTCTGCGTCGTACCGGCCCAATCGCCGACCGGCGACACTTCCAAGCCAGTCGACGACGGCACGGCAGCTTCGACGGTGAACTGTAGGTTGAAGGTTTCGGCGAAGGCAGCGGCCGGAGTCAGGATAATGGCGGCCACGGCGGCCAGAGCGGTCTTCTTGATGGTCATAACGAGGTTCTCCGAGGGAGTGATGATGGCAAGCGGAAGCGTGCCGATGGATGGCGATTCCCGATGGGAATCTAGAGGCTGAGCTGGACGGCACTACGGCTGTCCCCCTCAACGAGTTCGAAGCGATGTTGCAGATCCGCACGACGAGCGAAATCCTGAGTGCGCTGCGGCAGCAAGTGGATCTTGCGGGGCTCGCTGCATTGCGGAGCCTTGCCGCTGCCAATGCACTCGCGCAGATTATCTAGCACTACCGTGGCGTTGCCGAGGTTGCGCAGCACGAATTTGTCGCCTTGCGCTTCGGTACGCACGTCATAAACAGGCTTGTTTGGGTGCACAATTACGAACACCCCATAACCCGTCATTACGTTCACGCCCACAGACAATTTTTGACCATACTCGACACTTTCCAATTCACTCAGCGCGAACTCCCCAGCCTTGGGCATGACCGGAACAAAACGCACGCGGTAGTAGCGCTCTTGGTTGCGGTCGCCCTGGTAGAGCAGGCGCGTGGCTTGCTGGCCATTGGCCGGAACGATCATCCGCGACGGGCTTGCGATCAGGCCAGTTGTGGTTCCGCCGACAGACGCCTGGGAAGTATCTACATCCAACTCGCGCGGCATAAAGTCGGTGCCGTAGTGCACTTCGCGCACGTCGATGCGAACGAATGCAGTGGCATCACCACTATTGCGAACGCGCTTAAGCAACGTACTCTTGCTTGGCTCGAAGTATTCGTACATCGCCCCAACATGGATGACAGGAGCGGCGGCGTGAGACAAGACAGGCGCCACCGCGGCAGCCGCCAGAAGTAACAGACTTTTCATCGGATGACTCCATTATTTGGCAGTTCAAGCAGCGGCGCTTGAATCTAAAAACTACGCAACAGAAGAATCGCTATCACCGGGCTCCGTACTCGCTTGCATTTCGCGAGCTTGAGGTAGATCCGCAATCGAGACTCGACACAATATGCCTTGAAGACGATGTCGCGCCAATACAACAATCTCTAGAAAACAATTCAGGAGATCGCCCGCGAATACCACGTCCGTGAAATTATTGAATTATGGCAAGCATCGCACATCCCCGCCCTTAAAGGATTGCAATTAGTTCGAATTTTCAATGAGTTGTGCACACTGAGGCCGCGGGTCCCGACAAATTATTGAATTAGTTTCATAGCAACCATTTTTGCTATGGATGAGAATGCCGCACCACCCGCAAATCTCGTAATGCGGCACGCCCCTTTCCATGACGGGGCATCCAATTTGTAAGAGGTACAGATCGTGCTCCCCCTTTCCCGCGTCCTCGCCATCGGGGCGCATCCGGATGATATCGAACTGGGCTGCGGTGGCAGCCTGGCAAAGCTCGCCCAGCGCGGCGCCACCGTTCATGCTCTGATCCTGACGCGCGGGAGCCAAGGAGCACCGGAGCCCATCGACCGGCCTTCCGAATCGCACGCGGCGCTGCGCTCGCTGGGAGTGGAGCGGATCGACCAGCACGATCTGCCCGATACCCGCCTGGACAGCCGCGTGCCGGCGCTGATTGCCGCTATTGAACTGGCCTGCAAGCGGGCTGCACCGCAGCGCGTCTATACCATGTTCGAGGATGACCGCCACCAGGACCATCGCGCGATCTTCCAGGCCAGCATCATCGCCTGCCGCGGTGTGCCACAGGTGCTGTGCTACGAGACGCCTAGTTCCTGGCCGAACTTCGCCCCGTGCATCTACGAAGACATCGGCATGCACCTGGAGCAGAAGCTGCATGCATTGTCGCAACACCGCAGCCAGCAGCATCGCGAGTACATGCAGCACGACCAGGTGCGATGCTCGGCGCATTTTCGCGGTCAGCAGGTGGGATTGGGTCCCAGCGAGGGCTTCATCCCCTACCGCATGGTGCTGTGATGAAGACCGCCTTGTTCCTGGTGATGTGCGTGGTGATCGGCAGCCTGCTGGCGATGCGCTGGCGTAGACGACCGAGCGTACACCTGCGCTGCGTCGATGCGGTCGTGGCCGCCTACAACGAAGAGCCCTGCCTGGATCAATCGCTGCGCAACCTGCTGCGCAATCCCTACATCCAACAGGTGATCTGCGTGAACGACGGCTCCACCGACGGCACCGGCGAGGTGATCGATGCGCTGGCCCGCGAGTTTCCCGGGCGACTGGTGGCCATTCACCAGCAGAACACCGGTAAGGGCGGTGCATTGATGAACGGGATTGCCCACGCGACTGCGCGTCAGGTGTTCCTAACCGACGCCGACACCTTCGTCGACCCCGCCAGCAACGGGCTGGGCTATCTGCTGGCCGAGATCGAGGCAGGCGCCGATGCCGTGGGTGGCATTCCCTCGTCCAACCTGCGCAACGCAGGAGTACTTCCACACATCCGCGCCAGCCTGAAGATGCCGATGATCATTCTCAAGCGCAGCTTCCAGCAACTGCTGGGCGGTGCGCCCTTCATCATTTCCGGCGCCTGTGGCATGTTCCGCACCAGTGTCCTGCGCCGGGAAGGCTTCACCGACCGCACCAAGGTCGAGGATCTGGACCTGTCCTGGACACTGGTGGCCAAGGGCTACAAGGTGCGCCAATCCAACCGGTGCGTGGTGTACCCGCAGGAATGCAACTCAATGCGCGAGGAATGGAAGCGCTGGCGCCGCTGGATCGTCGGCTATGCGGTGTGCATGCGCCTGCATCGCCGGCTGCTGCTCACGCGCTTTGGCCTGTTCAGCATTCTGCCTATGCTGCTGGTGGTGCTGGTCGGCCTGGCCGCGATGGCGCTCGCGTGGAGCGGCGCGCTGCAGGCGCACGGCCCGGTCGGCGTGGTGCTGGCGTTGCTGCCATGGGCATGGGTGGTCATCGCGATGGCGTTCGGGCTAATCAGCGCCATCCACCACCGCTCGCCGTTGCTGGTGCTCACCGCCGGCGTGGCCGTGCTCTACGTGCTGTTGGCCTACCTGATCTGGCTCACGCATGGCCTGGCTGGCCTGTTCACCGGCAGGGAGCCCAGCCGCGACAAACCGACGAGGTACGCCAATGTGGTGGAATGAACTCGATGCGCTGGCCGAGTCCCTGGCCAGTCTTGCCCCAGCGATTCACCCCACGGCGGAGGTCGCGCCAACGGCGGTACTTGCGGGAAACGTGGAGATAGGTGCCGGCACCCGGATCTGCCACGGGGCCTACATCCTGGGACCGGTACGGATCGGTGCCGACTGCGTGATCGGCAACAACGTGCTGATCCGCGGACCCGCCGAGATCGGTGACCGCACCCGCATCGGGTTTGCCACCGAGCTGAAGAACGTTACCGTCCAGCACGATGCCAGCATCGGCCCTCAGTGTTTCGTGGCCGACTCCTGCATCGGCGCACACGCCTACCTGGGAGCGCAAGTGCGCACCAGCAACCATCGCCTGGATCGCGCCACGATCCGGGCGATGGTCGACGGCACGTTGCGGGACACCGGCCGCGACAAACTTGGCGCGCTGATCGGCGCCCACGCCAGCCTTGGCGTGCAGGTCATCACCCTGCCCGGTCGTGAAGTTGCCGCACATACCCAACTGGGGCCGCGCATCACCGTTGAACGCAATCTTCCGGCCGGGCGCTATCAGCTGCGCCAGTCGGTCGTCGCCTGTTGAATCTCACCGAGTCCCTCATGACTGCCTCTACCCTCTTCACCCGCCTCGGCGCCCCCTTTGCCCTTGCCGCACTCCCGCTTGGCGCCCATGCACTGGAGCTCAAGAGCGCCGCGCTTCACCATGAGCACACTGCGTATTCCGCCCAGCGCGGCGAGCGCGATGTCACCCAGGTGGATCTCGGTGTGGATGCCGGCAAACACACCCTCGTGTTTGGCCTGGCCCAGGGCCGCCGCGACTTCGGTGGCGATGTCCACCACGGTGAACGCGCCAACGTGCTTGCCTACCACCACTGGAATCATCGCTGGTCCGGCCGCAGCGTGGTGGCTTATGGAAGTGACGATGCGGTGTTCTCCAACCGCGACGTCGGCCACCAGGTGAACTACAAACTGCGTAGCGACCTGATCGTCCACGGCGGGGCCAGGTGGAGCGCCTACGAGGGCAATGTCGAGGCACTGGCGTGGCACGGCGGGGCCAGCCTGTACCGTGGCCGCTGGATCACCTCGTACCGGTACACGCATTACGACCTGTCCGACCGCGATGACGGCGGCAGCCATCTGCTGTCCCTGCGTCTCCGGGATACTGTGGGCGCCGGTTCCACGCAGCTTTGGATGGGCCGCGGCACCTCCGCCTTTGCATATTCGGCCGGCCCCGAACTGCGCGACAGTCACTCAAAGGCGATCAGCCTGCGCCGCGTGCAGCCACTGACCCACGCGCTGCGGCTGGATGCGGTAGTCGGGAGGACGTGGCATGACAGCCCGAACCAGCGCTACCACGGTACCACCGGGCGCGTGGGCGTGAGCTATCACTGGTAAGGTCCTCATGCGACCGCGCCCCATCGTTGGGCGGACCATTCAACAATGGATCAACAGCGCAGCGAGCGCCAACACCCACAAGCCGTGAACTGTCTCAGCTCCAGAGCGAACACCCACAACCACCCCACTGCACCGCCCGGCTGAACCTGTCTGGCGTCGAGGGAAACTGCCACAGGGGTGTCGCTCCCCATCCTCCCCCTGTTGTTTTGTCCACACGAGCGATTCAACGAATGGAAACGTGATCGCGGTCGCGGAGTTGATTGATCAGGGTTCATCGCACCTCCATTTTCACCCTCCCTTGATTCCGACACGCTGCTACTGCACGGACCGTCCAAGACGGACGGTCTTGTCATGCCACGAGGACGACGTCATGAAGCGAGAATGGAAGAGGCGCAGTTGGATGCAACGTACCCACCAGTGGGGTGCGCTGGCGATGGGAATGGCGATGGGAATGGTAGTACTGCCCATCCGGGACGCGCAGGCGCATGGCGCCGTGGCCAAGCCCATAGCAAGGCAATACCAGTGCTTCATCGATCGCGGTTACGACGATCCGGGCAACATCACGATTCCACGGCCGGATTGCCGCGCCGCGTACCACGCGGTCACCGAGCAGGGCTATTACCCCTTCCAGCAGTGGAACGAGGTGGCCGCCAATCCACACAACCAGGGCCAGGACATGGCCGATGTGAAGCGCGCCGTGCCCGATGGCCTGCTCTGCGCCGGTGGCGATCCCAGGAAGCGCGGCCTTGACCAGGTCGCCACGCCCTGGGCGCCACATCCGGCGACACTGGATGCGCAGGGGCGGCTGGAAGTGCGCTGGGACCTGACCCAGCCGCATAACCCTGCCGTGCTGCGGGTATTCCTTTCCAAGCCGTCCTATGACGGCAGCCGCGCCCTGCGCTGGGACGACCTGGAAGAGGTGTACAACGCGCCGGCGCCCGCCCCGGAACCGGCCAACCCGCCAGGCAAGCCGCACCCTACCTATACCATCAAGGTGCCCATTCCCGCCGGACGCGAAGGCAAAGCCGTGCTGTACAACTACTGGCAACGCCAGGACGCCGGCAATGAAGGCTTCTTCAACTGCAGCGATGTCGACATCGATCGCAATGGCGGCGTCGACCCCGGCTTCCCGTGGATCGAAGAGAAACCCTATCTGCCCGGATTCACCCCGGCAGTGGGCGACACGGTGCGGTTCCGCGTGATGGGCGGCGATGCGGGCACGCCGGAAAACAAGTCCGGCATCGAGCGCGTGGACGTCAAATGGCCGATCACTGCAGCGAACGTCGTCAACCATATGTGGGCCCGTGAACTGGCCGAGAAATTGAATGCTGATCATGCCGTGTATGTACGCATCGGGGTACTGCGGGACACCGTACGCAGCCGAGGCAAGCAGAAAGCAAAGGAAATCGTGTTGGACCGGAGCAATCTGGCGGCCAACCGCATCTGGCTCAAGGATGGCTACAGCAGCGCCTTCAGCCTGGATACCGGCGGGCCGGTGGAACCGGGCCACCACTGGCGTCGTGACGCGGTAGCCACCTACCGACAAGGCACGACGGTCATTGGCCTGGATGGCGAAAGCTATACGTGCATGGAAACAGCGTGGTGCAGCCAGATACCGCCAGCAACCTGGGGCGACAAGGACTGGCCGTATGCAGCCGGTAGCGAGGCCGCGCATCGTGAAGGGCATCCGGCCTGGAAGCCCACTGCCGGCGCCAAGGGCAGAGCGAAAACCGGGCATCATTGATCTGCGTCCGGGCCAACCCGAACAGACGCGCCGGTTTGCCGTGCGCGTCTGTTCCATACAACTGCCAAGCGCAATTGGCGCTACTGAAGAGCCCGAACCAAGGTAGAACGTCTGTAGCACATTCAGCGGAACAACGTCCTGCCAGATCTGGCAAATGATCGGCCTCTACGCATCAAACCACACTGCGCCCCGAGCTCCGGGATTACAGCTGAGAAAATTTCGCAATTGTTGTATGGGGCATCCGCTTCGATGATGGCAATGTTCAGCCTCCATTCCCAGCGCGCCAGCGGCACAGGCGAATGCAATCATGAACAACGTGCTCGCCCCCCGAAACAGCCTCTTGGCCATCACTTCCATCTCAGAGGAAGCAGCGACTGCGCCTCGTCGTTCCGCTTTAGCTCTGCTATTGAGGGAGGCAGCGTCCGAGGATGGCGATGTGCTCTACCCATTGCTAGCAATGTTGTTAGAAACCCATCTTGACTACGGCCATGACGACGGCCATGGCTATACGCGCATCCGTGATAGTTTGGATAATGTTGAGCTGCTGCTCGCACTGGATATTGAGCGCATGGGGCTTCGGCGGTCCCACGCCCCTACGGTGCACGCGCAGCTAGCGCTCCGCGCAGGATGCGTTAAGCGATCAGCCCGTCGCGCAGACGGGCAACCATAGTTTTGAACCTAGGGGAAAACATAGGTTCAGCCGTTAGGGACGATGCATGGACCGGACTTTAGTTGCCCGGCAAGCATAGATCTTCAATCACGGCTGCCTAGCCCAAGGCCCCTAGGCATCTGGGCGGAAGCTTCTACAGGTCAGCTTCACAGCTAATCTTTGGCCGTCCCTATTCATTCTCGTCTATCTCCAAGCATCGCGGCGCTGCAACGTCAGTCCGCTCAGATCCGGCGACGTGGAGATCCTTGAATCTCTGACCACCTATGTGGGCCTTACACCATAGTTCGTGTAGCAGACGAACACATAGCTCGCGCAAACCGGGGCGATTGAGGCACCAACTATAGTGTCAATGCACACCATAGTTTGCTCCGCGCGCCAGCGCATTGTCCGGACTGCCCTGCTGGCCAGCCCCCTACTTCGCCTCGTCATCGCCTACAGGAATTTTTCCGCCGAAGTAAGTTGACACTTCTGGCCAGATCGAGGAAATCGGAGTTCCCGAATTACTGCACTCCCCAAATGCCCTGCCCTTGTTGTGCAGGACTAGAGCTCGGTGGTTCTCTCGCGCAATGACAGGCGACCCTGAATTTCCGACCTCGGTATCGCAGCTGTATACTGGCTCGCGCCTGTAGAAGCTATCGATCCGGCATCGCCCTTCAGGCTTGTCGCTCACCACGCTTAGCTCCTTGCGCCGCCCCCCGGGGTGACCTGCGATGAAGATCTCGGTGCCCAGGACCGGCTCTGCGACGTCCAGACCTAAGTAGCCGAATTCGGCGATCGCACCGAAGTCCTTTACGGTGAATAAGGTGTAGTCGAGTCCAGGACTGGTCTTCAACAGGATATCGCCGGCAACTCGGACTGGCGCTACGGGGCCAATGTGCTCACATGCTGGTGCCTGATAGTCGAACCAAAACTCCGCACCTGCGATCTCATCAGCCTCATCGGCACAATGGTTATTGGTGAAAAGCAGGTTATCTGGACCAACTCGCCATGCGGTGCAAGTAAAGCCGTCAATCAACAACATCCGCGCTACCGGGCGCGAGCGATCAAAAGCAACGGAGTCGTCGGAGGCGAAACAGGCCACCGGCCGCTTGTTGTCAGCCATGCAAATTTCATTCGTACCCGCCCCACCGCCCCTCCCCATCTGATGCCGCTCGGCCAGCCTTTCCTCCGAATAGCCCTCCAGATAGCGTTTCACCTCTACACCCTGCCCGGGCAACCATGACTCGCCCGCCCATCCGACGATGCGAAGCGACACCACCGGGCCAAGCACGGACATGGCCGAGAAGCTCGTTGCGCCATCCTGGCCCAACAACTCTTTAGAGACCTTATGAGCATCAAGCTTTGTACGGCCATAGCGATAGACTTGCATTCCGTCTGGACTGGCGACTTCCAAGGTCACGCCATCGGGTAGAGAAAACCGTTCGAAATGGACCTTAATAAAAGTTGCGTCCGCCGCTCGAATTTCGATCGATCGATGACCGGCATCCAAGCGAATATCGACACTTTTGGGCTCGGCGACCCTTCGCAGATTGGCGGACCTCGAACCACTGGGCGCAGCAGGAATAGCGACCGATGGTACCAGCAGCAACATGATAGCAAGTGATCCAAGCTTCATGACTTGAGTCTCCAATCGAAATTATTTCGATAGTGTTCGGGACAGTCTGATTCCGTCGAACAGATAGATACGCCCAAAGGCTGCCTGAGAAATTACAGACACATTTACAGAAGTTCTGTGACCACAGTCGCTATACGCCCCAGCTATCGAGCATCCAAACCTCCAGGGCGGGCGGAAATCTTGATGTGGAATATGGAATATCGAACTATTTGCAGATCAATCGGATGGCCGTTTCGCTAGATTTTACGATCCTCGTAGAGAAAGGTAAGCTCATGCCCGTACGACGCCGCACTGAAGATCACAGCGATTGCAACGCGTCCCGTCGCAATCTTCTGAGAGGCATCGGGGCCACCGGCGCCGCGGCTTGTGCGGCGATGGCGGGAATTGGCCTCTCCCTGCCGGGCGACGCCTTCGCCGTTGCCTTGGAGAAGGACGAGCGCGATGGGTTGAGCCCCCAGCAGGTGCTGGATCGGCTGATGGCCGGAAATGAACGCTTCCGGACCAACCGCCCCCTTCGCCACGACTATCTGGCCCAGAAGGCAGCCACTGGCGGCGGCCAATATCCCACCGCGATCATCCTCAGCTGCATCGACTCGCGCGCGCCAGCTGAGATCCTGATGGATGTTGGTATCGGCGAAGTGTTCAATACCCGCCTTGCCGGTAACCTGATCAACAGCGATGTGCTGGGCAGCATGGAGTTTGCCTGTGCCATGGCCGGTGCCAAACTAGTTCTGGTCATGGGCCACAGCAGCTGCGGCGCCATCAAAGGCGCGATTGCGGGCGCGCAGATGGGCAACCTGACAGGGTTGGTCGATCGCATGAAGCCGGCCGTGGAAGCCACGGTATGCGATGGCAGGCGCGATGAGAAGAATCTGGATTTCGTGGATGAAGTAGCGCGCACGCACGTGCGCATGACAGTGCAGAGCATTCGTCAGCAGAGCAGCGTGCTGGCCGGGCTGGAGCGGACCGGCGTGATCGCACTGAAGGGCGCGATGTACCACCTGAAGGGCGGGCGCATCGAGCTGCTCGACGCCTGAAGCAGCGACGGGAGCGGGGCTTGTGGCATCGCGGTCACGCGACACGGATAGGGTGGTCTGATGCATTCCCCTCAGGGAATTGGACGCCGCCTTGGGGAGCGGACGCGGTTGCACCTGACTGAGTCAACGTTGCCATGCCACGCCAACTTCCAGTTCTTCCCACTAGCCGCCGTCGAGGGTGGGGCACGCTTTAGACAAGGTCCACGAGGTCGCGCTTCAGGATTTCGCCCATATTGATAAAGAGGATTTACAGTTCCGCGATCATCGCGCGAATTCGCTCATGGCGGCCGCGCGGCAGTATTACCTGCTATGAGGTGAAACCGGTTTGGTCCACTACGTACCGTACCGTTACCGCCTCCAGTAGGATCCCACATGCGAATACCCACCCTGGATGACCTGACTCCTTGGCTGTCGCCGCAATCGCTGCGGCGAACGGATCACTCGGTCCGTAGCTGAATGCGCAAGGCTCCTCATTCAGCCCAATCGCCATGAGACACCTCACTCGCGCCCAAGCCGCCAGGCACATGGATGCACATAATTGAGAAGACATCACCGATTAAGATAGGCACGGCTCCGTAAGGACGAGATGAGAATATGCATCCAGAGCACGTAAAGCGCGTTCGGCTGTTTGCCGCAACATCTCTCTACAGCCTGCGCCTGGGCTTCACACTCAGCCGTCGCTGCTGCACTCCGCGTGGGTACCGGCGTGATCGATTGACGCTTCTGATGGGCGCTCCTCCCGAAGCTGGCGCGTTGGTTGCCGCGCCGGGACGCGCGGAGGGAAGTTCTGAAGGTGCTGCTGGGTCTAGCCAAGCACCTACAACCTGCCAGACGCTGTAGAAGACAAGCTTTGGCTGAAGTCGTTTGACGGGCCGCATCTGAGTTCGTATGGGTCGATAGCGCCGGAAAACTCAATGGCGCCTTCCGCTGCGCAGCCGCCGGAGGCGTCCTCCTCAATCTCTTCACACCGTTGCAGGTCTAGTTCTCATAAACACCTGAAATGGAGTCCGGTACCAACGAGCTACTGAGGCATGCAATTAATTGGAGAACTCAGGCGATGGGCCCGGCGCAGGCCCCGCCCCGAGAATACCCCCTGTCGCTTATCGGGCCCTGCAGGAGTGCGACACATCGTTGAAGACTCTGGTGCCACGCCAAGCGTAGAAGACGCTTTGATCATGAGGAGGTGGTGCGCTGAGCCCGCGCTCAACCTGTGAGAAGCACACCTGTCACTGCCAACAATGCTACCCCGCTCAGTGCTGACCATCAGATATCACCAGTGAGGCGTCGATCCCAGAGAATCAGCAGAGCAACAGAGGCCGTCGAGAGCAGTAACCCTTCAGTGGCGCCTGCCTGGTATTCTGCAGCAGCCGCCAACCGGCAAGACCGAGAGCCAGCCAAGTTCAAGTGACGCCTGCATAGAAGACAATCTCAGCGCGCATGTCGAAGCAAGTCCTTGGTCAAGTCAAAGCCAACTGCCTTGACAGGCAGCTGGCGGCGTGACTATTCCCACTTCAGTAGGTGTAGCCCATATGCAGCTGGGCCTGCGTGTCAGTGACGTCAAATTTGCGCTGCGCCATCAACGCGGCGCTGATCGACAGGCGCGCCCGTCGATAGTCAGCGCCCAGCATCAGCCGAAAGTCCGCCCCTCGTGGGATCGCACCCGGGAGCTCAAAGGCCTGGCTGCCGGCGCCATGGAGATGTGCAACTCGACTGCTGGCATTGCCCACCACGGATCCAATCAAGGCAACGTCACCACGCAGCCGCCAGTTCGTGCCGAGTCGCGCGCCCATCGTTGAGCCAAGTTCCATCTGCACGCCGCTGCGCGTGCCTGCGCCCACCGAGAGGCCAAAGGCGTGCGCGCCATACTCATGGAAGCCCTGCTCGCGGCTGTGGTAGGCGCTGACACCGATGCGGGGCTGCCAGTGCACACCGCCTGCGTGAATGTCCCGGCTGAGGTGGCTGCCAAAGCGCGTGCGCGACAGACTGCGGCGGCTGTGCGATTCGAGCTGGGTGCTGCCCCAGCTCAGGCTGCGCTGGCCATCCAGTTGGTGCCACTCGTTACCCAGGCTGTACTGCAGGGTGAATGCGCCCAGCGACTGACCGATGCCTAGGCCGGCAAAACGGGACTGGTTGCGCGTTTGGCCGCCATCGCTGGAGAAATCCGAACCGAGCATGCCCGAGATCAGCTGCAGCTGCCGCCCCCCCGCCATGGGAATCTCCACCTGCATCCCTGCACCGGTCCCGCGCACGCCGTAGGTGGCCTCTGAGTCGGGCCCGAAGGCCAGGACGCGATGTCCGTTGACCGGCGCTGCCCGCGCCAGGCTGGACCAGAAGGCGTCACCGTCAGCGGCCGAGCGTACGCTCGAGGCGGCGAGTTCGCTGCCGGACAGTTGCTGCAGGGCACGATTGAACGCAGTGGCATCGGCCACTTCCAGGCTGTGATAGAGCACGTTGTTGTCATAGCCCGCTTCCAGCGCACCGGCCACCCCCAGGAGTGGAGCGTCGGCAAGTTCGCGGTAGTCATTCCGGGTCATGACCACGTCGACGCTGCCGTGATCATCGCGCTCGGCCTGCGCGCGCCATACCACGCTGGTACTGCGGATATTCTGTTCGCCTCCTTCAGCGCCGGAGAATACCTGGGTCAGTCGCACCTGCGAGGACGCGGTGCCTCGGGTGAAACCGGTATCCACGGCAACATCAGACAGCTGCCCTCCCTGGTGCAACACCATGCGGCCGGCGCTGCCATCGGCGTTGGTCCCGACCGTATACCCGCTGATACCTCTCGGGGCTTGCCAGCCCACGTCCGGGCCGGGTCGATTGGCGTTCGCGGTCGTATCGTCGGCGTTGATGCCGCTGCCATTGCCGTAGACGTGAACGACGCCATTATTGATCAGCTGCCCGCCGGCGCCCGGCCCCATACGGAAGGCGTGCGAATTGTCTGCATGAATGTTGATCACGCCGCCGCGGCGGTTGTTGATGATGGCTGAGCCGTCGGACTGCATGGCGACCATGTTCTGGCCATTGATGCTGCCGGAGACGCCAAGATTGATGGTGCCGTCATTGATGAGCGTGGCGCCGCGACCACCGGACATCGCCACCGCGTTGTCGCCAGTGAGGGTAATCGTGCCTTGGTTCAACAGTGTTGCCCGCAGGCCCTCGGCATGAAGCACCGACAGGCCACGGGCCTGACTCAGGATATGCCCGCCCAGGCGATTGATCCCGGTGCTGGCGTGACTCTCTGCGATCAGGTTCAGGACGCGAGCATCGGCCAGCATCTCGATCGTGCCACGATTGTTGAAACTCTCGATGACATCGCGCTCAGTACCCACCTGCGCAGTGACGGCATTCACCAGCGCGCCTTGGTGCAATACGCCGGATGCGCTGACCGTGCCATGGTTGTCGAACTCAGACATCCCGTTGAGAACAAAGCCGCCGCCATTGACGAGGAGCCTCGCATCGCGACGACGCTCACCATTGTCAAACTCGCTTTCGCCCTGCAGGGTGAGCAAGGTATTGTGCAGCTCCATTTCCCCCAGGTTCTCAATGCCCGAGTCACCGTTGAGGGTGATGCTGGCATTGCGTGCCAGCAGACCGCCGACGTTGTCAACGCTGGCGTCACGCCGCAACAGCAACTGTCCATGCAGCTCTACACGCCCATGGTTCTCCATATCGGCGTCGTTCTCCAGCACAAGCCGTGCCTGCTCACCGACGGTGATCGTGCCGTAGTTGCGCAGGTCACCATCATTGAGAACACGAAGACTGCCCGCCGTAAGCTGCAGCTGCCCGTCATTACGAACGTTGCCCGAGATGCGGGTATCAACGTTCTGGCTCCAGATGGCGTGTGCGCCAGCGGCCGTCAGTGTCTGCAGAGGCCCAAACTGGCCTCCTTCCTGGCCGGGGGTCATATCGCCACCGTTCCCGCCGTTCTGGCCGCCGCCGTTACTACCACCGCCACCGCCGGCAGCTGCAGCACCACCAGCCACCAGGGCCAGGCCACCCATCAGCCAGCCTTTCATGCTCCGGGCATCGCCCTGGTCGTCAGGTTCGCAGCCTTCGGCTACAGAGATGGCGTCGCACTGGTCATCATCTCCCGCGTAGGCGCTCTCCGGTAAGCCCGAGCACAGGGCGAGTGCCACCATCAAGGAAAGAGGACGTTGAGCAACGAGGGGACGACGCATGCAGCAGATCTCCGAGCACGAAATTGAGTGGCGAGGTGCATAGCACCTGCGAGGTCGCAGAGGACCTAAGGCAATGCGAATCGTGATGGAGAACTGCGTCTATGTACCTACAACTTGCTCCAAAACCAACGACTGTGACGACTATCGCTGGTGTCAAGGGCGCGGCTTGTCTGCAATAGACGAGCGCGTGCAGAGACATCATGCCTCCTCCCTAGTTATGGGCCTTCCGTCGGTGCAAAATTTGCGAGGAGAACGCCAGAGTCTATCTATTCCCAGTTCAGCGACATGGACCACAGCTAGCATGTAACAATGGTCGGAAACGTAGATTGGAGCACCCGAGCTAGGTCGGCACTGTGTCTACGGCATTCTTCTTGCACCACGTGGCCATAGGTCTACTCGCCTCCAGCCCTCCAATGATCGAGAATCTGCATCGCATCAACTATCTCGCTCTTTCCTGCGAACCGCCGCTCGAATTCGGAAACAACCCGACGGCAAAGGACAAGACTTGAATCTCTTTCGCTCAGAATCTTTGCAAGAACGTACTTTTCCATCTCCAGCAACCGCTCCCTTCCTCGCCCCGTTCTCACCTGGGAAGCAAGAACATCAAGGTTCCGTTCGAGCGTGACCACCTGATCAATGAGAGAGACGTTCTCGCTCCTGAGCGCAACTCGCTCAGCGACATCACGCCTCTCGATCTTAGCTTTGCTAGTCGAACTCGGAGCTACTGCAACATCAAGGACTCGCAACAGGTCCGCATGTACGAAGTTCCCGAACTTATCCTTCCTATAGAGAGTCGAACGCCCAACTTGATCTCCATTAGGCAGTAGAGCACCACTCACAACTTCGGCTCGGGTGAACTTTTCCCCGGTCGCTAGCAGGCTATCAAGAGATGAAAGGATAGCGGCCCGAAATTGCTCGGATGGCTTACGCATGCCCTGACTCCTTTCGTATCCAACGCAACACCCGCTTGCACATGGCGATAGCCTTGTTCGATGCGGTTCGAAGCTCCGGATAATTCGTCGTTCGATGAACTACCTGGTGACGCTCCAAGCGTTCCTTCCAGATTGACTCCCGCGACAAATCGACACCGAAGTTCGGACATCCCGCACACATCTCAGGCGTTCTGTTTCCATAATTTGGCATCACTCCATCAAGCGAACACTTCGCCCGTCTGGCCCGCCCAAGGGACATGAAGCAGTAGCCATCAGAGTTCGCAACAATTCTAAGACCATGATCGCCGACAATCCTGCGAACAATTACGTCTACCGCATGGGGATCGACAACAACCACAGTCGACTGCAGAATTCTCATATACCGCCTCAGAGTCGAAGACACACCTCCACTCAACTCGCGCACGCCGAGTAGGGAATCCTCAAGAACTTGCACAGTTAGCTCCCTGATGGCCTCAGGCATGAATGACCACGAATCCTCATCTTCAACGTATACTTTCGTGAAGCCCGGATCATTGTGAAGCATGACCCTAGAGAGAAAGAACAGATCCTCCATCTCGAAACGCCACGTCCAGAGCAGCGCGTACGCCCGCCGGAACACATGTGGCCGCAGCTTGCAGTCAACGCCTATGTGCTTGGCGAAGGCATCAAGCAGATTGTAGATACCTCTGGAGTCAAGCGCCCAGTGAGCCTTACCTTCCCTTGAGCAGGTGTGCTGGAATGGGACCCGAAGGAGCAAGGACTGTTCACGCGAGCGAAGCCTCGTTTCCGCCGTGAGGCCGCGAATCACATCCAGCGCGCTCCTGACAACTCCAATCAACGGGCGGGAAGTTGCTCGTCCGCCAGCACACCTTGCGCCTTTGTATTCCCTGCTAATCAGATCTACGCTTTCCTTGACTGATCGAGCTACGTCCTCCTCCTGAATTGCGGCACCTTCATGCTTTCTCGCCGCAGTGAATGAAAGGAGGATGGTGATGCATGCGCCGTAAGTAGCGCGAACCTCCCCAAACAACATGCGTGATGATCGACCACACATGGCCTCAAACCAGGCACTATGCGATGACTTTATTCCGGAATAGCTAAGATAGATCTGAAGATCACGCAGCAGGGCTGGAGCAGCCTCAATCAACGCGATTGCTTCATCAAGGATCCGAAACAGCTCCAGCGGAGGAAGCGTTGGCGTATGCCCATCTGGAACTCCAATGCGACGGGCGATCGCAGCGCGCTCCCGATAGCCAAATGGACTAATTTCGGGCCCATGCCCAACGGCATTGCGCGCCTTCCATGCGTAACTTAGTGCTGATAGCCTGGCATCCGCGGCCGAAGCGCAAAGCTGCAAGCGCTGAACATAGCCAATGTACGCATCTGCATGCACTCGACCAAAACTGCGGATTGAGGTCAATCCTTGATCGAAGCAGCAGAAAATGCAGAACGCCCGGACATTTCTAGCCAGGCACACAACACTACCCGCACTGCGGATTCGAGATGACGGCGAGTCGCAAACCTCCTTGACCAGGCGTTGCCCGTAAGCAATCCAAGATGGCCACGCCCCATACATGACCGTCTCTCGTAGATCGCATTTGAGATCCCAATGAACTGTGTAGCTGGAAGGGGCGACACCCGGAACATGACCAGAGAAGTGCCAAACATCTTCATCGAAATGACCCGAGATCATGTCATTCAACAACGAGAATGCGGGCTTCTGCTGATCAAGCTCTTCCTTACGAAGGCCCGCATGGTCCACCATCTACTCAACCCTCGGCAGAACGATGCAGTTTGCGGCGGATTGTGCCCGCTTTATCTGAGAACTTGGCACTTTGGAGAGCAGTACATGATATTCGGCAAGACGCATCTGCCAGTAGCCGGACCAGCGCGCCGGACTCTCAAACAAAAGGCGAGCTTCACTGGACTCAATGTCGCGGACCCAGGCTAGCCACAGCGCAACCGTCGAGTCATCAGTGAGCACCATATGGGCAAGTTCTACTACCTCCTCCCTCTCCACTTCGTCCCGCGCCTGCTTCGCCGAGCCCGACACACCCTTGACTTCATCCAGCAATCGTTTCTGAAATTCAATCTGGCGACCGCGCAACCTTGACTCAGCACCCAAGCTACCAACGTATCCAACTGTCGTTGAATACTGCTTGTGATTTAGCTTCTTCTTTATTTTCCCGATCGGGGCTCCTTGTAGATGCAGGATAGAAGCTATGGTCGCTCGGAAGCTCCTCGCGCAAGGATGATGCTTGATTGTTTTGAGAAGCGGACTGGATTCTGCATATATTTCCATCGTCCGAGCAGCCATGTCGGCTGCATCTCCGATGTGATACTTACCAATTCCAGACGCCCTATCCTTTCCACCAATTCTCAACATCAGAGGGCAGCGCTCTTCCTTTAGCCATTCCCTCCCCTCTGGAATTTCAAGCAACGCACGGCGATGAATGACCTGATAGCGCCTAGTGAGGATCATTGCTCGATCACCACTCTCAATGGTCGCTGTCGTGGGCCCACCCCTTTTCTTTCCCAGATGGACGTCCCAGTCTCCATCTACGACACCCTCCAGAACGGTTTCGATGGAAGAGTGAATTAGAACTGATGAAACGTTTGGCGCGAGCTCCTCATGGGAGAGAAGCATCATCATCAGATGAGCATGTAGCTTGCTGCTGGGAAAGAACGCAGAAGCAACTCTAGAAGGAGGCCACCCACGGAACTTGAGATAGTCAGCAACTCCCTCTGGCCATAAGGACGACTTTGGAAGGAGCCTGCCATACGTTACATAAAGGACGCTCAGCGCGAGATAAACGGTACGGCGATCAAGTTGCGCATGAGTCCAGCCCTCCACCTCCTTGGCTATGCCCATCGCGACTGGACCCGCGGATTCGACGAGAGACATTATCATCCCACGCTCTTCAGAGAACATTCTCCTTACATCCCTGGATGTCATTCCCCGCGCCTTTAGAAACAAGTAGATTCCAGGTGGCCATTGCTCAACCGCCGGCAGGTCGAACCCATATTTTGCATAAAGAATTATAATCGCATCGTCCTGCGATCTTCCCGAGCCGTAGCTGTCATTGAAACTACTAGAGGTCTTTTCTTCACACACCTTTCCTCCATCAACCTCATCAATCATATGATTGACCAGCTCGCAATCCTCCAGTCTAGATTCAAGCCGATCCATCGATAAGGTATGCACCGCATGGATGGCTGTGATATCAAACAACAACGCAATTGCCACCACGTGATCCAGACGTCGATCCTCCTTGATCTTCTCGAGGCGATATTCATTCCCCAGAATGACGCTATTCACACTATCTCCCGCCAGTTGAGAAAGCGTCGGATAGGCCCTCTTGACTGTTGACTTGAAATTCAGAGGCAGCTCTTCTTCTGGCAGAACGCCCGCACTCATGAGCTTTAGAACAAATCCTCTCGCAGCTCCGTATACTTGCACCTTTGTATTAGCTTGCGAACGATCATCGTTATTTAGTTGCGATCTATACTTCGCAAGAGACGCCGCATTCAACCGACCGTTTTCGGCCTCTGCACAGCGAAAGTATCGAAGAAGTGTATTTCCGATAGACGATGGTGAAGCTTGATCGCGAAGATAGAGATTGGCTTGATAGAGAATCTTACTTCCATTCTCAATATTCTTAAGAACCGCAACGTTCAACCGTTTCCCGGGACCACATACCAAAACCCAATCCTTCACCGGCACATGCGCGATAGCGCCTTCCGCCTCAGCAACAACTAGAGGCGTCCTTCTCAGCCGCTTGCGGCTACTTGAAGTTGCCGCTAAATCGCTCATATGTGTAGATCTCCAAGCTCGCCTCGGATCTGTGTCGCGTACCAACTTGCGCAATGCGCTCCGGCTCCCGAATACCATCCTCATCTAGACGCCTGATCAGCCTAGTTCCGAAGCTATGCCTTAGTCCGTGGAGCCACACTCGCTGCTCCTCTTGCAGCTCGTTGGCTGATATCGCCTTCAAAAACGCGCGCCTCACTGTATTTGAGAACGCCTTGGCAGACATTCCACGCCCCGTGGTCTCCGAGACGAATATTTCCTGCGGTTCCACATAACGCTCTCGCTTTGTCCGAGAAATCCTCTTGAATTTCTTCACGACCAAGTAACGATGCATTGTCAGTCACACGGGCGTGCGCCTTGACCTTTGCAATCCACTCCGATCTCGGCGCCTTGGCCGACCGCTTATCTGTCGACTTATCCTTGAACAAAGGATGAGAAATTGATTCATCGCCGCGCAACGCGATTTGAATCGCATGCAAATTACTAGTCCCGCACAACAAGCGGGCATACCCTTGCTCTTCGACCCAGTAGCAATAGGAAATTGCAGACCTCAATACCTGGCAAGCGTAGTTTTCTGAATTCTTCTTCCCTTTTGAATTAAAACGCTTCGATATCGCGTTTTTGTAAGCAGCGAGCCAAGCCTCGTCTATCGACTCCAGTTCTCGCTCATCTGTTTCCAGTTGTGCAGTCAGGTCCAACAGATGTGCAGCACATGTGCGAATGGACCCGACATTGCGGGTCCTAAGCAGATGAAAGAAATATTCAAGGGAGCGCCGATCAATCTCAAACGCCCGAGTAATGACTATCGGAAATCCTTTGGTAGGACGTCCGTCAATTATTGCTGAGTGCGTATATCTGAGATGCGCCATGCCGAACCTCAACGCTGCAGCGAACAAGGCTAGCTTCTCACAACACGACTACAGAAACCCGAGCAAAGGTCTCACGATGACTATTCAGTCACATTAAACCGTTCAGCGATTCAGCAAAGTTCTCTGACGGGTGACTGGCCAATCCTCACCAATTAATAACAAGACACGGAACGTCTCGTAGAGTCAATCGAGGTGATAAAAGATGACTTTGTTGATGCCGCGCGCCATAGATGGATTCTTCCGTTGTCCGGGGCTGGACCAGTGATAGCACACCCGACGGGGTGCCGATACGCTGGACCTCCCACGGTTGCGAATGGGGGATATCGGAACGAGGCATCTTACCATTCCCTTCGCCCCCGGCCCGTCGGGAATCCGGCCGATCCGGGTCGGAACCGACCTCAACGAAGCAGGGGGCGATCCAGCAGCAGGCCGGTGACCCGCGTGACCTCCCCCACCGCCACCACCTTGGGCCCTTCATGGCAGTGGAAGCGCACGCCCGGCCGGATACGCTCCCGGTGCAGCCCAGCCCTCAGCACCTCATTGACCACGGTCAGGCCGGCCAACAGGGGCTCGCCCACCGGCAGCGGCAGCTCGGTCGCCCAGCTGTCGCCCTCGGCGTGCCGGAAGTCAGGCCAGATCATGAACAGCTCTGGCGCCCCGGCGTCAGCGGCGTAGGCGAAGTCCCAGCGGATACCGTTCCGGGCCGGGGTGCGCCGCCCGCCCTCCTCCGGCGCGAGGATACGGATCCGCGCCTCGAAATCATCCGGAACATCCGGGTACAGGCGAAAAGACACCGCTTGGCTCCATCAGGCTGTGGCACTGACCGTCGCATGCCTGCGACCTTGACCACAAGCAGCATCGGGCGGGACTGCCTGCAGCCACCCCATGGCATCATGCCCAGGCACCTTTTCCCCAGCCCCTTCCGCGCGCCCATGACGATCAAAGGCAAAGCCACCTCCCTGGACATCGCCCACCTGGCCGGGGTCTCCCAGCCGACCGTGTCGCGGGCCCTGCGGGGCAGCCCGATGGTCAATGCCGAGACCCGCGAGCGCATCCTGCGCATCGCCCGCGAGCTGAACTACAAGGTCGACAAGAACGCCTCCAGCCTGCGCCTGCGCAACGCCGGCACCCTGGCCCTGCTGTTCTTCGAGGACCCGACCAACGACGATTCGCTGATCAACCCGTTCTTCCATTCGATGCTGGGCTCGATCACCCGCGCCTGCGCGCTGCACGGGCAGGACCTGCTGGTCTCGTTCCAGCAGCTGTCCACCGACTGGCAGGCCGATTACGAGGACAGCAACAAGGCCGACGGCATCATCCTGCTCGGCTACGGCGACTACCACGAATCGCGCGACCGCCTGCAGCGGCTGGTCGAACAGGGCACGCATTTTGTGCGCTGGGGCGCCGCCCTGCCCGGCCAGCCCGGTGTCTCGATCGGCAGCGACAACTTCCAGGGCGGGCATGACATCACCACCCACCTCCTGCAGCAGGGCTGCCGCCGCATCGCCTTCCTCGGCCATGCCTCCAGCCATTACCCCGAATTCCAGGAGCGCTACCGCGGCCATGTCGCGGCCCTGCAGGACCACGGCCTGGCTGCCGAACCGGCGCTGCAGCACGATGCGATCACCACCGAGGCTTCCGGCCAGGAGGCCTGCCAGGCGCTGCTGGCGCGCGGCGAACCGATCGATGCGATCTGCGCCGCCAGCGACCTGATCGCCATCGGTGCGATGCGCGCCCTGCGCGAGGCCGGGCTACGGGTGCCGCAGGACGTGGCGGTGACCGGCTTCGACGACATCCCGCTGGCCGCCTCGGTGTCTCCGGCGCTGACCACGGTCCAGCAGGACACCAAGCAGGCCGGCCAGCTGCTGGTGGAGCGCCTGCTGGCGCTGATCGGCCGGCAACCGGTGGAGGGCCAGAGCATCCCGGTGAAGCTGGTGGTGCGGGAATCGTCGCTGCGCCGGTAAGCGCCACCAGACCTCCCGCCACGCCTCAACGTGCGACGGCGGAATTCTCCCCCCATGACCAACGGCGGATGCGCACGGAAGCCGATGCGCGGATAACGCGCAGACATCGCCCATGGAAAGGTGTACGTCGCATGCTGAAGATCGATTCGCTGTCCAAGACGTACGCCAACGGCGTGCATGCCCTCAACAACGTCACCCTGGACATCCCGCGCGGCATGTTCGGCCTGCTCGGTCCGAACGGCGCCGGCAAGTCGTCGCTGATGCGCACGCTGTCCACCCTGCAGGAAGCCGACAGCGGCACGGCCACCCTCACCATTCCCGGCGAGGCGCCGATCGACGTACTGCGCGACAAGGACGCGGTGCGCCGCCGGCTGGGCTACCTGCCGCAGGATTTCGGCGTGTACCCGAAAGTCAGCGCGCTGGACCTGCTGGAACATTTCGCGGTGCTCAAGGGCCTGACCCAACGGGCGCAGCGCCGCGAGGTGGTCGATGGACTGCTGCAGCAGGTGAACCTGTGGGACGCCCGCAAGCGCAAGCTCGGCACCTACTCCGGCGGTATGCGCCAGCGCTTCGGCATCGCCCAGGCGCTGCTGGGTGACCCGCGGCTGGTGATCGTCGACGAGCCCACTGCCGGCCTCGATCCGGAGGAACGCAACCGCTTCCTCAACCTGCTGGCGGCCATCGGCGAGAACGTGGCAGTCATCCTGTCCACCCATATCGTCGAGGACGTGACCGATCTGTGCCCGACGATGGCGATCATGAACAAGGGCCAGGTGCTGCTGACCGGCCGGCCTACCGAGGCCATCAACGCGTTGCAGCACCAGGTCTGGCGCAAGCAGGTCGATCCTTCGGAACTGGCCGACCACGAGGCACGCTACGTGGTGCTGTCCACCCGCCTGGTCGGTGGTCGCCCGGTGATTCACGTACACAGCGCCAATGACCCCGGCGACGGCTTCGCCGCCGTAGCCCCCGACCTCGAGGACGTGTACTTCCAGCGCCTGCGCCTGCAGGCCCGTGCCCGCGCGGCAGCCTGAGCGGAGCACGCCATGATCCTCAACTTCTTCCGCTTCGAGCTGCGCGAGCAGCTGCGCTCCCCGCTGCTGTGGCTGCTGGCCGGGCTGTTCGCCCTGCTTGCCTTCGCCGCCGCGTCCAGCGACGCGGTGCAGATCGGCGGTGGCGCCGGCAACGTGCACAGCAACGCGCCCACCGTGATCGCACAGATGCTGGGCATCTTCACCCTGCTCGGCATGCTGGTCACCGCGCTGTTCGTCAGCAACGCGCTGTTGCGTGACTTCGAACTCGGTACCGCTGAACTGATCTTCGCCAGCCCGGTGAAACGCCGCGACTACCTGGCCGGGCGCATCGCCGCCGCCCTGGCGGCAGGCCTGCTGGTCTACGTGCTGATCGCGTTCGGCCTATGGCTGGCACCGTTCATGCCGTGGATCGATCCCGAACGCATGGGCCCGATCAGCTGGCAGGGCTATGCGTGGACGTTCGCAGTCATCGTCATTCCCAACCTGTTGTTCACCACCGCGCTGCTGTCGCTGCTGGCGGCGCTGACCCGCTCGATCCTGTGGGTCTACATCGGCCTGGTGGCCTACCTGGTGCTGTATGGCGCCAGCGCGGCCCTGCTGCGCGACATCGACAACACGTGGATCGCGGTGCTGAGCGAACCGCTGGGCATGCGCGCACTGGGCCGCACGATCCGCTACTGGTCCACCGCCGAGCGCAACAACGGGATTCCCGAGCTGGCCGGTTACCTGCTGGCCAACCGCGCCCTGTGGTTGGGCGTGGCTGCCGCGCTGTTCGCCGCCACCTTCGCGCTGTTCCGCACCGAACGCAGCGGCAGTGGCCGTCGGCGCTGGGGCCGCAGGCAGGCGCAACCGGTTGCCGATGCCACCGGCACCCGCCCCACCCGCGCAACACTGCCGCGCGTGGTACCGGTGTTCACCGCCACCACGGCGTGGCGGCAGTTCCTGCGACAGGTCCGCTTCGATACACGCGGCGTCCTGCGCAGCGTGCCGTTCATCGTGCTGCTGGTACTGGGCCTGGCCAACTTCCTGCCCAGCGCGCTGTTCCGGCAGACCCTGTACGGCACCTCGATCTGGCCGGTCACCTCGCAGATGATCATGGGCCTGCAGGGGGCCTTCAGCTGGCTGCTGGTGATCATCGTGCTGTTCTTCGCCGGTGAGCTGGTCTGGAAGGAACGCAGTGCGCGCATCAATGAAGTGACCGATGCCATGCCGGTGCCGAACTGGGTGCCGCTGTTGGCCAAGTTCACCGCATTGCTGGCGGTGATCGTCTGCTTCCAAGCGGCCGGTGCAGTGGCCGCGATGGGCGTGCAGCTGGCCAAGGGCTACACGCATCTGGAGCCGCTGCTGTACCTGCGCAGCCTGGCGCTGGATTCGGTGGTCTACATCCTCATGGGGGGCCTGGCGCTGGTGCTGCAGGTGCTCACCAACAACAAGTTCGTCGGTTACGCATTGCTGATCGTGGTGATGATCGGTCAGGGTGTGCTGGGCATGCTCGACTACACGCAGAACCTGTACAACTTCGGCAGCTGGCCCAACGCACCCTATTCGGACATGAACGGCTACGGCCACTTCCTGACCGGGCAGCTGGCATTCCAGGGCTACTGGGCCCTGTTCCTGCTGACCTTGATGTGCCTGGCGTCGGCCTTCTGGGTACGGGGTGTCAGCCAGGGACTGCGCCAGCGCCTGGCCCTGGCCGGCCGCCGCCTGCGTGGTCCGACCGGCGCCTTCGCCGCGGTGGCCGCGCTGGCGTTCGTCGGCCTGGGCGGCTGGCTGTACTGGAGCACCAACATCCGCAACGAGTTCATCTCGCCCGACCAGCAGCTGGACCTGCAGGCCCGCTACGAGCGCGAGCTGTCGAAGTACCGCAACCTGCCGCAACCCCGCATTGTCGCCGTGGACAACCGCGTGGACCTGTTCCCGGAATCGCAGTCGATGGTGATCGATGCGAATTGGACGGTGCGCAACACCCACGCCACACCGATCCAGGACGTGCACGTCTCGATGGGTGATGACAAGCAGCTGGTTGCGGTCGATCTGGGCGGACAGACCCTGTCAATGCACGACGCCGATCTCGGCTACCGCATCTACCGCCTGCAGAAACCGCTGCAACCGGGTGAAACCCGCAGCGTGCATTTCCGGGTGGTGCAGAAGCCCAACGGCATCACCGCTGGCCAGGCACCGAGCAACATCGTGGACAACGGCACGTTCTTCAACAGCCGCGTACTGCCCTCGTTCGGCTACAACGAAGGCGCCGAGATCAGCGACCGCAACGAACGCCGCAAGCGCGACCTGGGTGAGCCGCGGCGCATGCCCAAGCTGGAAGACGAAGCCGCACGCGCCAACACCTACATCTCCAACGATGCCGACTGGCTCGACTTCCGCACCACGGTCTGCACGGCACTGGACCAGGTGGCGCTGGCCCCGGGCTACCTCCAGCATGAGACCACGGTCAACGGCCGGCGCTGCTTCAGCTATGCCATGGACCGGCCGATGCTGAACTTCTACGCCTATCTGTCGGCACGCTGGGAGGTGCGCAAGGCGAAGTACAAGGACATCCCGGTGGAGGTCTACTTCGACCCGGCGCACGGCTACAACGTGGACCGTATGATCGAGGCGGTGCAGAAGTCGCTGGCCTACTACGAAACGAACTTCACCCCGTACCAGCACCGCCAGGTGCGCATCATCGAGTTCCCCGGCTATGCGCGCTTCGCGCAGTCGTTCGCCAACACCATCCCCTACTCCGAGGCCATCGGTTTCATCGCCGACCTGCGTGACCCGGACAAGGTGGACTACGTGTTCTACGTAACCGCGCACGAGATCGCGCACCAGTGGTGGGCGCACCAGGTGATCGGTGCCAACGTGCAGGGCGCAACGGTCCTGTCCGAATCGCTGTCGCAGTATTCGGCACTGATGGTGATGGAGCAGGAGTATGGTCGCCAGCGCATGCGCCAGTTCCTCAAGCGCGAGCTGGACGGCTACCTGTCCGGCCGCGGCGGCGAAGCCATTGAGGAACAGCCTCTGGAACGTGTGGAGAACCAGCAGTACATCCACTACCAGAAGGGTTCGCTGGTGTTCTACCGGCTGCGCGAGGAGATCGGCGAGCAGGCGCTTAACCGGGCATTGAAGCGCTTCCTGCAGGACAAGGGCTACCAGCAGCCGCCGTACACCACCTCACGCGAGCTGCTGGACTACATCCGCGCCGAGACCCCGGCCGACCGCCAGCAGCTGGTCACCGACCTGTTCGAGAAGATCAGTTTCTACGACAACCGCGTGATGGTCGCCAGCGCCCGCCAGCGCGATGACGGCCGCTACGACGTGACCCTGGACCTGCATGCTGCCAAGCAATATGCCGACGGCAAGGGCCAGGAAAGCGACGGGAAGATGGATGACTGGATCGAGATCGGCGTGTTCGCCAACGGGCCTTCAGGCAAGGAACGCGACCAGAAAGTGCTGTACCTGCAGCGTCATCACATCACCAGCGCCGATCCGAAGATCACGGTGACCGTGGATGAAAAGCCGGATGAAGCGGGCTTCGATCCGTATAACAAGTTGATCGACCGGGTGAGCGACGACAACCGGCGCAAGGTGACGATGTGAGGCAACGGGGCGCCGGCGCTCCACGCAGCACGTGCGGGCTTGGCTCGGCATTACTGTAGTGCCGAGCCATGCTCTGCACATTGTCCACGGCAGCCGCGAAAACTCAGTGCACCGCGGCCTTCGGCCCCAGCAATGCCAGCAGCACATAGACCACGATCGAGGCGACGGTGCCGAACGCTGCCGGCAACCCGAACGCCCACGCCGAACGGCCCTGCTGGCGTGCCCACTGGGCCAGATGCCAGGCCGCGCCCAGGTTGATCAGCCAGGCAATGACGAACACCGGCCACAGCACCATGCCCACCGCGCGCAGCAGGGGCATGGACACCAGCGCTGCAGCGATCGCTGAGATCAGGAAGATCAGTGCGGAGCGGGAATGGCGCGATGTGGATGCGCTCATGCGGCCAACCTGCGCACCATCACCAGCACGCGATAGCTGCGGTTGTCGGCTTCCTGCAGCGGCTTCCAGCCCAGCCGAGCGTACAGGCCACCATCCAGCGCTTCGGTCTGTAGATACAACTCGGAAACCCCCATCCGCACCGCCTGCGCCGCTGCCTGTTCCACCAGCGCGCCAGCCAGCCCACGCCCGCGATGGCTGTCGGCCACGAACACGCTGCCCAGCCAATGTTCGTACTGTGGGAACGCCTGCACTTCCCGGCGCTTGAGCTGGACTGCGCCAACCACCTGACCGCCATCGAATGCAGCGATCAGGTGCGGGAAACCTTCGGCATCCTGCGGCGGATTGAGCCGCTGCAGTTCCTGTTCCAGTGTCAGGCCGGCGTCCTGGCCCCATTGGGCGTGGTACCACTGGGCCAATTGCTGTCGTTCCGCTGCGTCGGCAGGCAATACCCTGAACTCCATGACCAAGCCTCGATCCCGATGTCGCCCAAGGGGATCACGGACGGCGTTCAAAAGGAAGCCTTCTGTAGCGTCGAGCCGTGCTCGACTGAGCGGGCATTGTGCGAAAGGCAGCCGAGCATGGGCTCGGCTCTACAGGACAATCAGCCCTGGGCGAAATCCTTGAGGATTTCGCCGATTCCGCTGGGCGAGATCTCGAAGCCCAGCGGAGTGCCCGGGTTGATCACCACGCCGTAGCCCCCCGGCACGCGGCGCAGCACGTCCAGCATCAACCAGCGGATCTGGTGTTGGGCCTGCTGGCTGTAGATGCCCACCCGCGATGGATCGGTGAACACGGCCACGTGCAGGGTGCCCTGCTTGTCGAACAGCAGCGGGTCGAAGCCGCTGCCGTCGGGCGTGACCAGGCTGCCGGTCAGCAGCACTACCTCGGAAGCGACGAAGGCCTCCATGAAGGCGCGGATCGGCACCGCCCCGTCCATCGCCGCCTTCAGCAGGGTTTCGATCGGGGTCTGCGGGGCGAGGTCGGTCATGGCGGTACGGCAGGGCGTGAGGGGGGCCTATTGTAGGG
Source organism: Stenotrophomonas sp. 115C5 (assembly GCF_056861055.1). Classification (NCBI taxonomy): domain Bacteria; kingdom Pseudomonadati; phylum Pseudomonadota; class Gammaproteobacteria; order Lysobacterales; family Lysobacteraceae; genus Stenotrophomonas; species Stenotrophomonas sp. 115C5. Next base: position 569,763 of record NZ_JBSPUQ010000001.1, read on the forward strand.
TCGAGCCTGCTCGACTGCTCGAAGAGCGTGCCAACCGAGGTTGGCACCCACCAGAGCGGTAGCGCCGGGCCATGCCCGGCGGCGCCCTCACCGTCCCAGACGCTGGTCCCGAGCCTTCTGGTCGGTCATCGCCTTGTCCAGCTCGACCTGCAGCGCCGGCTGCTGCACGGCGGCATCCAGCACGTACACCTTCACGCCATGCGCAGGCACTTCGGCCTTCAGGGAGGCATCCACCTGCAACGAACCGCCGTCCAGCGCGTCACGCCAGCGGCCAGCCTGGACGTAACGCGCCACGGTGAAGCTCCTGGCCTGGTCGCCCTTGTTCAGCAGCACCAGCGCGGTCTGCGCCACCTCGCCCTGCTGCAGCACGCGGAAGAACACCGCCTCATCACCCTTCAGCCGCTCGTTCACCTGCAGGCCGCGCTGCAGCGCCGGGGTGGCTTCGCGCAGTCGTGCGATACGCTGCAGGGGCGCGAAGATGGGGCTCTTCGGCGCCGCATCCACACGCGGCTGGCCGAAGTAGGCGCGGTTGCCGGCGTGCTCGGCGCGGCCACGCATGAAACCGGTCTCCGAGCCGTAATAGACCACCGGAATGCCGCGCGCGGTGAACAGCCAGTTGTGCGCATCGATGAAACCGCTGTCGCTGGCCTGCAGGCGCGGCATGTCGTGGTTGTCGTAGAAGCTCATCAGCTCGTACGGGTTGGCGTACGGGCCACCGCTCAGGTGCAGCGGCTCGGCCAGCGTTTCAAAGCCCTTGCCGGCGGTGCCGAAGGTCTGCTCCAGTGCGCCGCGCAGCGGGAAATCGAGCACGCTGACATTGGCGTTGGCCGGCCAGGTGTGCTCGGCAATGGTCGCCGCGTTGTAGTCGAAGGCTTCGCCGAACATGAACATGCCCGGGTGCTCGGCGCGGATGCGCTTCACGAAGGCATGCCACCACGGGTGCGGCAGCCAGCCGATGGTGTCGATGCGCAGCGCGTCCACGCCCTGCGCGGTCCATTGCAGGTAGGCACCCACCAGGTAGTCCATTACCGCTGGATTGTCCTGGTTGAAGTCGGACAGCTCGGCCAGATTGCCGTCGAAGATCGAACCGTCCTTGCCGTCGACCGGACCGATGTTGTTGTAGAACGCGTGCAGCGGGTTGTGCTTCGGATCCAGTTTCTGCGGCGGCAGGTTCTGGTGGTCGGCAATCAGCTTTCCGTCCTTGTCGAAGATCTGGCCGAACTGCGGCTGCCGCGTCGGCATGGTCCAGGCCGGCGAGCCGTGGTTGCCCACGATATCCAGTACGACCTTCAAGCCAGCACCGTGCAGGCCCTTGGTCAGTCCGGCAAAGTCCAGGTCCCTGCTGGGCAGGTGCTCATCAAGCTTGTAGAAGTTGATGCCCCAGTACCCGTGGTAGCCGGTCTTGCCGCGGTCGGTCAGCGTGCTGGTGCAGCTGATCGGCTTGCTGCCGGTGAAAGCTTCGTCGGGGTTATCCACGATCGGCGTGATCCACACCGCGCCGAAACCCAGGTTGCGGATGTACTGCGCATTGTCGAGCACGCCACGGAAGTCACCGCCGAGGTAGCCGATATTGCCGTCCACCTTGTCCGGGCACGGCACCGGAATATCGAAGGTGCGGTGCTTGCCACCCTGGTCACGATGGTCGTTGGACGGGTCACCGTTGACGAAGCGGTCGGTGACCACGAAGTACACCGCATCGCTGGCGAACGGCTCGGTGGTGCCCACATAGTCCGGGCGCGGCGCGGCCGCCGCGTGGCCGGCCAGCACCAGGGAAACAGCAACAGACAGCGCACCACGCATCACACCACCTCCGGACGGGACGGAACCCACAACACGCACAGGCCGGCGATGAACAGGCTGCAGCCGCCCAGCACCAGTACATGCATCGGCTGGCCACCCAGCAACGTACGCAGGGCGAAGCCGAGCGCGCTGGCCGCGACCAGCTGCGGGATCACGATGAAGAAATTGAAGATGCCCATGTACACACCCATCTTCGACGCCGGCACGCTGTCGGACAGCAGTGCATAAGGCAGCGAAAGAATGGACGCCCAGGCGAAGCCGACGCCGACCATCGACAGCAGCAGCCAGTGCGGGTCGCGGATGAACATCAGCGAGACCAGCCCGGCACCGCCCAGCCACAGGTTGAGCAGGTGGCTCCAGCGCAGGCCGATCGCACGCACCATGAGTGGAATCAGCACCGCCGCCAACGCGGCGAAACCGTTATAGGCGCCAAACAGTACGCCCACCCAGTTGGCGCCTTCGTTGTAGGCCGCCGTCTTCGGGTCGTCCGAACCGAAGTGGACACCGGCCACCGCCGCAGTGGTGTAGATCCACATTGCGAACAGCGCGAACCACGAGAAGAACTGCACCCAGGCCAGCCGCCGCATGGTCACCGGCATCGCGCGCAGGTCGCCGACGATGGCGGCCAGCATATGCGTGCCAGGCAGCGCGCGGGCCACGGCCAGCAGCAGGCCGTAGCCTGCACACAGCCCCGCCAGCACGTACAGCATCCTGTCGCCCTGTCGCCACGCGATCAGCACCGCCAGCAGCACGCCCAGGCCCAGCCATACGGCCACCTGCGCCCAGGGCGCCGGACCGCTGATCGTCGCCGCTGCGTGATGTGCCGGCGGCTCGGCATCATCGAACCCGGCCAGCTCCGCCGGTGAATATTCGCGGGTGCTGACCACCGTCCAGGTGATCGCCGCCAGCAGCACCACCGCGCCGAAGTAGAACGCATAGCGCACGGTGTCCGGCACCTCACCTGCAGCGGCCGTGTTGGCGACGCCGAAGTGGGCGAGGATGAACGGCAGGAAGCTGGCGACGATCGCGCCCACGCCGATGAAGAAGCTCTGCATCGCATAGCCGGTGGGCCGCTGACGCGGTGCCAGCTGGTCGCCAACGAAGGCTCGGAACGGTTCCATCGACACGTTTATCGAAGCGTCGAGCACCCACAGCGTGCCGGCGGCGATCCACAGCGTCGGCGAGTTCGGCATCACCAGCAGGGCAAGCGTGGTCAGCACCGCACCGATCATGAAGAACGGACGGCGGCGGCCCCAGCGGGTCCAAGTGCGGTCGGACAGGTAACCAATCACCGGCTGCACCAGCAGGCCGGTCAGCGGCGCGGCGATCCACAATCCTGGTACCGCGTCGATGTCCGCGCCCAGCGTCTCGAAGATGCGGCTGGCGTTGGCGTTCTGCAGGGCGAATCCGAACTGGATACCGAGGAAGCCGAAACACATGTTCCAGATCTGCCAGAACGACAGTTGTGGCTTGGCGGGACGATTCATCGTGCGTCCTCTTCCGCCGCCACCTGCGTCACCTTCAACGCTTGCACCTGCGCCTGGTTGAGCACGCCGTCGCGCCCGCCCTTTCCGCCGGTGTAGTGCGCGAAATGCTGCAGCGCGCTCATGTTGAAGCCTTCTTCAAGCGCGACCGTGCACGGCCCCTTGGGCACAGCGAACGTTGCCGAGGTCGAGTCCTGCACGGCCACGCTGTGCGGCATCGCAACCGTATGCCGCTGCAATGGCTGGCCCGGGCACTGCAGTGCCAGCTGCTTGACCGCAGCCGTGACGCCGGTGTTGATCGGCCCGTTCGGGTTGCGGTACTGCAGGCGCAGGCGCACCTGCCCGGCCTTGGCCGAGGTGAGCTGCCAGCGATCCTCGCCCTTCAGCACCTGCTGCGGACCGACGCAGAGCATCGGGCTGTGCAGCGATTCCAACGTGCCTTCGCGCCGGGTCAGGCTGAGGCAATGCTGCAGGCCATCGTCGCTGATGCGCGCCACGCCGTTGCTGTCGGTGACCGCCTTGCCGTCCTTCCACAGCACCTGATCGGCTGCCACCGCAACGTTCCAACCCGCGCCCTTGCGCAGGGCCTGCGGTGCCACCGGCGTGGCCGGCGCACGCGCGTTGGCATCCGCAGTCGTGGCAGCGAAACCGGTTGCTGCCGGGGCGGCGACCAGCTGCACCGTCGTGGTGCTGCCACGCGTGGTGGTTCTGCCGGCCACCAGCAGGCCATCGCCCACGTTCTGCGGGCGCTCCAGCACATAGCGCTTGCCGTTGGCTTCCAACGTGATGCGGGGATGCGTGCCGAACAGTTCTGGCACCAGCACTGCCGGCAGCTTGGGCTGCACGCGGCCATCGTCCTGCACGCCGAATACACCTTCGACCACCATCGACAGGTACCCCGCCACCGACCACAGCTGCCGTTCGGAATTGACCACCGGTCCGCTCAGTGCGCCTTCCTCGACATGCACTGCCTGGCTGACCAGCTCGTAGTTCTCCATGTTGGAACCGGCCAGCGCGGCGCCCTGCATCAACGAGCGGATTTCGGCGGCAATGCGCGGTGCATCATCCAGCTGCCGCGCTGCACGCAGCGAGTAGGCACTGACGAACGGCCAGATCGCGCGGTTGTGGTAGATCGGCTGCTGTGCTTCCTGCGGCCAGACCACCGGACTGCCGGCCGGCCCGATCGGGTACGCCGCCAGCGCACGGCGCGCACGCTCGGGCGGCAGCACGTCGGCCAGGATGCCCAGTGACAGGCCGAGCAGATCCACCTTGGCATACGGCACCGGATGCGCGGCTTCACCGATGTAGCTCATGTACTGGCCGATGTCCTCGCGCCAGAAGCGCGCATCGATCTGCTGCGCCAGCGCGTCGGCCCAGGCCTTGTAGTTGGCCGCACGGGCGTCACCACGCTGGGCCGCCAGCCGCTCGGCCAGGCGCAGCGCCTGGTAGTGCAGCACGTTGGTGGACAGCGCGTAGGAATCACCGATGAAGCGCACATCCTCACGGGTCCAGTCCGGATAGGTCTGCTCGCGCCAGTCCAGGAACGAGGTCTCGCCGCGGTACAGGCCCATCTGCCCGTCGAACACCATCGCGCGGTCCTGCGCCAGCGTGCCCTGCAGTGCCTGCCAGACCTGCTCGGAAAACGCGCGATCCTCCAGCAGGTGGCGTGCCGCCAGGAACCACACCACGCGGTCGCTGCTGATCGGCCAGCTGCCGCCGGAACCGGTGTCCTGCGCCACGAACAGGCCGGGCGTGTGCCCGTCGCGCGCCGCCGACAGCTTGAACTGCAGCGACTGCCGGGTGCGCTGCGGATCCAGCCGCGCCAGAGCCAGATCGGCGGCGAAGCTGACATCGCGGGTCCACACATAGGGCCAGCGCGCGCCGGTCTGGAAGCATTCGCACGGCACCGGCCGGCCTTCATCGAACGACGGATCGCGGATCGCGTCCACGCGGTCCTGGTCCATCTCCTGCTGGGCCAGCGCGAACAACGCATCGAACATCACGCTGCCGCTCTGGCTGCGCATCGGCATGGGCGCGATACGCACCTCACCTTTCGGCGCATGCAGCACGAAGCTGCCGTTGGCAGCGGCTTCGGCACGCGCATGGCGGCCGTCGAATTGCAGGTCGGCCGCCTGCGCGGTCGATCCCAGCGCTGCCCCCAGGGCAGCGGTCAGGCAAATGATCTTCAGCATCGAAGCGGCGGACCGGCTTGCGCCCGTCGGCCTCCCTCCCTCTCTGCACGCGTTGTAGGTCCGCACCGTCGTTGCCGGCGGGCGGGCGCGGCCCCTCCCTCAAGGTGCCTTGGCCCCATGGTAGACGCGGGGCTGTCGGCTGCGTCCAGCTGCATACGTATTCATGGCGCCACGCGGTAGCGCGCCTGCTGCGCTGGCTTATGGTCCGGGTCTGCCAACGGCGCCTTGGGAGGGGAAATGCCGATGCCACACACGGTTGTACGCGCGCTGTTCGCGCACCTGTTCGGCCTGGCCCTGTTGGGAGTGGCCACGCTGGCACAGGCCGCGCCACAGGTCGCCAGCGTCGAATCACCGGGCAAAGTGCTCAAGGTCAGCCTCGTGCTGGACGGCGGCACCGCCCGCTACCGAGTCGAGCGTTTCGGCGAGCCTGTGGTGGAGGATTCGAAGCTCGGCTTCGCCCTGCGCGATGGCCGCCTGGACCGCGATTTCGCCCTGCTCGGCCAACAGCGGCGCAGCGTCGACGACAGTTGGGAGCAGCCGTGGGGCGAGCGCCGGCTCACCCGCAACCACTTCAACGAGCTGACCGTGCAGCTGGCCGAAACCACCGGCAGCAAGCGCCGGCTGGATGTGGTGTTCCGCATCTACGACGACGGCCTGGGCTTCCGCTATGTGTTCCCTGAGCAACCGAACCTGCGCGAGGCGATCATCGATGACGAGCTGACCGAGTTCGCCATCGCGCCCGAATCGACCGCCTGGTGGATTCCGGCCGGCGAACCGATCCACTACGAATACCTGTACCAGCGCACCCCGCTGCGCGAGGTACCGCTGGTGCATACGCCGATGACCCTGCGCAGCCGCGATGGCCTGCACGTGGCGATCCACGAGGCCGCGCTGGTGGACTACGCCGGCATGTGGCTGCGCCGCACCGAGGGCCAACGCCTGCGCGCGCAGCTGTCACCCTCCGCCGAAGGCTGGAAGGTGCGCCGTGCCCTGCCCTTCGTCACGCCCTGGCGCACGCTGCAGATTGCCGACCGCGCCGGTGGCCTGGTCGAATCGGACCTGATCCTCAACCTCAACGAACCCAATGCGCTGGGCGATGTGAGCTGGGTGAAGCCAGCCAAGTACCTGGGCGTGTGGTGGTCGATGCACCTGGACAATGAGAGCTGGGCCACCGGGCCGAAGCATGCGGCCACCACCGCCAAGACGAAGAAGGTGATCGACTTCGCCGCTGCGCACGGCTTCCGTGGCGTGCTGGTGGAAGGCTGGAATCCCGGCTGGGACGGCATGTGGGTGGGCAATGGCTACGACTTCGACTTCACCCGCGCCACGCCCGATTTCAACATTGAAGCGCTTTCGGCATATGGACTGAAGAAGGGCGTGCACCTGATCGGCCACCATGAAACCGGCTGTGCCATCGAGCACTACGAGGATCAGCTGGGCGCTGCGCTGGACCTGTACGCACGGCTGGGCGTGGACCAGTTCAAGACCGGCTACGTCTGCGACGATGGCCAGGTCGACCGCCGCAATCCGGCCGGCGGCCCGCTGTGGCGTGAGTGGCATGACGGGCAGTTCATGGCCCGCCACCATCTGAAGGTGGTGCAGGAAGCGGCGCGCCGCCATCTGTCGGTGAACCCGCATGAGCCGATCAAGGACACCGGCCTGCGCCGCACCTATCCCAACTGGATCTCGCGCGAAGGCGCACGCGGCATGGAGTACAACGCCTGGGGCCAACCGCCGAACCCGCCGGAGCATGAGGTCAATCTGGTGTTCACCCGCATGCTGGCCGGGCCGATGGATTACACCCCTGGCATCCTCAGCCTGAAGGGCCGCCACGGCCAGGCCATTCCCAGCACGCTGGCCCGCCAGCTGGCGCTGTACGTGGTGCTGTACAGCCCGATCCAGATGGCCGCCGACCTGCCCGAGCACTACCTGCAGCATCGCGAGGCGTTCCGCTTCATCGAAGACGTGGCGGTGGACTGGGAGCAGAGCCGCGTGCTCGATGGCGAGGTGGGCGACTACGTGACGATCGTACGCCGCGACCGCAACAGCCGTGACTGGTTCCTCGGCAGCATCACCGATGAGCACGGCCGCATGCTGCCGGTATCGCTGGGCTTCCTGGAGCCGGGCGTGCGCTATCGCGCCGAGATCTACCGCGATGGTGACGGCGCTGATTTCCGCAGCAACCCGTTCGCGTTCGCACGAGAAACCCGGGAGGTGACCAGCGCCGATGCCCTGACGCTGGTGCTGGCACCGGGCGGTGGACAGGCCATTCGCTTCACGCCTATCCGTTGAACGTCTTCCTCCCTGCGCGCCGCTGTAGCGCCCGAACCCTCGCTCGGGCAGCGGTGCGCAGCGCCGGAACGCAGCCGAGCATGGGCTCGGCTCTACAGAACGATGCACCTGAAAGCGATTACACCCCTGCAAACGCCATTGAATACGTATGCAGGGTGATTCCCGCGAAGAACGCGCTGCCTACCATAGCGGCGACGACAGCGGCCACCGCGTCGCACGTCCACGGTCACTCCGGGACGTTCACGAATCGATCTGCAACATTGCCTGGGAGGGGAAAATGTTGAACCACAAGCGCAGCGCGCTGAGCATCGCGCTGGCCGTTGTCCTGGCGCCGACGCTGGCGTCGGCACAGTCCACGCAGAGCACCACCACGCCGGCCGCCACCGCCGCCACCAACCTGGATACGGTGCAGGTCACCGGCATCCGCCGCGGCATCGAAAACGCGATCGCAATCAAGCAGGACGCCACCTCGGTGGTCGAGGCGATTTCCGCCGAAGACATCGGCAAGCTGCCCGACGTCAGCATCGCCGAGTCCATTTCGCGCCTGCCCGGCCTGGCCGCCCAGCGCGTTGCCGGCCGTGCGCAGGTGATCAGCGTGCGCGGCCTGTCACCCGACTTCGCCACCACCCTGCTCAATGGCCGTGAAGTGGTCAGCACCGGCGACAACCGCGGTGTCGAGTTCGACCAGTACCCGTCCGAGTTGGTCAACGGCGTGACCGTCTACAAGACCCCGGACGCGGCCCTGGTCGGCCAGGGCCTGTCGGGCACCATCGACATGCAGACCGCACGCCCGCTCAGCTTCGGCGAGCGCGTGATCGCGGTCAGCGGCCGCTACCAGAAGAGCTCCCTGGGCCGCGCCGCCAACATCGATCCGTACGGCAATCGTTTCAGTGCCAGCTACATCGACCAGTTCTTCGACAACACCCTGGGCATCGCCATCGGTTACGCGCACAGCGACATGCCGATCCAGGAGAACCAGGTCGGCCTGTACGAGCCGTGGACCACCGAACACACCGACAAAGGCGAGCGTCGCGGAATCGCGCCAGGCACCTACTTCACCGACGGCATCAAGGCACTGCGCCGTACCGGCAACAACAAGCGCGACGGCGTGATGGCGACGATCCAGTTCCGCCCGAGCAACAGCTGGACCAGCACCTTCGACGCGTTCCACACCGAAGCCGAGCAGATCGACACCGCCAACCAGTTCGAGCTGAGCCTCAGTGGCAATGGCGAGGACAGCAACAATCCCAACGCGATCCTGCCGGTGTTCAGCAATGTCGGCCGCAATGCCGATGGCAGCTTCACCGGTGGCACGATCAGCAATGCGTACCCGCTGGTCCGCGGCATGTACAACAAGCGCAAGGACAAGATCGACGCGTTCGGCTGGAACAACGAGTTCAACGTCGGCGGCGTGAAGCTGGTCGCCGACCTGAACTACTCGAAGGCGACCCGCCGCGAGATCAATCTGGAAAACAACCTGCAGCTGGTGCCGCGCCCGCAGTTCGACACGATCGGCCTGGTGGTGAACAACAACAGCTTCTCGCAGATCACGCCGGGGCGTGACTATTCCAATCCGGACAGCCTGTTCCTGACCAACACGATCTATGGTTCCGGCTACGGCAAGGTGCCGGAGGTCGAAGACCGCTTGAAAGGCGCCAAGCTGGCGGCGACGCTGCCGGTTCCCGAGGCCATGTCCAGCTGGTTCTCGGATGTGGACGTGGGCGTGAACTATGCCGACCGCCGTAAGCAGAAGGCCCAGGCCGAAGGCAACATCCTGCTCGGTGCTCAGGGTGAATCCACCATCGCCCCGGACCTGCAGTACCGCCCGGTCAACCTCGGTTTCGCCGGCATCGGCTACATCCCGTCGTGGAACGTGCCGGCAGCGGTGGGTCGCTACATGACCTTCAACCCGGTCGACAACCTGGACTACCTGATTCCCAAGTCGTGGACGGTCGAGGAGAAGATCACCACCGCGTGGGCACGCCTGAACATCAACACCGACATCGGCGTGGTCGGCGTGCGCGGCAACATCGGCGTGCAGATGCAGCACACCGACCAGAGCTCGGATTCGCGCTACTGGGACAGCTCGCAGCCGGCGGGCAGCAACATCCAGCCCTTCTCTGCCGGCAAGACCTACAAGGATTGGTTGCCGAGCTTGAACCTGGTGTTCATGTTCCCGCACCAGCAGACGCTGCGCTTCGCCGCCGCCAAGCAGGTGGCGCGCCCGCGCGTGGACCAGATGCGTGCCGGCCTGGAATTCGGTGTGGATACCAACAACGGCCGCCCCGGTGGCAGCGGCGGTAATCCGCTGCTGGATCCGTGGCGCGCAACCGCGCTGGACCTGTCCTATGAGAAGTACTTCGGCGAGAAGGCCTACGTGGCTGCGGCGATCTTCTACAAGGACCTGAAGAGCTACGTCTACACGCAGTCGGTGGACAACTATGACTTCAGCGGCCTGCTGGGCAATTACGTGCCGCCGCCGGGCATGACCGCACCGGTGCTGACCACCGGTACCTTCTCCACGCCGCAGAACGGCAAGGGCGGCACGTTGAAGGGGCTGGAGCTGACCGGGTCGTTCCCGCTGGAGATGCTGACCGACAGCCTGCGCGGCTTCGGCGTGCAGGCCAGCGCGACCTTCAACAAGAGCGACATCACCATCCTGGATCCGGAAAGCGCCTCCAGCGTGGGCAGTGACCCGATCAGCCTGCCGGGCCTGTCCAAGCGCGTGTACAACTTCACCGCCTACTACGAGCGCAGTGGCTTTGAAGCACGCGTGAGCCAGCGCCGCCGCTCGGACTTCATTGGTGAAATCGGCAACTTCAACGGCAACCGCACGCTGCGTTACGTGGTGGGCGAGAATGTGACCGATGCACAGGTCAGCTACACCTTCAGCGACAGCAGCAGCCTGCGCGGGCTGACCCTGCTGCTGCAGGGCAGCAACCTGACCAACGAGCCGTACCGCACCTATGCCGGCAGCAAGGACCGCCCGCTGGAGTACATCGAATGGGGCCGCACCTACATGCTGGGCGTGAACTACAAGTTCTGATCACCACCGGGTAGTGCCGGCCGCTGGCCGGCAACCCATGGAATGCCCGCTGCGCAGGCAGCGGGTTTTCTTTTGCGCGAGTGCCGGCCGTTGGTCGGCAAGGCCCATCCACGCATGGCGTGGATCTACCCAGCGACACCCCAACCAGTAGATCCACGCCATGCGTGGATGCCCTTCTCCGAAATCCCACCCACAAAAAAGGGACGGGGCGCTTCGGCCCCGTCCCCGCAAGTACCGCCACCGGAGAAAACGGTCAGCTGCGTCGGGCGCAATACACCGCGCGCGGCGGCAGCTGGAGTTCATTGCCCTGCACCGTGCCCGCATCCGGGCCCGGTACCTCCACCTGCTGCCAGTTGCCCGGCGGCAGCGGATGGCTCACCGCCTCGGCCGACAGGTTGAAGGCCAGCAGGAGGGTTTCATCTGCAAGCATACGCTCGAACAGCAGCACTGGCTCGGCGCTTTCGATGAACCGGATGCTGCCATGCAGGAGCGCCGGCTGGCTATGCCGCCAGGCCAGGAACCCCCGGAATGCGGCCAGGACCGAGCCCGGGTCGCGCTCCTGCACCGCCACGGCCGCGGCGCGGTGCTCGGCCGGGATCGGCAGCCACGGCTGGCCCGTGGTGAAACCGGCCAGCGGCGCATCAGTCCACGGCAACGGGGTGCGGCAGCCGTCGCGGCCCTTGAAGTTCGGCCAGAAGGTGATGCCATAGGGGTCCTGCAGCGCCTCGAACGGCACCTCGGCCTCAGCCAGGCCCAGCTCCTCGCCCTGGTACAGGCAGACCGAGCCGCGCAGCGAGCACAGCATCGCCACCAGCATCCGTGCCAGGCGCGGGTCAGCCGGGTGGCCGCCCCAGCGGCTGACCGCCCGCTCCACGTCGTGATTCGACACCGCCCAGCACGGCCAGCCTTCCGTCATCGCCGCTTCCAGCCGCGAGACCGTGTCGCGGATATAGGCCGCGCTGTAGTCGTCCACCAGCAGCTCGAAGCTGTAGCCCATGTGCAGGCGGCCATCGCGGGTGTACTCGGCCGTGGTGGCCAGCGAGTCCTCCGAGGAGATCTCGCCCAGGCTGACCGCCCCCGGATACTCGTCCAGCAGCGCGCGCAGGCGCTCCAGGAACGGCAGGTTCTCAGGCTGGGTGTTGTTGTAGTAGTGGTACTGGTAGGCGTACGGATTGTCCGGGCTGAAGCCGCGGCCGAAGCGCTTCTCCGCCGGTTTGGCCGGGTTGTCGCGCAGCTGCGCGTCATGGAAGCAGAAGTTGATCGCATCCAGGCGGAAGCCATCCACGCCGCGGTCCAGCCAGAAGCGCACGTTGTCCAGGGTCGCCTGCTGCACGTCCGGGTGGTGGAAGTTCAGGTCCGGCTGGTCGACCAGGAAGTTGTGCAGGTAGTACTGCTCACGGCGCGGCTCCCACTGCCAGGCACCGCCGCCGAACAGCGACAGCCAGTTGTTGGGCGGGGTGCCGTCCTCGCGCGGGTCGGCCCAGACGTACCAGTCCGCCTTCGGGTTGCTGCGGTCCTGGCGGCTCTCACGAAACCACGCATGTTCGATCGACGTGTGGCTCAGCACCTGGTCGATCATCACTTTCAGGCCCAGGCCGTGGGCCTTGGCCAGCAGCCGGTCGAAGTCATCCAGGTTGCCGAACAGCGGGTCGACGTCGCGGTAGTCGGCGATGTCGTAGCCGAAGTCGGCCATGGGGGACTTGAAGAACGGCGAGATCCAGATTGCGTCCACGCCCAGCGCGGCGATGTGGTCCAGGCGCTGGATGATGCCCGGCAGGTCGCCCACCCCGTCGCCGTTGGCATCGAGGTAGCTGCGCGGATAGATCTGGTAGATGACGGCTCCGCGCCACCATGGATAGTGCGACATCGACAGCCCCCCTCCGGGCATGCAGCGCCCGCCGGAAGCGGGCCGAAATCCTGTTCCGGCAAGCTTAGCGGTGGCCTCCCGGGCATGGCGCAACCTGCATACGTATTCACGCAGGCGGCAGCCGTGGCCGGGCCGCGGACGCCGGCCCGCCCGGTTTGCGCCCGAATTCACGGCCAGCGCCTATAATCAGTGGTGAGCCTGAAAGCCTGATCGCATGACCATCACCGAAGACACCCGTCCCGCCCTGGGCCTGCCCCAGATCCAGTCGCTTGCTGCGGCCGACATGGCCGCCGTCGACGCCCTGATCCGGCGCCGGCTGTCCTCGGACGTCGTGCTGATCAACCAGATCGCCGATCACATCATTTCCGCCGGCGGCAAGCGCCTGCGCCCGATGCTGGTCATGCTGGCCGGCCGCGCGGTCGGCAACGTCGGCGCGGACCACCACCAGCTGGCGGCGATCATCGAATTCATCCATACCTCCACCCTGCTGCACGACGACGTGGTGGACGAATCCAGCCTGCGGCGTGGCCGCAGCACCGCCAACGCGCTGTGGGGCAACGCGCCGAGCGTGCTGGTCGGCGACTTCCTGTACTCGCGCAGCTTCCAGCTGATGGTCGAGCTGGAGCGCATGTCGGTGATGCAGATCCTGGCCGATGCCACCAACCGCATCGCCGAGGGTGAGGTGCTGCAGCTGCTGCACGTGCACAACCCCGATACCGATGAAGCCGCGTACCTGCGCGTGATCGAGCGCAAGACCGCGGTGCTGTTCGCCGCCGGCACCCGCCTGGGCGCGCTGGCCAGCGGTGTGGACGAAACCACCCAGCAGGCCCTGTTCGACTACGGCATGCACCTGGGCTACGCATTCCAGATCGCCGATGACGTGCTGGACTACTCGGCCAACGCCGACGAGCTGGGCAAGAACCTGGGCGATGATCTGGCCGAAGGCAAGGCGACGCTGCCGCTGATCCACGCGATGGCGCACTCCGACGACGCCACCCGTGAGCGCCTGCGCACCATCGTGCAGGACGGTGATGCCTCGGCGATGCCGGAAGTGCTGGCTGCGATCCGTGCTACCGGCGGCCTGGAGTACAGCCGCGCGCGTGCCGAGGAATATGCCGAAGCCGCCGAGCGCGCGCTCGATGGCCTGGGCGACAACGACGCGGTCGCCGCCCTGCGCGGCCTGGCCCGCTACGCGGTGCAGCGCTCGCATTGATCGGTTGAGGTGTGCCGACCAACGGTCGGCACCTACCGTGGCTGTGGGTGGATGCCGACCATTGGTCGGCACTGGAACATCGGTGGGTGCCAACCTTGGTCGGCACGCCTTTGTTTACCGGAACCGCTCCTCGAAGAACTCATCCAGCGCCTTCCATGCGCGCTTGGCCGCCCGTTCGTTGTACTGGCAGCCCGGCGGGCTGTTGGCATCACGCTCCGCAAAGCAGTGCACCGCGCCGCTGTAGTTGGTGAATTCCCAGTCGACCTTGGCCGCGTTCATTTCCTTCTGGAAACCGGCGATGTCTTCGGCGGTCACGCTCTTGTCATCGGCACCATTGAGCACCAGTACCGACGGGTGCGTGCCACCGGCCTGCGCCGGCAGCGGCGAACCCAGCCCCCCATGCAGGCTGACCACACCGGCCAATGGCGCACCGGCGCGAGCCAGTTCCAGCACCGTGGTGCCGCCAAAGCAGAAGCCCACCGCGCCGATCCGGCTGGCATCCAGCGGCACCTTGCCGGCCTGCGCCTTGAGCACGTTCACCGCCTCCAGCGCGCGTGCGCGCAGCAGCGGCCGGTCATTGCGCAGCTTGGTCGCCACCGGCCCGGCCTCGGCATCGGTCTTCGGCCGCACACCCTTGCCGTAGACATCGGCCACCAGCACCACATAGTCGTCACCGGCCAGCTGCTTGGCCTTCTCGATGGCCGATTCGTTCACGCCCTTCCAGTTCGGCACCATCACCAGGCCAGGGCGCTTGTCATGCTCGCCGTCGTCATAGACCAGCACGCCACTGAAGGTCGTGCCCTGGTGCTTCCATTCCACCGGCTGCGTCTTCATCGCCGCCCACGCCGGCATCGCCGCCAGCCCCAGGATCATCGCCACACCGCATCGCCAACGATTCATGCGCCTGCTCCGCAAGAAAAAGGGGACGGAGGGGATTAAGCCGTAATCGCCCCTCCCGCGTCGCATTCTGCATTGGCGGCGTGACGCAGGTGTGGTTGGATACGACTTAATCCCCTCCGTCCCCTTTTTTCGCATGAATCTTGTTGATCGCTTTCTGTCTGGCCTGATCCCGCGTTTGCCTGCCGAGGATGCCCCGCAGTGGGCCCACGTGCAGGGCGCCAGCGCCGAAGACCTGCAGCGCCTGCGTGTGCAGTGGCCGCAGGTGCCGGGCAGCCTGGTGGAGCTGCTGTCGCGCGTGGATGGCACCCACTACCGGGAGTACCCCGCGGGCAAGGTCTGCGTGCTGATGCTCGGCTCGGATGTCGAGGACGGCGGCTATCCGTACTACCTGCGATCGGTCGCGCAGATCTTCGAGGACCAGCAGCGGTGGGACGACAGCATCCGTTCCATCTACGAAGAGTGGCTGGATGACGAACCGGAGATTCTCGGCGAGGGCATCGATGCGGATCTGCCGATGAGCCGCCGGCTGTGTTTCTCGCACTGCATGAACAACGGTGGCACCTCGATGCTGTATCTGGATTTCGATCCGGCACCGGGCGGCACCGTCGGCCAGGTGGTGCGCTACCTGCACGATCCGGACAGCTACGCGGTGATCGCACCGAGCTTCGATGCGTACCTGCAGCAGCTGATTGATCGCGATTACGCGTTCATCGATCAGGACGACGATTGAAACCCAGCCGAGCATGGGCTCGGCTCTACAAACGGCGACGGGCGTGGGCTCGGCCCTGCAGTAGATCCACGCCATGCGTGGATGAATGTCTCCGGAGGTTGCCGGCCAGCGGCCGGCACTACCTTCAAGCGATACCCAGCCCGGGAATCGCGCTGATGCTGTCC
Source organism: Stenotrophomonas sp. 115C5 (assembly GCF_056861055.1). NCBI lineage: Bacteria > Pseudomonadati > Pseudomonadota > Gammaproteobacteria > Lysobacterales > Lysobacteraceae > Stenotrophomonas > Stenotrophomonas sp. 115C5. The sequence continues at coordinate 585,451 of NZ_JBSPUQ010000001.1, forward strand.
GGGTCGAATCCGGCCAGTTCGGCGAAATGGCGACCACGCGCCACGTAATCGCGGTAGGCACCAAAACTGGGCGCGCCCGGCGACAGCAGCACCACCCCGCCCTGCGCACCCAGCGCCGCGCGTGCAAGCGCCATCGCCTCGGGCAGGTCGCCGGCGGCGTGCAGGCCGAAGCGACCGGCATCGGCCAGCGGCTGCAGCATCGCGTGGATGCGCGGGCCGTTGCTGCCCATGGTCACAATCTCCACCGGCGGCACGTCGTGCGCCATGTGCTGCATGAAATCGGTCCAGTCCAGGCCGCGGTCATGCCCGCCCACCAGCAGCGCGATGCGCTGCCCGGCGAAGCACTCCAGCGCGGCCAGGCTGGCATGCGGCGTGGTGCTGATCGAATCGTTGACGTAGGTCAGGCCATCGGCCACGCCGATGCGCTGCAGGCGGTTCGGCAGCGGGCGGAAATCCTGCACCGCCGGTGCCAGCGCCACCGCATCCAGGCCCAGCGCTTCCAGCGCGGCCAGCACTGCGCACAGGTTGCCGCGGTTGTGGCGGCCCGGCAGCGGCGTGTTGCGGGTATCGAACACGGGCTGCTCGCCACGGTGCACGATGTCACCGCGCATATGCCAGCCCTGCGGCTGGTTGAACCAGACCACCTCGCTGGCAGGCAACGACAGCCCGGCCAGGTGCGGATCGGCCGCGTTGAGCACGGCAATGCGCGGCGCGGCTTCGGTCACCAGCCGCAGCTTGTCCTCGATGTAGCGCTGTTCGCTGCCGTGCCAGTCCAGGTGTTCCGGGAACAGGTTCAGCACCACGGCCACCTGCGGGCGGGCGCCACTGCGCGCCACTTCGCCGGTCTGGTAGCTGGACAGTTCCACCGCCCAGTACGCGGGCGCGGGCTGCGGATCCAGCACTTCCAGCAACGGCAGGCCGATGTTGCCGACCAGGCCGGTGCGATGGCCGGCGGCACGCAGCAGGTGCGCGACCAAGGCGGTGGTGGTGCTCTTGCCCTTGGTACCGGTCACGCACACGGTGTCGTGCACGATGCCGTCGTCGGCCGCGTGTTCGGCAAACCACAGCGCGGTGCCGCCGATGAAGGTGGTGCCCTGCTCTGCCGCCGCCAGCGCGATCGGCTGGTAAGGGCTGATGCCGGGCGACTTGATCACCACATCGAACGCGGCCAGCGCTTCGGCCGAGGGTTCGCCAAGCACCTGCAGCGCGCCCTGCGTTTCCGCACGCGCGGCTTCGGCTTCAGCGGCCGGGCAGAACAGGCTCAGGCCAAGCGTTGGCAGGCGCTCACGCAGCACCGCAAACGCGGCGCGGCCCTCACGGCCCCAGCCCCACAGCGCAACGCGCTTTCCCTCAAGCTTCGAAATCTTCACGCACCCGTTCCCACAGCGCAGCCGGAACGCGGTGCTCGCCCTGCAGCTGCAGCAGCGGTGCCAGTTCCAGTTCGGCGGCATCCAGCTGCGGCTGGATCTCATTGCAGAAGCGCTTTACCAGCACGTCCTCCTTCCACTCCGGGCGCTGCGCCAGGGTCGCCATCGCCGCACGCGATTCGCGGCCTTCGCCCACGCACTCGAACGGCTTGTGGTCCTGGAATTCCAGCAGCGCGTCGAAGCCACCGGCCTGTTCGGCATCGTCCAGCAGATTGCGGCCGAAGATGCGCACCAGGCGCGTCTTCGGCATGAACGGAGCCAACGCCAGGAACACGAAATGGCACTTCGGGCAGACGCCGCACCAGCGGTTCACCGGGCGCTCGCCGAGGATGTGGAAGTTGCGGTTGCAGCTGGAGAAATGCGCGTCGTAGAAATCGGTCTTGGCGAACTGGCGGGCCACCGCCAGCTCGGACATCGGGCGCAGGAGCGAGTAGTACTGCAGGTCCGCCGCGACGTGCGCCTGCACATGGCTGCCGAACGCCTGCTCGAACGCCCAGCCCTTGGACCACTGGTGATTCACTTCGCCGGTGCCCGGAATCTGGCTGCCGTAGCTGGCCGAACGTTCGTTGGAGAACACCACCTGGTCCACGCCCTGCAGCAGCGCGGCCAGCACCATGATCGCCGAGTTCACCGCGGTGACCGGGATATGGCCGTTCCAGGCGCCCTGGCGGTTGAGCTCGAACAGTTCCGGCGCCAGCGCGCGGCCCAGGTTCAGGATCGGCAGGCCGGTGCGCTCGGCGCAGGCACGGATCAGTTGCGAACCACCGATCCAGGTCACCGTTTCGTCCACGCCGGCACGGCGCAGCGCTTCGATGCTGACCAGCGAATCCTTGCCGCCGCCGATCGCCACCAGTGCGTGCGGCTGCAGGCCCAGCACTGGTGCCTGCACCGCTTCGCCCTGCACCGGCAGGCGGAAACGCCCGCGCAGGTTCAGGCCGTTGCGGTAGGCGAACTCGCCCAGGCCATTGAGGTAGACCGTCTCCACCAGCGCTGCGGTATCGGCATCGATGGCATAGCTGTCGATGCTGACCGTCTCCGGCACGCCGGCCTTGTAGTAGCTGACACCGGCAATCAGGTGCAGCAGCTGCAGCGCACGCTGCACGGCGGCCGCGCGCGCCTCGTCCAGCACGAACGGGGCGCCCGGCACGGTGATGGTTTCCAACATCTCCGGGCCGTCATCGAAGGCGTAGACCAGCTTGGCCACGCCGGTTTCCGCAGCGAATTCGCAGCGGACGAAGCGGAAGCGGGAAACCTGGTGTTTGTCGAAAGCAGTCATGGTGTATCCGGTCAGGCACGGGCCCGCGCGAGGGCGCGGGGCGTGTCGGTGGGCGGGTGCAGGGCGCGCGCGGCGATCATTCGATCACGTCTTCGCGCGGCAGCATCCGCTGGTTGTAGGTGTTGGCCATCGAATAGCCGTAGGCACCGGCATCGGCGATCAGCATCACATCGTCCGGCGCGGTCGACACCGGCAGCTTGCGGCGCTTGCCGAACACATCGCTGGATTCGCAGATCGGGCCGACCACATCGAATGCCGCTTCGGCGTAACCGCCCTGGCGGCTGAGGTTCTCGATGTCGTGCCAGGCGTCGTACAGCGCCGGGCGCATCAGTGCATTCATGCCGGCATCCAGGCCGACGCGGCGCACGCCCTCCTTTTCCACCACCTGGGTGACATGGGTCAGCAGCACACCGGACTCGGCCACCAGGTAGCGGCCCGGCTCGATCGCAAGCCGGAACGCCGGGTGCAGCGACTTGACCTCGGCCAGGCCGGCGGCCCAGGCATCCAGGTCGAACGGCTCGTCCTCGGCGGAATACGGAATCGGCAGTCCGCCACCGATGTCGATGGTCTGCACGCTGCCGATGCGGCGGGCGAAACCGGCCAGCTCATCGCACATCAGGCGCCAGTGCTGCGCGGTCTCCACGCCACTGCCCAGGTGCGCATGCAGGCCGACCACGCGGCTGCCCAGGTCGGTGGCCGCGCGCACGAACTCGTCGACGCGGGCGATCGGCAGGCCGAACTTGGACTCCTTGCCGCCGGTGCGGACCTTGGCGTGGTGGCCTTCGCCACGGCCCAGGTCGACACGCAGCCACAGTTCGCGGTTGCGGAACAGGTCCGGCCAGCGCTGCAGCGCTTCGACGTTGTCGACGGTCACGGTCACGCCCAGCGCGAACGCCGCCTCGTACTCGCTGCGCGGGCAGAAGCTGGGGGTGAACAGCACGCGCTTGGGCGACAGTTCCGGCAGGTGCTGGAACACATGCTTCAGCTCGCCGTGAGACACGCACTCCAAGCCGAAACCTTCGGCTTCCAGCAGCTGCAGGATGGCCGGGTGGCTGTTGGCCTTGATCGCGTAGTAGCGCTGGTCGATCGGCTTGATCGCGGCCAGCGCGCGGGCGCGGGCGCGCACCGTCGGCAGGTGGTAGACGTAGCGCGGCGTACCGGCATCAGCCAGCTGCAACAGGTGGGCACGCTGGCCCCGCCACCACGGCGTGCCACGCGGGCGCACGGTGCCGGCGATTTCGCGCCAGCGCGGGCCGAACACCTCGGTCTCTTCCACCGGCATCGCACCGCTGTCGATCAGCTCGGCGTGCAGCACCGGCAACAGGCCATCGGCATCGGCTTCGTCGATGACGAAGGTCAGGTTCAGGTCGTTGGACGACTGCGAGATCATGTGCACGCGCTCGCGGCCGAAGGTGGCCCACACGTCCGACAGCTTGTGCAGCAGCGAGCGCATGCCACGGCCGACCAAGGTGATCGCCGCGCACGGCACGATCACCTTCACCTTGCAGATCTGCGACAGGTCGGCCGACAGCGCGGCCAGCACATCGGTGTTGACCAGGTTCTCGGACGGGTCCAGCGACACGGTGACGTTGGTCTCGGCCGAACCGATCAGGTCCACCGACAGGCCATGCTTCTTGAACAGGTTGAACACATCGGCCAGGAAGCCGACCTGCTGCCACATGCCGATGCCTTCCATCGACACCAGCACGATGCCGTTGCGGCGGCTGATCGCCTTCACCCCCGGCACCGGTGCGGCGCTGCCGTCGATGCTGGTACCCGGCAGTTCCGGGCGCTCGGTATCGAGGATGGCCATCGGCACGCCGGCATCGCGGCACGGCTTGATCGAGCGCGGGTGCAGCACCTTGGCGCCGGTGGTGGCGATTTCCTGTGCTTCGTAATAGTCCAGGCGGGTCAGCAGGCGCGCGTCCGGCACATCCTTCGGGTTGGCGCTGAACATGCCCGGCACATCGGTCCAGATCTCCACGCGGCTGGCGCCGAGCAGCGCACCGAAGTACGCCGCCGAGGTATCCGAGCCACCGCGGCCGAGGATGGCGGTGCCGCCATCGGCATGCCGCGAAATGAAGCCCTGGGTGATCAGCAGGCGGGTCGGCTGCGCGCGGAAGCGCTGCATCCACTCCGCATCGGCACGCCACTGGCAGTTCACCGACAGGCGCTGCGACCAGTCGCTCTGGTTCGGCTGCGGCGGCATCGCATCCAGCCACTGGCGGGCATCCATCCAGCCCATGTCCAGGCCCGAGGCGTGCAGGTAGGCCGCGCCCAGGGTGGAGGACAACAGCTCGCCCTGGCCCAACACTTCGGCCTGCCAGTCCAGCGGACGGGTGGCCGCACGCGCGTCGTCGAGCAGGCCCTGCAGCGCCGCCAGGCGCTCGGCCAGCACATCGCGGCCCAGGCCCAGTTCAAGCAGGAAGCCCTCGTGGCGCTCGACCAGCGCCGCCACGCGATCACGGCTGTCCGGCGCGCCATCGGCGATCGCGGTCAGTTCGTTGGTGACCCCGGACAGCGCCGACACCACTACCAGCACGCGCGAGCCGGTCTCTTCCGCACGTTTTTTCGCCAGCTTCCCGATCGTGTCCCAGCGATGACGACGCGACACCGAGGTGCCGCCGAACTTCAGTACGATCCAACGATCGACAAGGGGGGAAGCTGACATGGATTGGCTATGTAGAATGTGGGGAAGCCGCCCTCGGGGGCGGAACCTTTGATTCTAAGCGCAATATCACCGTAGATGGCCGTCCTCCGTTACCTGCAGCTCGATGTCTTCGCCCCCCGCCCCGGCACCGGCAACCCACTGGGCGTCATCCTGGACGCCGACGGGCTCTCAAGTAGCCAGATGCAGGCCCTTGCCGCTTGGCTGAACCTGTCCGAGACGGTGTTCTTCCTGCGCCCCAGCACGCCGGGCGCCGACTACCACATCCGCATTTTCACCCCGACCCGCGAGCTGGCGTTTGCCGGCCACCCCAGCGTCGGCGCCGCCTGGGCGGCGGTGACCTGCGGCTTGGCGCAACCGCGCGACGGCGCCCTGTTGCAGCAATGCGCGGCGGGGTTGCTGCCGGTACGGGTGAGCGGTCCGGCCGTGGCACTGCAGATCCAGCTGGCCAGCCCCCCGGCGCGGCAACTGGACACCAGCGCGGACGCCGCGCCGAAGGAGCTGCTGGCGCTGGCTGCCTGTGGGCACGTACCCGAACTGTGGGACAACGGTGCACGCTGGTGGCTGCTGCCGCTGCGCGACGCCGCCGCCGTGCGCGGACTGGCGCCAGACATGGCGGCCCTGCGCGACTGGAGCTTGGCCACCGACGCTACTGGCTTGGCCGTGTTCGCCGACGAGCCCGGCGACGACCACGCCCGCGTGGTGCGCGCCTTCTGCCCCGCTGACGCGGCCGCCGTACCCGAAGACCCGGTGACCGGCAGCGCCAATGCGCTGATCGGCGCCTGGCTGCGGCAGCGCGATGCCCTGCCCGGCCGAGAAGGCCGCTACGTGGCCAGCCAGGGCCGCGAAGTGGGCCGCGATGGCCGCGTGCAGGTGCAGGTCGACGCGCAGGGCACGGTGTGGATCGGCGGCCAGGTGCAGTGCGTGATCGACGGCAGCATCCGTTGGTAGCGTCGGGCCACGCCCGGCGAACGCCGCACACGGACGCCGTGCATGGCCCGGCGCTACCGTATCCCCTCTCGTTTTACGGAGTTTGCCCCCTATGACCACCCGCCGTTTCCTGCAGCTGGACGTGTTCTCCCCGCGCGCCGGCGCCGGCAACCCGCTGGCCGTGGTACTCGATGCCGAGGGCCTGGATGACACCAGCATGCAGGCCATCGCCCGCTGGACGCGGCTGCCCGAAACCACCTTCGTGTTTCCGCCGCAGGCACCCGGTGCCAGCTACCGGCTGCGCATGTTCAGCCCGCAGAAGGAAGTGCCGTTCGCCGGCCACCCCAGCGTCGGTACCGCGCATGCGGTGCTTCAGAAGGGCCTCGCCACACCAGTCGAGGGCGTGCTGGTGCAGGACGGCATTGCCGGTGCTCTGCCGCTGCGCGTCAGCGGTGAAGGCGCGCAGCAGCGCATCGCCATCCGCACCCCGCGCGCGCAGCTGGCCGAGACTGCCGAGGCGACCGATCCTCGCCTGCAGGCCGCACTGAAGGGCTGGCCGCTGGGCACGCTGCCACCGGCACGCATGCAGGGCGGGCGCAGCTGGTGGGTGGTGCAGGTGGCCGATGAGGCCGCATTGCGCGCGCTGCAGCCGGACTGGGATGCGGTGGCCGCACTGGCCGAGACCACCGACAGCATGGGCGTGTTCGCCTATGCCTTCAGCGATGGCAGCGAGGGCTTCGACCTGGCGGTACGTGCCTTCGTCGGCAATGGACGCCGCTTCGAAGACGCCGCCTCCGGCGCCGCCAACGCCGTGCTGGCCGCATGGCTGGACCTGCGCGATGCGCTGCCGCGCGGCCGCGCACCGTTCGAAGTCAGCCAGGGCCGCGAAGTGGGCCACGATGCGCGCCTGACGCTGCTGGTCGACGAGGACGGCGAGGTCTGGTCGGGCGGCCAGGTGCAGACCGTCATCACCGGCACCATCGATTGGTAAAGGGACACTGTAGAGCCGAGCCCACGCTCGGCTGTTCTTCGGCCAGATCACGGGACCTGCAGAAGCCGAGCCTGGGCTCGGCTCTACAGATGCGCCGGCTCAGCCCAGCTCGGCTTCCAGGCTGATCGGCACGGCGCTCAGTGCCTTGGACACCGGGCAGTTCTGCTTGGCGTCATCGGCAATCGCACGGAACTGCGTGGCGTCGATGCCCGGCACCACCGCCTTCACCTTCAGCCGGATCTGCGACAGCTGCGGGCCGCCTTCCAGCGACAGATCGACCTTGGCTTCGGTATCCAGCGAGGTCGGGGTAAAGCCGGCTTCGCCGAGCTTGGCCGACAGCGCCATGGTGAAACAACCGGCGTGCGCGGCAGCGATCAGCTCTTCCGGATTGGTGCCCTTTTCGTCGCCGAAACGGCTGTTGAAGCCGTAGCGGGTCTTGTCCAGCAGGCCACTCTGCGGCGTGCTCAACTGCCCCTTGCCCGACTTCAGATCGCCTTCCCAGTGCGCGGTGGCGTGTCGCGAGATTCCCATGTGCTGCTCCTGCGTGACGGTGATGAACGGTCACCCTCGCACGGGAGGCGTTAGCCCTGCGTCGCTCCGACGCACGCTGGAGGTCGTCTTCCGAACCCGGCGCGTGGACACTTCCTCGCCAACCGGAAACGCATTTCCCTCTTGTTTTCAGTGGTTTCGCGCATTCCGACGATGGGCGGGCGCGGGCCATCGCGCGCGCTGCCACACCCCCATCCCCCACTGCCGGCCATGTACTGAATCGGCCTGGATATGAAAAAACATGCACTTTCCGCGCTTCGGGCTATTGGCGGCGCCCGAGAGTTGCCCTACATTGCGCTTGCCGACGGGGTTCGGCGCCGACCAAACAACCAACCGTTCACGGAACAGGAAACCATGGCAAAGACCGCTAAGAAGGCTGCCCCGAAGAAGGCAGTGAAGAAAGTCGCGACGAAGGCAGCCGCCAAGCCGGCCGCTCCGAAGCCGATCAAGGAAGTGCTGACCAAGTCCGGCCTGGTTGCACACATCGCTGAAGCCTCCGGCGTCATCGCCAAGGACGTCCGCGCTGTGCTGGCCTCGCTGGAAAGCGCCGTCGCCTCCTCGGTGCACAAGAAGGGCGCTGGCTCGTTCACCCTGCCGGGCCTGCTGAAGATCACCACCGTCAATGTGCCGGCCAAGCCGAAGCGCAAGGGCATCAACCCGTTCACCAAGGAAGAGCAGTGGTTCGCTGCCAAGCCGGCCACCACCAAGCTGAAGGTGCGTCCGCTGAAGAAGCTGAAGGACGCCGCGCTGTAAGCGCGCGCCCCAACGCGGATTCCGACGGGACGGCTCTGGCCGTCCCGTTTTTTTTGTCCCGACCACAGCCCGCAACACAGCGTTGCCGCATTCCCGGGAATGCGCGTACAGGCCCGTCGCCATTGGCTGGGCGTGGTCCGTTGCGGCCCCGGAACGTTCCGGGTGGAACACTGCGTGCAGCCCCGGCCATCGCCGCCGGGCACGGCCTTGCCTAAGGTGGGCACATCCTCCACAGCTACGGCGAGCGTCCCCTCATGGCCAGCCCCTCCACCCGCTACCGGATCTCGGTGACCCCCATCGAAAAGGACGGGTTGCAGTGCACCGGGCGCTGCACCATCGAACTGGAACATCGCGCCAGCCGCGACCTGATGCGCCTGCTGGAAGCGGCGCCGCGCACCGCAGGCATCAGCGGCGACGAGCGCGCGACCCTGGTGATCGCCACCCAGCTGCTGCGCGACATCGTGCAGCGCCACGCCGAAACCGAAGGCCATGCCCTGGCCGCCATCGCCGCGCAGGTGCTGCCGGCGCTGGATGCACTGGAACAGCTGCCCTCCTCCCGCTGATCGCGGCACAGCCGATACACTGCCTCCTTCCGTTCGCCTCGGGGAGGAGGCAGACATGCGCAGGTTCCTGATACTGATCGCACCGCTGGTGCTGCTGGCCTGTTCCCGGCCGCCATCGCAACCTCATCCTGCGGATGCCGCTCCGCCGGCCACCGCCGAGGCGGCTGCCCGCGCGAAGCCACAGGCCGCCGCAGAAGGCGATGCAGCGGCCGTGCAGGCCATCGATGTCGATCCCCTGTTTGCCGCCGTCGCGGCCGAGGCCGAGCTGCCGGCGGGAATGCTCAATGCCTATGTCATGGCCCTGCTCAATCGCGATCGCAAGGCCATCGACGCCGCATGGACCTTCCCGCCCAGCGATGCACGACGCGCCGACGATGCCGCATTGCGCCAGCTCACGGACGTGCGCAGCCTGCGCCTGACCAGCGAACTGCCGGTCGCGCGCGACGGTCACCAGCCACCGCAGCTGCTGGAGGTTCCGGTGCAGATCCGCGCGGTGACCGCTGAGGGCACCTTCCGCTTCGGCGGCTGGTACCGCGTGCAGCCCAGCAGCGATGGCCGCGCCTGGCAGATCCAGTCGGCGCAACTGCGGCCATCGCTGGACTGAACCGTTGCAGCGGCATGCACGCGCGATTCAGCCGGCAAGGCTACTCTTTGGTCCATCCATTCCGCATTCACCGGTCACCGCCATGCGCCTGCGTTCCCTGATGACCCGCCTCGCGGCCTCCACCGTGCTGATCGCTGCTGCGATCGGCGCCCAGGCCGCCCCTTCCATTTCCGGCCGCGAACTGTCGGTCGGTGCCAGCGACGTGCAGCAGTACCTCGATGGCAGCTTCCCGCGCACCCAGGACGCCCTGGGGGGCCTGATCGCCCTGACCATGAGCCATCCGCAGCTGAGCCTTCCGGCCGGCGAACGGTTGAACCTGGGCATGGACGTCGCACTGGCCACCGCCGGTGGCAACCCGTCCAAGCTGGGAACGGTGAAGCTCAGCAGCGGCCTGCGCTACGACGCGCAGACCCAGGGCTTCCACCTGCAGCAGCCGAGCGTGGATGACTTCACCCCGGCCAACCAGGGCGGTCGCCTCGATTCGCGCACCCGCGGCCTGCTCAATGCCTGGCTGAGCGACTACGCCCAGCGCGAACCGATCTACAAGCTGGACCCGGCCGTGGCCGGCTTGCTCGGCGCACTGCAGGTGCAGTCGGCACAGGTGAAGAACGGCAAGCTGGTGGTCACCTTCAACCAGAACCTGGGCAACCTGGTGCCGGCAGGCGTGCTGGGTAAATGAGGTAGTGCCGGCCGCTGGCCGGCACTACCCGTAGCGCATCAGGCGGCAAGTACCTTGACCACCGCCTCACTGAAGGCGGGAATGTCGTCCGGCTTGCGGCTGGTGATCAGGTTTCCATCGATCACAACCGCGGTATCGCGCCATTTCGCACCTGCGTTGACCAGATCCTGCTGCAGGGACGGCCAGGACGTCACGTCGCGCCCCTCAGCAAGGCCGCTGTTGATCAGCAACCACGGGCCGTGGCAGATGGCCGCCACAGGCTTGCCGGCTTCATCCACTGCCCGGATGAAGCCGAGTACAACCTCGTCGGTACGCAGCGTGTCCGGATTGATGACGCCTCCGGGCAGGACCAAGGCATCGAAGCGTGCCGGATCCGCTTCATCCAGCGGAATGTCCACCGCGACGGCGTCGCCCCAGTTCTTCTCCTTCCAGCCCTTGATCGTCGCCTCCTTTGCGGGCGACACCACGCTGACGCGCGCGCCCTCGGCTTCCAGCAGCCGCTTGGGTTCGGTCAATTCGGACTGTTCGAAGCCGTGGGTGGCCAGGATGGCAATCTGCTTGCCCTTCAATCGCTCTGCCATGGGTGCACTCCGGTTGGGGGAGCCGACAGAATGGAAGAACGGCCCTTGCACGGCGGTGACCCTGCCGTGCACGGCAGGTGGAGAGCCTCCGGGTAGTGCCGGCCAGTGGCCGGCAGTCCCCGGTACCGGTCAGCGCTTGGGCTGCAGCATGGTGCCGGTGCACTTGGGCGAGCCGCAGCGGCACTCCCAGATCTTCTTCAGCTTGGCGGTATGACGCTCGGCCAGGGTGATGCCGTAGTTGTAGGTCAGTTCCTCACCGGCCTTGATATCGCGCAGCGCCTCGATGAACACCTTGTCGCCACGGCTGTCGCCGTCCTCGCCTTCCTCGATCACTGCCTCGCAGTTCGGGTCGCAGCTGTGGTTGATCCAGCGCGCGTCGTTGCCCTTGTAGTTGGCATCGATCACCCAGTCGTCATTGAGGGTGAACAGGAAGGTATGGCCACTTTCAACGTCGCCGCTGTCATCGGCATCAACGTCGCCGTGGCTGCGCAGCAGGCCCTTGTACTGGATCACGCGCTCGCCCTGCTTGATCGGGGCCACGGAAAACACACCGTTGCCGTGGATGGCGGACTTGCGGGCTTGGATCTTCTTGGGCATCGGCAAGGGAAGTCTGCAGCGAAAGGAACGTTGATTCTCGCCCATTCCGGGTGATTGCGAAAATCACCCCGTTGGCGCAGCATTGCGCCCTGGCAACGGCCCCGGTGTGTTCTCCCGTCCCGGCCCCAGCGCCGGCTGAATGCCCGGGTTGGATGGCGGCGAAGAAAAGCGTACAATTTCAGTCCGCTTTAAGAACCACTCGCATCCCCATGTTGCGCGTCACCAAACTCACCGATTACGCCACCGTCGTACTGACCGTGCTCGCCGCCCGTCCGGGCGAGGTGCTCAGTGCCACCGAGCTGGCCGAATTCACCGGTCTGGAGCCGCCCACCGTCAGCAAGGTACTCAAGCCGCTGGCCCAGGCCGGCCTGGTGGAAGGCCTGCGCGGCGTGCGTGGCGGCTACCGCCTGACCCGCCCGGCCATCGAGATCTCGCTGTTCGAAGTGGTCGAAGCGATGGAAGGGCCGCTGGCCCTGACCGAATGCAGCCACGACCACCACCAGTGTGGCATGGCGCCCAAGTGCGGCGCGCGCAGCAGCTGGCGGCTGATCAACGACGTGGTTTCCGAGGCCCTGCGCGATGTCACCCTCGCCCAGATCCTGCCCCCTCTCCCCCTTGCCGATGACGAACAGCGCCGCACCATCGCTGTCGACGTCGTCTCCTGATCCGTAGGCAGCCCCCCATGGCCACCGAAACCATCGAAAACGTCGCCCACGACGACACCCCCAACCGCGAGATCCACGAGCAGCTCGGCCGCAAGTATTCGGCCGGCTTCATCACCGAGATCGAATCGGACTCCCTGCCGCCGGGCCTGGACGAGGACACCATCCGTGCCCTGTCGGCCAAGAAGGATGAGCCGGAGTGGATGACGCAGTGGCGCCTGGACGCCTACCGTCACTTCCTGACCATGCCGATGCCGGACTGGGCCAAGCTGGAGATCGCCCCGATCGACCTGCAGGCGCTCAGCTACTACTCCGCGCCGAAGGGCCCGAAGTACGCCTCGCTGGATGACGTGCCCAAGGAGCTTCTGGACACCTACGACAAGCTGGGCGTGCCGCTGCACGAGCGCGCCAAGCTGGCCGGCGTGGCGGTGGATGCGGTGTTCGACTCGGTGTCGGTCGGTACCACCTTCCGCAAGGAACTGGCCGAGAAGGGCATCATCTTCTGCTCGATGTCCGAGGCCATCAAGGAGCACCCGGAGCTGGTCCGCCAGTACCTGGGCACCGTGGTGCCGGTGGGCGACAACTACTTCGCCGCGCTCAACTCGGCAGTGTTCTCCGATGGCAGCTTCGTGTTCATTCCCAAGGGCGTGCGCTGCCCGATGGAACTGAGCACGTACTTCCGCATCAATGCCGGCCATACCGGCCAGTTCGAGCGCACCCTGATCGTGTGCGAGGACAAGGCCTACGTGTCCTACCTGGAAGGCTGCACCGCGCCGATGCGCGACGAGAACCAGCTGCACGCCGCCGTGGTCGAGCTGGTCGCGCTGGAAGATGCGGAGATCAAGTATTCCACCGTGCAGAACTGGTACCCGGGCGACGAGAACGGCGTCGGCGGCATCTACAACTTCGTCACCAAGCGTGCCGAATGCCGTGGCGCGCGCAGCAAGGTCACCTGGACCCAGGTCGAAACCGGCTCGGCGATCACCTGGAAGTACCCGTCCTGCGTGCTGCTGGGCGACGACTCGGTCGGTGAGTTCCACTCCGTGGCGCTGACCCATCACCGCCAGCAGGCCGACACCGGCACCAAGATGATCCACGTTGGCAAGCGCACCAAGAGCAAGATCGTCAGCAAGGGCATCAGTGCCGGCCGTGGCCAGAACACCTACCGCGGCCTGGTGCGGGTGGACCGCAACGCCGATGGCGCGCGCAACTACACCCAGTGCGATTCGCTGCTGATCGGCAAGCAGTGCGGCGCCCACACCTTCCCCTACATCGAGGTGAAGAACCCGGGCGCCACCGTCGAGCACGAGGCCACCACCTCCAAGATCTCCGACGACCAGCTGTTCTACTGCCGCGCCCGTGGCATCAGCCAGGAAGACGCGGTGTCGATGATCGTCGACGGCTTCTGCAAGCAGGTGTTCCGCGAACTGCCGATGGAGTTCGCGGTGGAAGCCAAGAAGCTGCTGGAAGTCTCGCTGGAAGGTTCGGTGGGCTGACCGCCCGCCCCTGCCCCTCGCAAACGCATTCTCTTTACCGGCGGGCCGCGGCCCGCCCCACGGAAATCCCCACCATGCTGAAGATCGAAAACCTCCACGCCCGCATCGGCGACAAGGAAATCCTCAAGGGCCTGTCGCTGGACGTCCAGCCGGGCAAGGTGCACGCCATCATGGGCCCGAACGGCGCCGGCAAGTCCACCCTGGGCAATGTCCTGGCCGGCCGCGACGGCTACGACGTGACCGAAGGCAGCGTGCAGTTCGACGGCGTCGACCTGCTGGAGCAGGACCCGGAAGCGCGCGCCGCTGCCGGCCTGTTCCTGGCGTTCCAGTACCCGGTGGAGATCCCGGGCGTGAACAACACCTACTTCCTGCGCGCGGCACTGAACGCCCAGCGCAAGGCACGCGGTGAGGAGGAACTCGATTCCATGCAGTTCCTCAAGCTGGTGCGCCAGAAGCTGGCCGTACTGCACCTGAAGGACGAACTGCTGCACCGTGGCGTCAACGAAGGCTTCTCCGGTGGCGAGAAGAAGCGCAACGAGATCTTCCAGCTGGCCGTGCTGGAACCGAAGCTGGCGATCCTGGACGAAACCGACTCGGGCCTGGACATCGATGCACTGAAGAGCGTGGCCGATGGTGTCAACGCACTGCGCGCTGCTGATCGCTCGTTCCTGGTCATCACCCACTACCAGCGCCTGCTGGACTACATCAAGCCGGACGTGGTGCACGTGCTGGCCGATGGCCGCATCGTCAAAAGTGGCGGCCCGGAGCTGGCACTGGAGCTGGAAGCGCACGGCTATGATTTCCTGAAGGACCGGGTCGTGCCCGAGGCGGCGGTCTGATGAGCGCCCTGCTTGATTCGATGGCCCAGGCCTTCTGCGGCAGCGATGCGCGCCGCGAAGTGCTGGATGCGGCCCTGCGTGACGGCCTGCCGGCCGCACGCAACGAAGCCTGGAAGTACACCTCGCTGCGGCAGCTGGAACGCCGTGCGTTCGCTGCGACACCGCTGCAGGGCCCGGCGCTGGACGCCGCCCTGCTGGACGACATCCCGGCGCCGCGCCTGGTGTTCGTCAACGGCCGCCTGGATGCCGCACTGAGCGACGTGCAGGCCCTGCCGGCCGGCGTGCAGCTGCAGCCGCTGTCGGCCGCACTGGCCGCCGGCGAAGACGCCGCGCGTTTCCTTGGCCGCCGCTACGAGCGCAGCGAAGAGATCTTCGCCCGCCTCAACGCCGCGCTGGCCGATGAGGGCGTAGTGCTGCGCGTGGATGAAGGCGTACAGGTCGAAACGCCGCTGCAGCTGGTATTCGCCAGCGTCGCTGGCGACACCGATCTGGCCTGGCACCACCGTCACCTGATCGAACTGCGTGCCGGCGCCAGCCTGGGCGTGGTCGAGCATCGCTTCAGCGTGGGTGACTCCGCCCACCTGGACAACACCGTGCTGCATGCCCACGTCGCCCGTGACGCCGTGCTCAAGCACGCCCGCGTGCAGGCCGGCAGCGCGCGCCAGACCAGCTTCCTGCGCACCGACGCCGTGCTGGCGCGCGATGCGCAGTACCACCGCGTGGACCTGGAGCTGGGCGCCGCGCTCAGCCGCCATGAACTGAACGTGCGCCTGGAAGGCGACAATGCCCAGCTGACCGCCAACGGCGTGCTGCTTGGCAATGGCCGCCGCCACGTCGAAACCCGCCTGGGTATCGACCACATCGCACGCGATACCGCCTGCGAACTGCTGTGGCGCGGTGTCGCCGCCAACCGCAGCCGCGTGGTGTTCCATGGTGGCATCCAGATCCGCGAAGGCGCCGATGGCACCGACGCGAACCTGTCCAACAAGAACCTGCTGCTGTCGGCCGATGCCGAGATCGACACCCAGCCGACGCTGGTGATCGACGCCGATGAAGTGAAGGCCGCGCACGGCGCGACCGTCGGCCAGCTCGACGCCAATGCGCTGTTCTACCTGCGTTCGCGCGGCCTGCCGCAGGCACAGGCGCAGGCACTGCTCAGTGCCGCGTTCTGCCACGAACCGCTGAAGATCCTGCCGGACGCACTGCGTGCGCAGCTGGCACGCAGTCTGGACAAGGCGTTGGCCGAGGCAGGTGTGGCATGAACCTGTCTACGCCGCGCCCGATCGAAAGCCCCAGCGGTGCCCCCGACTGGGATCGCGTCCGCCTCGACTTCCCGCTGCTGATGCGTGAAGTGCATGGCAAGCCGCTGGTCTATTTCGACAATGCCAACACCGGCCAGAAGCCGGTGCAGGTGATCGGCGCGGTGGACGAGTTCTACCGCCGCTACAACGCCAACGTCAGCCGCGCGGTGCATGCACTGGGCAGCGAAGCCACCGACGCCTACGAAGGCGCACGCAACAAGCTGGCACGCTTTCTCAACGTGCGCCCCAGCGACCTGGTGCTGTGCAGTGGCACCACCTTCGCCATCAACCTGGTGGCCTACTCGTGGGCGCTGCCGCGGCTGAAGGCCGGCGACGTGATCCTGATCACGCGCATGGAACACCACGCCAACATCGTGCCGTGGCAGCTGGTCGCGCAGCGTACCGGCGCCACCATCCGCGTGGCCGAGATCACGCCCGATGGCGCGCTGGACCTGGATGCGCTGCGCGCGGCGATGACCCCGGAGGTCAAGCTGCTGGCGGTCACCCACGTCTCCAACGTGCTGGGCACGGTCAACCCGGTGCGCGAGATCTGCCGCGAAGCACGCAAGCGCGGCATCATCACCGTGGTCGATGGCTCGCAGGCCGTGCCGCACCGCCAGGTCGACGTGGCCGCGATCGGCTGCGACTTCTATGCCATCACCGGCCACAAGATGTGCGGCCCAACCGGCACCGGCGCCCTGTGGGCGCGCCGCGAGCACCTGGACGCGATGCCACCGTTCCTCGGTGGCGGCGAGATGATCAAGGAAGTCAGCTTCGACGGCACCGTGTTCAACGATGCCCCGCACAAGTTCGAAGCCGGCACCCCGAACATCGCCGGCTTCATCGGCCTGGGCGTGGCTGCCGACTACCTGCAGCAGCTTGGGCAGGAGAACGTGGAAGCCCGCGAAGCCGAACTGCTGGCGCACTTCACCGAAGAGCTGCGCCGCGTCGACGGCCTGCGCATCATCGGCGAAGCACCGGAGAAGGCTGCGGTGGTCTCGTTCCTGATCGATGGCGCGCATGCGCACGACCTGGCGACCCTGCTCGACCTGGAAGGCGTGGCCGTGCGCTCGGGCCAGCACTGCGCACACCCGCTGCTGCAGTACTTCGGCGTCGCGGCTACCTGCCGTGCCTCGCTGGCGTTCTACAACACGCATGCCGAGATCGAGCGGTTCATGACCGCGCTGACCAAGGTACGGAAGCTGCTGGGCTGAAGATTCGCCAGAATCGGGGAAGCATGAGAACGCCGCAGGAAACTGCGGCGTTTTTTATTGCGCGCTGGACGCAAGCAAGCAGAGGCGTGACCGGGAAGCACCGAGTGATGCCAGGAACGGGCAATCTCACCGTAATGCCGATCCATCCACCATCAACGGCCTTGAGGCACCATCCCCTACATGCCAACAAGCATGGATACCCCGAAGGCAATCAAGAAGACGTACATCATCACGACGCCCCTCAACACCCACCGTCCCCCCTGATGGAGCGTCTTCCCTTTGGAAGTAAGGGCAAGCACTGCAATACCGCGCAAGCACCTAAGCCACCAATCAACCTTGATGATTCCGACTGCAGCGAGTACTTCCGGCCGTTCACGCTCGATTTTCAGCAACATCCTGTGAGCCGCAAATGCGTTTACCCACATAGCGCCTAGAATGAAGGTAGAGCAGACAGGATAGCTCTCAATAATGACTGTCACTTAGCCCCTACCGGAAGAAAAATGCGAGCCTCATTCAACCTTAATTACCAGTCCATACCGACGGACACGAACAACTCTCGCGAGAACACCCTTGATCACTGATAACCCAGTTCAGCGACGACAGCCTTGCAGCTCGAATCCAAATCAACGTGAAATGATTTAAGCTCTTCTGAGGGCAACCTGCCCTTGTCGTCACGATGCATTACTGCATATCCCCGAAGCGGCCCCTCCTTACCCTCGGGAACAATGTCGTAGAGATCTCTGCCCCACCCCCGCGAGGCCTTCACGTAGTCAGCTATTACCGACATACATGCATCAACATGCCCGCCCTCCTTTACCTCTCGTGCCGAACAACCCGCAGTTGCGACAAGGCACAGCATTGAACCAAGCGTCAGCCTATAAATTATCATTAGCGACCTCCCGGAATGGGGATGAACTCATAACCCTCATGCCCCCGAATCATACCGGGGACTCCCTGCTGTAATTGATAGTCGTAGTCATACCCGTTTGTACCAGGGAAATAACCCTCTGCCCTTGTATTTGGATGCGTATGAAAATATCCCTTTACTATACATCCGCATTCGAATTCAGAAGGCTTTCTAGTGGATTCCATTGACATTCTGTCCCTGGTTCCCGCGGGCGACCTTACCAACTCATGGCCTTCCTCTCCCACAAACTGGACGATCCATCCGCCGTTCTCTCGCTTCAGAGACCCAGACTCCCCTCTGCGAACGGCCGGGGCGAACGGGTTCGAATCATTCCAAGCGCTCTCCATCTGCCCCTTTACTTTAGGATCTCGGGTCCATTCAGGATCGGATGCCCGCGGCTCTCGCCCATAGCTTCCATTCGAACCTGATGCAGCATTCGCAGCTCCCAGAGTTCCCATACGGCTACCTGGAGCGACCATCCCATTCTTTATTTTGCTTCCCACCACTGCGGATCTCCTCTGGCTTTTCTCTTCAGACGCACGCCCGTCCGGGTCCACAAATCTGTAGGGGCTATTGTTACCGTAGAAGTAGCGTCCAAACATTGAGCTCGATGCAGAAATTGGGTCCACACTAAGAAACACACCCAGCCCCGAGTCGTAATACCGCTGCTGCATATAGCTCAGCCCGGTCCCGGAGTCCGTCACATGCCCCGTATATCCCGGCCCATCCTTCAACGGCCGATTGACCACCGCCCCATACGGCTCATACACCGTACGCTCGATGACGTTTCCGCTGGCATCGGTGATCGCCACCGGTGAACCCAGTGCATCAGTGTGGATGTACTCGACGACTTCCTGTGCGACCGCCGGAGCCACACAGGCCGCCAGCACCACCACCGCGAGTACCGCCCGAATCAACAGCGAACAGAGTCCATTCATGGCTTAGTCCCAGTTCAATACGCCACGGGTGACGGGGAAGTCTGCGGACCATGCCGAACAGCCACCGGCGTTGCAGGCCCTGACAATGTAGAGACTGGCGCAGTAGGTCCCGCCGCTCGACTGCACGTAGGTATTGGGGCCGGTGTACAGGCGCCGTCCAGCTCCGGAAGGCTCAAGCTGATACTCCGTTGCCCCCGGAACCGCGCGCCAGCCGACGCTGCACTGCACCTGATAGGGCGCCTTGCGCGTGCTGAGCCACTCCGCCACGTAGATCTGAGTGGCCGCGGGAGGAAGCACGACGGAGACACTGGCGATGCCCGAATAGGGACTGCACCCCGCGAAATTGCACGCCCTCACGCGATAGGCATAGCTGCCATTACCACGGCTGGCACCAAAGCTGTTCCCGCCGCCGTTATGCACCACCGTCCAGCCACCACCGTTGGCACTCTCCTCCAGCACGAAGCTCTCGCTGTTGGCCGGCACCGACCAGCTCAGGCTGTACTGCGGCACGTTCACCAGGCCCGGTGCGCTGATCACCGGCTCGATCGTCGGCGGCCCTATCACCGCTACCGTCGCCGTGGCCGACCACGGTCCGCAGCCTGCGCCATTGCAGGCGGCAACCCGATAGCCATAGTTGCCCACGCCGCGCGCAGCGGTGGCATAGGAACCTGCGTTGCCGTCGAACAGCGTGACCCATCCGCCACCATTACTGCTCTCCTGCAGGGTGTAACGCGTGGCACCAGCCACCCCGTTCCAGCCAATGCCGATACTGCCCGGCGCAGAGCGTGCCGGCGCAGAGAGTCCGGGCGCAGTGGCAGGCGGATACACCACCGTCACCGCAGCCGTGGCGCTGTATCCCGTGCACCCCACCGGGTTACATGCGCGAACCCGGTAGTTGTAGCTTCCCGCTGCCTTGCCACTGAAGGCCTTGGACTGACCGATGGCGTTATGCACCTGGACCCAGGCGCCACCATTGGCGCTTTCCTCCAGCTCATAGCGCTCGGCACCGGAAGCCGCAGACCAAGCCACGTTGTAGCTGCCGTTGAAGGCTGTGGCAGGCACGTTCAAGGTCGGCACGGTGGATGGCGCCAATGCCACGGCCACTGACGCGACGTTGCTCCATCCGCCGCACACCGCACGACAGCCGCGCACCCGGAATTGATAGGTCCCCGTGACCAGGCCGGTGCTGGTGAACGATTGCGCCGCGCCATCGAAGACCGTGCCCCAGGTGCCCGCAAGGGCACGCTGCAGCTCATAGCGATTGGCACCACCGGCCGGGCTCCAGGTCAGGTTCACGCTGCCCTGGGTGATGTAGCCCGGCGCACTCAGCGCGGGAACGCTGGGTGCGGCTTCGCCATGCACCTGGGAAACCAGGCTGCCTGACAGGTAGAGATAGTCGGTCTGCTTGCCGGTACGTTCGTTGCGCTGGAATCGCAGCACGCCACCGTTGTCGTAGAACGAGTAGATTGCCCCCTTGCCACTGGCGCTGGCCTTCACCCGGCGACCGTGGGCGTCGTACTCGTAGCTCTCTGCGGTACCCGCCGCACGCAGCCGGTTGCCGTAGTCAAATGCGAAAGCCTGGCCATTGCGCACCGAAAGATTACCCTGCACGTCATAGCCAAGACCGGTCACGGTTGCCCCGGTTCCGGTTTCGATCACGTTGACCAGCCGATTGGTCGGATCGAAATAGTGCGTACGATCGCGGCTGCCGACCTTGGCACGGCGCAGGTTGTCCAGCGCGTCATACTCATACAAGGCGTTGCCGAAGCCCGGCGCAGTGACCGTCCGCAACCGGTCCAGGCCGTCATAGGTCATGTCCCGGTTACCGGGCGCCCCGGGCAAGCCATCGGAAATGGCCATCACGTTGCCGCCGGCATCGTAGTCGTAGCTGTCATCCAGCACTGCGGCCGCTGCAGTGGCATCGCGGCTGCGGTCGGGCAGCCCGCGGGCATTCTGGGTCAACGTGTGCACGACCCCGTTGCCATATACGAAGCGGGCCAACGCACCGTTGGCGAAGTAACTGGCCTCTTTCGCATAGCCGCCTACCGTCGTCGCCCGACCCAGTGCATCCGGCGTATAGCTGACGACACGCCCGCCCGGATAGGTATTGCTGGCCAGTGTGCCATTGGCATCGTAGCCATAGGCCAGGCTCAGGCTTCCCAGATCCGGATGCTGCAGGGTTTCGCCGCTGAGCAGGCGGCGGCGGTTGTACTGGTAGCGGTTGACGACCATCGGCCGGGCCGGATCGTTCTGCGTACTGATCTCGGCCGGCAGACCATCAGGCGCGTAGGACCAGTTCTGATTTCCGCGCCCATCCGGGAAGATCAGGGCCGACAAGCGGTTGGCGGCGTCGTAACTACGCTTCACCGCACGTCCGCTGGCCAGGGCTTCACTGCGGTTGCAGTCGGTGGTGCTGGTCAAACCCGTACCGGCCGCCGACCACAGCACGTTGCCTGCCGCGTCGTAGTCCTGCACGGTCGCACCGGTTTCCGGTTCGATGGTCTTGCACAGCTGCTGGTAGCCGTCATAGACGTAGCGGCGGGTGAGCGACTGGCTGCCGTCTGCACTGCGGCGGGTGATCGCCAGCGGCTTGCCCAGCGTATCTCGCTGGATCTCGGTCACCACGCCTTCCGGGTGCTGCAGCGTCAGCGGCATCTCGTAGCTGGGCTGGTCGTAGGCAAGATGGCGTGTCGTCGTCGCCTGGCCTCGCGGGTTGGTCACCTTCACCGACAGGTTGCCCACGTACTCGGTGCGGGCAACCAGCGCCCCCAGCTCGGACGATTGACTGACCACGGTGGGGCGGCCCAACGCGTCGTACTGCGTCGTGGTGCCGGTCAAGGCGGCATTGATATCGGAGAACTGCCGCGTGGGATACGAGGCAAACACGGTCTTGCCGCTGGTGTCGTAGCGGGTCACCACGGCGCTGTCCAGCACGTTGTTGGCGTTTTCGGTCACCAGCACCGGGCGGAACATCGCATCCAGGTAGGTATCCGTGCGCCGTCCGCCCTGCGTGCGGGAGTGCTTCCACGCACCAGCGGGCACCCCCAGCTGCGCGCCACCCAGCCGCTGCAGGTCCATGGTTACGCCATTCCAGTTCACGCTGTCGCCGCCAGGGAACTGCTGGCTGCGCAGCCTGCCCATGCTGTCGTAGCTGAAGCTGGTGGTTGCGCCGGTTTCGTCGGTCAGCGAGGTGATCCAACCGTTGTCGTCGACGGCAACCGTGCGCACCGCGCCATTGGGCGCTTCGGGCGTGGCCGGCATGCGCAGCTGCTGCGGAACGCCACGCTTCCATCCCGACAGATGGCTGGTATTGCCGCGGCCATCGGCCACCGAGGCAACCGTGCCGTCGGCTGCGTAGGTCACCTGCTGCGCCAGGCGGCCGAATGCATAGACGCGTAACGGCAGTGCTTTGGCCGTATCGAATTCGGTGCGCGACTGCTCGATGCCATTGAGCACACTGCGCGCCGCCTGGCCGTTCACCCACAGCGCGGGATTGTCGTAGTAGCTGGTGCTGCTGGTGCGACTCTGGCCGGCGGAATTCGCTTCGACAACGGTGACTTCGCGCGCAAATGCATCAAAGGCCTGCACGGTGCGGGTGAACTGCACGCCATCCTGTTCCACAACGGTGGATTGGACGGGGCGGTTGTAATGGGCCTTGAGATCGTTGGCACCGTACTTGAAGTCCTTGCCGGCCTCCTTCGGGAAGGGCGCCGCATCCAGCTGGGCATCCGGATAGTAGTTGTTGCGGTCAATGCGCACGACCGCGCCGCCCGATCGCGTTGTCGTGGACAACAACAGGCCATCGTTGTAGGCAACTTCCTTGCCGAACTCATAGACGCGAACGACACCATCGGGCAGCGTTTCGGTGGTGATCTTCGGCTCTGCCTGGCCCACCGGGATTACTGGACCGCCCAGGTCCTGGGCGAAAGCACCGTTGAGATTGGTGTATTGATAAGTCCACTGTGCAGTGGGCATGCCCGGACCGCTGATGGTCTTGGTCACCAGCGACATTGCGTCACGGTAGACCGGCGTGTAGTTCCAGCCGTCGGCAAACAGGTGATTGTCGCCAGAGGTCTGGCAATCCAGCTTTACATTCTTGCGCCCGTGGCGGAACGGGCGGAACAGGAACGTTCCCAGCGCACCCGACGGATGCTGGATGCTCAGGGTGATCTCGCTGGGCACGATCTTGTTGACGCGCGAGCATGTGGCCGGGTAGTCCATGTACTCCCAGATGCTCTGCCCGATGTAGTCGGCATACTTGTGGGTGACTGACAGCGGCGGCAGGTTGTAGACCCATTGGGTTCCGTCCGGCAGCGTCACTGTCCGCAGGATATCGGCCTCCGTGTACCCGTAAGTCCAGGTGCGCCCTGCAGCGGTTGCGGACGCGATCAGTCCTTTCGCGTTGTAGCCCAGGCTGATCTCGCGGCCATCGTTGGCAACCATGCGCAACAGCCGGTCGCCACTCCACTCGTAGCGCACCCAGTTGCCGAAGCGATCCACAACCTGCGATGGGTACAGGAACACACGCTTTCGATTCAGCAGTGCATTGCTTTCTGGCCCGTAGGGTTGCAGCGTTGCACCGTTGTGGGGCTTGGCGACCATCCAGTCGAAGTAGTACTTGGTACCGTCGGGCGCATGACCAAGGAAGCCTTGTCCCGGCTGTCCGCTCTTCAGGGCGGTCAGGCAACTGAACGTCCAGCCGCCCTTGGTATTCCAAGGCGCCGGTTCGCCAAACTGTGGCTGCGGCTGGCGCGCATCACCGCTGCCTCCCAGGACCGGCTCACCACCACCGCCTGGCAGGGAAAGGCGCACGCCATCCCAGAATGTAGTGGGACTGAAATTGACGGTCTGGGTTTGGCGACGGTTCCAGACCTCCAGCGCTGGGGGCGCCGCCACCGTACTGCAGCGCGCAGCAGGCGCCCAGTAGCCGACAGCAGCGGTCTCCGGCAGATCACCATAGACGCCGGACATGGACGGAATATCCAGATCCCAATCCGAGAATGGGCTCTCACTACTACCATCGCCATCGCGGTAGCTGCGGCCCAAGGTCATCGCCAGGCTGCCATTGCCCGGAATCGAAACATCCGTGGCCTTGAAGCTGATCGAACCGTCATAGAGGTTGACCTGCTCGCCGAAGATCTCGCCCTTCAGCGGCTCGACAAGGTCCCCGTACTTCAGTCGCTTGTCGTACTCCTGCCGCCAGGTGGGAACGATCTGGGCGGAAACGCCGACCGGTGCCAGCACGCACAGGGCAACGACACCGAGAAGCAGACCCTTGGCAGCCATTGCGGCGCGCGGATGAGAAATGAGGCCAGACTGCATGCAGATCCTCCCTGGATCGACGTCCCTGTGTGCCCCACCTGCGCCGAACGGCAGTTGGCCTTCGACCAGGCGGCACCCACGCCGGCAGACAGCCACGCGTTGCTTCACGGTGGGCGGGTGCTGGTCACAGATATGAACGAATAATGAAGATGGCGTCAAGTCCACGCATTGGCCAAACTCGGCAAAGTCACGTCAACCAGCAGCCTCCCGCGCCCTTCCCCGCCCCACATAGAATGTCCCCATGAGCACCCTGACCTTCCGCGCCGCCACGTCGGCCGACATCCCCGCCCTCATTGCCCTCGTCACCTCGGCCTACCGGGGTGACGCCAGCCGCGTCGGCTGGACCACCGAAGCCGACCTGCTGGACGGTGCCCGCATCGACGCCGAGGGCATCCAGGCCGACCTGGACCGCCCGCGCTCCACCATCCTGCTGGCCGAGCGCGGGGACCAGCTGGTGGCCTGCGCCCACGTCGCCGATGTCGACGGCAAGGGCTACTTCGGCATGTTCTCGGTCGACCCGGCCCAGCAGGGTGGCGGCGTCGGCAAGCAGCTGATGGACGCTGCCGAAGCGCACGCCGCACGCGAATGGAACGTGCCGGTGATGCAGATGACGGTGATCGACGTGCGCGACGAGCTGATCGCCTTCTACGAGCGTCGCGGCTACAGCCGCACCGGCATCAAGAAGCCGTTCCCGTATGGCGACGAGCGTTTTGGCATTCCCAAGCGCGACGACCTGCGCTTCGAGATCCTGGAAAAGCCGCTGGCCGGAGCCGCCGCGTGAGCGAGGCCTGGACCTTTGTCTGTGCCGGCAACGAGCTGCTGCCGGGTGAAATGAAGAGCGTGTTCGACGAGGTGACCGGCACGCCGATCGTGGTGTTCAACCTCGACGGCGAGCTGTACGCCCTGGAAGACCAGTGCACGCATGAAGAGTTCGAGCTGTCCTCGGGCGAATTCAACACCACCGAAGGCAGTGTGGAGTGCGTACTGCACGGCGCGCGCTTCGACGTGCGTGACGGCCGCGCCCTGTGTGCGCCCGCCTACAGCCCTGTGCCCAAGTTCCCGGTGAAGCGCGAACACGACGCCGTCTGGACCCGCGACGACCGGGATTGAGGCGGCGCCCCGCCCGGAGAGATCATTCACAGGGCGCCCCGCCAGAGAGCATCCACCCATGGGGTGGATCTACCGGAAGGCCATGAGGACCCTCCCAGGGCGCCCCGGGGTCGCCTCGGGCGGGCGCCACGTCCCGTACATGCGAATCATTATCGTTGATGTTATTCTACGTAACATCTTCGTAACGACTCGGCCCCCGCGCCATGGCTTCGCCCGCGCCCACCGCCACGCTGTGCCAGCTTGCCCGTCAAGGGTGGCCGCTGCTTGTGGTCGTGCTGCTGACGCTGCTGCTGGGCTGGTCGGCATTGCACGAAGGGCGCGGCAACAACCCGGCTGCCCACGGCTGGCAGGCACACGCTGATGATCTGCAGCAGGTCATGCCGATGCCGGCCCCGCCGGCGGACGAGTGCCCGCACCCTGCCGCGCCAGCACCGGAGCCGCCGCTGGATGGCGAGGGCACCACGCCCTGTACCGGACTGGCTCCCCCGCGCGCCGTCCTGGTCGCGCATGTTCCGCTATGGCGCTCCAACGCCCTGCGCTGGCAGCTGCACGATCCCGCACTGCGGTTGAACCCCGGCCACGCACCGCCCGCACCGCACGCCAGCTGAGGCGCCCTGCGGCTTTTGCCGTGCGCCTGTTTACGTTTCCTGCCAGCCGAGCGTCGGCTCGGCTCTACAGATACCGCCTTCTACATGCCGTCGCGCTGCCTGCGCTTCGGCCCGCGCCCTTTTCTGATCCAAGCCACCGCCACCCAGACCATGACCCACATCACGTCTCGCAAGCACGCCCCGCGCGTTTCCCTGCTCGCTACCGCCACCCTGGCCGCCGGCTTCGCACCGCTGGCCGCACAGGCCGCCGACAGCGCCGATGCCAGCTCCCGCAACGCCACCGACCTGGACAAGGTGCAGGTGCGCGGCAGCTGGTTCAATCCGTCCTCGCCGAAGTTCACCGCCGAGCTGCTGGACACCCCGAAGTCGGTGTCGATCGTGTCGGAGAAGCTGATCGCCGAAACCGATGCGACCAACCTGCAGGACGCGCTGCGCATGGTGCCGGGCATCACCTTCGGTGCCGGCGAAGGCGGCAACCCGACCGGTGACCGCCCGTTCATCCGTGGCTTCGATTCGCAGAGCAACGTCTTCGTCGACGGCCTGCGCGACGTCGGCTCGCAGACCCGCGAGATCTTCGACCTGGAGCAGGTGGAAGTGGTCAAGGGCCCGAGCTCGGCCTACGGCGGCCGTGACTCCGGTGGTGGCAGCCTGAACCTGGTGAGCAAGACGCCGAAGCTGAAGAACGAGACCAGCGCCAGCATGGGCATCGGCACCGACAGCTACGCGCGCGGCACCGTGGACGCCAACTACGTGCTGGGCGATGGCATCGCCGCCCGCCTGAACCTGATGAAGCACGCGTCGGACATCGCCGGTCGTGATGCGGCCAATGTCAGCCGTTGGGGCATCGCGCCGTCGATCGCGTTCGGCCTGAACGGCCCGGCGCAGCTGATCGCCAGCCACTACCACATGCAGAGCGATGACCTGCCCGATGCGGGTGGCTTCCCCTACAACAATCCGTTCTCCAGCGGCCCGAACGTGGCCAAGAACGGCGATGGCCGCCCGATGGTGCCGGACCGCAACAACTACTACGGCCTGGTCGACCGTGATTTCCAGCGCACCCGCGCCGATATCAGCACCCTGGACGCCAGCTACGATTTCGGCGGCCACAAGCTGCGCAACATCGCGCGCCTGGGCAACACCAGCAACGACTACCTGTGGACCCAGCCGGACGACAGCAAGGGCAACCCCAACCTGTACGGCACCTTGTGGCGCCGCACCAACAGCCGCGCCGTCGACGTCAAGAGCTTCGCCGACCAGCTGGGCCTGACCGGCGCCTTCCAGACCGGCGCGCTCAAGCACAGCTACAGCGCCGGTGTGGAATACAGCGACGAGAAGATGACCCGTGGCAGCTACCAGATGACGCCGGGCACCGCCAACCCGCTGGAACCCCTCGCTGCCAACAGTTCGCGATGCACGGTGTCCGGTGCCGCTACCGGTTACAACTGCACCGACTTCAACAATCCGAACCCGAACGATCCGTGGGCGGCCGGTCAGACTGTCTACCGCAGCAACAAGGCGCTGGACGTTGAACAGCGCACCAAGACCAAGTCCGCCTACCTGTTCGACACCATCGAGCTCAATGCACAGTGGAGCTTCAACGTCGGCCTGCGTTATGACGACTACTCCACCACCCTGCTCACTCCGGGCAGCACCACTCCCCGCCTGCGCAACGACAACGACTTCGTGAACTACCAGGCCGGCGTAGTGTTCAAGCCGGTGGCCAACGGCAGCATCTACCTGTCCTGGGGTACCTCCTCGACCCCGCCGGGCATGGACGGTGGCGAT
Organism: Stenotrophomonas sp. 115C5; assembly: GCF_056861055.1. NCBI lineage: Bacteria > Pseudomonadati > Pseudomonadota > Gammaproteobacteria > Lysobacterales > Lysobacteraceae > Stenotrophomonas > Stenotrophomonas sp. 115C5. The sequence goes on from NZ_JBSPUQ010000001.1 coordinate 613,251, forward strand.
GGCTCCGACGGCCTGACCGGGCTGGTGGCCGACCTCAAGCCGCAGGACACCAGGAACCTCGAACTCGGCACCAAGTGGGACCTGCTCGACAACCGCCTGAACCTGACCGCCGCGATCTTCCACACCGTGATGAACAACGCACGCGTGACCGTCGACAACGGCACCAGCCAGAACGCCGGCAAGAAGGAGATCAACGGCTTCGAGCTGGGCTTCAACGGCCAGCTGACCGACGCCTGGAGCCTGTACGGCGGCTACACCTACCTGGATTCGGAACTGAAGGACAACGGCTTTGTCTGCGCCGTTTCCGGCCGCACCTGCCCGAGCGGTATTTACGTGCCGTCGCCGAACAACGGCAACGTGTTCCCGAACACCGCCAAGCACAGCGCCAACCTGTGGACCACCTACCGCTTCCCGATCGGCCTGACCATCGGCGCTGGTGCGTTCTACTCGGACAAGCAGTACGGTGACGTTGCCAACATCAAGTGGATTGCCAGCTACACCCGCTTCGACGCGATGGCCAGCTACGCGATCCAGGACAACATCAGCCTGCAGCTCAACGTGCAGAACCTGACCGACAAGACCTACTTCACCAAAGCCTATGCCTCGCACTACGCGAGCATCGCCCCGGGTCGCTCGGCCACCCTGGCACTGAACGTGAAGTTCTGATGTAACTCCGCTCCACCACGGCGGCAGGCTCTCCTGCCGCCGTTTTTGTTTCCGGCGATACTCACCCCATGGCGACCCTTACCCCCATCGACAGCGACGCCCTGGCCGAGCTGCTGCAGCACGATCCGCAGGCTGCCTTCGCGCGCGTGCGCGACGCTGCGCAGGCCGGGCAGGTCGAGGCACAACTGCTGCTCGCGCAGATGCACATGGAAGGCAAAGGCACCGCGCAGGACGCCTCGGCGGCACTGCTCTGGTACGAAACCGCCGCCAACAACGGCGCGCCGATGGCGATGAACATGCTTGGCCGCTGCCACGAACTGGGCCAGGGCACCGCGCCCGACCCGGCGCTGGCTGCGGTGTGGTACCGCCGCGCCGCCGATAGCGGGCTGGACTGGGGCCTGTACAACCTGGCCAACCTGCTGGCCACCGGCCGCGGCGTGACCCAGGACCGCGCGCAGGCACTGGCCCTGTATACCCGTGCCGCACACCTGGGCCATGCCAAATCGATGAACCTGCTGGCCCGCCACCTCGAAGATGGCCTGGAGATCGAGCGCGATCCGCAGGCCGCCCTGGGCTGGTACCGGCGCGCGGCCGAGACCGGCGATTTCCGCGGCCAGGCCAACTACGCCTCGATCCTGCTGCAGGCCGGCCAGATCGAGCAGGCCGTGCACTGGCTGCGGCTTGCACTGGCACACGGCAGCCCGGCGTTCATGGCGCACATCGTCCCGGAACTGGCCGCATCGCCGCATCCACAGGTGCGCGCCCTGGTCGCACCGCCGTCCCTCTGAGGAGTCCCGCATGCTGCTGCACATCCCCGACATTCTCAGCGCCGACCAGGTGGCCGACTTCCGCCGCCGGCTGGATGCCGCCGACTGGACCGATGGCCGCGAGACGGTCGGCCATCTGGGCGCACAGGCCAAGCACAACCAGCAGCTGCCCGAGGCCTCACCGCTGCGCCGCGAACTGGGCGAGATCGTCCTCGTCGCATTGGCCCGGCACCCGCTGTTCTTCAGCGCCGCGCTGCCGCTGAAATACCTGCCGCCACGCTTCAACCGCTACAGCGGTGGCGGCACCTATGGTTTCCACGTCGACGGCGCGGTGATGAACCTGGCCAACGGCGAACAGCTGCGTTCGGACATCTCCTGCACCCTGTTCCTGTCGGCGCCGGACGAGTACGAGGGCGGCGAACTGATCATCAGCGACACTTACGGCGAGCATGAAGTGAAGCTGCCGGCGGGCGACCTGATCGTGTATCCGTCCAGCAGCCTGCACCAAGTGCGGCCGGTGACCCGAGGTGCGCGCGTGGCCTCGTTCTTCTGGGTGCAGAGCATGATCCGCGATGATGTGCAGCGCCGCCTGCTGTGGGAAATGGACGGCTCGATCGAGCGCCTGCGGCAGACCGGCGGCGACGCCGAAGCGGTACTGCAGCTGACCGGCGTGTACCACAACCTGCTGCGGCGCTGGAGCGAAGTCTGAGCCCCATCTGGCCAGCCTGCGACATTTTGGCAATCATTCTCATTTGCAACAGCTAACGGCTCTCATTACAATCACGCCCCGTTGATGCCGGCCGCTGCCGGCAGACCCTTGGGGACCCCTGCTTGCTGCGCCCGCTTCGCCCTCGCCCACTCATCCATCGCAAGATGGGCACCGCCATGCGCGGCCAGCGTCCCGCGCTGGCCAGCCTGCTGGCGTGGGTGGCGATGCTGGTACTGCTGATGGGTACTCTGCCGCTGCTTCCACAGGCCCACGCCGGCAACGCCGCGCAGGCAGTGCAGCCGCCGCTGGAAGAGCGCGGCGGCGAAGCGCCCCTGCAGGAAGAAGCCCCGGCCAAGCTGCGTCGCTGTGCCTCTGCCCCGGTGAAATCGACCGAGAAGGCACACCCGCCGCTGCTGCTGGCCAGCCAGTGGTTGCGTACCGAACTTGAACTCGTACCCGCCACGCCGGCCACGCCCGGCGTGCGCCCGGACTGGCCGCTGGCCGCTCCGGACACGCCCTGGGCCGACGCGCCCGGGCGCCGCCAGCAACGCGGCCAGGCGCCGCCGCTCGCCTGATTCACGGCCCTGCGTGACCGCCTGCGCGGTCGCGTCAGCGCGCCGCTGCCTGCTTCATCCCTGCCGCCCCTGACCGGGCCTCCCCGTGCATGCCGCGCCGTTCGCGCCTGGCATCGCACCACCCTGCATCCTTCGAGGTTACTGCCATGGCCCAGCGCCATCGTGTCCGTTCGTCCCTGTCCCGTACCCTGCTGACCAGCGCCGTGCTGGCGGCCATGACCGCCCCTGCCCTCGCCCACGGTGACGCTTCCGGCGCGCCGCAGACGCTGGACAAGGTGGTGGTCACCGCCTCCGGCTTCGAGCAGAAGGTGGTCGATGCACCGGCCAGCATCAGCGTGGTCAGTCGCGAAGAACTCAGCAAGCGCCCCTACACCAACCTGGTCGACGCGCTGCGCGACGTCGAAGGCATCGATGTCGGCCTGGAAGCCAGCGACAAGAACGGTCGTGCCACCATCTCCATGCGCGGCCTGCCGTCCGAGTACACCCTGGTGCTGATCGACGGCCGCCGCCAGAGCAATGTCGGCCAGCTGTATCCGAACAACTTCGGTGGCGGCCAGTTCGCCTACCTGCCGCCGCTGGACGCGATCGAACGCATCGAAGTGGTGCGCGGCCCGATGTCCACGCTGTACGGCTCGGATGCGATGGGTGGCGTCATCAACATCATCACCCGACGCAACCAGGACAGCTGGCACGGCGCCGTGACCCAGGGCTTCACCGTGCAGCAGGATGACCAGTTCGGTGATGCACGCACCACCGACCTGTACCTCAGCGGCCCGCTGCTGAAGGACCGCCTCAGCCTGGCGGTGCGCGGCAGCTACTACGACGCCAAGGCCTCCAATCCGGAGTGGGATGCACTGACCCTACCCGACGGCAGCCTGTGGGAGCGCAGCATCGGCTTCGGTGGTGGTGGCAAGTCGGTGGCCAACACCAACTGGAACACTGGCGTACGCCTGGATTTCCGCGTCAACGACGATCACGAACTGTGGCTGGACTACGACGTGTCGCGGCAGAAGTACGACAACAGCGAAGGCCAGACCGGCACGCTGGACAGCCTGGCCAGCCTCTGGCGCGTCGGCAACGCGGTCATCCCCAACCCAAACGGCAGCGGCACCGTCACCCGCCGCGTGGTGCAGCCGCGCGTGGGCTACACCGCCTACCAGCGCTACGAGCGCGATCAGTTGTCGTTGACCCACCAGGGCCTTTACAGCTTCGGCACCTGGCAGACCTCGCTGACCCACAGCAAGAGCAGCAACCTCGGCCGTTCGCTGCCGCTGACCCTGGACGAGCGTGCCAGCCTGCAGACGCTGTGGAATGACGTCTGCCGTCGCACCGGTGCCGCCAACAACTGCGCGGCCGGCCGTGGCAATGCGCTGACCGCACTCAATCCCAGCGAAATGGCGCGCCTGCAGGCGTTCCTGCCGCGCCCGCTGCGCACCATGGAATTGGAAGGCTACGTGCTCGACACGATGCTCGACCTCGACTTCGGCGCACACAAGCTGACCGTCGGCGGTCAGTACAACGACACCGACATGATCGATGGCGTGTTCGGCATGGATGGCGCCGGTTATCGCAGCAACACCAAGCAGAAGCACCGCATGTGGGCCCTGTTCGCCGAGGACAACTGGGCGCTGACCGATACCCTCACCGCTACCTTCGGCCTGCGCTACGACGACCACAACGTGTTCGGCAGCCACGTCAGCCCGCGCGGCTACCTGGTGTGGAACGCCAGCGACGCGTGGACCTTCAAGGGTGGCGTCAGCACCGGCTACAAGACCCCGCGTCCGGACCAGCTGTTCCCGGGCATCACCGGCTTCGGTGGCCAGGGCGTTCTGCCGCTGGTGGGTTCGCCGAACCTGAAGCCTGAAACCAGCACCAACTACGAGTTGGCCGCCTACTACGAAGGCCAGCACTGGGGCTTCAACGTGACCGGCTTCTTCAACAAGTTCGAGGACAAGATCGCCAGCGGCGGCACCTTCCCCAACTGCGAAGTGGCCCGCGCCGGCAGCGGCTACTGCGTGGACATCGGCCCAGGCTGGGCAGCACTGGGCTACAGCACCTTCACCCAGAGCGTGAACATCGACAAGGCCGAGACCCGCGGCGCCGAACTGGCCGCGCATGTCGACCTGCTCGACACCCTGCAGCTGCGCGGCAACTACACCTGGACCAAGAGCGAGCAGACCAGCGGCCCCGACAAGGGACGCCCGATCTCGGGCACCACGCCGGCAAAACACATGGCCAACGCCAGCCTCAACTGGCAGATCAACGAAGCGGTCAGCCTGTCGCTGATCGGCGAAGGCCGCTACGACCGCTATCGCGACACCCTCATCGACAGTGCCGGCACCCGCCACGTACGCTATTACGAGGACTACACGATCTTCCACCTGGGCGGCAGCTGGAAGGCCACGCCGTGGCTGACGGTCAACGCACGGGTCAACAACCTGTTCGACAAGGACTTCGTCTCGCAGTCGTGCCTGCTGCTCAATCCCAGCGAGTTCAGCTGCGTGGACGACTACGCGACCAAGGACCAGCGCCGCAGCTACTGGATTTCGTTGAACGCGAAGTTCTGATCGCCGCGCACCGCCTTGGTGGGTGCCGACCTTGGTCGGCACCGCCCTGATCCGGTGGGTGCCAACCTTGGTCGGCACCGCTTCATCCACGCATGGCGTGGATCTACCGAGCCTCGGTAGCGGTAGTGCCTGCCGCTGGCCGGCAGCCGATACCCCCCCTCCGGGATACAGAACGACACGCAATTGCGAGCTATTCTCATCAATGATGTAATGGGCAGTCCCCGTCCGCCCCGAACCGTGCCGTGAGCCGTCCTGCCTCTTCCACCGTGCAGCAGCAACAGAACCGTGGCTTCTGGCTGCGGACGCTGCACCAGTGGCACTGGATCAGCTCGGCGGTGTGCCTGATCGGCATGCTGCTGTTCGCGGTGACCGGCCTGACCCTCAACCATGCAGCGAAGATCGAGGCCAGGCCCGAGGTGCAGAACCAGCACCTGGAACTGCCGGCCGAGCTGCTCGGCCAGCTCGGCACGCGCGAAGACGGCAATGCGCCGATCCCGCGCCCGGCCCGGCAATGGCTGGATACACAGCTGGGCATCGCCATCGGCGGCCGCCCGGCCGAGTGGTCGGCCGAAGAGATCTACCTGTCGCTGCCGCGCCCCGGCGGCGACGCCTGGCTGAGCATCGATCGCGAGACCGGCGCGGTGGAGTACGAATCAACCTCGCGCGGCGGGGTGTCCTACCTCAACGACCTGCACAAGGGCCGCAACGCGGGCCCGGCGTGGGGCTGGTTCCTGGACCTGTTCGCCGTTGCCTGCCTGGTGTTCTGCATCACCGGCCTGTTCCTGCTGCACCTGCATGCGCGGCAGCGGCGCATGACCTGGCCGCTGGTCGGCCTCGGCCTGATGATCCCGCTGCTGATCGCCCTGCTGCTGATCCACTGACTTTCCCTCGTTCCTGGAGCCGCCCCATGCGCGTCACCCTGACCATCGCCCTCAGCGGCCTGCTGGCCACTTCGCCGGCCTATGCCACCACCCTCGACATCAACGTCGAAGTGCCCAAGCTCAACGTGGCCGAGTACCACCGCCCGTACGTGGCGGTGTGGCTGGAAGGCGCCGACCAGAAGGTCGCGGCCAACCTGTCGGTCTGGTACCAGCAGACCAGCAACAGCGAAGGCCATGGCACCAAGTGGCTGCCCGACCTACGCCAGTGGTGGCGCAAGAGCGGCCGCACCCTGCAGGTGCCGGTGGACGGCGTGACCGGCCCGACCCGCCCGGCCGGCAAGCACGCGCTGTCGTTCAACGACAAGCAGCCGGCACTGAAGCAGCTGGCGCCGGGCAACTACACCCTGGTGGTGGAAGCGGTGCGCGAAGTCGGCGGCCGTGAACTGCTGAAGATTCCCTTCACCTGGCCGGCCACCGCCGCACAGAACGGCAAGGCGCAGGGCGCCACCGAACTGGGCCAGGTCACCCTCGCCGTCAAACCCTGAGAGGGGACGGAGGGGATCAAGTCGTAGTTCCCTCCTCCTTGCCGCATCACCCCGCATCCACTGGAGTCTTCCGCATGAAGCGCACGCTCGTCCTCGCCGCCGCCCTGGCCGCTGCCCTTCCCTTCTCCGCCCTGGCCCACAAGGCCTGGCTGCTGCCCTCGCAGACCGTGATCGCCGGCAACGCGCCGTGGATCACCGTCGACGGTGCGGTCTCCAACGACCTGTTCTACTTCAACCACGTGCCGCTGCGCATGGAATCGCTGGTGATCACCGCGCCGGACGGCAGCACCGTGCAGCCGCAGAACGCCTCCACCGGCAAGTACCGCAGCGTGTTCGACATCGAACTGAAGCAGCCGGGCACCTACCGCATCGCGTCGGTCAATGACGGCCTGTTCGCCACCTACGAGCAGAACGGCGAGCGCAAGCGCTGGCGCGGCAGCGTCGCCACCTTCGGCGAACTGCCCAAGGATGCGAAGAAGCTGGAAGTGAGCCAGTCGGTGGGCCGCGTGGAGACCTTCGTCACCAACGGTGCGCCGAACGACACCGCGCTGAAGCCCACCAACCGTGGCATCGAGCTGGTCGCCGTCGGCCACCCGAACGACCTGTTCGCCGGCGAGGAAGCCACCTTCCGCGTGCTGGTCGACGGCAAGCCGGCCGCCGGCCTGGAATTCGAGATCGTGCGTGGCGCCACCCGCTACCGCAACGCGCAGGACGAACTGAAGGTCACCAGCGATGCCAAGGGCGAGATCAAGGTGACCTGGCCGGAAGCTGGCATGTACTGGCTGGAAACCGGCACCGAGGACAACAAGACCTCGGTGAAGCAGGCCGCCAAGCGCCGCCTGAGCTACGTGGCCACGCTGGAAGTGCTGCCGCAGTAATGACGTGGAACGCGATGCCGGGCAGCCCCGGCATCGCATCTGCAGCACACCACCATGACCGATCCCCAGCTCGACATCGCCCGCCTCGGTGGCACCACCATGGGCACCACCTGGAGCGTGTCGCTGGTCGCGCCGCGCCAGCGCGACCTGCACCCGCTGCATGCCGGCATCCAGGCGCGGCTGGACGAGGTGGTCGCGCAGATGAGCACCTGGGAGCCCGGCTCGGACCTGAGCCGCTACAACCGCGCCAACGCTGGCCAATGGTGCGTGCTGCCGGCTGAGACCCGCCAGGTGCTGGCCTGCGCACAGGCCATCGCCGCCGCCAGCGATGGTGCATTCGATCCCACCGTCGGCCCGTTGGTGGCACTGTGGGGTTTCGGTGCACATGCCGGCGAACGCCGCCAGCCCAACGACGCTACCCTGCAGGCAACGCGTGAGCGCTGCGGTTGGCAGCGCCTGCAATTGCGCAGCGATGCGCTGCTGCAACCGGGCGGACTGGAACTGGACCTGTCGGCGATCGCCAAGGGGTTCGGCGTCGATCACGTGGCCGCCTGGCTGCGCGATCAGGGCATCGCTGCTGCACTGATCGAGGTCGGTGGCGAACTGGCCGGCTACGGCCGCAAGCCCGACGGCCACCCCTGGCGCGTACTGGTGGAATCCGCACCGGAAGAAGACGCGCACACCGAAACACCACCGCGGGTGCTGGCGCTGGAGGACAAGGCGGTGGCCACCTCCGGTGATCGCTGGCACCAGTACCAGGCCGATGGCGAGGCTTACAGTCACAGCCTGGACCCGCGCTCTGGCAGACCGGTGCGGCTGGTCGCCGCAGCGGTCACCGTGGTGGCCGACGACGCCATGCACGCCGATGCCTGGGCCACCGCACTGACCGTGCTCGGCCACGAACAGGGCATGGCGCTGGCCGAACGCGAAGGGCTGGCCGTGCGTTACCTGCAACGGGCCGCCGTAGGCCCCCGCGAATTCCTCAGCAGCGCCTTCCAGCGCCTGCTCGACGAGCAGGACGCATGAGCGCACGTCCATCGCGCGCGTGGCTCGGCAACGCACTGGTTCTGTTCCTGTTGGCAGTGATCGGCTGGGCGCTGCTGCGGCTGCATCTTGGTGAAGCCTGGTGGCAGGGCGCGCCGCCGGCACGGCAAACGCAGATCGCGATCATCGCCACCGCGCTGTATGCGCTGGCCTGCGCCGCACTGTGGTGGCGTGGGCGACCGCGCGACGATGCCGCCTGTGGCGACGTCGCACCGATCCTGCTGGTCTGGTCCAGCCAGACCGGCTTCGCGCGTGAGCTGGCCGAACGCAGCGCCGAGGCCCTGCGCGGTGCCGGCGTGCCAGTGCGCGTGCGCGGACTGCATGAGGTCGACGCCGCGTTGCTGGCCGACAGCCAGCGCGCGCTGTTCATCGCCAGCACCACTGGCGAAGGCGATCCACCCGATCATGCGCTGCCGTTCCTGCGCGGGGTGATGGCCTCACCGCCTGCGCTGCAGCACCTGCAGTACGGCGTGCTCGCACTGGGCGACCGCAGTTACGGCCACTTCTGCGGATTCGGCCACCAGCTCGACCAGTGGCTGCGACAGCATGGTGCGCATCCGCTGTTCGATGCGATCGAAGTCGACAACGCCGATCCGGCCGCGCTGCGCCATTGGCAGCAGTTGCTGGGCCAGCTCGGCGGCGGCGCCAGCGAACTGCCCGACTGGAGCCCGGCCGAGTACCAGCCGTGGACGCTGCTGCAACGTGAGCATCTGAACCCGGGCAGCCCTGGCGGCGCGGTGTATTGGTTGCGCCTGCAGCCCCCGGCCGATGCAGATGCGCAGTGGCAGGCCGGTGACATCGCCGAGATCGGCCCGCAGCATGCATCGCACACCGTGCGTGCCTGGCTGGACGCACAACGCTTCGATGCGGATACCGTGCTGGATGATGGGCAGACGTTGCTGGCACGCGTCGCGCGCTCGCACCTGCCCTCATTGGTTCCCCCAGGTGATCTGCCCGCATTGCTGGCGACCCTGCAACCGCTGCCCCATCGCGAGTACTCGATCGCCTCGGTGATGGCCGACGGTGCGGTTGAGCTGCTGCTGCGCCGACAGCTGCGCGCGGACGGCACGCCTGGCATCGGCAGCGGCTGGCTGTGCGACCACGCGGCCATCGGCGAACCGGTGCAGCTGCGCCTGCGCCGCAACGACAATTTCCATGGAGTGGCCGCCGACGTGTCGCTGCTGCTGATCGGCAACGGCACCGGCATTGCCGGCCTGCGCGCGCATCTGCACGAACGTATCCGCAGTGGCGCACGACGGACCTGGCTGCTGTTCGGTGAGCGCACCGCCGCGCATGACTTCCACTTCGGTGAAGAACTGCAGGCAATGCTGGCCGACGGCTCACTGGCGCGGTTGGATGCCGTGTTCAGCCGCGACGGCGGCGCGCATCGCTATGTGCAGGACCGGTTGCTGGCCGAAGCGGCAACGCTGCGGCAGTGGGTGGATGAAGGCGCCACGATCCTGGTCTGCGGCAGCCTGCAGGGCATGGCCCCGGCCGTGGATGCGGTGATCGAGCAGGTGCTGGGTGTTGCGGGCAAGGAAGCACTGCTGCTGGCCGGTCGCTACCGGCGCGATGTGTATTGAGGTTGCCGCATCCACGCATGGCGTGGATGGTGCCCACCGGCGCCCAGGAATCATCCCGCCGCCGCACTGACCCGTATCGCCAACAACTCGCCACCGCCCTGCAACGCGTGCCGCTGGCGCTCGCCGGCCGCCAACCACGCGGTATCGCCCGCCTGCAGCGCCGGCAGGCCGCTGTCGGCACCGAACTCCGCCTGACCGGCCAGCAGATGCAGTGCCCAGGCCACGCCCGGTTCGCAGAAGAAGAACATCGCGCCCACCAGTGGCCGGTGCAGCAGTTCGGCCTGCAGCAGCTCACGCTTCCACATCAGGTTGAAGTCGTGGGTGGTGCCATCGACCAGTTCGCCGTGCAGGGTTTCCTCACCCGCAAACCGCACGCGTCCGTGTGGCGGCAACACCTCGGCCACGCGACCATCGTCGAAGCGGAGGCGCACGCCATTGCCCTGCAGCAGTACCAGTTCGCGCTCCACGCCGGGGAAGGCGGAGAATGCGGCGTCCTGCTCGATCTCGGCCACCGACAGGCGCAGCGCCCAGTCATCCCCCTGCGCAGGCAGGCGCAGGATCTCGCGGGTCCAGCCCAGGCCGTTGCGCCAGCGTTCGCGGCGGTAGTCCAGGCTGGAGATCACCTGGCTCGGAGTGTGCAGCAGGGAGTCGATGTTCATCGGCGCATTGCATCATGCCGCGCGCCGTCGTGCATCACCGCGTGGCGAGCGTGCCCTGGCCACCGCACCCGCCGGCCAGCAGCTGCGAGTGCTTCAGCCAATCCTGGTCGGGGTAGTAAGCAAACACCATCGTGCCGCCACGCAACGCATCGATCAGCGGCCTGGCCACCGACAGCCGCACCGCCGGGCAACCCAGGCTGCGGCCCAGCCGCCCCTGCAGCTGCGCGGTAGCCGGGTTCACGTATGGCGCACCATGGATGACGATCGCTCGGTCACGCGCGCGGTCGTTGAAGCCCGGTTCCAGGCCGGCCAAGCGCAGCGAATATCCATTGCCACCCATGTAGGTCTCCTGCGCTGTGAACGCGCCGAGACTGGACATGAAACTGCCATCGCGGTTGGAGAAGTGCTCGGTGCGGTTCTCGCCGCTGTTGCGGCCATGCGCCACCCATTCCTCGAACAGCAGGCGCTGGTGGGCCAGGTCGAACACCCACAGTCGCGGCTCGGTGGAGGGCCGCGAGTAGTCGATCACGCTGAGGCGATCACCGTTGATGCCCAGCTCCGGCCGTTGCAACGCACAGCGCATGGCGTGCGCCGCCAGCTGCAGCACGTGGCGGTCGGCCTTGGGTGCACTGCGCGACAGCAGGGCAGCCAGATCATCGGCGCTGGTGGCAAGGGCGGGCGTCTGTGCCAGCGCCGGGGCGCTGGCCGAGGTCGCCAGCAGGCCGAACGCGGCCAGCCGGCACAGGCGGGATGCAGTCATGGGCACAACAGGAGGACTCAGTTGCCCTTGAGGGTGGACCCTGGCGGCTCGGATTCCAAGACCGGCTGCATTCCGGATTCAGCCGGGCTTGGGCGGACCGCCGGCAGCGAGGTCACCAGCAGGGTCGTGCCCGGCACCAGCACCAGGTACAGCTGGCGGGCGAAATCGGCCGGCAGCGCCATCGGCAGCGAGGGCGTGGCCAGCAGGTCCGGCGTGGCCTGGGCGCGGTCCTGGCCCAGCAACGGGTAGGCCGTCCACTGGTGCAGGCGCTGGTTCACGTCCAGCGGGCTGGGGGTATCGCTGTAACCCTGCCCCATCACGAACAGGGTGGTGCCCTGGAAGGCTGGCAAGGCGTCGGCCTTCAGCGGCGACTCGCCGATCATCACGCCATCGCGCAGCACGTACAGGCGCTGGTCGTGCAGGCTGACCAGGATGCCGACCTGCCCGGCCGGGGCCGCACTGTCATCCCACCAGGCCTGCGCCGGCGCGCCGCCCTCGGTCTCCGGCAAGGCCTGGCCACGTGCGTTGACCGGCGCCAGCACCGACGGATAGGCCAGGGTCATCGGCGAGCTCTTGGCATCGGCCACGACCACGGTATCGCCGCGCTGGGTTTCACTGAACAACTTCTGCGCGAAGGCCTGCGGCAGGCGCACGCAGCCGTGCGAGGCCGGATGTCCGGGCAGGCTGCCGCCATGCAGGGCGATACCGTCCCAGGTCAGCCGCTGCATGTACGGCATCGGCGCGCTGTTGTAGAGGTTGGACTTGTGGTCCTTGTCCTTCTGCAGGATGGTGAACACACCGGTCGGCGTCTCGTGCCCGGCCTTGCCCGAGCTGATCGTGGTCAGGCCGATGGCGATGCCATTGCGGTAGACGTAGGCGCGCTGCTCATCAAGGCTGACCACCAGCACGATCGGACCGGTCGGCGAGATTTCCGGATGCCACAGGTATTCGCCCGGCTTGAGGTCGGTCGGCCCGCGTACCTCGGCGGTGGCCGCAGCGGCAGCTGCAGGCTTGGCGGCCGGCGTCGGCGCAGCGGCATGAGCCAGCAGCGGCAGGGCCAGTGCAAGGGCGAGCATCAGGGTCGTGGGGCGGTGCGGAAGCATCCAGCGGGGGTCCTTTCCATGCGGAGCGGCCACCGTACACCATCGGCCCGTGGTGGTCGCGGCAAAACCAGGCGCCGGAAATGAAACTGCCCGGCGACACAGCCATGTGTCGTACCGGGCAATCGTTACGTCCTTGTCGGCCTGCTGCCGCCCCCTCGCATCCTGCGCTGTGGGGGTAGCGTTGCATCCTGCACGCGGCCGCGTCTGTCCTGTTTGTATCTCAGCCCCTTCCACAGGTCTGTGATGCCACCATCCTGGTGATTGGTGCCGCGTCCTGCGGCGGTCGGTGGTCACGGCCTTCCTGTCCGTGACTGGTGAACCAGCCTCCTGCCGGTTCCGACGATTCCTGCTGTCAGCGCCTCGGTACGGTTCGCACCGGTACCGATCCGGGTACCGGATCCGCCGGCAACAACCTGTTGCCTACGGTGATCCGCTGTCGATTCCGTTCGACGATTGCTTTCCCTATCCCCTTCACCTGCGTCAGGTCCTCGACGCGATGAAACGGGCCGTGTCTGCGCCGGTGCTCGACGATCGCCTCGGCCTTGGCGGCTCCGACCATCGTCAATCCCTGCTGCAGCGCCTGGGCATCGGCACGGTTGATGTCGATCGGTTCGGCGGCATGCGCCCCAGCGATCCACACGACCAGCACCAGTGCCCTCAACACGACACTCCAAGGCACGACGTGTATCTCCTTGTGGTTCTGGCCGTCCCGACCGGCAATCCCGTCGGTAGGAACAGTGTCCGTCACCACATGCACACAGCCTATCGGTTTCCTGGATTTCTAAAAGCCAGCCAAATACCCGACGTGATGTAGGAAAAACCCTACCCACGGCACAGGCGTAGAATGTCGCGATCACAGCCCATGCAATCGGAGTTTCAGATGGACAGCGCCAAGCTCGGCCAATTCGTCAATGACAAGTGGGACAGCGAGATCGTCCCGCAGTTGGTCGACTACATCCGCATTCCCAACAAGTCGCCGATGTTCGACGCCAATTGGGTGCAGAACGGCTACATGGAACAGGCGGTCACGCTGATGGAGAACTGGGCCAAGGCCCAGCAGCTGCCCGGCCTGAAGGTTGAAGTGGTGCGCCTGGAAGGCCGTACCCCGCTGATCTTCCTGGAAATTCCGGCTACCGGCGCCGAAACCGGCGACGACACCATCCTGCTCTACGGCCACCTGGACAAGCAGCCGGAAATGACCGGCTGGGACGACGACCTCGGCCCGTGGACCCCGGTCCTGCGCGGCGACAAGCTGTATGGCCGCGGCGGCGCCGACGACGGTTACGCCATCTTCGGCTCGCTGGCCGCCGTACTGGCGCTGCAGGCCCAGGGCCTGCCGCACGCCCGCTGCGTGGTGCTGATCGAAGCCTGTGAAGAATCGGGCAGCTACGACCTGCCGGCCTACGTCGACCACCTGGCCGACCGCATCGGCAAGCCGTCGCTGGTGGTCTGCCTGGATTCGGGCTGCGCCAACTACGACCAGCTGTGGTGCACCACCTCGCTGCGCGGCCTGACCGGCGGCAACTTCACCGTGAAGGTGCTCAACGAAGGCGTGCATTCCGGCGATGCCTCCGGCGTGGTGCCGTCCAGCTTCCGCCTGCTGCGCCAGCTGCTGTCGCGCATCGAGGACCAGGACACTGGCCGCATCCTGATCGACGGCATGAACGTCGAGATTCCGGCCGAGCGCCAGGAACAGGCCAAGCGCGCCGCCGAAGTGGTTGATACCGAGATCTTCGAGAAGTTCCCGATGGTCGACGGCCTGCGCCCGATGAACGAGGATCTGACCGAGCTGGTGCTCAACCGCACCTGGCGCCCGGCGCTGTCGGTCACCGGCGTCGGCGGCATGCCGCCGCTGGAATCGGCCGGCAACGTGCTGCGCCCGCAGACCTCGGTGAAGCTGTCGCTGCGCCTGCCGCCGACCGCCGATGGCAAGACCTGCGGCGAGCTGCTGAAGGAAGCGCTGCTGCGCGACCCGCCGAACGGCGCGCAGGTCACCCTGGACCTGGAAAAGGCCTCCACCGGCTGGAACGCCCCGGCCATGGCACCGTGGCTGACCCAGGCCATCGACGACGCCAGCCAGGCCTTCTTCGGCAAGCCGGCGATGTACATGGGCGAAGGCGGCTCGATCCCGTTCATGGGCATGCTGGGTGAGAAGTTCCCGGGCGCCCAGTTCATGATCACCGGCGTGCTTGGCCCGCACTCCAACGCGCACGGCCCGAACGAGTTCCTGCACATCCCGATGGGCAAGAAGGTCACCGCCTGCGTGTCCAAGGTGATCAGCGAGCACTACGCCGCCAGCCTGCGCGGCGAGACCAGCGGTTCGCCGGTGGCTGCCGACAGTGGCACCCGCCACGGCGACCACGGCTGCTGCTGATTACGTCACACCGTGACGGACGCAGTCTGGCCTTGCTAGGCTGCGTCCACCCTTGCTGGAAATCGCGCGCATGAATGGTCTGTTCGGCAGCAGCAGCTGGCTGTACATCATCCTGGTCGGCTTCTTCGTCGGCCTGCTCGGGCGTTTCTTCATGCCCGGCAACAACCGCATGGGCTGCCTGCTGACCATCGTGCTGGGCATCCTCGGTGCGCTGCTGGCCGGCTGGTTTGGCCAGTACATGGGCTGGTACGCCCCCGGTGAGCCGGCCGGTTTCCTCGGTGCGGTAGTGGGTGCAGTGGCCGTGCTGGCGGTCCTGCGACTGTTCAGCGGCCGCCGCTGACCCCGGCCCCCTTTCCCTTTCTGTTCCCGACGTAGGCGCGCCCAGCGCGCCCGGATATGCCTGCATGACCGAACCCGCCTCCGATCCCCAGCGCAGCGCGCAGCGCCTGCAGTGGGCCCGTACCCAGCTCGACGATGCCAACGCGGTGGTCGAACGCGCCTCGGTCGATGCCGGCATGCGCAGCTACTGGCGCACCACCAGCACCGGTGGCAGCCACATCGTGATGGATGCCCCGCCGGGGCTGGAAGATCCGCGGCCGTGGCTGCGCATGCGCGGCCTGCTGCACGACAACGGCCTGCGTGTGCCCGCGCTGCTGGCACAGGATCTGGATGCCGGCTTCCTGCTGCTGGAAGACCTCGGCGGCCCGACCCTGGCGAAGATCCTCGACGAGCGCAACGCTGACGAATGGTTCGGTCGCTCGATCGAACAGCTGCTGCGCCTGCAGGCGATCCCGGTGCCGGCCGACTTCGGCCAGTTCGGCGAAGCGCTGCTGCAGCGTGACGCTGGCCTGTTCGACGAATGGTTCCTGCAGCGCCACCTAAACCTGGAGCTGGACTGCGGCGAGATCGAAGGCCTGCAGCTGGTGCATCGCCGCCTGATGGACAACGCGCTGGGCCAGGCCCAGCTGATGACCCATCGCGACTACATGCCGCGCAACCTGATGCCGGTCGACGACGGTCCCGCCGTGCTGGATTTCCAGGACCTGGTGCGCGGGCCGATCGCCTACGATGCGATGAGCCTGTTCAAGGACGCCTTCCTGAGCTGGCCACTGCAGCGTGTGGACGAGTGGCTGGCGCAGTACCACGAGCGTGCTCGCGATGCCGGCCTGCCGGTGCCCGACCGCGCCACCTTCCTGCGCGATGCCGACTGGATGGGCATCCAGCGCCACGTAAAGATCCTTGGCCTGTTCTGCCGCCTGCGCTACCGCGACAACAAGGGCCATTACCTCGACGACGCGCCGCGCTTCATCACCTATCTGGATGAAGTGCTGCCGCGCTATCGCGAACTGGCGCCGCTGCAGCAGTTGCTGGACGACCGCATCAAGCCGGCGCTGGCCGAACTGGCTGCACCGATGCGCGCGGCCCGATGAAAGCCCTGGTCTTTGCCGCAGGCCTCGGCGAGCGCATGCGCCCGCTGACCCTGCACACGCCCAAACCGTTGCTGGAAGTGGCCGGCAAGCCCTTGATCGTCTGGCACCTGGAACGCCTCGCCGCGCTCGGCGTGCGCGAGGTGGTGGTCAATACCGCATGGCTGGCCGAACAGTTCCCGGCGACGCTGGGCGATGGCAGCCAATGGGGCCTGCGCCTGCATTTCATGTACGAAGGGCAGACCCCACTGGAAACCGGCGGCGGCATCCTCAACGCTTTGCCGGTGCTGGGCGACGCCCCGTTCCTGGTGGTGAACGGCGACATCTGGACTGATTTCGATTTCGCCACGCTGCCGCGCGAACCACAGGGCCAGGCGCACCTGGTGCTGGTCGACAACCCGGCGCAACACCCCGAAGGTGATTACCGCCTCGATGCGCAGGGGCTGCTGCATCACGACCGCGAAGGACCGTGCCTGACCTATGCCGGCATCGGTGTCTACCGCCCTTCGATCGTGGCCGACTGGCGCACGGTGATCGGCGATGCGCCGGGTAGCGAGCGTGTTCCGCCGAAGTTCTCGGTGGTGCCGCTGCAGAAGCATTTCATGGCGCAGGGGTTGATGACGGGGCAGCACCATCGCGGGCGTTGGACCGACGTGGGTACCGTGGATCGCCTGCGCGCGCTGGATGTTGAGTTGGCGGCGAACGGCTGAGCCCCTCGTGGCTGGACTCATTGAAAGCAGAAGCCGTGCTTGGCCGGTCGGGGTGGGCTGCGCAGGGGACGCTGCAAGTACGTCCATGTAAGCTCGGTCGCCGCATCCATGCGGCTCACGCCCCTGCGCAGCCCACCCCGCCCGGCCTCTGACAGTTTCCTTGCGCGTCCAGCCACGGAAGAAAAGAAAGAAGAGCAAAAGCGGGTCGCTTCGCTGCGCTTGCTCTGGTGTCGACCAAGGTCGACACCCACCAACAGCCGTCAGTAGTGCAGTACGCAGTCCCGGCAGATCGCGGGAACCTGTCGAAGGCGGGGTGGGTCCGGTTGCGGGGGCGTGAGCCGCATGGATGCGGCGACCGAGCTTACATGGACGTACTTGCAGCGTCCCCCGCAACCGGACCCACCCCGCCATCCCACGGATAGCCAGCTTTTGACGTTGACGTTGCTTCTGCGGGTGCAGGGCGCAGCCCTGCAAACAAACCCCACCCTCAGTAACGCGGCCGGCCTTCTTCCAGCACTTGGCGCAGGAACGGTACGGTGATCCGCCGCTTCGCCGCCAGCGACTCGCGGTCCAGCCAGTCCAGCAGCGTGATCAACCCACCCAGCTCACGGCCGGTGTGCGACAGCAGCCACTCGATGGCCGCCTCGTCAATCGCCAGGCCACGGCGCAGTGCACGCTCACGCAGCACCGCCGCGCGACCTTCCTCATCCAACGGCTGCAGCAGCACGCGCACGCACTGGCCCAGCCGCGAACGCAGGTCGGGCAGTACCAGGCCCAGTTCTTCCGGCGCCTTCTGCGCCGTGTACAGCACGGTCACGCCCGCAGCGCGCGCGCGGTTGTGGAAATCAAACAGCGCGATCTCGTCTTCGCGATTGCCCGCGATCTCATCCAGGCCGTCCAGCGCCACCAGCTCTCGCACCTCCAGCCCATCCAGCGCCGCACGCACGCGGCCGGCCGCACTGGCCAGCGGCACGTAGGTCGGCAGGCGCCCGGCCTGCTCGGCGCTGGAACACATCGCCAGCGCCTGGTGGGTCTTGCCCGTGCCCGCCGCACCTTCCAGGTAGACCCAGTCGTGGCTGGCACCCACCGCGATCGCGCGCAGCTGCGCCAGCGCGCCATCCGGCGCGCCGATGAAGGTCTCCAGGCGCTGGTCCCGCGGGTAATGCAGGGCCAGCGGCAGTTGCGGCACACCCATCACTTCAGGTCGGGGCCCTTGTCGTTCGGAATGATGATATGGGGGGCATCGACCACGCCATCAAGCACGATCGCAGGCTTCTCGCCCACGTACAGCTCGCTCTGGCGATAACGCTGGTGCGCATAGCGCAGCAGCACGTTGGTCACCGCCGCCACCGGCAGCGCCAGCAGCATGCCGAGGAAGCCGAACAGCTGGCCACCAGCCATCACCGCGAAGATCACCGCCACCGGGTGCAGGCCGATCTTGTCGCCGACGATGCGCGGGGTCAGCACGTAGCTCTCCAGCAGCTGGCCGACGGTGAACACCACGCCGACCAGGATCAGCAGCTTCAGATCGAAGCCCTGCGCCTGCACCAGCGCCGCCACGATCGCCATCAGGATGCCGGTGGTCGCGCCCAGGTACGGGATGAAGCTGATCAGGCCGGCAATCAGGCCGATCAGCAGGCCCAGCTTGAGGCCGACCAGCGACAGGCCGCCGGCATAGATCACGCCCAGCGCCAGCATCACCAGGAACTGGCCGCGGATGAACGCGCCCAGCACCTCGTTGGACTCACGCGCCAGCGCGCTGATGGTGCCGATCTGGTTGCGCGGAATCACCGACGCCACCCGCTCGACCAGCTTGTCCCAGTCACGCAGGAAGTAGAACGCCAGGATCGGCAGCAGCAGGATGTTGACCACCCAGGTCACCATCGCGAAGCCCGAGCGCGAGACGTAGCCCATGAACGTGGTGGCGAAGCCGCCGGCCTGCTGCCAGTGGCTGCGCACCCATTCAATCAGACGGTCCGGATCCATCCACTGCATCACTTCCAGGCCGGTCTTCTGCTCGAACCAGGGAATGCCCTTTTCCATCAACCACGCCTGTGCCTGCGGCGCGACCGCGATCAGGGTGGTGATCTGGCGCTCGATCATCGGCACCAGCACCAGCAGCAGCGCCACGATCACCAGCACCATCGCGGCGAACACCAGCACCACGCCGGTCATGCGCGAGCGGCCGGTGGCCTCGATGCGGTCCACCAGCGGATCGCCCAGCCAGGCCAGCGCCAGCGCCAGCACGAATGGGGTCAGGATCGGCGCCAGCAGCCATACCACCCAGCCGATCAGGCCGGCGAACAGGATGTACTTCAGGCGGCGCAGGAACTGCGCGATTTCCGCTTCCGGGGTCAGAGTCATCGCAGGCGGTACTCGTTGCTGACCGGCGGGGCCACCGGAGTACCGGTGGTGTCATCGATCGGCGTCGGCAGCGCCGGCAGCGGCGCGCTCGGCACCAGCACGCCGTTGTCGCCCAGCATGCGGTTGAAGCCGGCCAGGCCGGTGGTCATCTCCAGGCTCAGCTCCAGCTGGCCGGCCGAAGCGTGCAGCGGGGTGACGTTGCGCACCACCGGCACCTCGCGCAGGCCGGCAGCCAGGCGCAGGTAGTCGTCGGCGCTGTTGATACCGGTGACCACCACCCGGTAGCTGCCGGCCTGGCCGACGGCAGCGCCGGCCTTGGCATAGCGCTTGACCAGCGCATCGGCGGCACCGTCGGCACCGGCGGCCATCGCGCGCATGGCATTGGCGTCCTTGCTGGTCCACTTGTTCAGCTCACGGCCGTTGTCGACGAACACCCAGTCCGCCTGCCAGCCACCGTTGGCGCGGTACAGCTTGCCGATCAGCTGCATCGGCGGCGAGTAGCGCGAAGAGGCGCGGGCCACGGCGGCGCTGTCCTGGCGCCAGATGGCACCGGCCAGTGCCTGTTCGGCGGCACCACCGCTGGGCAGGCCCAGCTTGTAGCCGCGCTCGATGGCGCGGTTCAGCAACGGGCGGGCGGCGTTGGCCTGCTGCACGCTGACCAGGCGCGGACCACTGCCGTCGTCGACGGCCAGCCACAGCACCGGCTTCGGGCGCGGCTGCGGCCACAGCGGCAGGCCCAGCGCCGA
This sequence comes from Stenotrophomonas sp. 115C5, assembly GCF_056861055.1. NCBI lineage: Bacteria > Pseudomonadati > Pseudomonadota > Gammaproteobacteria > Lysobacterales > Lysobacteraceae > Stenotrophomonas > Stenotrophomonas sp. 115C5. The sequence goes on from NZ_JBSPUQ010000001.1 coordinate 633,609, forward strand.
CACCAGCGAATCGACATCGTCCTCGCGGAAGCGGGCCACCAGCAGGGTACGGAAGCTGGGGGCGCCACTGGCGCTCACGCTCTGGTCCTGCTTGTAGTCGTAGCTGGCCACGTAATCCTTGGCATTGCGCAGCGCCTGCGCCACGCCAGGGCGCGACATCACGCTGCGATCGCCGGACAATTTGCCCAGTACAACGCTCAAGGCGCGGGCCAGGGCGCCGTTGCGGTCGGCTTCGGCTTGGCTGTTGACGGGCACTTCGGCCTCGTACGCGCCGGTGGCGGTGGCAACATCACCCTCGGTGCGCAGGCCGCTCTGGGCCATCGTGGCCACCGGCAGGCTCAGCGCAAGGAGCAGGGTCAGAATCAGGCTGCGGCGCATCAGGACATCCATTGGCTCGACGTATCCGGGGGAATTGTTGCCCGAATACGGCCTTTGCGCCAATGCGGCCTGTTAAAATCGCCCGTTCAACCCCTGCCAGCGCCGACGCCCGTGACCAACACCCCGTCTTCCGCCCCCTCCCCCCTCACCTACCGTGACGCGGGTGTCGACATCGACGCCGGCAACGAGCTGGTCGAGCGGATCAAGCCCCTGGTCAAGCGCAGCTTCCGCCCGGAAGTGATGGGCGGCCTGGGTGGCTTCGGCGCCCTGTTCGACCTGTCCAACAAGTACCGCGAGCCGGTGCTGGTGTCGGGCACCGACGGCGTGGGCACCAAGCTGAAGCTGGCCCACCAGCTGAACCGCCACGATACGATCGGCATCGACCTGGTCGCCATGTGCGTGAACGACGTGCTGGTGCAGGGTGCCGAGCCGCTGTTCTTCCTGGACTACTTCGCCACCGGCAAGCTCGACATCGACACCGCGGCGGCGGTCGTGGGCGGCATCGCCAACGGCTGCACCGAGGCCGGCTGCGCCCTGATCGGCGGCGAAACCGCTGAAATGCCCGACATGTATGCCCCGGGCGAGTACGACCTGGCCGGCTTCACGGTCGCTGCGGTCGAGAAGAGCGAGCTGAAGGACGGCGCCAGCGTGGCCGCCGGCGACGTGCTGATCGGCATCGCCTCGTCCGGCCCGCACTCCAACGGTTACTCGCTGGTGCGCCGCATCTACGACCGCGCCGGTCGCCCGGCCGATCTGGAGCTGGAAGGCGGCGTGAAGCTGGTCGATGCGCTGATGGCGCCGACCCGCCTGTACGTCAAGCCGATCCTGTCGCTGCTGAAGTCGCACGGCGAGGCCATCCACGGCATGGCCCACATCACCGGTGGCGGCCTGACCGAGAACATCATCCGTGTGGTGCCCGAAGGCCTGGGCCTGGACATCCAGGCCTCGTCGTGGACCCTGCCGCCGGTGTTCCAGTGGCTGCAGAAGGAAGGCGCGGTGGCCGACAGTGAAATGTGGCGCACCTTCAACTGCGGCATCGGCTTCGTGCTGATCGTGGCGCCGGACCAGGTGGCTGCAGTGTCCGACGCGGTCAAGGCGCAGGGCCTGGAGCACTGGACCATCGGCCAGGTGGTCACCGCCGAAGGCGCCGAGCGCGTCCACATCGGCTGATCCCGGCAACCCAGGAGCCCGCATGGACGCAACGCCCCCCTTGTCGCCCGCCCCCGTGCCGCCGCCGCTGGCGACGGTACCGGTGTTCAGCGCGCAGGATGCCGATCACCTGCGCATGCTGGCCATCGCGCACTACGTGGTCGGCGCCCTGATCGCGCTGTTCTCGCTGATCTTCATCATCCACATCGTGCTGGGCATCACCGCGCTCACCGGCAACCTGCCGATGAATTCCGGCGGCCAGCCGTCATCGCCGGCCGAGGAGCGCCTGTTCGGCTGGATGTTCACCATCGTCGGCTGCGTCATCGTGTTCGGTGGCGTTACCCTGGGCGCGTTCGTGGCCTACGCCGGCCGCTGCCTGACCCGTCGCCGCCGCTACCTGCTGTGCCTGATCGTGGCCGGCCTGGCCTGCCTGTTCACGCCGATCGGCACCGCACTGGGGGTGTTCAGCCTGATCACCCTGCTGCGCCCGCAGGTCAAGGCCGCCTTCGACCTTCCCGCCGCGACCGCATGACCGCCTCCGGCAATCCGCCGCCGCTGCCACATCAGACCCTGGCGCAGCTGCAGCTGACCAGCCATCTGCAGACGCTGAAAGTGCTGTTCTACGCGTTGGCCGGTTTCCATTGGGTCGCCACAGTGGCGTTCCTCGGCCTCAGCGGCTGGGTGGCCCAGTCACGCGGGCTGGACGATGCCTGGATGCTGACCACGGTCTATGCGTCGATCGCCGGGCTGGCCGCCGTGCTGGGGTTCGTGCAGCTGCACACCGCGCGCCAGCTGTCACATCGCACCGGGCTGGCCTGGTGCCAGCGCGCAGCCTGGCTGGGCGTACTGGCCGGCCCGCTGGGCATGGCCTTGGCCGCCTATGCCTGGGTGTTCCTGTCCAAGCCTGAAATGGCCGCGCTGTTCGACCGCGGCGACCACCTCAGTGTCTGAACCTGCCGGCAGACGCCTTGTCCTGTCCTGATCGATTTCCCATGTCCGCGCCTGCCCTCCCGACGTCCACTTCGCCCACCACCCACCGCTTCTCGGGCCCCAAGAAGCTGGCCTTTGCCACCGTACTGGCGGTGTTCGCCATCAGCTGGGTCCACCCGCTGTGGCCTACCGAACAGGCCCTGCACAGCACCCTGACCGTGATCGGGCTGGCCGCGCTGCTGTGGGTCGACCGTCGCGGCGGCTGGCTGGGCAACGGCGCCTTCATCGCCATCTGCGGCTTCATCGCGCTGCACTGCGTGGCGGCGCGCTGGCTGTATTCCAACGTGCCCTACGACGCCTGGGCGCAGGCGCTGACCGGCTGGTCGCCGAATGCGGCCTTCGGCTGGCAGCGCAATCACTTCGACCGCCTCATCCACTTCCTGTTCGGCGTCTGCTTCACTCCCGCGCTGCTGCAGCTGGCGCGCCATGCGTGGCCCGCGCTGCGCCTGGGCCAGGCCTTCACCCTGGCGGTGATGACGGTGATGTGTGCCAGCCTGGTCTACGAATGGTTCGAGTGGGCCATCGCGCTGGCGCTGTCGCCGGATGCCGCCGAGGCCTACAACGGCCAGCAGGGTGATATGTGGGATGCGCATGCCGACATGCTGATGGCGACCGTCGGCAGCCTGCTGACGTGGCCACTGATCCGCCGGAGTTCCCTGCAATGACCGCCCCAACCCGCATCGCCGTGCTCGCCTCGGGCCGCGGCAGCAACCTGCAGGCCATCCTCGACGCGATCGGCAGCGGCCGCCTGCCGGCCGAGGTGGTCGGCGTGTTCTCCGACCGCCCTGCTGCAGAGGCCCTGCAGCGCGTCGCACCGAACCTGCGCTGGGCACACACGCCGAAGTCCTTCAGCGACCGCGCCGCCTACGAGCAGGCACTGGGCGATGCGCTTGCCGCAGTACAGCCGGACTGGATCGTCTGTGCAGGCTACATGCGCATCCTCGGCGCGGCCTTCGTGCAGCGCTTCAATGGCCGGCTGGTCAACATCCATCCGTCGCTGCTGCCGCTGCACAAGGGCCTGGACACCCACGCGCGGGCGCTGCAGGCCGGTGATGCCGAACACGGTGCCAGCGTGCACCTGGTGGTGCCCGAGCTGGATGCCGGAGCCGTGCTGGCGCAGGTGCGGGTTCCCGTGCTGCCGGGCGACGACGCGCACAGCTTGGCCGAGCGCGTGCTGGCGGTGGAGCATCCGCTGCTGATCGCCACCCTGCAGCTGTTGTGCGCTGGCCGCCTGGCTGAACGGGAGGGCCAGCCGCAACTGGACGGTCACCCCCTGTTTAGCCCGTTGGCCCTAGATTCCGCCGGGAATCTGAACCGGTAACGCCCTTGCACACGCCCCGCTGACTGCGGGGCTGGCATCCTGCCCCCTCCTGCGGTCCCTGTCCTCCATGAAGACCACGACCCTGCTGTCCACTTCATTGCTGCTGTCGCTTGCCGTGTTCCCCGGCGTGGGCTGGGGACAGGCACCGGCGCCCGCCACCCCGCCGGCACCGGTGCCTGCAGCGCAGCCGCCTGCCGAGGCGCCGGCCGTACCGATGCCACCGGCACTGGCCTGGGAGCCACCGCCGCTGCAGCCCTTCAGCGCCACCTACCAGGCCTTCTACAAGGGCAAGGAAGCGGGCGATGCCAGCATGCAGGTCACCCACACCGGCGGCAGCCAGTGGCGGGTGGACATGCAGGTGGTCGGCCGCCGCGGCTTTGCCAGCGTGCTGGGCCTGAACATCGAGCAGAGCACGGTGTTCGAGGAGCGCGGCGGCGTGTATGCGCCGCTCAGCCAGAGCACGGTGCGCAAGGGCCTGTTCCTGGGCAAGAAGGCGGTCGGTACCTACAACTGGCAGGCCGGCACCGCGCAATGGACCGGTGACGTCAAGAAGGAACGCGCGCAGCCGATCCCGCTGCAGGCGGGTGACCAGAGCGCGCTGCTGATCAATCTGGCGATCATGCGCGATGCCCGCCCGGGCGCCGCCATGCATTACCGCTACGTGGACATGGGCAAGGTCCGCGAACACGACTACCAGGCCGCGCCGCAGACCGAGAACGTCGAGGTCGGCGACCTGTCCTACAACGCGCTGCGGGTCTACCGGACCAACGGCGGCAGAAACGAAACCATTCTCTGGATCGCCAACGGTGTCCCCACCCCGGTGCGCATCCTGCAACGCGAAGACGGCGAAGATCGCGTCGATCTGCGCCTGATCGAATACCAAGGAGTCTGAGCATGAACACCCTGACCCGCCACCTCACCTGGATCGCAGCCGCTGCCCTGACCGTGGCCAGCCTGCCGGCCATGGCCCTGGAACCGTTCAAGGCGGATTACCTGGCCAGCTACATGGGCATGCAGGCCAACGGCACCATGACCCTGGCCAGCGAAGGCAGCAACAAGTGGCGCTACAGCCTGCAGGTGAAGAACCAGCTGGCCGACCTGAGCCAGAGCACGGTGTTCGAGGAAGTGCGTGGCCAGCTGCGCCCACTCAGCAGCCAGGACCGTTCGGCACTGCTGGTGAAGAAGCGCAACGTGCAGGCCAACTACAACTGGACCAGCAACCAGGCCACCTGGACCGGCGACATCAAGCCGGACCGTGCGGGCCCCATCGCGCTGAAGGCGGGCGACATGGACGCGCTGCTGATCAACCTGGCGATCGCCCGTGACCTGGCCGCCGGCAAGCCGCTGACCTATCGCATGGTCGACGAAGGCCGCATCAAGAACATGACGTACCGCGTGATCGGCAAGGAATCGATCACCGTGGGCGGCAAGAGCTACGAGGCCACCAAGGTCTCGCGCGCCGACGGCAACAAGGAACTGATCGCCTGGATCGTGCCGGAGTTCCCGGTGCCGGCGCGCATGCTGCAGCGTGAGAGCGGCCGCGATGCGCTGGACCTGACCATCAAGGCGATGAACTGACCGGAGATCCACGTCATCCACGCATGGCGTGGATGGATGTATCCCAAAAAGAAACGCCCGCTTCCGCGGGCGTTTTCTTACTTCTTCGCTTCGGCCGGTTTCTCTTCGGCCGCCTTGAACTCGGTGCGGCAGTCCACGCGGATCTGCTCACCGGTGCTGCGCCAGACGAAGGTGCGGCAATGACGGTTGCCGTCCTGGCTGTCGTTCACTGCGACCGCATAGAACGACTCGATGATTTCATCACGCGTGACCGTGCCATCGCCATTCCAGTCCATGTCCTTCTGCTCGATGCCCCGGGTGATGGCGATGTTGGCGTACCAGGCATAGCCCAGCCACGCCAGCACGATCAGCACCAGGGCCAGCAGCGCCTTGCGACGCGGGCTGAACTTGCCGCGCAGGATCATGGCACGCGCCGGATGGTGGCGCCGAGCGAAGACAGCTTCTCTTCGATGTTCTCGTAGCCACGATCAAGGTGGTAGATGCGGTCGATGGTGGTGTCGCCGCTGGCCATCAGGCCGGCCAGGATCAGCGACGCCGACGCACGCAGGTCGGTCGCCATCACCGGTGCACCGCTCAGGTGCTCGCTGCCACGCACGATGGCGGTATGCCCTTCGACCTGGATGTCCGCACCCAGGCGCAGCAGTTCGTTGACGTGCATGAAACGGTTCTCGAAGATCGTTTCGTTGATCACGCCCACGCCCTCGGCCACGCAGTTGAGCGCCATGAACTGCGCCTGCATGTCGGTCGGGAATGCCGGGTACGGCGCGGTGGTCAGGTTGACCGCCTTCGGCCGCTTGCCCTGCATGTCCAGGGTGATGGTGTCGTCGGTGGTCTCGATCTTCGCACCGGCCTCGACCAGCTTGGACAGCACCGCGTCCATGGTGTTCGGGCGCGCGCGGTTGACGGTGACCTTGCCGCCGGTCATCGCTGCGGCCACCAGGAAGGTGCCGGTCTCGATGCGGTCGGGCAGCACTTCGTGGCGGCCACCGGACAGGCGCTCGACGCCTTCGATCACCAGGCGGGCGGTGCCCAGGCCTTCGATCTTCGCGCCCAGCGCGATCAGGCAGTGCGCCAGATCGGTCACTTCCGGTTCCATCGCGCAGTTGTCGAGGATGGTGGTGCCTTCAGCCAGCACCGCACCCATCAGCACGTTCTCGGTGCCGGTGACGCTGACCATGTCGAAAGTGAAATGGCCGCCCTTCAGGCGCTTGGCGGTGGCCTTGATGAAGCCGTTCTCGACCACGATCTCGGCACCCAGCGCCTGCAGGCCCTTGATGTGCTGGTCGACCGGACGCGAACCGATCGCGCAGCCGCCAGGCAGCGATACTTCGGCCGCGCCGAAGCGGGCCAGCAGCGGGCCCAGCACCAGGATCGAGGCGCGCATGGTCTTGACCAGCTCATACGGTGCCACGTGCTGGTTGACCGAACGCGGGTCGACCACGATCGCGCTGCCGCGCGACAGCGTGCCCTGGTCGATGGTGACCTTGGCCCCCAGCTCGCCCAGCAGCTTCACCGTGGTGACCACGTCGTGCAGGTGCGGCACGTTGGTGATCTCCACCGGCGCATCGGCCAGCAGGGTCGCGCAGAGAATGGGGAGGACGGCGTTCTTGGCGCCGGAGATGCTCACTTCACCGTGCAGCGCAGCGCCGCCGGTCACAACGATCTTGGCCATGTATTCGGGATCTTCTGCGGTTCAGCCGGCTTCGGCCGGGGTCACGGTTTTTAGCGCCAGCGCGTGGATCGCGCCGCCCATCAGGTCGCCCAGCGTGGCATACACCATGCGGTGGCGAGCCAGCGGCATCTTGCCGGCAAAGGCCTCGCAGACCACGGTCGCTTCGAAATGCACGCCATCGTCGCCCTGCACGTCGGCGCGGGCGCCGGGCAGGCCGGTTTCGATCAGATTGCGGATGGTGTCGGCGTCCAACGGGCTTTCCTAATAAAATGTGCCTCCATTCTACTTCCGCTGCGTGGCGTCCGCATGGCCGAATCCCTGTTGCCCCCCCGTTCCGTCGACCCTGCCGGCCTGGTCGCCAGCGGCCGCCGCGTCTTCGAGATCGAGCGGCAGGCGCTGGATGCCGTGGCCGACCGCCTTGGCGAGGCCTTCCAGCAGGCCTGCCAGGCGATCCTGACCAGCCGCGGGCGGGTGGTCGCCACCGGCATGGGCAAGTCCGGGCATATCGCCCGCAAGATCGCCGCCACCCTGGCCTCTACGGGTACGCCGGCGTTCTACGTGCACCCGGGCGAAGCCGGCCACGGCGACCTGGGCATGATCACCGAGGACGACGTGGTACTGGCCCTGTCCTATTCGGGCGAGTCCGACGAGGTGCTGATGCTGCTGCCGGTGCTCAAGCGCCAGGGCAACGTGCTGATTTCCATGACCGGCCGCCCGCAGTCCAGCCTCGCCACCGCCGCCGACATCCATCTGGACGTGAGCGTGCCGGCCGAGGCCTGCCCGCTGGCGCTGGCACCGACCTCCAGTACCACCGCCTCGCTGGCGATGGGCGATGCGCTGGCCGTGGCCCTGCTCGACGCGCGCGGCTTCACCGCCGATGACTTCGCCCGCTCGCACCCGGCCGGCAGCCTCGGCCGCCGCCTGTTGCTGCACATCACCGACGTGATGCACACCGGCGAGGACCTGCCCAGCGTGGGCGCCGACGCCAGCCTCAGCGAAGCGCTGATGGAAATGAGCCGCAAACGGCTGGGCATGACCGCCGTGGTCGATGCCGACGGCGTGCTGATCGGCCTGTTCACCGACGGTGACCTGCGCCGTGCGCTGGACAGCGCGCTGGACGTGCGCACCGCGAAGATCGCCGATGTGATGACCCGCAACCCGCGCACCATCGGTGCTGACCAGCTCGCGGTCGAGGCGGCCCGGCTGATGGAAACCCACAAGATCACCGGCCTGATCGTGGTCGATGGCCAGGGCCGCGCGGTCGGCGCCCTGAACATTCATGACCTGTTGCGGGCCCGGGTGGTTTAACCGACAGTCCGTAGACCCCATTCAGTCTGTAACGCCGCACCTGCCCCCAACGAGCCTGCCGCCCTGATGCCCTGGTCCCCCCTGCCCGCCTTCCCCGCCCATCTGCATGCCGCCGCGGCCCGTATCCGCCTGGCCTGCTTCGACGTGGACGGCACCCTCACCGACGGTCGGCTGTACTACGACAAGGACGGCAACGAGAGCAAGGCGTACTTCGTGCAGGACGGTCTGGGCCTGAAACTGCTGCAGCAGCACGGCATCCATCCGGTGCTGATCACCGCGCGCAACAGCCAGTCCGCGCTCAAGCGCGGCGCCGACCTCGGCATCGATACCCAGATCGCCGTGGGCGACAAGCTGGCCAGCGTGCAGGCGCTGTGCGCGCAGCACGGCATCGGCCTGGAACAGGTGGCGTTCATGGGCGATGACCTGCCCGACCTGGCGCCACTGGGTGCGGTCGGCCTGGCGGTGGCCCCGGCCAACGCCCATCCGTGGATCGCCGAGCGCGTGCATTGGCAGACGCGCGCCGAGGGCGGACTGGGCGCCGCACGTGAGCTGTGCGACATCCTGCTGGCCGCGCAGGGGCATGTGGACGCCGTGCTGGCGAGGTTCGGCGCATGAACCTGCCTACCCTCAACTGGCGCACCGTGCTCGGCATCGGCCTGCTGCTGGCCGCCCTGCTGAGCAGCTGGGCGGCGCTGCGCAACCGCGACAAGGGGCCAGCCAAGGGTGGCCAGGAAGTCGGCGTGGACTACGTCCTGCACGACTTCCAGATCGTCGCCCTGGATGAGCAGGGCAAGGAATCGACCACGCTGCGTGCGCCGCTGCTGGAGCGCCAGCGCGGTGACCAGACCATCAACATCGCCACGCCGCTGTTCGAGATGCCGGACAAGGATGGCAAGCACTGGACCCTGCGTGCCGAGACCGGCTGGCTCAGTGCCAAGGGCGACGAGATGAAGCTGCGCGGCAATGTCGCTGGCGACAGCCCGGCCGGCCCGGGCACGGTGCCGACCACCTTCCGCACCGACCATCTGGACGTGTTCCCGAAGGAAAACCGCGCCCGTACCGACGCCCTGGTGACCATGACCCGCCCGGGCATGGAACAGTCCGGTGTGGGCTTCGAAGTGGATTCGAAGAACAACACGTATCATTTCCTCAGCCAGTCCAAGGGCCGCTACACGCCCAAGCGCTGATTCCGCCGCCAGCCTGCGACGTCTCCGGACAGGCGCAAGGCCGGCAGCTCCACCCGCCCGCCCCCGGTCCAGCCGGGAGGCCCCCACCGGTAGAACGGACCCCGATGAAGATTCCCTTTGCCGCTGTACTCGCGCTTGGTCTTCTTGTCCCCAGCGCCGCCTTCGCCAAGTCCACCGACCGCAACGAAGACATGCACATCGATTCCGGCGCCCAGTCGGGCATGCTCACCGGCGACGGCAAGACCGTGCTGTCGCAGGGCGTGATCATCACCCAGGGTACGCTGGACCTGCGCTCCTCCGAGGCCGAGATCTACCTCAAGGACGGAGAAGCGGTGCGTGTGGTGTTCACCGGCAAGCAGGCCAAGATGAAGCAGCAGCTTGATGACGGCACCTGGATGGATGCGCTGGCCGACCGCATCGACTACGACATCAAGACCGAGATAATCACCCTGACCGGCAACTACAAGGTCACCAGCGCGCGCGGCACCAACGCCGGCCAGCGCATGGTCTACAACACCCGTACCGGCGAAATGAACTCCGGTGGCGACGGCAGCCGCGTGCGCACCGTCATCCCGCCGAAGAGCAAGACCCCGGCCGCGCCGGCGGCACAGCCCAGGGCCACCACGCCGGCACAGCCGGCCGGGAGCAAGAAGTAATGCTCGTCGCCAAGGGCCTGCGCAAGAAGTACAAGCAACGCGAAGTCGTCAAGGACTTCGGGCTGACCCTCGACGCCGGTGAAGTTGTCGGCCTGCTCGGCCCCAACGGCGCGGGCAAGACCACCTGCTTCTACATGATCGTCGGCCTGGTTGCGGCTGACGCTGGCAGCATCGTGCTCGATGGCAAGGACATCACCGGCGATCCGATGTATACCCGCGCCAAGCAGGGCGTGGGCTACCTGCCGCAGGAACCGTCGGTGTTCCGCAAGCTGACCGTGGCCGACAACATCCGCCTGGTGCTGGAACTGCGCGAGGACCTCGATTCGAAGGGCCGCGAGCGCGAACTGAACAGCCTGCTCGACGAACTGCAGCTGGGCCACGTCGCCGACCAGCTCGGCGCCAGCCTGTCCGGTGGCGAACGTCGCCGCTGCGAGATCGCCCGTGCCCTGGCCGCGCAGCCGCGCCTGATCCTGCTCGACGAACCGTTCGCCGGTGTCGACCCGATTTCGGTCGGTGAGATCCAGCGCATCGTCACCCATCTCAAGCAGCGTGGCATCGGCGTGCTGATCACCGACCACAACGTGCGCGAGACCTTGGGTATCTGCGACCGCGCGTATATCCTCGCCGAGGGCAGCGTGCTGGCCCAGGGTTCGCCGGAAGCGATCCTGGACAACGCCGATGTACGTCGCGTCTACCTCGGGGATTCCTTCAAGCTGTGAGTGCAGTCGCCGGGTCCCTCTCCTTCCTTTCGGCACAGGCATGAAGACTCGGCTGCAGACATCGTTGGGACAGCACCTGGTGCTCACGCCCCAGTTGCAGCAGGCGATCAAGCTGCTGCAGATGTCCACCACCGAGCTGGAGCTGGAAATCGCGCAGGCGGTGGAAAGCAATCCACTGCTGGACTGGGCCGACAGCAGTGACAGCAGCAGTACCGCCAACGAAGCCGGCGATGGCAACGACAGTGACGCCCCCGCAGAACGCACCGATGCCGGTGACGACTGGGCACCGGCCGAACTGGACTGGAGCGCGGCCGGCAGCGGCGGCACCTTCGACGATGACGACGACAACGGCAGCGCTGCCGAGCGCGTAGCCGAAACCGAAACATTGGCCGACCATCTGCTGTGGCAGCTGCATCTGTCGCATCTGTCCTTGCGTGATCGCAGCATCGGTGCCGCACTGATCGATGCGTTGGACGACGACGGGTACCTGCGCGAGCCGCTGGCCACCATCGCGGAAACCCTGTTGCCGGCGATCCACGCCGACGAGGACGAGATCCTCGCCGTGCTGCATCGCATCCAGCGCTTCGATCCGGTGGGTGTGGCTGCACGCACGCTGGGCGAATGCCTGCTGCTGCAGCTGGATGTGCTGGCCGGCGACACGCCCGGCCTGATCCTGGCGCGACAGATTGCCGCAGGACCCTTGGAACGGTTGCCACGCAGCGGCGTCGCCGGGCTTGCCCATGAGTTGAAGCAGCCGCTGGACGAGGTCGAGACTGCTGTCGCGCTGCTGCGCTCGCTGGACCCGCGCCCGGGCACGCAGATCGCGCCGCTGTCGCAGGACACCTATGTGGTGCCGGACGTGGTGGTGTGGCGGCAGAACGGCGTGTGGCGCGCGGCGCTGGCCGCGCATGCCGGACCGAAGGTGGTGATCCACCGCGGCTACGAACAGCTGATCCGACGCTGTGGCGACGCCGATGCCGGCTACCTGCGTGCCCAGCTGCAGGAAGCGCGCTGGCTGCTGAAAGGGCTGCAGCAGCGTGGCGAAACCCTGCTGCGCGTCGTGCGCAGCCTGATCCTGCAGCAGGCCGGCTTCCTTGAGTTCGGTGAGCAGGCGCTGCGCCCACTGACCCTGCGCGAGATCGCCGCCGAGCTCGGCCTGCACGAATCCACGGTGTCGCGTGCGATCGCCCGCAAGCACGTGCGTACCCCGCGCGGCACCCTGCCGCTGCGCGCCTTCTTCGCCTCCGGTATTGATACCGAGGGCGGCGGCGAGGCGTCCAGCACGGCCATCCAGGCGATGATCCGGCGCCTGATCGACGACGAGAACCCGCGCAAGCCGCTTTCTGACGCCAAGCTGGCTGACCTGCTCAAATCGTCGGGAATTCCAGTAGCGCGGCGCACCGTGGCGAAGTATCGTGAAGCCATGAACATTTCCGCCTCGCACGAAAGGGTCAGAATCGCTTGACGCGCCGCCGCGCCCGGCGGAGAGGTTCATTGGCACATCCGAACACAGGAGAAACCCGATGCGCATCGAAACGTTTGGCAAAGATGTCGAAGTCACCCCGGCCCTGCAGTCCTATGTAGAGGAGAAGCTGGCCCGGATCGGCAAACACTTCGACCAGCACTGCGAAGCGCGGGTGACCCTCAAGCTGCAGAAGACCGAACACCACGTCGACGCCAGCCTCAACATTCCCGGCCAGACCCTGCACGCCGAGGCCAATGCCCAGACCATGTATGCCGCGATCGACCTGCTTGCGGACAAGCTTGACCGCCTGGTGATCAAGCACAAGGAGAAAAAACAGCAGCACGCGCCGCTGCCGGTGGGCGACAATGGTGGCTGATCGCCACCGTTCCCCGCAGACATGCCCCTGACTGACCTCCTGGCGGCCGTGCAGACCCAGCTCTGCACGGCCACCGACCGCGACAGCGTCCTGCAGGCCGCCGCCGGGTTGCTGGCCTGCCGCCAGGCCAACGCCGAACAGATCTATCTGAACCTGTGCCAGCGCGAAGCGCTTGGCAGCACCGTGATCGGTCACGGCATCGCCATTCCCCACGGCCGCGCGCCAACCCTGGACCGCCCCCGCGGCGCCCTGCTGCGGTTGGCCACCCCGGTCGACTTCGGCGGCGAAGAGCCGGTGGACCTGGTGTTCGCCATGGCCGTCCCCGCCCACTACACCCACCAGCACCTGATGTTGCTGTCCGAGCTGGCCGAGCTGTTCTCGGCGCCGGACATCCGCCAGGCCCTGCGCGAAGCGGGCGATGCCCGGGCCCTGCGCGAGGCGCTGGACATGACCCCACCTGCGAGTGCCGCATGAATACCAGCATCACCGCCCGTGAACTGTTCGAACAGCAGCGCGAGCGGCTGGGGCTGCGCTGGGCTGCCGGCAAGTCCGGCGAGAAGCGCGAGCTGGAGGCCGGCAACACGGTCTCGCGGCGCCCCTCGCTGGCCGGCTACCTCAATGCGATCTATCCCAACAAGGTGCAGATCCTGGGCACCGAGGAACTGTCCTGGCTGGATGCGCTGGAACCGCGCCAGCGTTGGGAGACCATCGAAAAGATCATGCAGTCGCACCCGCTGGCGCTGGTGCTGACCCGCAACCAGGCCTGCCCGGAAGACCTGCGTGCCGCCGCCGATGAATCCGGCACGCCGCTGTGGCTGTCGCCCAAGCGCGGCCACGAACTGCTCAACCACCTGTCCTACCACCTGGCGCGTACGCTGGCACCGCGGGTGATCCTGCATGGCGTATTCATGGAGATCTACTCGATCGGCGTGCTGATCACCGGTGAGGCCGGGTCGGGCAAGAGCGAGCTGGCGCTGGAACTGCTCAGCCGTGGCCATCGCCTGGTCGCCGACGATGCCCCCGAATTCACCCAGATCGCGCCCGACGTGCTCGATGGCACCTGTCCCGAACTGCTGCAGGACCTGCTGGAAGTGCGCGGCCTGGGCGTGCTGAACGTGCGCGAGATGTTTGGCGACACAGCTGTAAAGAAGAACAAGTACCTTCGGCTGATCGTCCACCTGACCAAGCCGATGACCGAACCCACCCCGCATGGCTACGAGCGCCTGACCGGCGACTCGGGCACCCGCCATGTGCTGGACCTGGATGTTCCGCTGATCACCCTGCCGGTGATGCCTGGCCGTAACCTGGCCGTGCTGACCGAAGCCGCCACCCGCCTGCATATCCTGCGTACCAAGGGCATCGACCCGGCGGCGATGTTCATCGCCCGCCACAGCAACCTGCTGGAACGGCGAACGCCCTGATTCCCCTGCCCTTCGAAGAGCCTGTCCATGAGCACCGCAACCCCCTCCGCCCCGACCCTGATCATCGTCAGTGGCCTGTCCGGCTCGGGTAAATCCGTCGCCCTGAAGACCTTCGAGGACCAGGACTACTACTGCTCGGACAACCTGCCGATCCACCTGCTGCCCGACTTCGTGCGCAGCCTGCTGGCCAACCAGGACGGCAGCGCACCACGCCGGCTGGCGGTGGGCATCGACGTGCGCGGCCAGGCCGACCTGAGCCAGCTGGGCGACTGGCGGCAGCTGGCCACCGACGCCGGCGTGGAAGTGAAGGTGCTGTTCTTCGAGGCCAGCGATGAAACGGTGCTCAAGCGCTATGCCGACACCCGCCGTCGCCATCCGCTGAGCCAGCTGGGTCTGTCCCTGCCCGAAGCGATCGCCCGCGAACGCGAGTTGACCGCACCGTTGCGCCGCGAGGCCGATGCGGTGATCGATACCAGCAACCTCAACGTGCACCAGCTGCGGCGGCGGATCATCACCGAGTTCACGATGGACCATGCCACCGGCCTGTCGCTGCTGTTCGAATCGTTCGCCTACAAGCGCGGCGTGCCGGCCGAGGCGGACTTCGTATTCGACGCGCGGGTGCTGCCCAATCCACACTGGGACCCGGACCTGCGCGCGCTCAGCGGCCGCGAACCGGGTGTACGCGACTACCTGGAAGCGCAGCCGGACGTACAGCGCTACCTGGCCCAGCTGATGGATTTCCTCGATACCTGGCTGCCGAAGCTGGGCGATGGCACCCGCAGCTACGTGACCGTGGCGTTCGGCTGCACCGGTGGCAAGCACCGGTCGGTGTTCCTGGCCGAGCGCCTGGCCCGGCATGCCCGCGAGATGGGCTGGGAAGACGTGGCGACGTACCACCGCGAACAGGATTGAGGGGGTCGGCCGGGCTGCGCCCGGCACCCGCGGGTAGTGCCGGCCGCTGGCCGGCAACAGCAACAGCAACAGCAAAAGCGGCATTCCGTGGGATGGCGGGGCGGTGTGGATCTGCAGGACACGCCGTAAACCCGTCCCTGGGGGCTCGATGGCGCCATCCATGGCGCCAACGGTCCTGCAGATCCACACCGCCCCACCTCTGACAGATCTCTGCTGCTGTTGGTAGGTGTCGACCTTGGTCGACACGGTAGATCCACGCCATGCGTGGATGAGTCCCGGTCAGGCATCGAAAAACGCATGGGGTCGGATCCCTTTTCCAGGGGAAAAGGGCTCTGACCCCAGCAACGCTGAATACGGGACACAGTGCCCCTCTCCTGCTGCTATCGCCAATTCACCTTGACCTGTTAACGTGCAGTAATGACCTGTGGCATTCTCCTCGTAACACATCCCGGGGTCGGGACCGCCCTGCTTGACGTGGCGACCCGGCTCCTGCGGCAGTTGCCGCTGAAAACCGAAGCTTTCGAAGTACCGTTCGACGCAGACCTGGACGCTCTTCTCCCGCTTGCCTCGGCCGCGCTGCGGCGGGTCGATGGCGGTGAAGGTGTGCTGATCCTGACCGACCTGTACGGCGCCAGCCCCGCCAACCTTGCCGGGCAGCTGGCCCGTCTGGGGACCCCGGTTCGCCGGGTGTCGGCGCTGAGCCTGCCGATGTTGCTGCGGGTGATGAATTATCCGGAACAGGGACTGGATCAACTGCCCGCCACAGCCGCGGCGGGTACCCGTAATGGAGCGATAGTCGACGATGCTTGAACGAGAACTCACCGTGAGCAACCGCCTGGGCCTGCATGCCCGGGCCACCGCCAAGCTGGTGCAGACCCTGGCGCCGTTCCGCTGCAACGTGACCATGGCCGCCAAGGGCCGTGAGATCAACGCCAAGAGCATCATGGGCGTGATGCTGCTGGCCGCCGGCCAGGGCACCCCGGTCACGGTGCGCATCAACGGCGAGGACGAAGCCGCCGCGATGGAAGCGGTGGTCGGCCTGTTCGAACGCCGCTTCGACGAGGACAGCTGAGCGTGCCGCGCGCGCGCGCCGGCCAGGTCCCTTCCGGCCAGCGGCCGGTACAGCTGCTGGCCGGGCACGGTGCTGCCCGTGGCGCGGCGATGGGCCGGGCGCGGGTGCGCCTGCCGCATGCGCTGGAAGTGGCCGAGCAGCGCGTCGCCGCCCATCAGATCGAGGCCGAACTGGCCCGCCTGCACCGGGCGGTGGATGCCGCGCGCACGGAAATGCACGAGCTGCGCCAGCGCCTGCATGGCGCCTTGAACCAGGAAGTGGGCGAGTTCCTCGACCTGCATGCCCTGCTGCTGGACGATCCCGAGCTGTTGTTCGGGCTGGACGAACTGATCCGCAGCGGCCCCTACAGTGCCGGCTATGCACTGCGCCTGCAGCGTGACCGCCTGGCCAAGGTCTTCGATGGCATGGACGATGCCTATCTGAAGAGCCGCATGGACGACCTGGACCATGTGATCGGCCGCATCCACGCCTTCCTGCAGCCCGAACGGCCGCCGGTGATGAAGGGCCTGGCTGGGGAGATCCTGGTCTGCGACAACATCGCCCCGTCCGAGCTGGCGCAGCTGCAGGCACAGGGCGTGGTCGGCATCGTCACCGCCGCCGGCAGCGCGCTCTCGCACAGCGCGATCCTGGCGCGCAGCCTGCACCTGCCCCTGATCGTCAACGTGCCGCAGCTGCTCAGCCGCGTTGCCGACGGCGACGTGCTGATCATCGATGGCGCCGACGGCAGCATCACCGCCAACCCGCAGGCCGACAACCTGCGCGACTACCGCGCGCGCCTGAAAGAGCATGCGCGCGAGCAGCGCGAACTCGGCCGCCTGCGCAGCAAGCCCAGCCGTACCCGCGACCAGGTCGACATCGCGCTGCTGGCCAATGCCGAATCGCTGGAGGACGTCACCCAGGCACATGCGCTGGGCGCGCAGGGACTGGGCCTGTACCGCACCGAATTCCTGTTCCTGCAGCGCAACGAGCTGCCGGACGAAGAAGAACAGTTCCAGACCTACCGCGATGCCGCATTGGGCATGAGCGGGCGACCGGTCACCATCCGCACGCTCGATCTGGGCGCGGACAAGGCAGACCGCACCGGCCTGACCCTGAGCAATGAAGAGAACCCGGCCTTGGGACTGCGCGGCGTGCGCCTGTCGCTGGCACGGCCGAAGGTGGCTGACACCCAGCTGCGCGCGATCCTGCGGGCCTCGGCCTACGGCAAGCTGCGCGTGCTGGTGCCGATGGTCAGCACCCGCGAGGAACTGCTGGCGGTGCGCCGGCGCATGCTCAAGCTGACCGAACAGCTGCGTGGCGAAGGTCACATGGTGTCCGACCATGTGCCGCTGGGGGCGATGATCGAGGTGCCCGCTGCGGCGTTGGCGCTGGAAAGCTTCATCGATCTGGTCGATTTCCTGTCGATCGGCACCAACGACCTTGTGCAGTACCTGCTGGCCGCCGACCGCAACAACGAAGCGCTGGGTGAGTTGTATTCGCCGTTGCACCCGGCGGTGCTGCGACTGCTGCAGATGGTGATCGAGACCGGCGCGCGCCACCGCATCCCGGTGGCCGTCTGCGGCGAGATGGCCGGCGATGCGCGGATGACACCTCTGCTGCTGGCACTGGGCCTGACCGAATTCAGCCTGCATCCGGGCACGCTGCTGGAGGTCCGCCGCGCGATCCGCGAGGCCGACCTCGCCACACTGCGCGCCCGCGCGCCAAAGCTGCTGGCCGCACGCGACCGCCGCGCCATCGAGCGCTGGCTGGCGCTGGTGGCCGAAACGGCCTGAGCGCCAAGGGTCGTGCCGGTCGCCATGCGTGGCGGCTATGCGTTGAAACATCCCCTTGCGATAATGACGCGCTGAACACCCCTGTTGCCGCATCCTTGCCGGGATCGCGGCTTTTCTTATCCCGCGGGAGCTGCGATGGCTGAAGCTGTACGCCACGACAAGACTGCACGCCAACTGCGGATGCTGTCCGACGCACTGGACAGCGGTCGGCTGGGCCCGGTGCGCCGCCTGGTCAACACCCTGGCCCCGGCCGAGATCGGCAACCTGCTCGAATCGCTGCCGCCGGGCAAGCGCGAGGTGGTGTGGGGCCTGGTCGATCCGGAAGATGACGGCGAGGTGCTGGTCCACGTCGGCGACGACGTGCGCGAGAGCCTGCTCGCGGACATGGACCCGGACGAAATCATCGCCGCGGTCGAAGACCTGGACATCGACGACCTGGCCGACCTGGTCGAAGACCTGCCGGACACGGTCATCGACGAAGTCCTCAAGTCGATGGACCGCGAGAACCGCGAGCGCCTGGAGCAGGTGCTGTCCTACCCTGAGGACAGCGCCGGGCGCCTGATGAACCCGGACGTGGTGACCGTGCGCGCCGACGTCAACGTCGACGTGGTGCTGCGCTACCTGCGCCTGCGTGGCGAACTGCCCGACCACACCGACCACCTGTTCGTGGTCAGCCGGCGCCATCAATACCTCGGCCGGGTGTCGCTGGCGGCACTGGTGACCCACGAGGACACCACCCCGATCAACCGCCTGATCGACGACGAGCAGCCGGCGATCGATGTCGGCGAAAGCGACCAGGAGGTCGCCCGCCAGTTCTCCGACCATGACTGGATCTCCGCGCCGGTTGTGGACGACAACAACATCCTGGTCGGCCGCATCACCATCGATGACGTGGTCGACATCATCCGTGGACAGGCCGAGCACCAGGCGCTGGGCGCCGCCGGCCTGGACGAGGACGAAGATCTGTTCAGCCCGGTCTGGCGCGCCATGCGCCGCCGCTTGATGTGGCTGTCGGTCAACCTGTGCACGGCGTTCCTGGCCTCCAGCGTGGTCGGCCACTTCGAGGGCACCATCGACAAGCTGGTGGCGCTGGCGGTGCTGATGCCGATCGTTGCCGGCCTCGGTGGCAACGCCG
This sequence comes from Stenotrophomonas sp. 115C5, assembly GCF_056861055.1. Classification (NCBI taxonomy): domain Bacteria; kingdom Pseudomonadati; phylum Pseudomonadota; class Gammaproteobacteria; order Lysobacterales; family Lysobacteraceae; genus Stenotrophomonas; species Stenotrophomonas sp. 115C5. The sequence continues at coordinate 652,720 of NZ_JBSPUQ010000001.1, forward strand.
GTACCCAGGTGCTGGCGCTGATGGTGCGCGGCCTGGCGCTGGGCCAGGTGGGCGCCTCCAACGCGCGCACTCTGTTGTGGAAGGAGGTACGGGTTGCGCTGTTGAACGGCGTGATGCTCGGCTCGGTGCTGGGCCTGATCGTATTGGCCTGGTTCCATTCACCCGGTCTGTCTGCGGTGATCGCCATCGCGCTGACCTGCAACCTGCTGTTCGCAGCGCTGGCCGGCGTGCTGGTGCCGCTCACACTGAAGCGCTTCGGCTTCGATCCGGCGCTGGCCAGTGGCATCTTCCTGACCGCCGTGACCGACTCGATGGGCTTCTTCACTTTCCTCGGCCTGGCCACCCTGGTGCTGCTGCACTGACCGCATCAAGGATCGGGCCCCGCCACGCGGGGCGCTGACCCCACCCAACTGGAACACCCATGGCAACAACGATCGAAAACTATTTCCAGCCCGGCTGGCGCGATCAGCAGCACACCTGCCCGGCCTGCGAATGGAAGGGCTGCTCGCGCGCCATGGAGATGGAGCTGGACGAGGACGCCACCGAGTACGACTGCCCGGTCTGCGAGAACCCGCTGCTGGTGGTGCTGCATCCGGACATGGCACAGGTGCAGGCAGCCGCCGCCGAAGGCAACGCCGAGGCACAGGAGCAGTTGGACATCATCGCCAGTTTCCCGCGCCCGCAGTGACGCGGCGCACGATGCCGCATTGACGTGTGGCGGACTACGATGCGGTCATACCTGCCGCCTCGGGAAGTCCCATGATCCGTTCGATGTCGCGCTGGCTGCCGCTGCTGGCCCTTCTGATGATGAGCGGTTGCACTTCGCTGCCGGACAGCGCGCGTGGTCGCTTCGAAGCACGTGCGGTGAAGGTGGAGGGAGAGACCGCCTACTACCAGGTGTTCATTCCGGCCGGCGTGCAGGCCGCCGCTCCCACCAACCTCCCGGTCATCCTGTTCCTGCACGGCTCCGGCGAGCGCGGTGCCGATGGCGTCAAGCAGACCCACGCCGGGCTGGGGCCTTACCTGCGCGAGCATCCCGACTTCCCCGCCCTGGTGGTGTTCCCACAGGTACCGGGCCACGAGGAGTGGAGCGGCCGCAACAACCGTGCGGCAGTGGCCGCACTGGACGCCACGATCGCCGAATTCGGCGCCGACCCGGCACGGCAGTACCTGACTGGCATGTCGATGGGCGGCTACGGCAGCTGGAACATCGCGCTGGACGACCCGCGCCGCTTTGCCGCGATCGTCCCCGTGTGCGGCGCGGTACTTGCACCACGCGCGAAGCGCCCAACCCTGTTCGTCGAGCAGGTCGCCCAGGAAACCGATCCGTATGCCGTGATCGCGCAGCGCCTGCGGCACACGCCGATCTGGATCTTCCACGGCGCGCTGGACGACGTGGTGCCGCCGGACGACGACCGCAGGCTGCACGCCGCCTTCCAGGGCGCCGCTGCACGTGACGTGCGCTATACCGAGTACCCCGACGGCAACCACAACGCCTGGGATGCCACCTATGCGGACCCGGCAATGTGGGCGTGGCTGTTCGCGCAGAAGCGCTGAGCCACAGCTTCCGGTAGCTGCCCACCAGGGTTGGATCCTGGCTCCAGTGGCTGTCTATCCTGGTTGGATCCTGGTTTCGGTGGGTGCCAACCTTGGTTGGCACTATCTGTCCGCCCCCATGAACTCCGCCTTGGCAGAACCTTCGAGTTCCCACTGACACCACGCATGCGGGTACTGGCCAAGTTGCGTTGCCAGCCCCACCCTGATCGGATTCGCCATCACATACATCGCGTGCCGGAACAGCGATTCATCAGAGCGGATTGCATGATCGTGATAGCAGGACTGCCAGAAGCGCCCCACCCTGCCCAGTACCCTGTTTGCGTGCACGGCCGTACGCGACTTGAAGCGCTTCATGACAACGTCGAGCGATGCCGCGCGCAGTTGCATCAACCAGTGGATGTGATCCGGCATGACCACGTAGGCAATCGAATGGGTCAGACCTTCCAGATCCAGACGCCGGAACTCCTGCATGGCGGTATCCGCAACGGCGTCGTTGGCGAACAGTGCCGCCCGGCCATGCACGTTCGTTGTGAGGATGTAGCTCTGGCCAATAGTGGAGTGACGGCCCAGCAGGAGGCGGGTGCTGTTCATGCAGAAGAGCATGGGCGGGCGCATGTTCCCTGAACATCGGGAAATCACCTTCGCCCGGGTAGGGCAGTGCCAACCAAGGTTGGCAGCCACCAGAACAACAGCGCCAACCAAGGTTGGCGCCTACCACAGCAGCAGTACCAACCAAGGTTGGCATCTACCAAAGCAGTGGGTGCCAACCTAGGTTGACACCTACCAAGCGGGGATCAGCCCAGCAGGGTTTCCAGCACGGCCATGCGCACGGCGACGCCGTTGGCGACCTGGCGCAGCACCCACGACTGCGGGCCGTCGGCCACCTCGTCGGTCACTTCCACGCCGCGGTTGATCGGGCCCGGGTGCAGCACCGCCGCATCCTTGCCGGCGCGGGCCAGGCGCTCGGTGGTCAGGCCGTACTGCGTGTGATACTGCTCCAGCGACGGCACCAGGCCTTCTTCCATACGCTCGCGCTGCAGGCGCAGCATCATCAGCGCGTCGACGCCTTCCAGCATCGCGTCGAAATCATCGCCGACCACGCAGCCCTTCAGGGTCTCGTCGTCCGGCAGCAGCGACTGCGGGCCGCAGACGCGGATCTCGCCTATGCCCAGCGTGCGCAGCGCATGCAGGTCGGTGCGGGCCACGCGCGAGTGCTTCACGTCGCCGACGATCACCACTTTCATCTTCGAGAAATCCGGGCCCTTGGCCTGGCGCAGGGTCAGCATGTCCAGCAGGCCCTGGGTCGGGTGCGCGCTGCGACCGTCACCGGCGTTGATCAGTGCGGTGCCCTCGCCCGCCGCTTCGGCCAGTGCGGCCACGGCGCCATCATCGGGGTGGCGCACCACGAAGCCGCGCACGCCCATCGCTTCCAGGTTGCGCAGCGTGTCGCAGGCGGTTTCGCCCTTGCGCGTGGACGAGGTCGAGGCATCAAAGTTCAGTACATCGGCGCCCAGCCGCTGCGCGGCCAGCTGGAACGAGCTGCGGGTGCGCGTGGACGGTTCGAAGAACAGCGTGCACACCGCCGAACCGGCCAGCACATGGCGCTTGTTGCCGACGCGACCGACCGCGGCATCGCGGATCTGCCCTGCCCGGTCGAGCAGCTGCAGCAGGGTCTCGCGCGGCAGGCCCTCCAGGGTCAGCAGGTGGCGCAGGCGTCCGGAGGCATCGATTTGCTGGGCGGTCATGGCGGTGTCGGGCAGTCAGGGAATGGGGGTGGCGTCGTCCGGCGACGACAGCCAGCGGTCGATGATCACCGCCGCAGCCACGGCATCGAGGGCAGCCGCATCGCGGCGGCGCTTGCGCCCTTCGGCGCGCTCGACGGCGAAGCGGCGGGCGGCCTCGACCGAGCTGGAACGCTCGTCGATCATCACCACCGGCAGCTTGAAACGTTCCCGCAGCTGGCGGGCGAAGCCCTGCGCACGCTTGCGGTTGGGCTGGTCCTGGCCGTCCAGGGTCAGCGGGTCGCCGACCACCAGGCCATCGGGCTTCCATTCCTTGAGCAGGCGCTCGATCGCGGTCCAGTCCGGGCCGTTGCCGTGCACATCGACCACGGCCACCGCGCGCGCATGCGCGGCGAAGGCACTGCCGATAGCCACGCCGATCCGTCGCGAGCCGACATCGAAACCCAGAACGGTGCCATCACGGCGGATCGCCGGGGCAGCAGGAACCGGTGCGGGCGCGACCGGCTCAGACATGGCCGCTGTAATCCGTCAGCCGGAACAGGTCCACGCCGATACGCGAGGCCGCCCCCTGCCAGCGCTGCTCCAGCGGCAGCTGGAACACCAGTTCGGCATCGGCCGGCACCGTCAGCCAGCTGTTCTCGGACAGCTCGCTTTCCAGCTGCCCTGCGCCCCAACCGGCACAGCCAAGGGTGACCACGGCATTGGCCGGGCCTTCGCCGCGCGCCATCGCTTCGAGGATGTCGCGCGAGGTGGTCAGGTACAGGCCGTCGCCCACGGTCAGGCTGGAATCCCACGCCCGCGCGTCGTCATGGATGACGAAGCCGCGTTCGGGATGCACCGGGCCGCCGTTGAGCACCATGCGCGCCTGCAGGTCGCCATCACCGGTGGTGATGTCCATCTGTGCAAGCACTTCACCCAGCGTGTACTCGGAAGGCTGGTTGACCAGCACGCCCATCGCCCCGTTCTCGTCGTGCTGGCAGATCAGCGCGACGCTGCGGGCAAAGGTCGCGTCGAGCAGCGACGGCAGCGCGACGAGCAGGTGATCGGCAAGGGAGGTCGGCGTTACAGGCATGGCCCCATTCTACCTGCTGGGGCCGATATGGTCGCGCGATGGGCGCGTGCAGCGATGGGCTAGGATGGTGCTTTGCCATGGAAGGTCATCGATGCAGCCCTCTTCGCCCCTGACCCTGCCGGCACGCAGCGCCATCGTCCTGATCGCCCTGCTGCAGGGCCTGATGCTGTATGCCGCGCAGGAACTGTCCGATGCCTGGCCGTTCCGCGATATCGGCTGGCGCTACTGCTGGTACGCCTGGGTGCTGGCCATTCCCAGCGCGGTGGCGCTGAGCCTGGTCGAGCTGGGCCAGCGCCGCCTGTGGCTGCAGGCCGCGCTCGGCTCGGCGGTAGTGCTGGCGTTGGCCGCCTGGATCGGCTGGAACCTCAATGGCGAGACCGCACTGGAATCGGGCGCGCTGCAGTTCCCGCTGACCCTGGGCATGGCCGTGGCGGTGTTCGTGGCCCTGCCCTGGTGGCAGTTCCAGCTGCAGCACGGGCATTGGCGTGCCAGCTACCCGGCGTTGTTCGAGCGCGCCTGGCAGAACGGTCTGACCCTGGCCCTCGCCGCACTGTTCACCGGGCTGACCTGGCTGCTGCTGTGGTTGTGGGCGGCGCTGTTCCAGCTGCTGGAGGTGACGTTCTTCCGCGACCTGTTCCGGCAGGACGCGTTCATTGCGCTGGCCACCGGCAGCCTGGCCGGGTTCGGCGTGCTGATCGGGCGCACCCAGCACCGCGCGATCCAGATCACCCGCCAGGTGCTGTTCGCGATCTGCCGCGGGCTGCTGCCGCTGCTGTCGTTCATCGCGGTGCTGTTCGTGCTGAGCCTGCCGCTCACCGGGCTCGAGCCGCTGTGGAAGACCCGCTCGGCCGCCAGCCTGCTGCTGGTGCTGTCGCTGTTGCTGGTGACGTTCACCAATGCGGTCTACCAGCAGGGGGAAGACAGCGCCCCCTACCCCCTGCTGCTGCGACGCCTTGTTGAAGCCAGCCTGCTGGCGCTGCCGGTCTACGCGGCGCTGGCACTGTACGCGCTGGGCCTCCGCGTGGTGCAGTACGGCTGGACCGTGGACCGGTTCTGGGCAGTACTCGTCGCGTTGGCCGTGGCCGGCTATGCCGTGGGCTACGCGCTGGCGGTGCTGCGCCGGCAGGGGCGCTGGTTGCAGATGCTGGAGCCGGTCAACCGCTGGATGTGCTGGGCGGTGCTGGCACTGGCATTGCTGGGCAACTCGCCGCTGCTGGACCCGGTGCGGCTGACCCTGTCCAGCCAGCTGGCGCGGCTGCGCGCGGACCCGCCGGCGATCACCAGCAGCGACGTCAACGTGCTGCGCTTCGATCTGGGGCGCCGTGGCGTGCAGGCGCTGCGCGAGCTGCAGCGTGATCCGGCCATCACCGCCGATGCCAACGCGCCACAGGTGATCGCGGCAGCGCTGGCACGCACGTCACGCTGGGACGACGGACAGCGCCTCGACAAGGGGCCGCAGGACGTCGTCGCCCTGCAGCGCGCGCTGAAGCTGGCCAAGGGATCCAGCTCGCCACCGGACGATTGGTGGCAGGCACTGGCCACGCGCGCGATCAATGGTGAATCCTGCGCCCAGAGCGAGCGCGACTGCCTGATCGTCCATCGCGACCTGGACGGCGATGGCACCGGCGAAGTGCTGCTGTGCGAGCTGTACACCCACCGTGGACCGGACTGCGTGCTGTATGCACGTGGCAGGGATGCCCAGTGGCGCCGGGCCGGTTCGCTGTTCGGCACCGTCAGCGGCCAGGCCGAGGCGATCAACCAGGCCCTGCGTGATGGCGAACTCACTCTTGTGCCACCGCGTTGGCCGATGCTGTCCATCGGCGGACGCCCTGCGCTGGCCATCGATCCCGAACCCGAATCCAACGAGTCTTCTCCATGAGCGGTTACTGCCTCATCGCCCCGGGCCATCCGGTGCACGACTACTACCACGCCAACGAGTACGGCTTCCCGCAGCGTGAGGAGCGCGAGCTGTTCGAGCGCCTGGTGCTGGAAATCAACCAGGCCGGCCTGAGCTGGGAAACGATCCTGAAGAAGCGCGAGGGTTTCCGCGCGGCCTATGACGGCTTTGATGTGGACCGCGTGGCAGCGTATGCCGAGCAGGACATCGAACGCCTGCTGTCGGACGCGGGCATCATCCGCAACCGGCTGAAGGTACTGGCGGCGATCCACAACGCGCAGGTGATCCAGCAGCTGCGGGCCAGCCATGGCAGCTTCGCGGCGTGGCTGGATGCGCATCACCCGCTCAGCAAGGCCGACTGGGTGAAGCTGTTCAAGAAGACGTTCCGCTTCACCGGCGGCGAGATCACCGGCGAATTCCTGATGAGCCTGGGCTACCTGCCCGGCGCGCACGCCGAGAATTGCCCGGTGCATGCGCGGCTGCTGAAGCTGTCGCCGCCGTGGCTGAAGGCCGCCGGCGGTTGATCGGCGCTCGTGCCAGCCACGCATGGCGTGGCTCTACTGCATGCTGCGGGTGATCTACACGTTCCCGGCGAACGCGGAGAGCGCGATCACACGCCCATGTAGCGGCCGGGGCGGTGGTTGAACATCAGCACCAGGCTGAGCACCACCGCGCCGATGGCCGAATACAGCACCTTGGAAGGCGACAGCACGAAGAACGCGGCCACCATCAGGCAGGCGTCGTAGGACATCTGCACCTTGCCCGCGCTCCAGCCACGGGTGCGCTGCAGATACACCGCCAGGATGCCGATACCGCCGAGGCTGGCACGGTGACGGATGAAGAACAGGATGCCCAGGCCGGACAATGCGCCACCGACGATCGCCGAATACAGCGGGTGGATGTGCGAGAAGTCGATCCAGCGCGGCAGCAGGTCGGTCAGCACGCCACAGGCGGTGACCGCGGCGAAGGTCTTCAGGGTGAATTCCCAGCCCATGCGCCGCACCGCCACCCAGTAGAACGGCAGATTGACCAGCACGAACACCACGCCGAAGTTCCAGTCCAGCGCGTAATGCAGCAGGAACGCCATGCCGGCCATGCCGCCGATCATCAGCCCACTCTTGGCGAAGATGGCCAGGCCCAGCGAGGCCACCATCGTGGCCAGCACCATGCCCTGCACATCCTCGGCGATCGAGTGGCGCAGCGCTTTTTCGTCGGCGGTGGTGCCGGCGCTGTCGGGCGGCGGGGTCAGCGGACCGGCGGTGACCAGGTGGCCGTCAGCGTCGTCGCACGGCGCGGGGCCATGGGAGGGAAGGGACATACGGGTGGGGAACAGCAGGTGGGGAGCGGTATTAGACACGATCTGCATGACAGTTGCAGATGAAATCGTTCAGCTGAATGCGACTTGCCCTGCCGCGGCCCGCCCCTGCTCAGCCCTTGCCGGCCAGATGATGTGCCACCAACGCGTTGGCGTGGCCGTGGCCCAGCCCATGCTCACTTTTCAGGAAGCTGACCAGCTCCATGTGTTTCAGGCCCTTCTTCCCCGCCAGCAGCCCGAACCAGTGCGCCACCGGCTGCCCGTACGTCTTCTCGATGGAGGGGAAATACGAGGCCGGGCCCTTGGGCTTGGTGTCAGTGCTCATGTGCAGCTCCCGTTGAAGTCATTCATTCGACGAACCACAGACGCAGAAATCGACATACCCACACGTCCGACCCAGTGCCGACCGACGGTCGGCACCCACCAAAGCAGAATGCCGTTCCAACAGCTCGCGGGAAACTGTCGAAGGCGGGGTGGGTCCGGTTGAGGGGGCGTGAGCCGCATGGGCCCGAGGCATGCCTCGGGCGGGTTGGGCAAGACGCCCAACCCCGGTCTTGCCGTGTGCGCAGGACAGCGCACACGAGCAAGCGGCGACCGAGCCTACATGGACGCATTTACGACGTCCCCCTCAACCGGACCCACCCCGCCATCCCACGGAATGCACGCATTTGACGTTGACGTTGCCTTGGCTTGAAGCAGGTGCCGGGCGCAGCCCGGCCGTATCATCCCGTCATGCCCCGCGAAAACCTCAACGACCTGCAGGCCTTCGTCCACGTTGCCCGCGAGGGCAGCTTCACCAAGGCCGCCGCCCAGCTGGGCATATCCCAGTCCGCGCTCAGTCATGCCATGCGCGGCCTGGAAGAACGTCTCGGCGTGCGCCTGCTGACCCGCACCACCCGCAGCGTCTCCACCACCGAAGCCGGCGCCCGCCTGCTCGATACCCTGGGCCCACGCCTGGCCGAGATCGAGGATGGGTTGGCCGCGCTGGCCGAGTACCGCGAACGCCCGGCCGGCACCATCCGCATCAATGCCACCGGCCACGCCGCCGAGTACATCGCATGGCCACGGCTGGCGCCGCTGCTGCAGCAGTATCCGGATTTGAAGGTGGAACTGGCCGCCGACTACGGGCTGGCCGACATCGTGGCCGAGCGCTACGACATCGGCATCCGCCTCGGCGAACGGCTGGCGCGCGACATGGTCGCCGTGCCGATCAGCCCGCCGCTGCGCATGCGCGTGGTCGGCGCGCCCAGCTACTTCCGCCAGCATGTGGTGCCACGGCATCCGGACGAGCTGGCAGACCACAACTGCGTCACCCTGCGCCTGCCCACGCATGGTGGGCTGATGCCGTGGGATTTCGGCCAGGATGGCAACGAACTGAGCGTGCGCGTCACCGGCCAGTGGACCTTCAACACCATGGGCATGACCCGCGCCGCTGCGCTGGCCGGCAGTGGATTGGCCTGGCTGCCGGAAGACCAGGTGCAGCCGATGCTGGACGATGGCCGGCTGCAGTCGGTGCTGGACGACTGGTGCCCCCACTTCGATGGCTACTACGCGTACTACCCGTCGCGCCGCCACGTCACCGTGGCGATGCGCACGGTGCTTGATGCGCTGCGTGGGCCGATGGGGTGAGGGTCAAGGAGTGCGGACCAACGGTCCGCACCCACCACCAACGGTCCGCACCTACCAACGGTCCGCACCCACCGGGTGGTCAGCCCTTGGCCTGCGCCGCACGCTGCGCGTTGTAGCGCTCGCCGACGATCGACACTTCATCCAGCGCCTGTGCGATGCGCTGCAGTTCCTCCGGCGCCAGCTGCAGGTTGGCCGCGCCCAGGTTTTCTTCCAGGCGATGGATCTTGGTGGTGCCCGGAATCGGCACGATCCACGGCGCCTGCGCCAGCAGCCAGGCCAGCGCCACCTGCGCCGGGGTCGCGCCCCGTGCAGCAGCAATCGTGCTGATACGATCCACCAGCGCCTGGTTGGCGCGACGCGCTTCCACTTCGAAACGCGGCACGGTGTTGCGGAAATCGTTGGCGTCGAAGGTGGTGTCGGCGTTGATCGCGCCGGTCAGGAAACCACGGCCGAGCGGGCTGAATGGCACGAAGCCGATGCCCAGCTCCTGCAGGGTCGGCAGCAGTTCGTGCTCCGGCTCGCGCCACCACAGCGAGTACTCGCTCTGCACGGCCGCCACTGGCTGCACCGCATGCGCGCGGCGCACGGTAGCGGCGCTGGCCTCGGACAGGCCGAAGTGGCCGACCTTGCCCTCAGCGATCAGGTCGCGCACGGTGCCGGCCACATCCTCGATCGGCACGTTCGGGTCGACGCGGTGCTGGTAGAACAGGTCGATATGATCGGTGCGCAGGCGCTTGAGGCTGGCCTCGGCCACCGCGCGGATGTTCTCCGGGCGGCTGTCCAGGCCGGTATCGACGCGCGCGTCCTTGAAGCCGAACTTGGTGGCGATCACCAGCGTGTCGCGGTACGGCGCCAGCGCCTCGCCGAGCAGGTCTTCATTGGTGTGCGGGCCGTACACTTCGGCGGTGTCGAAGAAGGTCACGCCGCGTTCCACCGCAGCGTGCAGCAGGGCGATGCCCTGGCTGCGCTCGACCGGCTGGCCATAGCCGTGGCTCAGTCCCATGCACCCCAGGCCGAGGGCGGAAACCTTCAGGCCACTGCGGCCGAGTTCACGTGTCTGCATCGTCATGCTCCAGAGGGGGAGCGCTGACGATAAGCCTGCAGGGGCGATCGATTGAACCGACTGGATGGCAGTCGGTCATGACTGGAATTCATCAATCCGGTCACAACCGAAGCCAGCCGGGTCACCGGATCTCGGAGATCTCCACGCCATCCAGCCCCTGCGACAGGGTACGCGCGTCGCCGCCCTGGCTGAGCTTGATGCGCAGGCGTACCTCGTTCTGCGAATCGGCGTAGCGCAGTGCGTCCTCGTAACTGATCTCGCCGGCCTGGTACAGTTCGAACAGGCTCTGATCGAAGGTCTTCATGCCCAGCTGGACCGAGTCCTTCATCACTTCCTTCAGCTTGTGGATCTCGCCATCGCGGATGTAGTCCTGCACCAGCGGCGTGCCCAGCAGGATCTCCATCGCCACCTTGCGCGAGCGGCCATCGGGCGAAGGAATCAGCTGCTGCGCAACCACGCCCTTCAGATTCAGCGACAGGTCCATCAGCAGCTGGTTGCGGCGGTCTTCCGGGAAGAAGTTGACGATGCGGTCCATCGCCTGGTTGGCGTTGTTGGCATGCAGGGTGCACAGCACCAGGTGGCCGGTTTCGGCGAACGCGATGGCATGGTCCATGCCTTCGCGGGTACGCACTTCGCCGATCATGATCACGTCCGGCGCCTGGCGCAGGGTGTTCTTCAGCGCCGCTTCCCAACTGTCGGTATCGATGCCGACTTCGCGCTGGGTGATGATGCAGCCCTCGTGCTTGTGCACGAATTCGATCGGGTCTTCGATGGTGATGATGTGGCCGGTCGAGTTCTGGTTGCGGTAACCGATCATCGCCGCCAGCGAGGTCGATTTACCGGTACCGGTGGCACCGACGAACAGGATGATGCCGCGCTTGGTCATTGCCAGCGTCTTGATGATCGGCGGCAGGCTCAGTTCTTCCACGGTCGGAATGCGCGTCTCGATGCGACGCAGCACCATGCCGACCTGGTTGCGCTGGTAGAAGCAGCTCACGCGGAAGCGGCCGACACCGGACAGGCCGATGGCGAAGTTGCATTCGTGGGTCTTCTCGAATTCCTCGCGCTGTGCCGGGGTCATCACGTTGAGGACCAGGTCGCGGCTCTGCTGCGGCGTGAGCGGGGTCTGCGTGATCGGCGAGATCTTGCCGTTGACCTTCATCGCCGGCGGCATGCCCGCGGTGATGAACAGGTCCGAGGCGCGCTGGTGCGCCATCAGCTTGAGGAACGAAGTGAAATCGATGGTGGTCGCGGTGGTGTTCACGGCGGGCTCCCAATGGGGCATGTACCAGGAAACGGTCGGTGGAGGAAACGGCGCGGGAACGGCGGCGCACTGGCGCACGCCGCCCCGTTGCGGCGCCGCCTTACTCGAACAGGCGCTTGTCCTTGGCGTAGTCGCGGGCCTGGTTGCGGGTGATCAGGCTGCGCTTGACCAGGTCCTGCAGGTGCTGGTCCAGGGTCATCATGCCGTACTGCTGGCCGGTCTGGATGGCCGAATACATCTGCGCCACCTTGTCCTCGCGGATCAGGTTGCGGATGGCCGGGGTGCCGACCATGATTTCCCACGCAGCGGTACGACCGCCGCCGACCTTCTTCAGCAGCGCCTGCGAGATCACCGCGCGCAGCGATTCGGACAGCATCGAGCGCACCATCGGCTTTTCGCCGGCCGGGAACACGTCGATGATGCGGTCGATGGTCTTGGCCGCCGAGCTGGTGTGCAGGGTGCCGAACACCAGGTGGCCGGTTTCTGCGGCGGTCAGCGCCAGGCGGATGGTTTCCAGGTCGCGAAGTTCGCCGACCAGGATGATGTCCGGGTCCTCACGCAGCGCCGAGCGCAGCGCTTCGTTGAAGCCATGCGTGTCACGGTGCACTTCGCGCTGGTTGATCAGGCACTTCTGCGAGGTGTGCACGAATTCGATCGGATCCTCGACGGTGAGGATGTGGCCGTATTCGTTCTTGTTAATGTAGTCGATCATCGCCGCCAGCGTGGTCGACTTGCCCGAGCCGGTCGGACCGGTCACCAGAATCAGGCCCTGCGGCTGCTGGATCACTTCGCGGAACAACGGCGGGCAGGCCAGGTCCTCGAGGGTGAGCACCTCGGACGGAATGGTACGGAACACCGCACCGGCGCCGCGGTTCTGGTTGAACGCGTTCACACGGAAGCGCGCCAGCGACGGAATCTCGAAGGAGAAGTCCACTTCGAGGAATTCCTCGTAATCGCGGCGCTGCTTGTCGGACATGATGTCGTACACCAGCGCATGGACCTGCTTGTGGTCCAGGGCTGGGATGTTGATCCGGCGAACGTCGCCGTCCACGCGGATCATCGGCGGCAGCCCTGCGGACAGGTGCAGGTCGGACGCTTTGTTCTTTACGGAAAACGCCAACAGTTCGGCGATATCCATGAGCGGCTACTCCCCAATAACGGCTTCGACTGGAAGGATCTTTCCCCGGGCGGCAGTATAGCCTCCTGATTCAACGGAACGCGTTACGTGGCCACTCCCCTGCCCCAGATCCTGAGCAACCTGCATGCCGCCGCCGAGACCGCGGGCAGGCCCGATCCACGCCTGCTGGCTGTTTCCAAGACCCAACCGGCCGAGGCCGTGGCTGCGCTGGCTGCACAGGGCCAGCATGCCTTCGGCGAAAACTATGTGCAGGAAGCACTGGCCAAGATGCAGGCGCTGCAGCACCTGGCACTGGAATGGCACCTGATCGGCCACCTGCAGTCGAACAAGGCCGATGCCGTGGCCAGCCATTTCGACTGGGTACAGAGCGTGGACCGCCCCAAGCTGGTGACTGCGCTGGCACGCCATCGCCCGGCCGCGCGCGGCCCGCTGAACGTACTGATCCAGGTCAACATCGACGACGAATCCAGCAAGCATGGCTGTGCACCGGAAGAAGTGGATGCACTGGCCGCGGCGATTGCCGCTGAGCCCACCCTGCGCCTGCGCGGACTGATGGCGATTCCCGCGCCGTGGCCCGAGGCCGAGCGCCGTCGGGATGCATTCGTGCGCATGCGCACACTTTTCCAGTCGCTGGCTGCCCAGCACGCGCAGATCGACACGCTGTCGATGGGCATGAGCAGCGACTACGCCGAAGCCATCGCCGAGGGTGCCACCCTGGTGCGGATCGGCACCGCCCTGTTCGGCGCGCGCCCGCGCCCGGCCTGATTTTCCGAGGAGACTTCCATGGCAGCTGATTCCATCACCTTCATCGGCGGCGGCAACATGGCGCGCAGCCTGATCGCCGGCCTGATCCGCCAGGGCACACCCGCCGCGCACATCCACGTCGCCGAACCGGTGGCCGAACTGCGCCAGGCGCTGGCCGCCGACTTCGGTGTGCAGGTGCATGACAACGCCGCAGATGCCGCCGCGCAAGGTGGCACCTGGCTGCTGGCGGTGAAGCCGCAGGTGCTGCGTGAGGTCTGCCAGTCGCTGCGGGCACTGGCCCAGGCAAACCAGCCGTTGGTGGTGTCGATTGCCGCCGGTATCACCAGCGCGCAGCTGGAACGCTGGCTGGGCGGCAACCTGCCGGTAGTGCGCGCGATGCCCAACACCCCGGCCCTGCTCGGCGCCGGCGTGACCGGCCTGTTCGCAACGCCTTCGGTGGATACGCGGCAGCATGCACAGGCCGAGAAGGTGCTGGCCAGTGCCGGGCGCACGGTGTGGATCGACAGCGAGTCGCTGATGGATTCGGTGACTGCCGTCTCCGGCAGCGGACCGGCCTATGTGTTCCTGCTGGCCGAGGCGATGGAAGCGGCGGGTATTGCCCAGGGCCTGCCGGCCGACGCCGCGCGCACGCTGGTGGTGCAGACCCTGCTGGGCGCCTCGCGCATGCTGGATGAGGCTGGTGAGAGCCCGGCGGAACTGCGCCGCCGCGTGACTTCGCCGAACGGCACCACCCAGGCCGCGATCGAGAGCTTCCAGGCCGGTGGCTTCGAGGCGCTGGTGGACACCGCACTGCGCGCCGCGCAGGTGCGTGGGCAGGAACTGTCTGCGGCGAATGATTGATCCCGATGCGTGCCGACCAACGGTCGGCACCCACCGTCATCCACGCCTGGCGTGGATGCTCATTGCCCCAATGTGGTCATGACGAAATCGACGAAGCACTGCAACCGCGGGCGCGGCCTGCGATCGGGCAGGTAGATCAGGTGCATCGGCCGTGGTTCGGGCAGGTAGTCGCGCAGCAGCGGCTTCAACCGACCTGCTGCGATCTCCGCCGCCAGCAGTGCGGTCGGCTGCAACACCAACCCGGCCCCGGCCACCGCGGCTTCGCGCAGCGCGACACCATCGTTGCAGGTGAGCCGCGCCTCCCAGTCCACCTGCTGTCCATTGGCCAACTGCCAGCCATGCCCGCCGCGCCAGGCCAGGTGGCTCAGGCAGTCGTGCCCCTGCAGATCCGCGGGCGTACGCGGCGTGCCGCGCCGGCGCAGGTAGGCTGGCGCCGCACACAGGCTCATCGCATACGGTGGCAGCGGCCGCGCCACCACCTCCTGCGACGGCAGTGGCCCGACCCGGATCGCAACGTCGAAGCCGTCCTCGATCAGGTCCACACGGCGGTTGCTCAGATCCAGTTCGATGTTCAACTGCGGCTGCGCGCGCAGCAGGCCGGCCAGTTGTGGCGCCAGCACGCAGCTGCCCCAGGTGGTGGGTGCGCTGACCCGCAGCAGCCCGCGTGGCTGTATCTGCAGGCCGGCCACATCGGCCTCGGCCTGCTGCACCTGCTCCAGCACCTGCCGGCACCCGGCCAGGTAGGCACTGCCGGCTTCGGTCAGGCGCTGGCGGCGGGTGTTCCGTTGCAGCAACGCGGTGCCCAGGTGCGCCTCCAGCTGCTGAATGTACTTGCCAACCATCACCGCCGAGACCTGCAGCTGTTCGGCGGCCCCCGCAAAGCTCCCGCGCTCGGCCACGGCGACGAAGGCCTGCATGCAGCGAAGGGTATCCATTGCTAATCCAGAGTTAGGAATCTGCGAAGCATACGCCGCTTACCTAACCGCACCGTGACGGCGCAGACTGCGCTTACTCCCTCACGCAAGGAACGGCCATGAAGATCCTCCTCGTCGGTGCCAGCGGCACGCTCGGCCAGGCAGTCGCCCACCAGCTCGGCCAACAGCATCAGATTCTCGCCGCCGGCCGCAGCAGCGGCGAACTGCGCGTGGACCTGACCGATGACGCCAGCGTCGCCGAACTGTTCGCGCGTACCGGCCCGGTCGATGCGGTGATCTCCACCACCGGCTCGGTGCACTTCGGACCGTTGCAGCAGATGACGCCAGCACAGTTCAACATCGGGCTGCAGGACAAGCTGCTGGGGCAGGTGCGGCTGGCACTGGCCGCCCAGTACCACCTCAACGCCGGCGGTTCGATCACCCTGACCAGCGGCATCATCAGCGCCCAACCGATCCGCGATGGCGTCAATGCCACCGCCGTGAACGCCGCACTGGAAGGCTTCGTGCGTGCGGCAGCACTGGAGCTGCTGCCACGTGGCCTGCGCATCAACGTGGTCAGCCCGAACGTGCTGATCGAATCGATGGCGGCGTACGGCCCCTACTTCCCGGGCTTTGAAGCGGTAAGCGCGCAACGCGCGGCGCTGGCCTTCCAGCGTGCAGTGGAAGGCATCCAGAGCGGCGAGACGATCACGGTCTGGTAAGAAAAAAGGGGACGGAGGGGATTAAGTCGTTAATGCACAAACGACATAATCCCCTCCGTCCCCTTTTCGCGGGTCACTCCCAGCGCATCGGGCCGTCGCCGCGTTCGCCGAGGACGTCACCGGGGTTGGCCAGGCGGCAACGCTGCAGCGACAGGCAGCCACAGCCGATGCAGCCGGTCAGTTCGTCGCGCAGCAGTTCCAGCATATGGATGCGCTCCTCCAGCTCGGTGCGCCAGCGCGCGGACAGCTTGGCCCAGTCGGCCTTGGTCGGTGCGCGCCCCTCGGGCAGGCTTTCGAAGGCACGGCCGACGGCTTCCAGTGGCATGCCCACCCGTTGCGCGACACGGATCACGGCCAACCGTCGCAGCACGTCACGGCTGTAGCGACGCTGGTTGCCGGAGGTGCGCAGGCTGCTGATCAGCCCCTTGCGCTCGTAGAAATGCAGCGCGGAAACCGCCACGCCACTGCGCTGGGAGACTTCGCCAACGCTGAGTTCCTGGGAAACCATTGCTTGACCTAAACTGCGGTTGAGGTGGCATGCTGCTATCTTCGCCGCCAGTTGACAAGCGCGGCCCGCATCTGACTCGTATATGTCCCCCACTCTTTCGCCCGCCGACGCCCGTGCGCCGGCTGATACGTCGATCCTGTCCCCGCGCTACCGCGCCACCACCATCGGCATGGTGGCGCTGGTGGCGCTGCATGCCTTCGAAGCCCTGGCGGTGGCGGCGGCCATGCCGACCGTGGCCGAGGCACTGGATGGCCTGCGCCTGTATGCGCTGGCCTTCGGCGGCACCCTGGCCACCAGCGTGATCGGCATGACGCTGGCCGGACGCTGGGCCGACCGCCACGGGCCCGCCAGGCCGCTGTGGTACGGCCTGGCCTGCTTCGTACTGGGCCTGCTGCTGGCCGGCTTCGCGATGCGCATGGGCATGCTGGTGGCCGGGCGGCTGCTGCAGGGTTTCGGCGCGGGCGCGATCTCGGTTTCGCTGTACGTCATGGTCGGCCGCAGCTACCCCGAGCACCTGCAGCCGAAGGTATTCGCCGCGTTCTCGGCCGGTTGGGTGGTGCCATCGATGGTCGGCCCGGCATTGAGCGGCCTGATCGTGCAGCACCTGGGCTGGCGCTGGGTGTTCCTGGCGGTGCCATTGCTGGCGGTTCCGGCGGCCCTGCTGCTGCGCCCGGCACTCACGCGCATGCAGCCCACCGATGGCGGCCTCGCCGACGATGGGCGAGGCAACGTGGTGCGCTGGGCCAGCGGTGCCTCGCTGGCGGCGTTGTTGCTGTACTTCGGCGGCCAGCAGCAGGGAGCAGCGGCCCTGCTCTGTATCGGCGTGGCGATGCTGGCGCTGCTGTTCTGCGTACATCGACTGCTTCCGCCCGGAACACTGGTCCTGCGCCGTGGCCTGCCCAGCGTGATCGCGCTGCGCGGCATCGCGGCGGCCGCATTCTTCGCGTGCGAAGCCTATCTGCCGCTGCTGCTGCAGCGCGAACGCGGACTGTCGCCCAGCTGGGCCGGCGCCGTGCTCAGCCTCGGTGCGCTGGGCTGGTTCGCCGGTTCATGGCTGCAGGGTCACCAGCAGCGTGGCTGGTCGCGCCAGCAGCTGCTGCGCACGGGTACGTCATTGATGACCGTCGGCATCGCCGCCACGCTGGCGGTGCTGTTCAACGTGGTGCCCCTGCCGGTGTCGCTGCTTGGCTGGGCCGTGACCGGCTTCGGCATGGGCATGATCTACGCCAGCCTGTCGGTGCTGACGCTGTCGCTGTCGGCGCCGCAGGAGCAGGGTGCCAACACCTCGGCACTGCAGCTGAGCGAAGCGCTGTCGGTGACCACCGCGCTGGCGGTTTCCGGCGCGCTGTTCGCGTTGTTCGTGCAAAGCGCACCCCACACCGGTTACGTGTTGTGCCTGGCGATCACCTTCTGCCTGGCGCTGCTGGCCACGGTGATCGCGCGGCGGGTGTAACGCCGCCGCATTGCGGGATTGCCGGCCAGAGGCCGGCACTACCGGGTGCCAGTCCCCATGTCATCGATATCCCGGTGCAGGATGCGCCGCACCTCCAGCACCGCCTGCGGGGTCTCCTGCACGCTGTGGCCGGAAATGACCACCTTTTCGGACAATGCACCCGGCAGGTGCGCGCTCCAGTACGGCACCAGCCCGTCATCGGACTTCTCCACCGGCAGTTCCGGTTTGCGCTGGGCGATGATCGAGTGGTACTTCAGGCCCGCTTCGATCGGCAGCTGTGCGGCGGCCTTCACGAACGGATCGCTGGCCTTGAGGTTGTCGATGCTGTTCGGAATCTTCGGCTTGGCGGTGCCATCGACCTGCTGCTCGGCCTGCGCCAGTGCCATGAACACGTCCTCGAACTTGCCGAGAATGGTCAGCGGCAGGCGCACCAGGCGACCGATCAGGCGGCCGACCTTGTTGCCGGCGATGTCGGTACCCTGGTGCGGCGCGGCGATGAAGATCGCACGTTCCACGTTCGGCTGTGCCTTGAAATGCAGCAACGGCCCCAGCTTGTTCTGCACCCGCTTCAGCCGTTCACCCTTCAGGTCGTAGTTGGCCAGCAGGTCATTCCACAGCACGTCGCCCGAGTCGCTCACCAGCAGCCGGGCCAGTACACCGCCCATGCTGTGGCCGATGTAGACCATGTCCTTCGATGCACGCGTGCTGCCGTTGGGGTCGAAATGCTTCAGCGTATCGTTGAACGCATTGGCGATCTCGTAGCGGTTCAGTGCGATCGGCGCATTGGTCGGGTAATAGACCTGCCACACCTGGAACTGCTGGCGCAGCTCGGGATCACCCATGATCTCGTTGGCCAGGTTCACCCAGGCTTCCGGGCTGCTGGCCAGGCCATGCAGCATGAAGATGATGCGCCGGTTCGGGTCCCAAGGCTGCATCAGGTAGATGTGCGGTTCGCCGATGCCCTCGCTCATGCCGAACAGGGTGCGCAGCGACTGCCGGGCGAAGCCACTCTGCGCCAGCCACAGGCCATAGGCCGCGGTGAAGTTGCCGGCCAGCGGTACCTGCTCACCGTGCAGGGTGATGCGCTCGGTGGCTTCCGGCGAATAGGCATCCAGCTCGACCCGGCGCGTGCGCATCACGTCTTCCAGGCTGCTGCCCTCGAAACGCAGCAGTGCGGTGACGTTGATCGAGGACATCTCACTGAACTCGGGCACCGAATCGTCATGGCGATGACGACGGCCACGGTGCGCGTCGTCGCCGTCGTCCTGCGTGGTCTCGGCCTTCGGGCCATCGGGTTCGATCACCGGCGCGACCAGCTTCGGCGGATCCATCACCATCACCAGCTCGGCGCCGAAACCATCGCGGCGATAGGTGCTGCGCAGGCCGACGAAACTGACGGTACCGGCCGGCACCAGCTGCGCCGGGATGCTCTTCAGGTTCAACTGCTGGTAGTTGGAGGCCAGCGACCAGCTGCCGACCGAGACCGGCTTCGTGTAGTCCTCGCCGGCCAATGCCGCCGCACGCGCACGCACGAACAGCACCACCGCTGCTTTCTCGGCCGCGTAGTTGTAGTAGTCGCGCACCTGCGTCTGGCGATCCTCGAAGGCACGGTCGGACGGAGAGCGGCCACTGTAGAACAGGTAGGCATAGGCATAGCGCGCGGCTTCCAGCCAGGCATCCAATGCCGCATCACTCATCGGCGGGTCGCCGGCGGCAGTCTTCTTCGGCGTCATCGCCAGCGCGGCCTTCACCCACAATTCGGACAGCGCCGACAGCCGCTGCTCGACATTGAGGTCATCGGTCATCAGCAGCGTGCTGCGGCAGACCAGGAAGTCCTTCTCGCACTGCGACTCATCCAGGCCTGCTGCGCTGAGCGTTTCGCGCGCGGCCGGGCTGAGCTTGCCGGTGTTGAGCACATCCGCGCGCTTGTTGACCAGCGAATCGCTGGACTTGACCTGCTTGACGGTCACCATCGCACAGCCGCTGCTGCCCAGCAGCAGGAAGGCGGCAAGCAGCGCCGGCAACATGCGCTGCCAGCGGGTCAGAAAGAGTTGGGTCATTACTGCGGGTCCTGCTCGGTGCCGGGCACGCCCTGGCGGATCACGGTGGAGAAGTGCGGGCCATCACCCAGGTCCAGCGCGCGCTGGGTGATGCGGCCCTTGGCATGCAGCTCGGTGTACGGCACGCCTGGAGTGAGCGCGCCGACCTCCTGCGCGTACTCGGCCAGGTAACCGGACAGCAGCAGGCGGTAATCCAGCGGCAGGCGCGGTGCGATGTGGCGGGCCAGGTCGAAGACGATGGTGGTGCAGTTGCTGGTCAGCGTGTTGTAGAAGCCCGGTTTCGCATCCAGTTCCCGGGCCTGTGCGATGTACGCGGCGAACAGTTCCTTCAGCTGCGCGCGGTCCATGCCATGCAGGCGGTACAGGTAGACATCCTCGCCACGCGCGTTGGTGCGTGTGCGGATGATGTCGGTCTCCTCCGACGCCACCAGGGTCATCTCGAACTTGCGGAAGAAGCCGCCCAGCGCCGAGAACGACTCACCACGCTCCTTGCGGATCTCCAGCGAGAACACCACGTGGCGACCGTCCTCGAAGCCGAACGAGATCAGGGTGTGGGCGATGGCCGGGCCCATCCAGTACGACAGCACCAGGTCGGCCGAGCGCAGCTGGTCCAGGTCGTACTCGCGGCGCACCCAGTGTGCGTCGTAGTCGGTTTCGGTGCGCCAGCTGAAGTCACGCACGTTGTCCAGCACGACGTGGCGGCCATCGAAGGACACCACGTGCAGGCGCTGGGCCACATCATCGGCCCACAGCCGGTCCTGGCGCGGCGTCAGCAGCAGCCACCACAGGCCTGCCAGTGCCAGTGATGCCCCGAACGCCAGGCCCAGGCGGCGCGAGGCACGGCCCCGCACGACCCGCCACGATGCCCACAGCGCCACCAGCAGCCACAGCCCGGCAACGCCGGTAACCAGCCAGCCCGGCCCCGGCAACTGATAGGCCAGCAGCCCGGTCACCCACAGCGCCAGCAGCGCCATGGCACTTCCTGTCATCCATCGTCCTGCGGCGTTCACTGGCATCCTGTCGCGGTCTTGAAGCCGCATAGTTAGCCACAAGCGGGTTCACCGTGGCATCTACGGCCCGTTCAGGCAGGCCGGCGCACCGTCGGCGGCGGCCTCTGCGGCTTCGTTTCACCTCATAGGAGCACTGATGGGCATCACGTCCGTGGCCGGCGTTCCGGTCCAACCCCGGCACCGCGCGACCTGCCACTGCGGCACGGTCGAGCTGCTGCTGGACCTGCCTGATGGCATCGTCGACCCGCGCCGCTGTGACTGCTCGATGTGCCGCCGCCGTGGCGCCATCGCCGCCAGCGTCACACGCGCGGGCCTGCTGGTGGTGCGCGGGCAGAACCACCTGCAGCTGTACCAGTTCAACACGCATGTGGCCGAGCACTATTTCTGCGGCGTGTGCGGCATCTACACCCACCACCGGCGTCGTTCCAACCCGGACCAGTACGGCTACAACGTGGCCTGCCTGGAGGGCATCGACCCGTTCGCACTGGGCATCATTCCGGTCAACGACGGGGTCAACCACCCGGCCGACCGCGGCGACTAGCCTAGTGGCGCGTCCGCCGTGGCGGCGCGGCGACCTTCTGCCACGGCGCCATGCCACTGCGGCCCGCCCGCACGGGGCGTTTCAGCCAGGGCCGACGGGGCGTCGCCTGTGGTTCGGCAGCAACCGGGGGAGGGACAGGTCTGCGGCCGGGCCAGAGATGATCGAGCAGCCACATGGCGGGTCTCCGTGGGGGACGGGGACGACCTACGCTAGCGACACCTGGGCAAAGGACGGGTGATGGCGCTGCGGTAGCCAGATGACAGCCGCGCCCCCCCTCAGTCCTGCGGCCGTGACCGGCCGAGGCGGCGCACCAGCACGAAGAACAACGGCACCAGCACCACCGCCAGCACCGTGCCGGAGACCATGCCGCCAATCACGCTCATGCCGATCTCACGGCGACTGACCGCACCGGCACCGGTGGCCAACGCCAACGGAATCACACCGGCCACAAAGGCCAACGACGTCATCACGATCGGACGCAGGCGCAGGCGTGCGCCCTGCAGCGCCGCCTCCACCGCAGAACTGCCGGCGCGATAACGGGCCTCGGCAAACTCAACGATCAGGATCGCATTCTTGGCTGACAGGCCGATGGTGGTCAGCAGGCCGACCTGGAAGTAGATGTCGTTGACGAAGCCCGCCGCCGTGGTCGCCAGCACGGTACCGATCACGCCCAAGGGGATCACCAGCACCACCGCCACCGGTACCGTCCAGCTCTCATAGAGCGCCGCCAGGCACAGGAAAATGAAAGCGATGGAGGCGGTGTACAGCCACAGCGTCTGGTTGCTGGCCAGTTGCTCCTGGTAGGACAGGCCGCTCCACTGCAGGTCGAATCCGGGTTGATCGGCAACCAGCGCCTGCATGCGCTGCATCGCCTCGCCCGAGCTACGCCCTTCCGCGGCGCTGCCCTGGATCTGCATCGCCGGCAGGCCGTTGAAACGCTGCTGCAGCTGCGGCCCGCGCGCCCAGTGGCTGCTGGCGAAGCTGGCGAACGAGGCCATCTGGCCATTGCCACCGCGCACATACCACTGGCCGATGTCGTCGGGCACGCTGCGGTAGGGCTGGTCACCCTGCATGTAGACCCGCTTGACCCGGCCACGGTCGAGGAAGTCGTTGATGTAGCTGCCGCCCCAGGCCGCCGACAGGGTGGAATTGATATCGGCCTGGGACAGCCCCAGCGCGCTGGCCTGCGCATGGTCGATGTCCAGCCGCAGCTCGGCCTTGTCGCCGAGGCCGTTCAGGCGCACCGAGGTGAGCCCATCGTCTTCGCCGGCCGCACGCACCACCTGTTCCTGCGCTGCCTGCAGGGCCACGCGCCCGGCCGCACTGGTGTCCTGCAACCACAGTTCGAAGCCGCTGGACTGGCCCAGTCCACGCACTGCCGGCGGTGCCAGTACATTGACCCTGGCATCCGGCAAGCTGCGGAAGTAGGCATTGGCACGCGTGATGATCGCCGCAGCGGTGTTGTCGCCCGTGCGCTCATCCCAGGGTTTCAGGGCGAGAAAACCCTGCCCCGCGTTCTGGCCGGTGCCGGCATTGTTGCGGCCGACCACCACGAACACCACGTCCAGGTTCTGCTTCTCGTGCTCCATGAAGTAGCGGCTGATCTGCTCGCCCAGCGCTTCGGTACGCGCCATCGGCGTGCCCTCCGGCGTGGAGAACTGGAAGGTCACCTGTCCCTGGTCTTCCACCGGCAGGAAGCCGGTGGGCATGCGCGCGTACAACGCTATCATGGCGACCACCAGCAGCAGGTAGAACGCCATCCAGCGCCGCGGCCGGGCGACCACGCCACCGAGCTTTCCCTGATAGGCCAACTGGCTGCGCTCGACTCCTCGGTTGAACGCCCTGAAGAAGCGGCCCTGCGGTTTCTGCGCCGAAGATGGCTTGAGCAGGGTCGCGCACAGCGCCGGGGTCAGCGTCAGCGCGACCAGCGCCGACAGCGCCATCGCAGATGCAATGGTGATCGAGAACTGGCGGTAGATGATGCCGGTGGAACCACCGAACAGGGCCATCGGCAGGAACACCGCGCCCAGCACCACGGTGATGCCGATCAGCGCGCCGGTGATCTCGCCCATCGATTTTTCGGTGGCCTCGCGTGGCGGCAGGTGCTCGTCGTGGATGATGCGCTCCACGTTCTCCACCACCACGATCGCATCGTCGACCAGCAGGCCGATCGCCAGCACCATCGCGAACAGGGTGAGCGTGTTGATCGTGAATCCGGCGACCGCCAGCACGCCGAACGTGCCCAGCAGCACCACCGGCACCGTGATCGCGGGGATCAACGTGGCACGCAGGTTCTGCAGGAACAGGAACATCACCACGACCACCAGCACGATGGCTTCGATGAGGGTATGGATGACCCCCTCGATCGAGACCCGCACGAACGGTGTGCTGTCACGCGGATAGGCCACCTGCAGCCCCGGCGGGAAGGTCGGCCGCAGCCGTTCGATCTCCGCGCGCACGGCATCGGCAGTGGCCAGTGCATTGGCACCGGAGGCCAGGGTTACCGAGAAGCCGGCCGCCGGATAGCCGTTGAGATAGCTGCTGGTCTGGTAGTTCTCGGCACCGATCTCCACCCGTGCCACGTCGCCCAGATGCACTGCAGCGCCGTTGGGAAGCGTGCGCAGGATGATCGCGCGGAACTGTTCGGGCGTCTGCAGCCGCGACTGTGCGGTGACGGTGGCATTCAGGCCCTGCGTTGCGCTGGATGGCAACGCCCCCAGCTCACCGGCCGTGACCTGGGTGTTCTGGGCTTGGATGGCCGTGCGCACGTCCGCCGGCATCAGGTCGTAGGCGCGCAGCTTGTGCGGGTCCAGCCACACGCGCATCGCATACGCCGAGCCGAACACATTGATCTCGCCCACACCCGGAATGCGGCTGATCGGATCCTGCACGTTGCTGACCAGGAAGTCGGAAACGTCCACCCGTTCCATGCGCCGGCTGGTGTCATACAGCGAGACCACCATCAACGAATCGCCCTGCGACTTGGCGACCGTCACGCCCTGCTGCTGCACTTCCTGCGGCAGCCGGTTGATGGCCTGGTTGACGCTGTTCTGCACCTGGACCTGGGCGATATCCGGATTGGCGCTCTGGTCGAAGGTGACCGTGATCCGCGCCTGTCCCGATGACGAACTGGTGGATGAGAAGTACAGCAGGTGATCGATGCCCTTGATCTGCTGTTCGATCACCTGGGTGACGCTGTCTTCCACCGTCTGCGCCGAGGCGCCGGTGTAGTTGGCGGTGATGTTGACCTGCGGCGGTGCGATGTCCGGGTACTGTTCGACCGGCAGCTGGCTGACGGCAATCGCGCCGAACGCCATGATGCAGATCGCCAGCACCCAGGCGAACACCGGGCGATGGATGAAGAAGCGCGGCAACATGGGCTCAGTCCTTCCCGGCGGCTGCCGGCGCGACTGCCGCAGCCGGCTTCACCTGCACCGCCATGCCATCGGAGAGCCCCTGTGCGCCGGCCACGACCACCCGTTCTCCGGCAGCGATGCCATCCAGCACCAGCCACTGGTCGCCAATCGCCCGCGCGGTACGGAACAGGCGCAGCTTCGCCTTGCCGCCCTCGTCCACCACCCACACCTGCGCCTCGCCCTTCGGGCTGCGGTCCACCGCAGACTGCGGCACCAGCAGCGCCTGCTGCTGCGTGCCCTGCCCCACCTGTGCCCGCACATACATTCCCGGCAGCAGCTGCCCGGCGGGATTGGGAAAACGTGCACGCAGGGTGATGCTGCCGGTTTCCTGCTGCACGTCGATATCGGCAAATTCCAGGGTGCCGGGCAACGGATACGCACTGCCATCGGACAGGCGCAGCCGCACCGCAGCGGTGGTGGCCTGCACGCCACCGTCGGCGATCGCGCGGCGCAGGGCCAGATACTCGTTGCTGGACTGGGTGATGTCCACGTTCATCGGGTCGACCTGCTGGATCCGCGCCAGCGGGTCGGCCTGGCCGGAGGTGACCAGCGCACCCGGTGTGAACAGCGCACGGCCGATGCGCCCGGCAATCGGCGCGGTCACCGTGGCGAAGCCAAGCCGCGTACGTGCGGTATCCAGGCTCGCCTGTGCCGCCTGCACCGCGGCTGCGGCCTGCTGCCCGCTGGCGATGGCGTCATCCACGTCCTGGCGCGCGGCCAGCTGCTCGCCGCCCAGCGCCTGCATCCGTTGCGCGCGCAGGCGTGCGGTGACTGCCGCCGCTTCGGCGGTTTTCAGGTTGGCCTGAGCCTGATTCAGCGCCGCCTGGTACAGGGCCGGTTCGATCTGGAACAAAGGCTGCCCGGCACGCACGGTTTCGCCCTCCTCGAACAGGCGTTTCACCAGCACGCCATCCACCTGCGGGCGCACATCCGACTCCTGCGATGCGATGGTTCGCCCCGGCAGCTCCTGTTCCATCGCCAGCGGCCTTTCCTGCAGGGTCAGCACCTCCACCTGGTGAAGCCTGCCGGCCGGCTTGGGCGCATCCTTGCCGCAGGCCGTCAACAGGCCGAGCAGAACGAGCGCAAGCAGCAGCGGCCGTCGGAGCCGCGGTGGCCGGGCGTGGTGTGGCAACGGGGTGGGCAGGAGGTTCATCGGGTGCCGGGGTTCCGCGCGCCGGGGGGAGACGCTCGGCGCCGAATATAGAAGACCCGTGCGCGGAATCCGGCGAATCGCGCATGAAACATTTTTCATTTGCAGTCACCGCGAGCGGTTGCGAGGATGGCAGCCATCCAACCTGCACACTGGCCCATGCCGCGCGTACTCACCATCGAGGACGATCTTGTCACTGCGGAGGAAATCGCAACCGAGCTGCGCAGCCATGGCTTCGAGGTCGACGTTGCCGTTGATGGCACTGCCGGCCTCGCATTGGCGCGTGCGGGCGACTACGCGGTGATCACCCTGGACCGCATGCTGCCCGGCATTGATGGCCTGGCGCTGGTCACTGCGCTGCGGCGCGAAGGAATCGTCACCCCCGTACTGATGATCAGCGCGCTGTCGGACGTGGACGAGCGCGTGCGTGGCCTGCGTGCAGGCGGCGACGATTACCTGACCAAGCCGTTCGCCTCGGATGAGATGGCGGCCCGCGTGGAGGTATTGATCCGTCGCCAGAGCCAGGCTGCCGCCATCGACAACGTACTGCGCGCCGGTGACCTGGAACTGGACCTGATGACCCGTTCGGCGCGACGCGGGGGCCACGAGATTGCGCTGCTGCCCACCGAGTTCAAACTGCTCGAATTCCTGGTCCGCAATGCCGGCCAGGTGGTCACCCGCAGCATGCTGTTCCAGGAAGTCTGGGGCTATCACTTCGACCCCGGCACCAACCTGATCGACGTCCACATCGGCCGCGTGCGCAAGCGCATCGAGCAGCCGGGCCGCCCGCAACCCATCACCACCGTACGTGGAACCGGCTATGTCTTCGATGCGCAATCCTGACCAGTGGCGCTCGTCCAGCAGCCGCCTGCTCGGGTTGTACTGCATCCTGTTCGTGGCCTGGTCGAGCCTGCTGCTGGGGGTGATGTACTGGCGCATCTCGGACTACCTCAATGACCTGACCGAATCCGGCCTGCAGCAGCGCGCCCATCTGTTCATGGCATTCGACGGCCAGGCACTGGACGATGCGTTGCGCGACAGCCAGCGCTTCGACCTGCACCAGGTCTATACCTACGGATTGTTCAGCGGCGACGGCGCGCCATTGGCTGGACCGCTGACCGCCATCCCAGCGGGACTGCCGCTGGATGGCAGCTCGCACCCGGTGGAAGGCTGGACATTGGTCGATGGAAAGCACGAGAGCGGCGGCAGCGCGCTTGGCGTAGCGACCCGGGATGGGCGGACGCTGGTGTTCGTGCGCCAGAACGGCAAGCTCATGGCGGTCAACAGCATCATTCTCGATGCACTGCTGTGGGGCGTGTCGCTGACCGTCATCCCTGGCCTGGTCGGCTGGCATCTGCTGCGCCGACGCCCGCTGAAGCGGATCCAGCAGATCGAAGCGGCCACCAGCCGCATCGTCGCCGGCGACCTCGGCCAGCGCCTGCCGGTATCCAACCGTCGCGACGAGATCGATCGGCTGTCGAGCATCGTCAATGCCATGCTGGAACGCATCGAGCAGCTGATGACCGAGGTCAAAGGCGTGTGCGACAGCATCGCCCATGATCTGCGCACCCCGCTCACCCGACTGCGGGCGCATCTGTACCGCATGCGCGTCGGCCTGGACGAACAGGATCCGCATGCAGACCCGCTGGACAGGGCATTGGCGGAAACGGACATGCTGATGGCGCGCTTCACCGCGCTGCTGCGGGTATCCGAACTGGAAAGCCACCAGCGGCGTTCGGCCTTCGACGAGGTCGACCTAGCCGAGCTGCTGCAGGAACTGCACCAGTTCTACCTGCCACTGGCCGAAGAGAAGCAGCAGTTGCTGGAACTGCAGGTGGATCCACAGGTCGGCCTGCTGCGCGGCGACCGTGAGCTGTTGTTCGAAGCGGTGGCGAACCTGCTGTCCAACGCCCTGCAGTTCACCCCTGCGCACGGCCGCATCCTGCTGCGTGCGGTCGATGATCACGGCGCGCCGAGGATCGATGTGATCGACAATGGACCCGGCATCCCGCCGCAGGATCGCACGCTGATCTACCAGCGCTTCTTCCGCGGCAGCAGCAGTGCCGGCCAGGGACCTGGATTCGGCTTGGGCCTGTCGATCGTGGCTGCTATTGCCGGCCTGCACGGCTTCCGGCTGCGCGCGGGCAGCGCCCCGGGCGGCGGCGCCTGGCTGAGCATCCGCGGCGCCTCGGACGGCCTGCCCTGACACCGGGCCTGGGTAACTCAATCGCATTTGGGAATCATTTGTATTTGCAGACACGCATCCGGATAATCCGCCGTCACCGCCTTCCCGGATTCCTGACGATGCCCGCCCTGTCGCCGCGCCGCCCGCTGCTGTACACGCTCGCCCTGCCCACCCTGCTGGCCTCGGCCATCGCCCAGGCCCAGGACGGCCCGGCGGCACGCACCCTGGACAAGGTGACCGTGGTGGCCGAGCGGGCCAGCACCGCGACCAAGACCGACACCGCCCTGACCGAGACGCCGCAGGCGATCAGCGTGGTCACCCAGCAGCTGTTCACCGATCGCGGCGCGCACAACCTGCAGGAAGTGCTGCGCTACAGCGCCGGCGTCACCGCCGATGCCTGGGGCCTGGATACCCGCAACGACGCGACCTCGGTACGCGGGCTGGACCCCGTGCAGTACCAGGATGGCCTGCGCCGCAGCTACGGGTTCAGCCCGCTCGCCCGCCCGGAGATCTACGGCCTGGAACGCGTGGAAGTACTGCGCGGCCCGTCCTCGGTGCTGTACGGTGCCGGCGCCACCGGCGGCATCATCAATGTGATGAGCAAGCGCCCGACCTTTGGCACCCTCACGGGCGAGGTCGGCGTGCAGTTCGGCAGCTTCGACCGCAGGCAGCTGCAGGGTGACATTGGCGGCGCCTTGAACGATGCCGGTACGGTTGCCGGTCGCTTCGTCGGGCTGATGCGTGAATCGAACATGCAGACCGATGTACTCAACGATGACCGCATCTACCTGGCGCCCTCGATCAGCTGGCGCGGCGAACGCAGCACGCTGACCCTGCTGGCCAGCTACCAGCACGACAGGACCGGCTCCAGCCAGCAGTTCCTGCCGCTGGCAGCGACCCTGCTGGCGCCGCCGGGCCGCCGCCTGGACACCTCCACCTTCATCGGCCACCCCGGCTTTGATCGCATCGATTCGCGCGTCTACAGCCTGACCGCGCTGTTCGACCACAGCTTCAATGACGTGCTCAGCCTGCGCTCGGCGGTGCGTTACATCGATGGCAGGACCACCCTGCAGCAGATGTACGTGGACAGCTACAGCAATCCGGCAGATCCCTTCATCGACGCCGACCGCCGCGTGGTCAACCGCACCGCCTACGGCACCCGCCCCGACGTGCAGATCTTCAGCGCCGACAATGCGCTGCAGTTCGATTTCGCCACCGGTGCCTTCCAGCATCTGCTGCTGGCCGGTGTGGACTACAGCCAGTACAAGGAGCAGCTGCAGCGGCTGGACGCCACCGGCACGCCGATCGACATCTACACCCCGGTATCGGTCGCACCGATCGTGCGTGGCTGGGATCGTCAGCCGGACCAGACCTCCACCCAGCTGGGTGTCTATGTGCAGGACCAGATCCGCTGGGCCGACCGCGTCTCGCTGGTGCTGGGCGCGCGCCGCGACCATGCGCGCTCGAAGACCGAAGGCCAACCCAGCCAGACCGACAACGCCACCACCTACCGCGCCGGCCTGATCGGTGACCTCGGCGCCGGAGTATCGCCCTACCTGAGCTACAGCGAATCGTTCCTGCCGGTCACTGGCCAGGACCTGTTCGGCCAGGCCTTCAAACCAATGCGTGGCCGCCAGAGCGAGGCCGGCATCAAGTGGCAACCGGCACGCAATCTGCTGCTGACGATGGCGGCGTACCGCATCACCGAAACCAACCGGCAGACCAACGATCCGGACAACGTGCTGAACGTGGTGCAGACCGGGCAGATCCGCTCCAAGGGCCTCGAGCTGGAAGGCCAGTTCCAGTTCGCCAACGACCTGACGATCACCGCCGCCGTCGCGCGCAATGAGGCCGAAGTCAGCCGCAGCAACTTCGCGCTGGAAGTGGGCCAGCGCCTCAACGACACCCCACAGGACCTGGCCTCGGCCTGGGTGTCCAAGGGCTTCCAGCTGGACGATGCCGCACGCCTGCGCCTGGGCCTGGGCGTGCGCCATGTCGGCAATACGGCGTCGCTGGGCAATGGCGGGCGCATCATCACCCCCAGCTACACGTTGGCCGATGCATTGGTGGAAGTGCAGGTGACCGACTGGACGATGGCATTGAACATCACCAACCTCACCGACAAGCGCTACTACGCCCCGTGCCGCACGTTTGGCGACTGCTTCGCCGGCTACCCGCGCGTAGTCACCGGCACCATCAGCTATCGGTTCTGACCGAGGATCACGCTGACCGCCGATTCAGCAGGTGAACCGGCGGCTCAGCCGCGGGCAGGCAGCTTCGCCACGTCCAGGAAATTGCGCAGCACCGGCGACGCCTGTTCCGGGCGCGTGGAAAACTGCAGGGCGAAACGGGCGGCTTCGCCCTCCAGCACGCGGTAGACGATCTCCTGCGGACGAAAGCTGGCCATGCTGGCCGGCACGATCGCCACGCCGGCGTCCACCGCCACCAGCGACAACACCGCGTGCATGCCCTGCGCTTCCTGTACCACGCGCGGGGTGAATCCCGCCGCCGTGCACAGGCCCAGCACCTGCGCATGGAAGCCGATGCCCTCGCCCGCCGGCCACGAAACGAACGGTTCATCAGCCAGCATCGCCACACTGACCTCCGCCGCATCGGCCAACGCATGTGCACGCGGCAGCGCAATCGCCAGGCGGTCGTGGTCGAAGTCGTGCAGCACCAGCTCGGCGGTGGGAATCGGTGGAATCAGCACGCCTACGTCGATGCGCTGCTCACGCAGCCACAACTGCTGCTGGCGCGAGGTGGCTTCCTGCAGGTGCAACTGCACCTGCGGGTACTGCTGGCGGAAGCGGCGGATCAAACCTGGCAGGCGGCCATACAGCGCACTGCCGACATAGCCTACGCGCAGGCAGCCAGACTGTCCGCTCGCCGCCTCGCGCGTGCGCTGCAACGCCTGCTCAGCCTGCCGCAGCGTTGCACGTGCCTCCACCAGCAACGTCTGCCCGGCCACGGTCAGGCCCAGCGTGCGGTTGCCGCGCACGATCAATTCACTTCCGAGTTCGTCTTCCAGCCGACGTATTGCCGCCGTCAGCGGTGGCTGCGACATGTGCAGGCGGGCCGCAGCGCGGTGGAAATGCAGTTCTTCGGCCACGGCCACGAACTGGCGAAGCAGGCGCAGATCGATCATCTGGGAGCAGGCAGTGAAAACCTGCCTAGGGTACGCCCTCAGCCGCGCGCGTCCACGCTGGCGCGGGCAATGGCCGGCCACTGCAGCGCCACCGACTCGATGCTGTCGGCACTGACCGCACGCAGATCGCGCGGATACGCCACGTGCTCGGCCTCCTGCAGGCGCAGTGCGTGGAACTGGCCATTGCTTGCGCGCAGCACCCAGCCGCCGTCCTGGCAGCGTGTGGATGCCAGATAGGCCACACCTTGCGCAACAGCTTCCGGATGCAGCTCATCGGGCTCACCCTCGATGCCCCACATGCGCGTCTTTGCCACCGGCGAAACCGCATTGACCACGATGCCATGCTCCGCGCCCTCCAGCGCCAGCACATTGACCAGGCCAAGCGCCGCCAGCTTGCCCATCGCATAGGCGGACAGTCCGCGCTGTGCGTACTGCGGATACAGCGCGCGATCCGACGTCGTGATGACGATGCGGCCACCGCCCGCCGCGCGCATCGCCGGCCATGCCGCCTGCGCCAGCCACAGCGGCGTCTTCGCCGCCAGGCACAGCATCTGCTCCAGCGCCTCGTCCTCGATCGCTTCCAGTGGCTGGTACTCGACCCAGCCCGCGTTGTGGATCAGGAAGTCGATGCGGCCGTGCGCCTGCAGCAGTTCCTGCACCAGCGCATGGCAACCGCTGCGATGATCGATGGGACCGCTTGCGGCCTGTACCGCCAGACCCTGCCCCTGCAGCGCCTCGACGCTGCGAAGGATGCGCTGCGGATCGGCGCCTCGGCCATCGGTACCGGCACCGACGTCATGCATCACCACCTGCGCACCGCGCTCGGCCAGCAGGCGACTGTAGGCCAGGCCCAACCCACCCGCGGCACCGGTCACCAGGCCCACCTGGCCCTCGAAGGAAATACGGGAAATCGGCTTCATGGGCACAGCTTCGGCCAAGCGCACTGCCCCGGCCAATACCGTTGACCACCGCCCACGATACGCACCCGCTATCACCGGAAAAAGGGACGGAGGGAGTTAAGTCGTTTCAGGCACAGCAGGGCCAGTTACGACTTAATCCCCTCCGTCCCCTTTTCTGTTCAGCGACTGAAGCGGCGCGCGCCAGCCACGCAGATCACTGCGACCACGGTCACCAGCACCATGCTGAGGCTGACCGATTCGTGCAGCAGCAGCGCGGCCAGGGCCAGGCCGAAGAAGGGCTGCAGCAACTGCAACTGGCCGACGGCGGCGATACCGCCCTGGGCCAGCCCGCGATACCAGAACAGGAAGCCGAGCAGCATGCTGAACACCGCCACATAACCCAGCGCCCACCACGCCGAGGCATCGACCGCGGTGAACGAGGCCGGACGCATCAGCACCGTCAGCGGCAGCATCACCGGCAAGGCCAGCAGCAACGCCCAGCTGATCACCTGCCAGCCGCCGAGATGGCGGGCGAGCCGGCCGCCTTCGGCATAGCCCAGCCCGCACACCACGATCGCCGCCAGCATCAGCAGGTCGGCCTGCAACGAGGCCTCGATGCCGTTGCGCGCGGCATAGCCGACCACGCACGCACTGCCCAGCAGCGAGAACAGCCAGAACGCCGGGCGCGGCCGATCGCCACCCCGCAGTACGCCGAACACCGCAGTGCTCAACGGCAACAGGCCGAGGAACACGATGGTGTGCGCTGATGAGGCGTGGCGCAGGGCAAGCGCGGTCAGCAGCGGGAAGCCGACCACCACGCCGAGGCTGACCACCACCAGCCCCGGCAGGTCACTGCGCCGTGGCCAAGGCTGGCGCAGCATCAGCAGCAGGCCCAGGCCGAGTACCGCAGCGATGGTGGCCCTCGCAGCAGTGACGAATCCGGCATCCAGCTGCAGTACCGCCAGGCGGGTGGCCGGCAATGAGCCGGCAAAGATCACCACGCCAATGAAGCCATTGATCCAACCACTCGCCGACCGTTCCACGCCTATGCTCCTGGGGTGCCGGGCGGCGCCCGGCGGGATCTCCATGGAAGCACCTGCAGCCCGCGCTCCCCAGCTACAATCCAGTACAGTTTCAAATAACTGTACTGCTCACACTTCCAGCACACTTTCGCCATGCCACGCCCGCTTACCCGTATCGAATCGGTCATCCAGGCCGTCCGTACCCGCATCGGCGCGCGGGTGGATGGCCCCGGCTCACGCCTGCCCTCGGTGCGTGCTCAGGCGGCGGCGATGGGCGTGTCGGTCTCCACCGTGGTCGAGGCCTACGAGCGCCTCGCCGCCGAAGGGCTGATCAGCGCCCGTGCCGGTTCCGGCTTCTATGTCAGCGGACCGCCCGCACCGCTCGCTCTGGCCGAAATGGAACCGCGACTGGACCGCGCGGTGGACCCGCTGTGGGTGTCGCGGCAATCGCTGGAAACGCCGCCCGGGCACCTCAAGCCGGGCTGCGGCTGGATGCCCAGCGACTGGCTGTATCACGACGGCATGCGGCGAGGCCTGCGTCGGCTGGCGCGCGGCGATGCTCCCCACCTGGTCGACTACGCCGGCCCGCTCGGCCTTCCGCCGTTGCGCCATCTACTGCAGCGACGTGCCGCCGCGCTTGGCATCGATGCACCCATGGAGCAGATCCTGCTGACCGAATCCGGTACGCACGCGGTCGACCTGATCTGCCGCTTCCTGCTCAAGCCCGGCGACTGCGTGCTGGTGGATGACCCGAGCTACTTCAACTACCACGCGCTGCTGAAAGCGCACCAGGTGCATGCGGTGGGTGTACCGTACACACACGCCGGCCCGGATCTGGACGCGTTCGCGCAGGCGCTGCAGGAGCACGCGCCGCGGCTGTACATCACCAATTCCGGCCTGCACAACCCGACCGGCGCGATCCTCCCGGCCAGCACCGCGCATCGGCTGTTGGGGCTGGCCGAACGCAGCGAGCTGATCATCATCGAAGACGACATCTTTGCCGACTTCGAGCTGCACCCTGCGCCGCGTCTTGCTGCGCTGGACGGGCTTTCGCGGGTGATCCACGTCGGCAGTTTCTCCAAGACACTGTCGGCCGCTTCGCGCTGTGGCTACATCGCCGCGCGCCACGACTGGATCGAAGCGTTGACCGACCTGAAGCTGGCCACCAGCTTCGGCGGTGGCCATCTGGCGATGCAGTTGATGCACATCGCGCTGACCGACAGTGGCTATCGCCGCCACATGCAATCGGTACGCTCGCGCCTGGCCGACGCGCGCCGGCACACGCTGCGTAAACTGCACACGCTGGGCATCACCCCGTGGCTGCAACCGGAAGCCGGCCTGTTCCTCTGGTGCCAGCTTCCCGATGGCCGCGACGCCGCTGCGCTGGCACGGCAATGCCTGCGCGAAGGCATCGTGCTGGCCCCGGGCAACGCCTTCAGCCAATCGCAGCGCGCGGCCGACTATGTGCGTTTCAACGTTTCGCAGTGCCAGGACCCGAGGATCTGGCAGGTACTGGCGCGCGCGCTGCGTTGAGCTGGTAATGCGCGACCAGCGCATCCACCACCATGCGCACGCCCGGCGACTGGCCGCGACGATGCGGCAGCGGCACGCAATGCCCCCTGCGCGCCGCGCTACAGTGGTATGTCCCCCCGCCGCAGGAATCCGCGCATGTCCACGTTCTCCGACCCGCAGGCGGTGGCCCGCTATGCCGAAGCACCGCTGCGCCAGGTGCCCGGTTTCCTCGCGTTGCAGCAGATGAGCCACCTGCTGCTGGCCGAACGCGTTCCCGCACAGGGCCGCGTGCTGGTACTCGGTGCCGGTGGCGGGCTAGAGCTGAAGGCCTTCGCCGAGGCACAGCCGGGCTGGCAGTTGCTGGGCGTGGATCCGGCCGCACCGATGCTGGCCCTGGCCGAGCTGACACTGGGTCGGCTGATGTCGCGCGTGCAGCTGCTGGAAGGCTACATCGACGATGCGCCCGATCTGCGCTTCGACGGTGCCAGCTGCCTGCTGACCCTGCACTTCCTCGACGCCGCGCAGCGCCTGCACACGCTGCGCGAGCTGCACCGGCGCCTGCAGCCCGGCGCGCCGCTGGTGGTGGCGCACCACAGCGTGCCGCAGGATCCGGCCGGCAAGCTGCGCTGGTTGCAGCGCTACGCGGCGTTCGCCGAAGCCTCGGGGGTTGCCCGCGCCGATGCGCAGCGCGCGATCGAGGCCATTGCCGAGCGGCTGCCGCTGCTGGCGCCCGAGCAGGAGGTCGCACTGCTGCACGAGGCCGGCTTCGACGACGTGGAGCTGTTCTATGCCGGCTTCAGCTTCAAGGGCTGGGTGGCGTACGCCGGGTGATGCCTACGGCACCACTGTGATGCCGATGCGCTGCATCAACAGCGCCACCTGCTGCACGTCCAGCGTGGCGCCGCGCAGGTTGGTGCTGCGCAGGTCCAGCTCGCCCAGCTCGGAGTTGGTCAGATCGCAGTCGGTGAAGTTGGCGCTGTTCCAGTCGATGCCCTCGAACTGGCCGCCGGACAGGTCCGAGCCGGCGAAGCTGGCGCCGCTCACATTCGCACCGTCCCAGCGGTTTTCCCATAGCTCGCACTTCTCCAGCGTCACCCGCGAGAAATTGGCATAGCGCAGGTTCGACTTCTTGATGAAGGCACTGCAGAACCCGCTGCGCGTGGTGATCTGGTTCATGAAGCTGGCGTTGCTGAAGTCCGCGCCCTGCGCACGGCACTCACTGATCTCCAGACCCAGCGCCTTGATGAAACTGAAATGGCACATGCTGATGTCACAGCTGCGGAAACTGGCTTCCTTCAGCGTGGCGCCATTGAAGCGGCAGCCGGCGCGGCTGTCGGCATCGTAGAAACTGCAGTTGATGAACTCGGTGCCGGTCAGGTCCGCGCCTGAAAAATCGCACTCGTGGAACTGCTGATCGACCACTTTCTGGCCGGTGTACTGGTCTGCGCGGATGCGCAGCTTGCGGTGAACGGTCGGGGACATCAGGGATTCCATGCCAGGGGCCCCGCCATGATGCCGGGCCGCAAAGGCGATCCATAGACCCCGGGTGCGGCCCGGTTTACCGGCAGTCCAGCCGCGCTGCGCCTACCCTGCCCAAATGCACGTTGTTGCACGTTAATGCACGAAGATGCAGACTTGCAGCATGAGCTCCGATTCCAGCCCCCTCCCCGCCCAGCGCACCCGGCAGATCCTCGAGGAACTGCGCCAGCAGGGCCGCGTGGTCGCCGCCGAACTGGCGCGCCACTATGCCGTCTCCGAGGATTCGATCCGCCGCGACCTGCGCGAGCTGGCCGCCCAGGGCCTGTGCCAGCGTGTCTACGGTGGTGCCGTGCTGCCACCGCCAAAGGAACGCCCGCTGCGCGAGCGCCTGACCCGCGACCGCGGCGACAAGGCTGAGCTGGCCGCCCGCGTCTGCGCGCTGCTGCAACCCGGCCAGGTCGTACTGCTTGATGCCGGTTCGACCAACCTGGCGAT
The DNA here is from genome assembly GCF_056861055.1 of Stenotrophomonas sp. 115C5. NCBI lineage: Bacteria > Pseudomonadati > Pseudomonadota > Gammaproteobacteria > Lysobacterales > Lysobacteraceae > Stenotrophomonas > Stenotrophomonas sp. 115C5. The sequence goes on from NZ_JBSPUQ010000001.1 coordinate 689,513, forward strand.
CGCCCAGCAGCTGCCGGCCGCTCTCGGGCTGACGGTGATCACCAATGCCCCGCAGATCGCCACCGCCGCCAGCATGCTTGAAGGCACCTCGGTGCAGCTGATCGGCGGCCGCTTGGCCAGCGGTGGCGGTGCGGTCGGTGCCGAAGCGTTGGCCCAGGTGCAACGCCTGCGTGCCGACGTGTACCTGCCCGGCCCCTGCGCGGTGGACGGCGACACCGGCGTGTGGGCGATGGATGCCGAGGAAGCCACGCTCAAGCGCGCGATGGTGGCCTGCAGCAGCCGCATCATCGTCGCCGCCACCACCGAAAAGCTCGGTGCCCGCGGCCACTGGCAGATCGCCAGCCTCGACGAGATCGACGACCTGGTGCTGACCACCACCGCGCCCCCCGCATTGGCGGCGCGCTTCCGCGCCGCCGGCATCGCGGTACACCCCACTCCGCCCTGACCATACCGCTCATGTCCCTTGCCAACCGCGCGCGTGCCGAACAGCACGCGACCCGCGCTGCGTTCTTCATTCCCGGCTTCGCCACCGCGCTGTGGGCCACCCTGGTGCCGTTCGCAAAGGCACGCACCGGGATCAACGACGCCACGCTGGGGCTGGTGCTGCTCTGCCTCGGTGCCGGTTCGCTGCTGGCGATGCCGTTGTCCGGCGTGCTGGCCGCGCGCCTCGGCTGCCGGCGGGTGATGGTGGCCAGCAGCCTGCTGATCTGCCTGACCGTGCCCGGCCTGGCGCTGGCCGGTTCGGCCTGGTCACTGGGGCTGGTGCTGTTCGTGTTCGGTGCCGCCGTGGGCGCGATGGACTGCACGATGAACGTGCAGGCCGTCATCGTCGAGCGCGAAGCGCGGCGGGTGATGATGTCCGGCTTCCATGCCTTCTTCAGCATCGGCGGTTTCCTCGGTGCGGCCACCATGACCGTGCTGATGTCCGCGCAGCTTCCACCGCTGGCATCGGTACTGATCGGCGTTGCCGCCATGCTGCTGGTGATGCTGCTGTCAGCGGCGTACTGGCACAGCGAACGCATGCCGCACGACACACCGATGTTGGCCCTGCCGCACGGCATCGTGCTGTTCATCGGCGTACTCGCCTTCGTCGCCTTCCTGGGTGAAGGCGCGATGCTGGACTGGAGCGCAGTGTTCCTCAGCGATGTGCGTCGCGTCGATGCCAGCCTCGCCGGTATCGGCTATGTGACCTTCACCCTGACCATGACCGTCGCCCGCCTGTTCGGCGATGCACTGGTGGCACGCGTGGGCCGCCAGCGCGCGATCGTGTTCGGCGCTCTGCTTGCTGCGGCGGGCGTGCTGGTGCTGACCCTGGTCACGCCGTGGCAGGCGTCGCTGGTGGGCTATGTGCTGGTCGGCCTCGGCTGCGCCAACATCGCGCCGGCACTGTTCTCGCTGGCTGGCCACCAGACCCGTATGCCCGGAGCCTTGGCGATCACCGCCGTTTCCACGCTGGGCTTCGCCGGCATTCTTGCCGGGCCGGCGCTGATCGGCTTCGCCGCCAACCACTTCGGCCTGATCGCCGCGTTCATCGGCGTGGCCACGGCCTTGTTGCTGGTGGCCGTGTCCACGCGTTGGCTGCGGGTGTAAAGCCCCGCGCCGAAAAGAACCGCGCGCCCGAAGGCGCGCGGCTCAACAACGCTGCATCAGCGGCAGCAGACCTCAGTACGAGGAGAACTCCCAACGCTGATTGTCGCCACCATGGCACATCCACATATGCACCTTGGAGCCGTTGGTGTTGCCCAGGCCCGGGTCATCCAGGCACATATTGGTCTGCGGATTACGGATTTCGCCGACCAGGCGCCAGGACTGGTGGGCGCCACCATTGCACGACCACATGCGGATCGGATTGCCGTCATGGCTTGCCCCATCGGCCGCCTCCAGGCACTTGCCGCCCAGCCCACGGATCGAACCATCCCCACCCAGCTCGAAGCGCTGCTGTGGCACGCCCGTGCAATCCCACAGCTGTACGCGCGTGCCATCTGCGCTGTTGGCACCTTCCACATCCAGGCACTTGCCGCCGACGCCGACGATCGAACCGTTGGCCGGGTTGAACTCCCACTTCTGGTTGCTGGTCTGTGCGTTGCTGTACAGCTGGATCTTGGTGCCGTTGGCACTGGACGCACCGATGGCGTCGAGCACCTTGTTGCCCACGCCGACGATGGAGGTATTGGTGAACTTCCACGACTGGTTCCAATCACCGTGCGCGTCATACAGCTGGATCCGGCTTCCATTGCTGGTGCCGTAACCGACGATATCGAGTACGCGGTTGCTGGGCACACCGGTGATGGTCGACGTGTTGGGCTTCACCGTCCACAACTGCTGCGGCGTGCCCGGCGTGCAGTCCCACACCTGGATGGCGGTACCCGGACCGGTGTTGGCGCCTTCAGCGTCGAGGCACTTGTTGCCTGCACCGCGGATCTCACCAAAGGTGGGAATGTTGCGCAGGTTGACCGGCGCCGACACCGATCCCTGCGAGAACTGGCCATCGCCGCTGAAGGTGGCGGTGATCGATGCGCTGGTGAAGCCGGCGGGCACGGTATAGTTCACCGCAACCTTGGCCTGGCGACCATAGGCGTACCGGTACGTGCAGCGCCGGACATCACGCCAAGCAACCCAACAGCCGTCGTCCAGGTCGGAAACCGTACCCAGAAAGGGGGTATTGGAGGTACTGACCTGGACCTTGCCCACAGGCTGACCGTTGACCTTGAATTCAACGAAACCACCGATCTGGTCGTTTCCTGGAATGAGGTAGAGCCCTAACGCCTGGGACTCGACCTGTGCGGAAAGCTGGATGACCTGCCCCGGCGCCGGAAGCGCATTGGAGACGGCAGCTGTGGTGGTGGTCGGAAAGCTGTACAGGCGCGGGAGAGACCCGGCCTTTGCACCTGCAGACGCCGCTGCAATTCCAATTGCGAGAACACCCATCGAAACGTAATTCATCCTTGCTCCATTTACGCTGTGTGGAAATCCTATCCAGGGACGACCATTGAAACGCTGCAAGTACGGTGCCCCTGCACTCCCTGGCCATCGACATCGACTGCGGGCCTCGGCCTTCATGGCCAGGAACTCCGGATAGTCTCACAGACGGCGCGCTCACGGCAGGATGCTACCGCCGCCTGCGCCGCAGCTTCATCCGCAATCGCCGATAGCCGATCACCGTCGCCGTGGCACAGAGCGCGGTGCCAGCAGCGCTCAGCAGCAGCAACACCGCCAGCCGGGCACCTTCCTGGCGCAGCATCGCCGGCAGGTCCCAGCTGTGCAGGAAGTAGAACAACCAGCGCCCCACCCGCTCGCGATACCCCATCGTCAGCACCGGATCGCCGGTCGCCAGGTCGAGGTAGACGCGGGTCGCCTCGGCATCGCCGAAATCCACCACCGCCACCGGGAAGCGGCGTACCGCTGCGCCGTTCATGGCTTCCGGTGCACGCGGGTAGAAGTACGCATCCGGCGCATGCTGGACCACGAGCTCCTGCATCGGCGCAGCGGACAGCGCCCGCACCTTCTGCTGCAGCCACGCTGCCGGCAGCAACCGCGCAACCTGCAGATGCCCATTGCTGCCGGACACGATGCGGGTCTCGCCCTGCCCGTCCAGCAGCACGGCGAACAGCTCACCACCGATGCGTCGCCACTGGATCTCCACGGGCCTGAACTGCGCAGCGTCGACCATGGCCAGCAGCGCTGCGGGCTCACCCAGTGCGCCATCCACCGCCACCGGACCACCGCGATAACGTCCGCTGTCGATCGCCTCGCGGGTACTGCTGAAGACGCCCAACGGGTTCATCGACATCAGCCCGCTGAAGATCCAGGTGAACACGAAGGCCGCAGCTACCAGCCCGATCAGATGGTGCCAGCGCATCCATGGTTCGACGTACGGCGTCTTCGCACCGGAACGATAGTGCCCACGGAAACGCCAGCGCCATACGCCCACCACGATGCCGCTGATCGCCGCCACCGTGCACAGTGCGGACAGCACGATCACCACCCACGTCCACACCGGGTCGACCGACTGCATGCGCAGGAAGTACAGCCAGTGCAGCCAGGCGCCCACATAGTTCCAGCGCTGCTGCACATGCGGGGCGTCCAGCACCACTTCGCCGGTGTGCGAGGACACATACAGGTCACCCGGCTGCGCGCCCCCTACCTCCACCCGGTACAGCGGCCGGTGCGCGTCCAGCGCGCGCGAGTGCGTCCAGCGATCCTCGTCCACGCGCATCGCGCCCACGAACGCCTGGCCGCCAGCAAACTGTGCAGCGGACGCTTCGGCGCGCTGTGCCGACACCGGAAGCAGAACCTGGCCGGTGCGCGCAGACCAGGCGCCCACGTTGCCGCCGCTTCGCACCACATACGCTGGCTCGCCGCGCAGCGTCGTCAGTGCCACGGCCTCCGGCTCGGCCTGCACGGCGGCCGGCAATGCCGACAGCCCCTGCCAGCCGCGGGCATCCCCCAGCACCGGCAACGCCGCCAGCCGCTCACCCGGCGTCAGCTTCGGGTAGCCGATGAACAGCATCACCATGCCACTCACGAACCACAGCAGCATCAACAGGCACCCACCAATGCCCAGCCAGCGATGCACCAGGTAGGTCCAGCGCCTGGCGGTGGATCGCAGCGTCATGGCCGGCCTCCTCAGAAGCGATGGTCGACGGTGAATTCGACGCGCCGGTCCGCACCCAGCAGCCACTGCGTGCTGGTGTAGTACGCGGTGGCGTAGTACGCCTTGTCGAACACGTTGAACAGCCGCGCGGACAGTCGCGTGCGCGGTGCCGCCTGCCAGGTCAGCGCAAAGTCGGTGGTGCTGTAGCCGGGAAGTTCCAGTGTGTTGGCATTGTCGGCGTAGCGCTTGCCGACATAGCGAACACCCGCCGCTGCGCTCCAGTCCGGCAGGAACTGCCAGCTCAACCATGCGTTGGCCAAGCGCTCGGCCACGTTCGGCGGCACGTTGCCATCGCGCGACACCAGCACCGCCGGCGAACCGCTGGTTTCCAGGAAGTCCTCGAACTCGGCCTTCAGCACCGTGGCGTTGGCATCGAGCGACCACTGCGGCGCGAAGTTCCAGTTCAAGGACGCCTCAATGCCACGCGAGCTCTGCGCGCCCACCTGCACGCGGCGGTCCGGCACCAGCGGATCGCGGCTGAGCAGACCGGTCTTGCGGATGCGATACGCCGCCAGCGTCCACTCGCCGCCATCGAAGGCCTGCTTCAGGCCCACCTCGATCTGCCGGCCCTTGGCCAGGTCGAAGGCACCGTTGGCCGGGCTGATCATCAGCAGGCCACTGACCGGATCCGCCGCCTGCGAGTACTGCGCGTAGAGGCTCAGCGTCGGCTGCAGCGCGAACACCGTGCCTGCACGCCAGCCGGTGCTGCTGTAGGTCTTCGAGAACGCGTTCTGGCCGCTGATCAGATCGGTGCGATCGATGCGCGCGCGGTCGTGACGCAGCCCACCCAGTACCGACCAGCGTTCACTCAACACCAGCCGGTCCTCCACGAACAGCGCGTACTGCTCGGCGCGGTTGCGATAGCGCGGCAGGTTGGGCGCGTCGCTGGCGAACCGGCCTGGCACCGGATCGAACGGATCGACCGGGCCCGAGCTGCCGGCATAGGTGTTGTTGGTGTGCTTGAAGTGCGCACGATTGGCATCGAGGCCCACGGCAAAGCGGTTGGCCAGGCCCGCGATGTTTCCTTGTACCTGCAGTGTCGAGGTCAACCCGGTCTGGTCCTGGTTGTGGGTGATCTCGGTGTTGCCCGAGCGATCGATCAAACCGGTGGCGCGGTTGTAGACATAGGCCTCGGCATTGCGCCAGTCGCGCTGGCTGTCGATCTGGTAGACGCGGGTTCGCCATTCCACGTTCGACGTCGGCGTCCACAGCGTATCAAGTTGGGTCCAGCGGTCGCGATAACGGATGTCGCTGTCTTCCACGTTGTAGTTGCGATGGCGCAATGCCTCCAGCTGCTGCCCACCCACCAGCGGCGTGCCGAAGTAGCGCATCGGTTTCTGGTGGCCCTGCGCATGGGTGAGGGTCAGCTGCAGGTCCGGGCGTGGCTGCCACAGCAAGGCACCGGAGAAGGTCACGTCACTGTTTCGCCCGCGGTCAACCCAGCCACCGCTGTAATTGCCACTCACGTCCAGCCGATAGGCCAGGTCCCGGGTCAACGCACCGCCGCTGCCGAAGCCCAGGCGCGCAGTATCCTCGCTGCCGACGGTCACGCTGATCTCGTTCTCGATGGCGCTACGCGAGGGCTTCTTGGGCACGATGTTGATGACCCCGCCAATGGCGCCATCGCCATGGATGACCGACGCCGGGCCGCGCAGTACTTCGATGCGTTCGATCGACCAGGTATCGAACGGGAAGGTGATGCCCACGCCGCCGTACTGGCGAAGCCCGTCGTACAGGCGCATCACCGAGGCGCCATCGGTGAAGCCTCGGCTGGACAACGCACTCAGGCCGTTGCCCGGGTGCGGCATGGCACTGATCGCGCCTGCCCGGCTGATCGCATCGCTGAGGTTGGTGTCGCCCCGCTGTTCCAGCTGTTCACGCGAGATCACGGTCAGGCTGGCCGGTGTCTGCAGCACGCTCAGGCCCAGCGCAGACGCGGCGCTGGCGGTGGAAGACAGTTCACCGCTGCGGGTGTCGACCACGCGCACGGTATCCAGCGTGGTCGGGGGTGGCGCATCGGCGGCAAGGGCGGGCACGGCGTACAGCAGGGACATGCACAGCGCAGGCAGTGTCGCCCTGCGCAGGCGCGCGGAGTTGGGGTTGGTTTTCATTTGTTCACGGCATGCAGGGCCGCCCCGCAGTGGCAGGGCAGCTCAGGGAATTCGGAGAACGCGCACGCAGCAGTGCCAGGCCATGCCTGGCGGCTCGGCAAAATCAATCCAAAGGCGCGCGCGCAGGGCTCAGGCGGCCATCAAGGCCGGCGGCCCACGCGCTCCCAATGTGCCGCTGATGCGCTGCGGCAACGCCTGCACCGCACCGCGCAACGCGCGGCATACCGGCGCCATCGGCGCCAACAGCAACACTGCCGCCACCAGCAGGGTGATCAGCCGCGCGGCGATCAGGCAGTAGTCGCAGTCCACGCCCATCTCATGTTCGGCGTGTGGATCGGCAGGCGGCTTCTTTTCGGCCTCGCCGTGCGACATCCCGTGATGCTCGTGGTGCCCTTCCATCGCGTGCTGCGCATGCTCTGCGTGCATCGCGTGATTCATGGCAGCCACCGGTGCGGTTGCCGCAACGTGGCCATGTACCAGCCAGCGGCTCACCAACGGGGCGAGCAGCACCAGCAACATGGCAAGCCATGCCAGGGTCTGGAACCGGCGGTGGAGGACAGAACGACGCACGCCGCCATTCTACGGGGCTGCATCCAACCTTGGACCCCGTTCAGGGTTTCCAGAAAGGTGGTGCGACGTTATGACGCAGCCTCTGGCGCTGGCGCTCTCCATGGCCCCAAGGGGGACGGAAGGCGACCTTATGGCCCCTTCCGTCCCCGCGTCACATTGCTAGAACCGTGCGGGCTGCTGCACCGCGCGTTCCAGGAACATGACCCCCGCCTGCAGGCTGTTGCGGGCGTTCTCCAACCAGCGCTCCGGATCGGCCACCGCGAATCGCTCCTGTGCATCCACATCACCCGAGTCGGCCAGGTCAGCCAGCTGCAGATGGATGTGGTTCTCCACCAGGCTCACCAACAGGGCGAGCTCGGCCGACAATCCGGCGATGCGTTCGGTGAAGCCAGCGTCGTTGCTGTTCAGAGACATGTCCCCTGTTCCTATGCGTTGCGGTGTTGATGGATGGCTTCGAAACGCTCGGCACAGGCAGGCCCACAGAACAGCCTGGCCGGATCGTTGTCGAAGTCTTCGCTGCAGTCCGGGTTGTGGCATTCCCCAATGGGCGTGAGTGGGGCAACGCTGCGGGCCCGCGTTGCGTGCTGGGCCAGTGCTCGTTGCAGATGGCGCGCGTCCAGTTCCTGCGCTTCGTCGATGGTGTCCGTCATGCGGGTTGTATTTTATCGAGGGGTCGTCGCACTGATTGAGAACGTCGCGGCCGCGGCCTGCGGCGCGCATGTGGCATCGGGCCGGGGCATTTCATTGAGGTCGGCTTCAGTCATGCAGGCTCCTTGTGCATGGGCGCCCTGGCGGGCGTTTGAGAGAGAGTGAAGGGCCGCGTCGAACGGCCCGGCCATCATCCGGAAACCGGTTCTCGCCGATTGCGACGCAAGAAGGCGATGATGCGGATCTGCGATCGCAGTCGCATGTCCAACCGCGTGGAGCGCCCATGGCGGAACCGGGGACAGCAGGTATCCAAAGGTGTTGCAAATGGCGGATCCATCGGACACCATGACTACATCAACACCTCCCATCACCTACTGACCACTTCGCGTCGGGCCGCCGCCGCATGGCCTGCACAGCGCAGGCATTGCACAGCGCCGTTGCCATCCACGGCCGCTGTGCATCGAACAACGTTCCAAGGGGGTCCCGCCGAATGTACACACCGCACCCAACACAGGACGTCGTCCCGGCGTTCCTGCAGGCCATGCATGCACACGGCATCGTGCCGGACGCCCGCGGACGCGATGCACTCAACGCCGACGGCACGCTGGTGCGCTTCCACGTGGAGGGTGACCGCCGTGGCACCCGCAATGGCTGGGCGGTCCTGTTCGGCGACAACGTGCCCGCAGGCGAGTTCGGCAGCTGGCGTACCGGTACCCGTCACGCCTGGTGCGCGCAATCACCGGCCACGCTGAGTCCCACCGAGCAGCGCGCGATCCGGCAGCGCCAGGAATCGGCCCGGACCGAACGGGAGCGGCAACAACGCGAGCGCGAGGATGCCGCAGCCAAGGCCGCCAACGTACTGTGGCAGCGGGCCATGCCCGCCGACGACAGCCACCCCTATCTTGCGCGGAAGGGCGTGCACGCTCATGGCCTGCGCGTGGCAGCGTGGCCGGTACGCAACAGCGATGGGCTGGTGTTCCGCCACATCGAGAATGCGCTGTTGGTGCCAGTGGTGAACACTGCCGGAAGGATCGTCTCCCTGCAGGCGATCCTTCCCCGTACCGACCCGGCACTGGGGCGCGACAAGGACTTCCTGGCCGGTGGCCGCAAGCAGGGCTGCTTCCATGTCATCGGCAAGCCATTGCCCGGGCATCCCATCGCCATTGCCGAGGGCTATGCCACCGCAGCATCGATCCATCAGGCCACCGGCTGGTGCGTCGTGGTCGCGTGGGACGCGGGCAACCTGACGGCCGTGGCCCGTGCCTGGCGCAACACCGTACCCGATGCCTCGTTCGTGCTCTGCGCGGATAACGACCAATGGACGCGGCAACCTCTGGAGAACCCTGGTGTCAGCCAGGCCACGCAGGCTGCGGTAGACATCGGTGCTCGGGTGGTCTGGCCGGAATTCGCCATCGTGCACGGCGACGATGATCGCCCCACCGACTTCAACGACCTGCATCGGCGTGAAGGCCTGGAAGCGCTGCGCGCGCAGCTGCTTGCCGACCCACCGTGCGCGCCGGACGAAGCCCCCGCCGACAACGGCACACGCTCCCCGGCCGCCGCGAGCTATCAGGTTCCCGGCAACCTCTCCGCCTTCGATACCTTCACTCCGTTCCCGGACAGCAGCGCACGCGGCCGCCCGTTGCCGACCGCGCGCAATCTCGCCGAGCTGTGCCGGCGCACCGGCGTTACGGTGCGTTACAACGTCATCCGCAAGGACCTGGAGATCCTGGTGCCGGACCTGCAGTCCACGATCGACAATGCCAAGGAGGTTGCCGCCGGCGAAGTGATGGACTGCATGCACCGCGCCGGCATGGCCACCGCCAGCTTCGAGACCAACCTGTGCCAGGTGGCCGAAGCCAATCCCTACAATCCCGTTGCCAGCTGGATCACTTCACAGCCCTGGGATGGCCAGTCCCGCCTCCAGGCGTTCTTCGACACCGTGCAGGAAGCCCAGCCCACGCGCATGGCCGATGGTCGCATCCTGAAGGAGGTGCTGATGCGGCGCTGGCTGATCTCCGGCGTGGCGGCCGCCTTTGAACCGGATGGCGTGGTCGCACGGGGTGTACTGACCTTCGTCTCCAAGCAGAATCTGGGCAAGACGCGCTGGGCACGGCAGCTGGCACCGGCCGAACTGCAGCTGATCGCCGATGGCGTGGTACTCGACACCGCCAACAAGGACAGCATCAAGCAGGTCATCTCCAAGTGGATTGTGGAACTGGGTGAGGTCGACGCCACCTTCCGCCGCACTGATATCGCCGCGCTGAAATCATTCATCTCGCGCAGCCACGATGAAATCCGCCGGCCTTACGCACGCACCGAATCGCGCTATGCGCGGCGCACCATCCTGTTCGCCAGTGTCAACGACGAGCGCTTCCTGCGTGACGCGACCGGCAACAGCCGCTGGTGGACCGTGCATGCCGTGGCCTTGGGTGAACCGGCGCGGATCGACATGCAGCAGGTGTGGGCCGAAGCCCATGCGCTATACCGCAATGGCGAGACCTGGCACCTGTCCGGCGAAGAGCTGGATGCACTCAATGCCACCAACAGCGAGCACGAACCCATCTCACCTATCGCCGAGCTGATCGACCGCCACTTCGACTGGTCTCTCCCCGCCGAGCATTGGAGCACGCACTACCGTGCCACCGAGATCGTCATCGCGGTGGGCATCGACAAACCGAACCGGCGCGAGGTCAACGAGGCCGCCGCCTACGTGGTGAAGCGGCATGGCGTGCGCACCCGCGTGGTGGGCAAGGAACGGGCAAAGGTGTGGCTGATGCCACCGCGCAGCCGCAGCCTGTCCGAACACATCGCAGGACCGTTCTGATGCCACGCACCCATGATGGCCGCGAAGTCGGCAGCGACAGCGCCGAGTGGCGCCTCGACTGCGAGGCACGTCGCCTGCTGCAACTGGCGGGCTACCGCTGCATCGACGCTCAAGGGCGGTGCAGAACGATCAGCCCGCGCCGACATCGCCAGCAGTACCTGGCGCGCGTACAGGCCACCCGTGGTCCTGTGGAGCGCGAGCGATTGGCATCACTGGCGGTACGGCAATGGATCGCCAATCCCCCCCAGCCCGTCTAGGATACAAGTAGATGAAAGGTGTTGACTGGAGCGGTCCACAGAGGCAAGATGACTGTATCGGCCACGCCACCTTCCAGGAGCGCTTCCGCCATGCCTCGACCCCGACTGCATGCCTTCGAAGGTGAGCAGCTCACCGTGCGACAGATCCACCAACGGGTACCGGTACTGTCCGAGCGGACCATCCGCGATCACCTTGCTGCCGGCCGTCGTACGCGTACCGCCATGTTGTGCTTTGACCCGATCGCGGCGGCAGCGCGCGGTGGCCGCATCACCCAGCGCATCCTGCGCGCCCGCAGCACCGCCGCATGTGATTCCTGATCCACCGGCAGCGGCCACGTCTTTCAAGGAGTAGATTGCCCATGATTCCCGCGTCCCTCGACAGCGGCCATCGCATGATCGCCGACACGCTGGCTGCGTTCCGTGCCGGGCCTGCCCTGGCCAGCACTGCGCTTTGCGCACGCCCGCAGGCGGGTCCGCCGCTCTACATCGGCATCGCCGGCGCCAAGCGTGCGGGCAAGGACACCCTCGCCAGCGGGCTGGCGTCGGCACTGGTACTGCCCTGCGACAGCTTCGCCGCACCGCTGCGGCAGTTCGTCGCGTCCCTCCTCGGGCTCTCCCTGCGTGAACTGGACAGCCGCAAGGAGGACACCATCGACTGGCTGGCCGAACTCACTCCTCGCCACCTGATGCAGACCGCGGGTACCGAATGGGGCCGCGATCGCGTCCATCCCGAGCTGTGGGTACGCTCGCTGTTCGCGCGCCTGCCTGCGGGAGGACTGGTGCCCGACGTCCGCTTCAGCAATGAGGCCTGCGCGATCCGTCGCCGCGGTGGTGTCGTGATCCGCGTCAGCCGCCCGGGCCATGGAGGCCATGACACCCACGCCAGCGAGCAGCCACTGCCCGATGAGCTGGTCGACATCGAGGTAAGCAACGACGGCAGCCGGGCCGATCTGGTACGCAGGACGCTGGACCAGCTGCTGTCGCGCGGCGTGATCTGAGCCTGGAGCAGGGCCGCGCTGCCCTGCATCTTCCTGACCCAACCGCAGGTTCCAGCCCATCATCAGCGAAAATGATGTAAGGTCGTCCCCCATCACCGACGGCACCTGTCGTCACCCTGCATCCCCAACCATTTCGCAAAGAGGAATTGTCATGGAGGTCGAACAGTTCACGTCGACGCGCCAGAAGGCCATCGAATTGTTCAAGTCGCAGCCCAAGGGTGGCAAGGACATCGTGAGCCTGGACGCGATCTTCATCTCGCTGTGCTCGCTGGCCAACGCCCGGGCCGAGACCGGCACCACCCGGCAGGAACGCACTGCGGCTCGTCCCGGCAGCCAGCAACCTCCCGCGCCGTGGTTCACCGAGACCCTGGCCGCCCTGAAGGGCAAGGGCGAATCGATCACCGTGGCGCGGTTCCTGATGTTCGCCAACCGCTTCCCGGTCAAGCGCATGGACCAGGTCAATGCAGCGCGCTGGCTGCGTGATGCCGGCTACATTCCGCGCAAGACCGGCGGCAACCTGGTATTCGACCTTTGATCCAGCACCACCTGCAGTCCTGAAGCCCCGGCATCGTCCGGGGCTTTTTCGTTTCAGGGCCTGCTCACCTGCATGAGGACGGCCAACGGGGCGCCATCCTCACCCCGTACCTGCCACATCCCTTTGATCTGCCTTTCTCTCCACCCTGTGAGGACTGCGAGTACGAAGGAAAGAGCAAACATCAGCAGCAACAGCCAGCGGCCGCAGGGCGTCATCCGCTGCCCAGCAGCCCTCCTCACCCGTCCTCGGGGCGCCGATGAATACCTTCAGCACGCATATTTGAAAGTAGACGAAAGGTGTTGACTGGCAGTGCGGGATGGCAACAGTGGAGATCAATGCCACTGAAGACATCCTCCATGAACGCCCTGCCCGACAGCATCCAGACCCTGGCCGAGGTCATCGGCGAATCCGCAGCCCTCACGCTGGTGCGTGCGTGGCCGCCGACCACCTCCAGCACCACCGGCCGTCATCGCGTCATCGTCTACGTTCCCTCCACCCTGCCCGACCAGCATCGCCTGATCGACATCCTCGGCCGCGACGTTGCCCAACGGCTGGTCACCCACTTCGGTGGCGAGCTGCTGTTCCTGGCCTCATGCTTTGCGGCCAATGCCCATGAGCGCCGCGAGCAGATCGCACGAGCGGTCGCCTGTGGCATGCCGCGCGAGCACGTCGCGCGCGAGTTCGGTGTCTCGCAGACCACCATCAAGCGCGCCCTGCGTGGCGCCCGTTCCGCGCCACCGCCTGCGGTCCATCCGGCCCTGCTCAAGGGGTACGCACGCGCATGAACGAGAGCGACCTGCTGGCTGGTGTTCCGGACTGGGCCAAGTATCTGGGGGGAACCTCGGGTGTACTGATCGCGGTGTCGCTGTGGCTGCGCCAGTGGTTGTCGTCGGCCAAGGTCGACCGCACCGCAGACGAGGCCACCAGCAACACCCTGCGCACCCTGCAGGAGCAGCTCGCGGCCGAGCGTACCCGCGCCGACGGCCTGATGCACGAGCGCGAAGCAATGGCCCAGGAGATCGGCCAGCTGCGCGGCGAGGTCAACGCCCTGCGCGCGCAGATCGCCCAGCAGAGCGTGCAGATAGACGCGCTGTTGAACCTGGTGCGCAAGCAGCCGGGGGCCGCCGCATGACCGCCGCAGCAGCCAGCGCCCTCGGTGGGGCCAACATCGCCGCATTCCTGGACATGCTGGCGGTATCCGAAGGCACCGACATCCCCAGCCAGCGCTCGCGTGACCACGGCTACGACGTGATCGTGGGTGGCCAGTTGTTCAACGACTACCGCGACCATCCCCGCGTGCTGGTGTCGCTGCCACGCTATGGCATCAAGTCCAGTGCCGCCGGTCGCTACCAGTTCCTGCGCAGTACCTGGGATGACCTGCGCGCGCGGCTGGGCTTGCCCGACTTCGGCCCGGTTTCGCAGGACCGCGCGGCCGTGGCGCTGCTCAAGCAATGCGGTGCCTACGAATTGATCCGCCTCGGTCGCTTCGATGCCGGCGTCAACGCCGCACGACGTATCTGGGCATCACTGCCGGGCGCCGGCTACGGGCAGAAGGAGCATGCACTGGAAACACTGCGCGTGGCTTACCGCGTCGCCGGCGGAGGCCTGCAGTGACGCCCGTCGCCCTGCGGTTCCGCATAGGCCTGCTGGTCCTCGCCGGTACCCACGCAGGCTGTGCCTGGCTGGGGTGGACGCTGCGCGACCGCAGCGCGGACCTTGCCATCGCCACCCTCCAGACCGCACAGCAGGCATCGCGCGCTGATGCGGCGCAGGCCGCACATCAGCGGGACCTCGGCAACGCCCGCGCAGGCGCGCAGGCCGAATCGCAGCGCCTGGCCACGCAGGCCGAACGCACCCGGCAATTCCAAACCCTGCAACAGGACATCGAGACCCATGCCAAGACTCCTGGCCGTGACCGCGGCGATGCTGATGCTGAGTTCGTGCGCATCTGGCGCGAAGCCAACGCCGGCCGCGCCCTGTCGCGTTGATCTCAGCATCGCCCCGGCGCAGCTGCGTGCGCCGGACGAGCTGCCGGACCTGCAGGCGGCCAACGACGATGCGCTGCTACGCAACCACGTTGCCGTCGCGCGGCAGTACCACGCACTGGCCGACCAGCTGCGTGCCCTGCTGTGCAGCCTCGGCAGCCAGCAGGGGATCACCCTCAACGGTACAGCGCCAAAAACACCTGCGGAGTGCGCAGCCACCGGCACTGCCAGCGCGCGACGACGGCGCTGATCCCCGCGGCCACGCCTGCAATGTCCCATGCGGCGGGTGATGGCAACACTGGATGCAGACAGCGCGCGTCCCCGACCTCGCGCATCCTCCCATTCAACGCATGAGCTGACATGGCGACCAACTCCCCCTCTTCCATTCTCGACGCACTGCACCCCGCCATCGAAGCCGCGATCCGCGCGCGCTTTCCGGACTTCGCAACCGTCGAGTTCTATCGCGAACCCGGTGCTGAAGACCTGGCCACACCGGCCTGCCTGCTGGCGATGACCCGCTGTGATCGCAGCAAGGACAAGGACGATGGCAGCGGGCAGATGCAGGCACTGCTGCGCTTCGAGGCACGCGTCGTCGTCGCTGCCGCCACTGCCGACGCGGCACTGCAGCTGCGCAAGGCCGCCGTCGCGCTCGCCAGCTGGCTGCACCAGCTCGGCCGGTTCCCCGGTGCGGCCAGCGGCGCGATCGATGTGATCGCCGCACTGCCCGAAGACACGGCGGCGGCGCAGCCAGGCCTTCGCACCTGGCTGGTGGAGTGGTCATTGCCGGTCGCCTTGGGCAGCAACGCCTGGGAGGAGACCGGAGGCGCAGTTCCCCAGGCCTTCTACAGCTTCGTACCGGAGATCGGTCGTGATCACGAAGCACGCTACCGGCCCATTGAAGGAGCAGCACCATGAGCGCCGAACACGCACGCTTGATCGGCAACCTGCTGATGATCGGCGTTGTGCGCGAGCTGGACGAAGCGGGCGGCCGCGTGCGCGTGGATGCAGACGGCATGCTGACCGACTGGATTCCCTGGCTGGAGCGCCGTGCTGGCCCAGGCGTGCGCAGCTGGTGTGCACCCGAACCCGGCGAGCAGGTGCTGCTGGCGTGCCCCTATGGCGACCCGGGCCAGGCACTCGTTCTCGGCAGCCTGTACCGGGACCGGTTCCCGGCGCCCGCCGACTCGCGGCTGCGGCACCGCACCGAGTTCGCCGACGGTAGCGTTGTCGAGTACGACCGGGAAACCGCAACGCTCAACGTCGATGTCGGCAGCGGCAAGGTCATCGTCACCTGCGCGAATGCACAGGTGATCGCCAGCGCATCGATCGTGCTCGATACGCCGTCGGTCAAGGCGACTGGCGACCTGGATGTCACCGGTGCGATCAGTGCCGGCAAGGACATCAGCACACCCGGCGAGGTCAAGGCTGGCGCCATCGGCCTGAAGGCACACAAGCACACCGCACAGGGTCCGACCGCACCCACCACGCCCGCGCAGCCCTGAACGGCCACGCGTGCAATGCCCTGAAAACCCGCACTCCACGACGATAGAGGCCATGCGAGGAATCGACGCCAACACCGGCAAATCACTGGATGGGCTCGCCCATCTGCACCAGTCCGTGCGTGACGTTCTCACCACGCCCCTTGGCTCCAGGGTACTGCGCCGTGAGTACGGTTCGCGCGTGTTCGAACTGATCGATGCGCCGACCAACCGCTCGCTGCGCATGGACCTGATCGCGGCCACCGTCGACGCACTCGCGCGATGGGAACCGCGGCTTCACGTCGAGAACGTCGACGTCTCCCTCCCCGCCCCCGGCGTGATGATCCTGGCAGTGACCGGAATCCACCTGCCGGACGGCGAGGCCATCACCATCGAAGGAATCGAGGTTCGCTAACCGTGGCATCCGGCTCGTTCACCAGTGTCAATCTCTCCCAGCTGCCTGCACCGGCGGTCATCGAAGTGCTCGATTTCGAGACGCTGTTCGATGAATCGTTGACCGCACTGCAGGCGCTCGACCCCACCTTCGACGCGCTGCTGCCGTCGGACCCGGCCTTCAAGATCCTGGAGGTCTGCACCTACCTGCGTCTGCTCGACCGACAGCGCGTCAACGATGCGGCGCGTGGCGTGATGCTGGCCTACGCAGTCGGCAGCGACCTGGACCAGCTGGCCGCGATCTTCGGCATCGGCCGCCAGATGCTGGACCCGGGCAAGCCGCAGGAAGGCATTCCGCCACGCTACGAGAGCGATGAAGATTTCCGTCGGCGCATCCAGCTGGGTCCGGAAGGCTTCAGCGTGGCCGGGCCGGAAGGCGCCTACATCTTCCACGCGCTGAGCGCCGATCCGCGGGTGCTGGACGCCAGCGCGACCAGTCCGTCGCCGGGTGAGGTGGTGGTCTCGGTGCTGTCGCGTGAAGCCGATGGCACGGCCACCCAGGCGCTGCTCGACGCAGTGGAAGCGAAGCTGAGTGCGGCCGACGTGCGTCCGCTGACGGACCACGTGCTGGTACGCACGGCGGCAATCATCAACTACGCGGTCACCGCCACGCTCTACACCTACGCCGGCCCGGATTCGCAGGTGGTGCTGGCCGAAGCACGCTCGCGCCTGGATCGCTACATCGCCGAGTCGCATCGGCTCGGCCGCGATGTCACCCGCTCCGGTCTGTTCGCCGCATTGCATGCCGAGGGCGTGCAGCGCGTGGAGATTTCCAGCCCGGCGGCTGACGTGGTGGTGGACCGGACCCAGGCCACCTACTGCACTGCGGTGACCCTGACCCATGGCGGCAACGATGAGTGATTCCACCGCACGCCTGATCAGTGCACGCCTGCGTGGCGCGATCGATGGGCACAACCTGCAGTTCCGCCATCCAGGTGGCGCACTGGCCACCCTGCAGGCGGTATACCGCACCGATTGGCAGGGGCGACAACGGCTCTCCAACCAGCCACGCCGCAATCTTCAGCGACAGTCGCAGGATTTCCGCGCCGCTAGCTGGCTGGGCTTCTACAGGAAGCCGGCCAGCCTGGCGGGAGGCGAGTCCGCGCCCGATGGAACCCGCACGGCATTCTCGTTCGCAGCCTCCGACGCCATCGGTGGCCCCAACCAGAACTTCACCGGTCTGGTCGACGACGATGGCTCCGCTTACGCCGATGGAGCACCCACAACCATCAGTGTCTGGCTACGCGCCAGTCAGCCCTGCGCCGTCGATTTCGGTCTGCGCACGCTCGGGGCAGGTCGGACGCGCCTGCCTGTGGGCACGGAGTGGAGACGGCACGCCTTCACCTACACGCCAAGCCCCAATGATCCCGGTCGCGGGCTGGGTATCGTGTTCGATCGGTTGGCATCCCAGAACGCGGGGCTCGCGCCGGACGCCAGGATCCACGTGTGGGGTGCCCAGGCAGAAGCCGGTAGTGGTGCAACAGGCTACATCGCCACCACCGCCTCCACCCCCACCATCATCGACTACGTCCATTCCGGCGAACGGGTCACGCTTGGCACCGCACCGATGCCGGGGATGGTGATAGAAGGCGAGGCGAGCGTGATCGTTCCGGCCGCCGCCACCCTGCTGCCGCCCAACGCCACCCGCGCGGAACGGGTGCTGGCCCGTGCTGCGGTGACCCGCCCGCTGCCAGTGGACATCACCGCGCTGTGGGATGCGGACCGCTGCCCGGCCGCGTTGCTGCCCTGGCTGGCCTGGGCCTTGTCCGTCGACGAATGGAAGGCCTACTGGCCGGAAACGGTAAAGCGTGCCCGTGTGCGCGCCGCGATCGCGATCCAGCGCCGCAAAGGCACCTGGGGCAGCGTCCGCGATGTGGTGGCTGCATTCGGCGGTTCGATCCTGATCCGCGAATGGTGGGAAATGCAGCCGCGAGGTGCACCGCACACCTTCGAAGCGGTGATGACCATCGCCAACCAGGGCGGCGAGACCGCCACCGCCAAGTTCGTCGACGACGTGATCGGCGAGATCAGCCGCACCAAGCCGGTGCGCTCGCACTTCACGTTCACCCAGGGCATGCAGGCCAGCGCCGGTATCGGTGCACTTGCCGGCGCCCATGGCACCACCTTCCGCCGCATCCAACTGATCGGAGAGTAAACCCCGCATGCGCTTGAAAATCACCGACGCCGGCTTCGCCAGGCTGGTCAATCCACCCAACACCGGCACCAGTGCCGTGCTGATCACCGAGATCGGCCTGACGTCCACGGCATTCACGCCGACGGCAGGGCTGACCGCCCTGCCCGGCGAGATCAAGCGGGTCTCGACGTTCGGCGGCAAGGCCGTGGGCGACGACACGCTGCACGTCACGATCCGTGACGACAGCGCTACCGCCTACAGCCTGCGCGGCTTCGGCCTGTACCTGGGCGACGGCACGCTGTTTGCAACCTTCGGCCAGACCGATCCGATCATGGAGAAGACCGCAGCCTCGATGCTGCTGCTCTCCACCGATACCCGCTTCAGTGAAGTCGATACCGCGCTGATCGAGTTCGGCAATGCCGAATTCATCTATCCGCCCTCCACCACCGAGGTGCAGGGCGTGGTCGAACTGGCCACGACGACCGAGACCGAAGAGGGTGCAGATGCCCAGCGTGCGGTGACACCGCGCGGGCTGCGTGCCTTCATCGACAAGCGCTTTGGCGCCAGCGCCCCCACCCAGTTCGTCCGCACGCTGCTGTCGATCGCCACCGATGCCGCGTTCCGCTCCGCTCTGGGGCTGAAATCGGCCGCGTTGAAGGACGAGGGCGCCGACAAGGGCCTGGATGCCGACCTGCTCGATGGCCGCCACGGCACCCACTACCTGGACTGGCGCAACATGACCGGCGTGCCATCCAGCGTGCACGTGCCCGGACAGGTGATTCTGTTCGCCGGTGCCACCGCGCCCAACGGCATGCTGCTGTGCAATGGCGCCGCTGTTCCGCGTGCCAGCTACCCGGCCCTGTTCGCCGCCATCGGTACCCGCTACGGCGCCGGTGATGGCGCAACCACCTTCAACCTGCCGGCAATGCAGGAAGGCACGGTGGTCACACACACACTGAACCCGGAAGCGGTCGGCAGCTTCACCCAGGGTGAGGTGATCCGCCATGCCCACGGCGCAAGCGCGGCAACAGCAGGCAGCCACAGCCATGCCATCTCCGTAGGCGCAGGCGGCGCGCACTCCCACGGTGCCAGCGCCAGTGCCGTCGGCGACCACGCGCATGGTGCGTGGACCGACTCGCAAGGCCACCACGCACATACCGGCGGCACCTCGTGGATCGGCGATCACCAGCATCTCACCGCGTTCGCCGAATCAGGCACCACCTACCCATGGGGCGCCGACTACAACAACCACGCCGGTTCACGCGGCAACCTGGACTACGACAACCCCTGGCCGTACACCAGCCCGGCCGGTGGCCACGCCCACAGCTTCACCACCGACGGCGCAGGCGGCCACGGCCACAACATCGGCATGAACGGCGCCGGCGGCCACTCGCACACCATTTCCATCGCCCAGGTGGGTGACCACGGCCACGCCGCGTCGGCCGCCGACGCCGGTGCGCACACCCACACCGTCGTGGTGGAGAACGCCGGTGGCGACCGCAACCTGCCGGCTGGCCTGCGGATGATCTATTGCATCGCGTACTGAGGACATGAACTTGCCTACCGAACCGCGCTTCGCGCACTCCTACGATCCCGATACCCGCGCCTACATGGGCAAGGTCCGCCTGCAGCCTTCGCCCGACGGCGCCTGGAACCTGCCCGACTTCACCGTGGACGTCGCGCCTCGCCAACCTGCCGGCGAATACCAGGCACTGCGCCTGGCCGAGGATGGCTCACGCTGGGAACTGGTGGCCGATTTCCGCAACTGCATGCTGTGGGACACACGCACCGCGATGGCGGTACCCAACCGCCTCGCGCTGGGCGAGCCGTTGCCCAAGGACGTGACCCTGTCCGAACCATTCAAGCTGGATGGCACCACCGCGCAATACAACGCGTGGAATGCCAGCCGCCGCGAATGGACGCTGCTGCCGGACTACAGCTCGCGACCGCTGTGGAACAAGCACGATGCCAGCTTCGCGACTCCCGTTTCCCGTGGGGTCGCGCTGCCGCCATCGGTCACCGATCTGGCACCGCCTGCAGATCGCAGCTACCCGGTCACCTTCGATGAAGCCCGTGCTGCCTGGGTGATGGTCACTGCCCCCGAACCCGACCCGGCCGCGCAACCGCAACCGCAACCGCAACCGTGATTTCGGGCCACCGCTGCAATTAATCCAGCCGCGGCCAGATACGAACATGTACCCATGCGGCGCAGATCGCGACCGCAGCACCCACCCAACCAAGGAAAAAACAACGCATGGCCGAATTTCTGCATGGCGTGCAGGTCGTCAACATCGATGGTGGTTCCCGCTCGATCGCTGTTGCCTCGACCAGCGTCATCGGCATCGTGGGCACCGCGCCCCGCGCCGACAAGATCGCCTTCCCGTACAACACTCCGGTCCTGGTGACCTCGCGTTCGCAGGCAGCCAAGCTGCTCGCCAACGCCGCAACCGAAGTCGATGAGGGCACCCTCCCGGGCCAGCTCGACGCCATCTTCGACCAGTCCAACGCGGTCGTCGTCGTCATCCGCGTCGAGAAGGGCGCCACCGAGAACGACACCCTGGCCAACGTGCTGGGCGGCGTGAACGCGCAGACCGGTGCCTACACCGGCGTGCATGCACTGCTGGCGGCAAAGTCGGTGGTGGGCATCAAGCCCCGCATCCTGGCGGTACCGGGCTTCACCCACACCCACGAAAAGCGCGATACCGAACTGCTGGCCAACCCGGTCGTGGCCGAACTGCTCGGCATTGCCGACAAGCTGCGCGCGGTGATCATCAAGGATGGCCCGAACAGCAACGACGACGCCGCCAAGAGCACCACCGCTCTGACCGGTTCCAAGCGCGTCTACGTGGTCGACCCGGCGCTGCTGGTGCAGTCCGGTGATGCCATCGTCACGCGCTACGCCTCCGGTGCAGTGGCCGGCGCCATCGCCCGCAGCGACAACGAACGCGGCTGGTGGGCATCGCCGTCCAACCTCGAGCTCAACGGCGTGGTCGGTACCGCACGTGCGATCGACTTCGGCCTGTCCGACGCGACCAGCCGCGCCAACCTGCTGAACCAGTCGAACGTGGCGACCATCATCCGCGAAGGTGGCTTCCGCCTGTGGGGCAACCGTACCGCCAGCAGCGACCAGAAGTGGCAGTTCCTCTGCGTGGTGCGCACCGCCGACATCATCGCCGACAGCCTCGAGGCCGCCCACCTGTGGGCCGTCGACCGCGGCATCAGCAAGACCTACGTCGACGACGTGCGTGAGGGTGTCAATGCCTTCCTGCGCGGCCTGAAGACCCAGGGCGCGATCCTCGGCGGCAACTGCTGGATCGACCCCGACCTGAACGCAGCGGACAGCGTGGCCCAGGGCCGTTTCTACTGGGACTTCGACTTCACCCCGACCTACCCGGGTGAGCAGCTGACCTTCCGCATGCACATGAACAACAACTACGTCTCGGAGATCTTCTAAGCATGGCGCGCAAGATCCGCAAGAACTTCAACTTCTACGTCGACGGCAAGGGCTATGCCGGCAGCGTGATGTCCTTCACCGCCCCCAAGCTGTCGCTGAAGACCGAGGACTTCCAGGCCGGCGGCATGCTGGCCCCGACCGAGATCGTGCTCGGCCATGACAAGCTGACCGCCGATGTCGAGTTCGCCTCCGACGACGCGGAGATCATGAGCAAGTTCCACGTCATCGAAAGCAAGGAATACGGCTTCACCGCCCGCGAAGCGCTGGAAGGCGATGACGGCGAAGTGACCCAGGTCGTGCACAACATGCGCGGCAAGGTGAAGCTGCTGGACCGCGGCGAAACCAAGGTCGGCGAGAAGGGCACGATCAAGGTCAACCTGGCGCTGAGCTACTACAAGCTGACCCATGGTGCCCAGGTCGTGCAGGAGATCGACGTGGTCAACATGATCGCCCGCCAGGGTGGCGTGGACGTGCTGGCCGGCATCCGCGGCGCACTGGGCATCTGAACCCTCGCCGCACTGAAGAACCCGGGGGCGCCTCGCGCCCCCGCATCCATCGCACCGCATCGCATTCCAGGAACGCATCCATGTCCAGCAAGACCAAGACCCCCACCGACACCGTCATCGAGCGCGATGGCTTCGCCGAGATCACCCTCACCCGCCCGCGCCAGGTCAACGGCATGGAAACCGCCGTGCTGCGCATGCGTGAACCGACCGTGGAAGACATGGAGCGCTACCAGGATGACAAGGGCAGCGACGCACAGCGCGAGGTGCGGATGATCGCCAACCTGTGCGAGGTCTCGCCGGAAGACGTGCGCAAGATGCCGCTGCGCGACTACGCACGACTGCAGGCAGGCGTCGCGCTTTTTACCACCTGACCCTGCCTCAGATCAGGCAGGGAGTGCTCGCCCTGGCCGGTCATACCGGCTGGGGCCTGCGCGAGATCATGACACTGCGGGTGTCGAAGTTCATCTGGTGGATTCAGGGATTGCCGGTACATGGCCAGTAACGTTCAAACGACAACGATCACGATCGGCGGCGAGGTGTCCAAGTCACTGAAGGACGCCTTCTCCTTTGCCAACGACGGTATCAAGCGCCTCGGCACCGAGGTGACCCTGCTGGACCGCAGGCTCGCCCGCATGAGTACGACCAGCAAGGAGTACGCCCGCATGCGTTCCCAGGTCGATGCTCTGCGTGCCTCGCAGGTGGCGCTGGAGAGCATCGAAGCAAAGCGCGACGCCAACCTGGAGAAGCGCGGGAAGCTCGGCTCGGCATTTGGCGAGGCACGCGGCACGCTTGGCACCGCCGTCACCGCGCTGGCCAAGCCGGTCGAGAACGCCTCCGGCTTCGCCCGCCAGAACCAGCAGATCGGCGTGGCAGCCAACCTCAGCCGCGCCCAGGTCAGCGCACTGGGGCAGGCCATCCTGGAACAGTCGCGTGCAACCAACCAGGGCGCCGACGCGCTGCAGCGCTCGATCAGGCTGATGATCGACGCCGGCATGGATGCGCAGTCGGCCCAGGCCAGCCTCGGTGCTGTCGGGCGGACCACCACCGTCACCGGTGCCAGCATCGATGATGTGGCCCAGGCTGCGGCCGCCCTGCAGCAGTCGTTCGACATCGATCCCTCGCGCATGCAGAACGCGCTGGATGTGCTGGTGGTCAACAGCCGGCAGGGCGGCCTGGGCCTGAAGGACATGGCCGCAGTGCTGCCTACCCTGGGTTCGTCGTTCGAAGCGATGAAGCTGCAGGGCACCTCGGCGGCCGCCACCCTCGGCGCGGCCCTGCAGGCCACGCTGGACTCGGCCGGCGGCGCCGACAAGGCCGCCAGCAACATGAAGAGCTTCATGTCCGAGGTGCTCTCGCCGGACATTCAGGAGAAGGCCAAGAAGAGCCTGAACCTGGATCTGCGCAGGATCATCGGCGATGCACAGGCCAGCGGCGGCAATCCCTTCGACGCTGCGATGCAGGGAATCATCCAGGCGACCGCGGGCGACCAGAAGAAGATCGGCACCCTGTTCAGCGATGCACAGGCGAAGAACTTCGTCCAGCCGATGATCGAAAACTGGGATACCTACATCCGTGTCCGCGACAAGGCCTTGAATGGATCGGCGGGTACCACCGATGCGGCCTATGCCGATGCGATGCAGACCGATCCGCAGAAGATCGAAGGTGCCAAGATCGCCGTGGACAACCTGTCCAAGGCCTTCGGTGCGGCACTGCTGCCCGCGGTGGGCGAGGCCGCGGTCAAGCTGACCGAGCTGTTGAACGGGGTTACCTCGTTCGTGCAGGAAAACCCGAAGCTGATCGCCAACACCACGCAGATCGTGGTCGGCATGCTGGGCATGCGCACGGCGGTGCTCGGCGCTCGCTACGCCTGGACCTTCCTGCAGGGCCCGATCCTGGGCGTGCAGAAGGCCTTCCAGCTGTTCCGTGGTGGCAGCCTGCTGGCACAGATGGGGCGCTTCGGGCCGATGGCCATGCGCCTGGCATCGGGCTTCCGTGTGGTTGCTACTGCCGTGGCCGCCATCGGTGGTGGTCCGATCACGATCGCCATCGCGGCAATCACCGCAGGCGCCATCCTGGTGCGCAAGTACTGGGAGCCGATCAAGGCATTCCTGGGCGGCGTCTGGGAGGGCCTGAGCGGTGCAGGCACCGCAGCGATGGGTGAACTGATGCGTGCGGTTGAACCGCTGCGCCCCGCCTGGGAAGTCATGAGCGGGTTGATCGGCCAGGCCTGGGACTGGCTGTCGAAGATGCTTGCACCTGCACAGTACACCGGCAACGAACTGTCGCGCGTTGCCCAGATCGGCAGCTTCCTCGGTACCGTTCTGATGGAAGGCCTGAGAATGAACATCCAGCTCATCAGCGGCCTGGTGCAGTACGTCGCCTGGATGGGCAACGTGTACACGACCGTCGCCAGCGGGATCGGAATCGGAATGAGCAAGATGTGGACGGCGATCAAGTCCGGTGCCGAATCCCTGTTCGACTGGCTCATCCCGAAGCTGGATTTCCTCATGCCCTACGTCGAGAAGCTGATGGGGTTCGTCGAAGGGGGCATTGGCAAGGTCAGTGCGCTGGTCGGCAAAGGCCTGGACTTCGGCAAGGAGGTGCTTGCCGGTGGTGCGGAAGCGATCGGCAACGGCATGGTGGGGTACACCAACATGCGGGCCGGCGGCCGAGGTGGCCTGGATGACGCCGTGGGCCTGGTCGGCAACGTCGCCACGTTGGACGCGCCGGGCGCGCGCAAGCGTTGGGGCGGCATCAGCGAGGCCGCTCGCGGTCGCACCGCACCCGACATGCCATCGCCCTCTGCGCGCGGCGTCACCACCGTGCAGCAGCAACAGACCAACAACATCACCATCCACCAGCAACCGGGTGAATCCAGCGAATCGGTGGCGCGTCGCACTGCCGACGAACTGCAGCGTCGCAACGCGGTTGCTGCCCGTGGTGGCCTGGCAGACAGGAACTAAGCATGAAGCGCGAGTTCGTAACCGCATCCATCGACAAGCTGTTGTCCAGTTTCCAGAGCAACGACTCCGGCAACGCCCCGGTACTGCTGATGCTGGGCGGCTTCAAGTTCAGCCTCAACACCGCCGTGTTCCAGGAGATCCAGCAGAGCAACGAGTATGGCTGGGCTGCGCAGGAACGCATCGGGCAGATGGCCGCCCTGCAGTACACCGGCCCCGGCAAGGCCAGCATGACCTTGCCGGGCGTCATCCACTATGCGTTCCGGGGTGCCGGCAATGAGCTCTCGCAGCTGCGCAAGCTGGCGGCACAGGGCAAGCCACAGCGGCTGCTGACCGGCAAGGGCGGAAACCTGGGGCTGTGGGTCATCGACAAGATCGACGCCACTGCCTCCGGCTTCACCGTCGATGCGGGAATCCAGCGGCACGAATTCACCCTCTCCCTGCGGAAGCACAGCGATGGCACGAACGTATAACACCCGCGACGGCGACGTCGTTGACCGCATCGCACATGCGCACTATGGCGAACAATCACCGGCCATTCTGCGCGCGATACTCGACGCCAACCCGGGCCTGGCCGCGCGCGGCGCAGTACTGCCTGCGGGCATCGCGATCACTCTGCCGGACGTGCAGCGCCCCGCCGGCGAACGCAAGGGGATCGCGCTGTGGGACTGAACATCACACCGGCATTCCGCGTGGTGGCCAACAGCCAGGACATCACCGACAAGATCATGTCGCGCTTCAAATCACTGCGCATCACCGACGAGACCGACAACAACTCGGACATGCTGGAGCTGCAGCTGGCCGACCATGATCCGTCCGATCCGATCCAGCTGCCGCCGGCAGGCGCGGAGCTGGAAGCCTTCATCGGCTATGACGGCGAAGTGCGGCGCATGGGCCTGTACATCTGCGATGAGGTGGAGATTTCCGGCTACCCGGGCAGCATGACCCTGCGCGCGCGCGCCGCACCGTTCGAGGCCAGCAAGGGCGGCAAGAACGATCTGCAGACGCAGAAGACGCGCACCTGGAAGAAGGGCACGACGATCGGCGGCATGGTCCAGCGCATGGCCGGCGAGCACGGACTCAGCGCGGCCGTGAGCGGATCGCTGGCGTCGATCGCACTGCCGCTGACAGTGCAGTCGCAGGAGTCGGACATGAACCTGCTGCTGCGCCTGGCCAAGCAGCACGATGCCATTGCCAAGCCGGGCGGCGGCCGCCTGATGTTCGTCAAGCGCGGCGAATCCACCAGTGCCAGCGGTGAGCGCATTCCCGACGTTACCCTGACCCCGGCCGATGGCAGTGGCTACAAAGTGAGCATCGTCTCACGCGAGAAGACCGGCACCACCATTGCCTACTATCGCGATGTACGCGGTGCCAAGCGCCAGGAAGTAAAGCTGGGCAGCGGTGAACCAATCGTGCGCCTGCGCATGGCCTACGCCGACCGCGAAGCCGCCGAAGCCGCAGCGCGCGCCAAGCACCAGGAACAGGCCCGGCAGACGCGTACGCTGAGCTACACCCTGCCCGGCCGCGAGACGCTGATGGCCGAAGCCACGGTGGTGATGCAGGGCTTCCGCGATGGCGTGGATGGGCAGTGGCTGGTCAAGCGCGCCGAGCACAACATCAGCCACGACGGCTACGTGACCAGCATCGAGTGCGAACAACCCAACAGCGCCGACGCAGTGAAGGCGGCCCGCAGTGCGGCAGCCACCGAAGGCGAGCAGGTCGGCAGCGAGGTGTAGATCCACGCCATGCGTGGATGCGCTTCCCGCATCAACTCACGTACTGCGCTACCCCGTTGCCGAACGACCAGTTCTCCTTCTTCACTTCCACCAGGTTGATGAACACATCCTCGCGGCGGATGCCAACCGCCGCATGCAGGCCATCAGCGATGCCGGCATACAGCGCCTTCTTCTGCTCCAGCGTGCGCCCTTCGTTCCAGGTGATCTGGATGCAGATGAAGTCGTCGGTGCGGTCCACGCCCAGGTAGCCGGGGTCGTAAACGAGCGTGCCGGCGTCGTGCTGCTGGAAGATCTGGAAGCGGTCGTTCTCCGGCACGCCCACCGCGCGCATGGCCTGGTAGATGGTTTCGCCGACACGTTGCAGGTAGTCGGCGGATTTACCTTTGCGAAGATCGATGCGGGCGAGCGGCATGGTGGCACTCCAGCGTGGATGGGTAAGGCGACAGGCTGAGACTACGCCTGCCCGGGGCGGTGGGACAGCGCAGGGATGGAACCCTCTGGCTCCATGCGTGACACATTCCCGCCTGCGCGCGCCGGGTGACGGAATTGCCATGGCGGCGCCGCTCTGGAGTCGTCATGTGCACGGTCGGCGTGGGCGGCGATATGCGCCATCAGTGATGGGCGACACAGTCGGCAGATGCTGGAGGGCACAGAACCGGAAACGCTTGGTGTGCCTGCGTGGAGTTGAGAACTTTCCTTACAGACCACCGTGATTGCGCGATCCCATGATCACCGCGCCGAGGCAGATTGCCTGGGCCGGGATTGGCGTCTCGAATAAACGAATGAACACCCATCGCTGCGATTTACGCCGCAGCAGAGAGAATGCACCGATTGCCTTCAATGGCGGCCGGTGCGTGGGGATCGACAGATCCGCCAGGCCTTCTTCTCGATGGGAGTTCGTTTGCCTTGGTACGCCAACCCGCACCGTCCGCCACCTTCACTCCGGAAGGTGGCTCTACGCCAGTGAGGGTTTCGCCATGACCAATCGCACCGCCGACCGTCCCCGCCTGCACGCCCTGATCGGCAACATCGCCGCCGACGTCCCTGAAGAGCTCGCGCACGAGATCGAGTGCGCCTTGCAGGAACAGAACCTGCCCGTGCAGTCGCCCACGTTCTTCGCCTGCCTCAATGCGATCAGCAACGCCGACGCCGATGACGGGCAACCGTGTGGCGGCCTCACCCTCTGCGCCAGCAACCACGCTTCGCTGCGCCGCTCGATGTCCGGGCTCAGCGCAGTGCTCGATCTGCTGCAGGCCGCCGACCGGGCGCGTGCCGAGGCCGGCCCGGAGGAACAGCTGGGCGCCTTCCATACCGACGGACTGATCGTGGCGGCACGACAACTGGTGCGCGAGGCGCATCACTGCCTCGCCGAGGGCCACACCTGACCGGCCCGGATGCGCTCCCGCTACAATCGCGCAGGGAACGCGGGAGGCCGCAATGGACGCCGAACACCTGGAGTATTTCAAGGCCGCCCTGGAGGGCCGCGCAAGCGTAGGCTGGAACGTATGGTTCGCCGCCAACCAGCAGGCGCTGGCACAACAACTGAGCCGCCCTGCACTGCTGCGCTTGAAGTTCAGCAAACTGGATGAAGCCGAACGCTTGCTCGCCCAGGCCGACATCGTGCCTCGCAGCACAGCGGGCAAGCGCTACGAAAAGTACTGCGCGGAGTTCGCGGCAGACGTGGTGGACGCGAACGGTCGCCCGCTGCCAGCCCTCTGGCGCGCAGCGCACGGCGGAGCCATCGGCCTGCTTGCCGATGGCGAGCGTGAGGCCGGCCAGGCGAAGCTGCTCGCGGAGTTCCGCCGCGCCCGCAAGCGCGGGCTGCAACAGGTCCACGAATGGTTGGCCGATCTGTGCTTTGAAGGCGAGATGGAACTGACCAGCGGCAATGCCGAGGTGGGCCGTGGTCTGCTTGCAGTGGTGGTGCAGGCCGGCAGCGGCCACGACCTGCTGGATGCAACGGCACTGATCGCGCGCGCGCTGTTGGACGAACACGGCTGAGACAGGGTCCGCTGCCCGTCGGCCCAGCAGAATCGCAGGCAACAAAAAAGCCCCCATTGCTGGAGGCTTCTTTCGTTCTGCAACATGGTGGGCGGTACAGGGATCGAACCTGTGACCCTTGCCGTGTGAAGGCAATGCTCTACCGCTGAGCTAACCGCCCGGTGTGTTGCTGAGCCGCTCATTATAGGGGCTTTTCAGAGGCCGTCAACAGTTTTTCACATTCGTGTTCACGGGTGTTTCGGGGCATGCAGCCGGGCATCGCCCGGCGCTACAGAAAGGCCCCGCGCGCAGCCTCACATCGTGTGTGTCGGCTTGTCCGAACCGGTCAGGCCGGCCAGCAGGGTTTCGATCTTGTGGCGCACGCCCTCGCCTTCGGCACCGTCGGCCAGCTGCACGCCGATGCCGGCGGTGCGGTTGCCCTGCGCGCCGGCCGGGGTCACCCAGATCACCTTGCCGGCCACCGGCAGGCGCTCGCTGGAATCGGGCAGGGTCAGCAGCAGGAACACCTCGTCGCCCAGGAAGTAGCGCTTGGGCGTGGGCACGAAGATGCCGCCATTCTTCACAAACGGCATGTACGCGCTGTACAGCGCGGCTTTGTCCTTCACGGCCAGGGACAGGATGCCCTGGCGGGCGTTGCTGGCACTCATCGATTTCCCCTTGCGGCAGGCCGCTCGTTCACCTTGTTCCAGGCCAGCAGCAACTCGACCACCGCAAGGTCTGCGCGCACCGTGGTGCGCAGCAGGTCGCGGGTGCGGTTGGCCGCATCGAACCAGGCTGCAAGCTTGTGCAATCGCTCCGGCGTGGTCAAGGCATCGGTGCTGGCCTGGGCCAGCGCCAGGTCGGCGGCAAAGCGCAGGCGCAATGCCGCGTTGTCGTCCCCACACCACTTCTGAGCCAGTTCCACCGCGCCGGTCTTGCCGGCGGCCAGCTGTTCCAGCTCGCGGCCAACCTCGCGGCGCAGGCTCAGGCCGTCTTCGCGCAGCCAGTTGTCGGCCTGGCCGGGATGGCCGCGCGCCGCGTCCAGCGCTTCGCGCGCCGATGCTTCGCTGTGGCCCTGCTGCTGCAGCCAGGCCAGCGCTTCGTGCTGCGGCGGCAGCTTGAATTCCAGGCGCTGGCAACGGCTGCGGATGGTCTGCGGCAGGCGTGCCGGGTCGCTGCTGATCAGCCACAGGTAGCGGCCGGGCTGCGGCTCTTCCAGGGTCTTCAGCAGCGCATTGGCCGCCGAGCGGTTGATCGCATCGGCCGGGTCGACGATCACCACCTGCGCCACGCCGTACTGCGGGGTCAGCGCCAGCGTGTCGGTGATCTCGCGCACCTGCTCGATGACGATCTCGGTGCGCAGCTTGTCGCCGCTCTTGTTCGGGATGAAGCTGACCAGCTGCAGGTCCGGATGGGTACCGGCGGCGATCAGCTGGCGCGTGCGCGTGGCATGCGCGGCATCACCGCGCGCCAGCACGTGATCGGCCAATGCCAGCGCCACCTCGCGCTTGCCCAGCCCGGCCGGCCCGCAGATCAGCAGGCCATGGCCGAGGCGACCGGCATCGAGCGCAGCCACGGTCTGGTCGAACGCGCGCTGCTGCCACGGCGAGAACGTGCTCATGCGCCCTCCCCGTCCTGCAGCCAACGCTCGACACGCGCGACCACATCAGCGGCCACGCGCACCTGCTCCTGGCCCGCATCGATCAACGCGAAGCGCTGCGGGTCCTGCTGCGCACGGCTGCGGAACACTTCACGCACGCGCTGGAAGAAATCGTCCTGCTCGCTTTCGATGCGGTCCGGCCACAGGTCACGGCCGTTGGCGCGTGCGCGGCCCACTGCCACATCCACATCCAGCAGCAGGGTCAGGCCCGGCAGCAGGCCCACCGCGCGTCGTTCCAGATCGGCAATCCACTGCGGATCGAGGCCACGGCCACCGCCCTGGTAGGCATAGCTGGAATCGGTGAAGCGATCGCTCAGCACATAGGCGCCGCGCTGCAGCGCCGGCTGGATCACCTGGCGCACATGCTGCGCGCGCGCAGCGAACACCAGCAGCAGTTCGGCCTCGGCGCTGAGCGGTTCGGCGGCGATCTCGGCATCGGGCTTCAGCACCAGGCCGCGGATGCGCTCGGCCAGGGGCGTGCCGCCCGGCTCGCGGGTCAGCACCACTTCATGACCGTGGCTGCGCAGGCACTCGCGGATGGCGTTGATGGCGGTGGTCTTGCCCGCGCCCTCGCCGCCTTCCAGGCTGACGAAACGCGGGTGGCGAAGCAGCGCGGGACTCATTGCGCCGAGGTCTCATTGGTACGTTGCTGGCGCAGCTGCTGCAGGTAGCGGGCCACTGCGGCGTTGTGCTGGTCCAGGCTGGGCGAGAACACGTGTGCGCCACTGCCATCGCCCACGGCGACGAAATACAGCGCGTCGCCTGCTGCGGGTTGCGCGGCGGCCATCAGTGCATCGCGGCTGGGCATGGCGATCGGGGTCGGGGTCAGGCCGGCACGGGTATAGGTGTTGTAGGGCGTATCGGTGGTCAGGTCGCGGCGGCGGATGTTGCCGTCATATGCGGCACCGATGCCATAGATCACGGTCGGGTCGGTCTGCAGGCGCATGCCGATCTTCAGGCGACGCATGAACACGCCGGCAATCTGCGGGCGCTCGCTGGCCAACGCGGTTTCCTTCTCGATGATCGAGGCCATCGTCAGCAGTTCGTAGGGCGTGTTGATCGGCAGGTCCGGCGCGCGGCTTTCCCAGGCTTCATCCAGCGCCTTTTCCATCGCGGCGTGGGCGCGCTTGAGCACGTCCAGATCGCTGTCACCGCGCTGGTAGACGTAGGTCTCCGGCAGGAAGCGGCCTTCCGGATGCTGGCCACCGAAGCCGAGGCGCTGCATCAGCGCGGCGTCATCAAGATTATCGGTGGTGTGCAGCAGCGGCTCGGCGCGCTTGAGCGCGGCACGCAGCTGGCGGATGTTCCAGCCTTCGATGATGGTGACGCGGTGCTGCAGCACCTTGCCGGCACGCATGCGCAGCAGCAGCTCGCGCGGGGTCAGGTCGCCGCTGAGCGCGTACTCGCCCACCTTCAGCTTGCCGGCGGCATCGAGCTGGCGCGCCAGCAGCTGCCACTGGGCATCCTGGCCCTCGTCCACGCCGGCATCGCGCAGCTTACGCAGCACGCTGTTCATGCCATCGCCACTGGCGATGACCATGCTCTCGGCAGTCGGGGTGATCGGGGCATCGGCGAACCGGGTCTGCTGGTAGAAGAACCACGCGCCCGCGCCAGCCACGACGGCGGCCAGCACCACCACCAGCGTTACCACGAACAGACACCCGCGCTTGGCTCCCGCCATGGACTACCTCTGAACTCGATTCCGTCGTGCAGGATACCGTGCCGGTGGTGTGGGGTCATGACCGGGGCCACACACCCGTGCCGACCAACGGTCGGCACCCACACCGAAGCCGAACCGGCGGCCGTCAGCCTTGCTGGCCGAGCGCGCGCAGCAGGCCGCGGGCCTTGGCGCGGGTCTCGTCCAGTTCCTTGTCCGGGTCCGAATCAACCACGATGCCGGCGCCGGTGCGGAAGCTCACCTCGTGGCCATCCACTTCGGCGGTGCGGATCAGGATGTTCAGGTCCAGGTCGCCATCCCGGTTCAGCCAGCCGAAGGCGCCGGTATAGGCGCCGCGCGGCACCTGCTCCAGTTCGCTGATGATCTGCATGCAGCGCACCTTGGGGCAGCCGGTGATGGTGCCGCCCGGGAACGTGGCGGCGATCACCTCGCCGGGCGTGACCTCCGGGCGCAGATGGCCACTGACGTTGCTGACGATGTGGTGCACATGAGCGTAGCTCTCCACGGTCATCAGCTCGTCGACCACCACGGTGCCGGGCAGGCAGATGCGGCCCAGGTCGTTGCGTTCCAGGTCGATCAGCATCACGTGCTCGGCGCGCTCCTTGGGGTGGCCGACGAGTTCCTGGATGCGCGCGGCGTCGTCATCGCCTTCGAAGCGCGGGCGGGTGCCGGCAATCGGCCGGGTCTGCGCATGGCCAGCATGCACCGAGACCAGGCGTTCAGGCGATGAACTGACCACGTGGCGGCCGTGGGCGGTGAAAAGCCCGGCGAACGGTGCCGGGTTGGCACGGCGCAGCTGCGCGTACAGCGCCTGCGGGCTGACCGGCGCAGCGAACTGCGCGCTCCAGCGCCGCGACAGGTTCACCTGGAACACATCGCCGGCACGCAGGTAGTCGATCACCCGGCGCACGCCGTCGGTGAAGCGCTGCGGCGCATCCTCGGCCACCGACTGCGGCGGCTGCCAGCCCTGCCCGGCTTCGGGCAGCGCGGCCGAAGCCAGTGCCACCAGCGCGTCCAGCAGCGCCTGCTCGCCGGCTTCGGCGATGACGAAGCTGGCATCGTTGTGATGGTCGTGCAGCACCGCGGCCGGGCAGCGCAGTGCCAGCGCGGTCGGGCGGCCGTCCTCGCGCGCACGCGCCGGCAGAACCGGTTCGATCTGGCTGGCCACTTCGTAATCCAGCATCAGCGCCCAGCCGCCACGGAACGGCAGGCTGTGGCTGCCGTCGTGCAACAGGCGCTCGCGCTGCCAGGCACGGTCCAGCACCTGCAGGAAGCTGCCAGCGTGTACCGCATCATGCTGGTCACGCACCTGGCCGTCGGCGTCCAGCCGCAGGCCCTCGCCCTGCGCGGCCAGCAGCAGGCTCCAGCGGCCTTGGGCGGTGCCCGAGGCGGTGGATTCCATCAGCAGCGGGAAACGCGCCGGGTCGTGCTGCTGCAGCGCCAGCAGATCGATCGGATGCGGCAACGGGTGGATCAGCGGTGCGTGGGTCATGGCAGCCAGTTCGGGGGATCAGATGCACGGAAGCCGCCTTGCGGCGGCCTCTTCGCATGTAGAGTCGAGCATGGCTCGACGCTACAACTCGGTCAGACGCGCTTGAAGATCAGCGTACCGTTGGTGCCGCCGAAGCCAAAACCATTCGACATCACTACGTCCACCTTGGCCTGGCGTGCTTCGTTGGGCACGTAGTCCAGGTCGCAGCCTTCGCCCGGCTGCTGCAGGTTGATGGTCGGCGGAATGACGTTCTCCTGCAGCGCCATCACCGAGAAGATCGCTTCCACGCCGCCGGCAGCACCCAGCAGATGGCCGGTCATCGACTTGGTGGAGCTGACCATCATCTTGTAGGCGTGGTCGCCGAAGGCGGTCTTCATCGCCATGGTCTCGCCCAGGTCGCCCAGCGGCGTGGAGGTGCCGTGCGCGTTGAGGTAGCCCACCTGTTCCGGGGTCACGCCGGCGTCCTTCATGGCCATGGCCATGCAGCGGGCGGCACCTTCGCCGTTCTCGCTCGGTGCGGTCATGTGGTACGCATCGGAGCTGGCGCCGAAACCGGCCAGCTCGCAGTAGATCTTCGCGCCACGCGCCTTGGCGTGCTCGTACTCTTCCAGGATCAGGATGCCGGCGCCGTCGCCCAGCACGAAGCCGTCACGGTCCTTGTCCCACGGGCGCGAGGCCTGTTCCGGGGCATCGTTGCGGGTGCTCATGGCCTTCATCGCGCAGAAGCCGCCCAGGGCCGTCGGCGACGAGCCACGCTCGGCACCACCGACCACCATCACATCGGCATCGCCGTACTGGATCATGCGCATCGCGGTACCGATCGAATGGTTCGAGGTCGCGCACGCCGACACCGCCGAGAACGACGGGCCCTTCAGGCCGGTGATGATGCTCAGCTGGCCCGGCAGCATGTTGATGATGGTCTTGGGCACGTAGAAGGGCGAGATCTTCTTGCCCTCGTGGAACTCGATGGTCTGCTCTTCGATGCCGAGCAGGCCGCCGATGCCGGCGCCGACGATGGCGCCGATGCGTTCGGCATTGGCGTCGGTGATCTCCAGGCCCGAGTCGTGCAGGGCCATGAACGAGGCACCGAGGCCGTAATGGATGAACGGGTCCATCTTCTTGGCATCCTTGCCGCTGACCCGGAATTTGCCGAACAGTTCATTGTCGGCGGTGATGTCGAATCCCTTGACCTCACCTGCAATCTTGGTGGTGAACCGATCCAGATAGGCATCAGAAACGTTGGTCAGCGGACCGATGCCCGAACGACCATGGGTGATGCCTTCCCAGCTGCTGGCCAGATCATTGCCCAACGGCGAGACGATACCCAGGCCGGTTACGACGACGCGACGCTTCATTGCTGATTCTCCTGGCCCGGATGGTTTCAACGGGCAACTCGGTTTGCTTCGGTGTGATGCTCAAACACACGGGGCCGCAACAGCGGCCCCATGGGGTGCGGTGCGCGGCGAGCGTGAACCCGCGCGCGCACTGCCGTCTGACATCAGGCCTTGACGTGGGCCTTGATGTAGTCGATGGCGGCCTGCACGGTGCTGATCTTCTCGGCTTCTTCGTCCGGGATCTCGCACTCGAATTCTTCTTCCAGGGCCATCACCAGCTCGACGGTGTCCAGCGAGTCAGCGCCCAGGTCATCGACGAACGATGCGCTGTTGGTGACTTCTTCTTCCTTGACGCCAAGCTGTTCGACGACGATTTTCTTGACGCGTTCTTCGATGGTGCTCATGGGATCTCGCTCCAGATGGAGTTGTGGTTCAAAAGTGGTCGCCATCAAAGGCGATGGCCGTGGGATAGTGTAGTGGAAACCGGCGCGGCCTTGCATCGCAGCAAAAACCTCAGCAGATCAACCACTTGCGGCGCAATCCCTGCGCCCCTTGCTTACGGCATGTACATGCCACCGTTCACATGGAGGGTTTCGCCGGTGATGTAACCGGCAGCCGGGCCGGCCAGGAAGGCCACCGCATGGGCGATGTCTTCCGGCGAACCCAGGCGTTCGAGGGCGATGTCGTTGATCAGCGCGGTACGCGCTTCTTCCGGCAACGCCTTGGTCATGTCGGTGTCGATGAAGCCAGGTGCGACAACATTGACGGTGACACCGCGCGAACCGATTTCCTTGGCCAGCGACTTGCTGAAGCCGATGATGCCGGCCTTGGCGGCAGCGTAGTTGGCCTGGCCGGCGTTGCCGGTCACGCCCACCACCGATGCGATGTTGATGATGCGGCCCTTGCGCGCCTTCATCATGCCGCGCATCACCGCCTTGCTGGTGCGGAACACGCTGGTCAGGTTGGTGTCGATGATCGACGCCCAGTCCTCGTCCTTCATGCGCATCAGCAGGTTGTCGCGGGTGATGCCGGCATTGTTGACCAGGATCGAGATCGGGCCGAATTCCTTGGCGATGCCGTCCAGCACGCTGTCCAGCGCAGCCGCGTCGGTGACATTCAGCGCGCGGCCGTGACCACCGTGGGCGGCCAGGCGCTCACCGATCGCAGCAGCGCCGGATTCGGTGGTGGCGGTGCCGATGACAGTGGCGCCCTGGGCGGCCAGCAGATCGGCGATGGCGGCACCAATGCCACGGCTGGCACCGGTGACCAGTGCGATTTCACCCTGCAGGGGCTTGCTCATGATGTTTTCCTCAGGCTGGGGCGGCCGCCGCACCCGTGCCGCGTGCAGCGGCTACCGGTACGGTCGGCAGGAACAGGGGGGATCAGGCCGACCATGCCTCGCGGGCGGCTTCGAAGTCGCCCGGCGTGGCCAGCGAACGGCCGTCGATGGCCTTGTCGATGCGCTTGACCAGGCCGGTCAGCACCTTGCCCGGGCCGCACTCGGCGATCTGGGTGACGCCACGGCCAGCCAGCGCCTGCACGCAGCCGGTCCACTGCACCGGCTGGTACAGCTGCTGGACCAGCGCGGTACGGATCGCGTCGATGCCGTCATGCACCTTGGCGTCGACGTTCTGCACCACCGGCAGCTGCGGCGCCTGCCAGGCCAGGCCGGCCATCACTTCGGCCAGGCGGTTGGCGGCTTCGCGCATCAGCGGGGTGTGCGAGGGCACGCTCACGGCCAGCTTGACCGCCTTGCGCACGCCCTTCTCGGCCAGCAGCGCCAGCGCGCGGTCGACCGCATCGGCGTCGCCACCGATCACGATCTGGCCCGGCGAATTGAAGTTGGCCGGCACCACCACCTGGCTGCCTGCCGCTTCAGCGCAGACGTCCAGCACCAGCTGGTCTTCGGCGCCGAGCACGGCGGCCATGGCGCCGACACCGGCCGGTGCGGCTTCCTGCATCAGCTGGCCGCGCAGGCGCACCAGGTGCGCGCCGTCATGCAGGCTCAGCGCGCCAGCGGCAACCAGGGCGGTGTACTCGCCCAGGCTGTGACCGGCCAGCACCGACGGGCGCGGACCGCCCACGGCGTTCCAGGCGCGCCACACGCCGATGCTTGCGGCCAGCAGGGCCGGCTGGGTGTATTCGGTGCGGTTGAGCATTTCCTCCGGGCCGCCCTGGGACAGCGCCCACAGGTCGACGCCGGCACCATCGGATGCCTCGGTGAAGGCGTCACGCACCTGCGGGTGCAGTTCAGCCAGCTCGGCCACCATGCCCACAGACTGCGAGCCCTGGCCGGGGAAGACAAAAGCGAGGGTGGATACGGTCACGCGGTCATCCGCTTGTTGCAATCGAAGCAGGCCATGATAAGGGGGAACATGCCGTGTCGTCTGTACGTGCGCGTATGCACGCGTATGGTGAATGGCTGTCGCAACACGCTGGAGATCCGGGGCCGGATGCCTCTCCGACCCCAGCCGCTGATCAGCAGAACAGCTGCAGGACGTCCAGGTCGCCGTCGGCGAGGAAATCCACGCACAGGCCCACCAGCATCAGCACGCCAGCGGTGCTGGCGCCATGGGCGATGAAAATGGAGTGGGCCAGCGCGCGCGCTGAGCGGCCCAGCTTCATGCAGACCCGGGCCAGGCTGCGCAGGCGGCCGCTGACCGCGTGCACGTGCTCGCGCACCGGCGCCTGGGCATCGCCCATCGCCTCGGCCATCATCGCCTGCAGGTGCTCGGGGCGGTCGGCGTAGTACTTGGCCACGCCATAGCCGAACATCAGCCAGTCGCGGGCCTGCGCTTCGGACAGATCCATCACTTCCAGCGGATCTTCCTCGAAGTCGATGAAACCGACGTTCTCGCCATCCCAGGTGAGATTGCGCGGCAACGGCTGGCCGAAATAGGCGCCACGCGCATGCGCTGCGGCAATGGCCAGCATCGCCGCCATCACCAGTCGGTCGCGACCTGCGTCGTCGGCTTCGCGCAGGCAGGTATTGAACGAACTGCCGTTGTCGCCGATCACCAGCGCGGCATGGCCGGTGCCCAGCACGTCGGGCACGTTCACGCCCTGCGCCTGCAGTTCTGCAAGGCGACGGGCTTCGGTTTCGCGTGCGGCGTCGCCGCCACGGTGCGGCGGCGGGCGCAGGGCGTCCAGATGAAAACGACGGGCAACAAAATTGAGCAGGCCAAGGGCCAGCGCCCGGCTTCCCTTGCCGTACTGCTTCAGCCAGGCACGTTGCCCTTCGATGACGATGGGCTCAACCATGACAGGTCCTCCTTAAACGCGTTACGGCCCCAGAGGGGCCGCAACGACAAAGCTTCACGTTGTCGTAACTTGCACTATCAATAGCGCAGCAGAGCCGAACCCCACGTGAAGCCGCCGCCGAAGGCTTCCAGCAGCAGCAGCTGGCCACGTTCGACCCTGCCCGAACGCACGGCGGCGTCCAGCGCCAGCGGCACCGAGCCGGACGAGGTATTGCCGTGCTTGTCGACGGTCACCACGACCTGGTCCATCGACATGTCCAGGCGCTTGGCGGTGGCTTCGATGATGCGCAGGTTAGCCTGGTGCGGAATCAGCCAATCCAGGTCGGACTTGTCCAGGCCGTTGGCGGCCAGGGTCTCGTCCACGACCGAGTCCAGCGCCTTGACGGCGTACTTGAACACGTCGTTGCCCTTCATGTTGATAGTGCCGCCGCCATTGGCGCCGTCCTTGAAGCCGGTCGAGACACCGACCGGGTTCCACAGCAGCTCCTTCTTGCTGCCGTCGGCATGCAGGTGGGTACTGAGGATGCCGGTCTCTTCATCGGCCTTGAGCACGACGGCGCCAGCGCCATCGCCGAACAGCACGCAGGTGGTGCGATCGTTCCAGTCGACCATGCGGGTCAGCGTTTCGGTGCCGATCACCAGCACATGCTTGCAGTCACCGGAACGGATGAATTTGTCGGCCACGCCCAGCGCGAACACGAAGCCCGAGCAGGCGGCGTTGACGTCAAAGGCAGGGCACCCCGCAACACCGAGCTTGGCCTGGATCAGGCACGCGGTGGACGGGAAAATGAGATCAGGGGTGGTCGTGCCGACCACGATCATGTCGAGCTGCGAGGCATCAATGCCTGCGGCTTCAAGCGCGCGCAGGGCGGCGTTGTAGCCAAGGTCGCTGGTGGTTTCGCCTTCGGCCGCGATGTGCCGTTCACGAATTCCGGTGCGCGACTGGATCCACTCATCCGAGGTTTCGACCATTTTTTCCAGGTCGGCGTTGGTCAGGACTTTTTCCGGCAAATAGCTACCGGTGCCCGCGATCCTCGAATAGATCCGCTTGCTCATCATGTTTCCTGTTGCGCGGGCCGCCGATCACCGGCACACCCGGGGAAGAAGGCAAAGGCCGCTGCCCGGAGGCAGCGGCCTTCCCGGCACATCAATCTTCTTCGACGGCCGAGGTCTTGGTCTGGATGACCTTCTTGCCGCGGTAGAAACCATCGGCAGTGATGTGGTGACGCAGGTGCACTTCGCCGGTGGTCGGGTCGGTCGACAGCTGCTTGGCGCTCAGGGCGTCATGCGCACGACGCATGCCGCGGCGGGACGGGGTGACACGGGATTTCTGCACAGCCATGGGATTGCTCCAAACTCGGTTCGTTTTGCTTCGTCGTATCGTCGCGCAGGACGCCAGCGCCCAGCACACTTTCGCTTTCGCCGCAGCCGCCGACGACAATCCGGCTGCTATTGTTTCTTCAGTGCTGCCAACGCCGCGAACGGGTTGGCCTTCTTCGTTTCTTCTTCGCTCGGTGCCCAGTCCTTGTCGACTGCTTCACCGTCGGGCGACAGCGGTACCACCGGCACCGCCAGCACCAATTCGTCCTCGACCAGATCCAGCGGCTTCAGCTGGCCATCTTCCGGCACCAGCAACGCCTCGTATTCCTCCGGCAGGGACGATTCCTCGTCCTCGTCGCGGATCAGGCCAAGCCTCTGGGTCACCTTCACCGGCAACAGGAATCGCTGCATGCTGCGCTGACAGGTCAGCGGCAGCGCGGTGTCGATGGTCAATTCCACATAGGATACCCGCAAGACGTCGTCGCGACCGAATTCAAGCGAGTAATTGCACTCACCGTCGGTATCAGCGACCAACCCCTGCAGGCGGGTCAATTCAGCCAGGGACACCTGACCGTCGAAGCGCCTTCGCGCTACAACCATCCGCCAGGCATCCAGCGTTTCGGGCACGTTCGCGGACATAAGCCGCTGAATACTAAGGATCGGGGCGGCGACTGTCAAATGCCCGCCATACAGGACTTGCTGCTGGCGTTGCGGACACGCCAGACTGCCATGCCCTGCCCCGGTATTCTCGCATGTCACTGGTCCTGGCCTCTACCTCCCGCTACCGCCGCGAGCTGCTGGAACGGCTGGGCCTGCCCTTCGACTGCGCACGTCCGGACGTGGATGAAACTCCCTTGAACGGGGAGGCTCCGCTGGCCCTGGCCACCCGCCTGGCCGCCGCCAAAGCGGCCGAGGTGGCGTCCCGCCATCCCGGCGCGTGGGTGATCGGCTCGGACCAGGTCGCGGACCTGAACGGCCAGCCGCTGGGCAAACCGGGTACGGTCGAGGCCGCCTGTGCGCAGCTGGCAGCGATGTCGGGGCAGATCGTCCGCTTCCACACCGCCGTCTGTCTCAGTCGTGACGGAGAATCATTCACGGCCGTCGATCTGACCGAAGTCTGCTTCCGCACACTGGAACCGGACGAAATCGCCCGCTACGTAGCCACCGAACAGCCGCTGGACTGCGCTGGCAGCTTCAAATGCGAGGGCCTGGGCATCAGCCTGTTCGACGCCATCGACAACCGCGACCCGACCGCGCTGATCGGCCTGCCGCTGATCGCGGTATGCGGATTACTGCGGAGGGCCGGTTTCGCGGTGCCCTGAACGCTCCCGCCAACCTGTAGAGCCGAGCCCATGCTCGGCTGCTTTTCGCTGGGCACCTGCCATCTGCAACAAAAGCAGTCGAGCATGGCTTGTATGTTCCTCCCGGCTCCTACGCTGTATGTAGGAGCCAGGGTGGAGGGACCGTCAAGCATGCATCTGCGGATACCAGCCGACAGACGAGTCGAGCGATCCCCATCCCGCACACGAACGTCGATAAAGGATCGTACGGCCCCCAAAGGGGATCGTCGATGTAGGCAAGCTAACGTCGGTGCGGTACCACCCCAGCCCTTTAAAGATAGCTGGGAGCCGTACAAATGTCTGATTCTCTCGATATTGGCGTGGACGTGGACTCCAAGGAGTTCGTGCCGGCGGTGGCCGACCGCAAGGCCGGTGACAGGGTCGCCAACACCCGGGCCGGGATAGCCAAGTGGCTCAAAACCTTGCCCCAGCGATGCCGGATTGGCATGGAAGCGACGGGACGGTACTACGAGTTGTTGGCTCGGATGGCTGGCCAGGCGGGCCACGTTGTCTATGTAATCGATCCACGGCTGATCAAGAACTACGCTCGGGCGACGGGCTCGCGCGGCAAGACAGATGCCATGGATGCCCAAGCGATCGCCCGCTATGTGAAGAAGGAGAGCGACCGCCTGCGTGAATACGTACCGCGTACTGACGAGCAGCAGCAGATGCACGATTTGCTGCGCAAGCGGCGAGCGCTGGTGGAGACGCGCGCGCGCTTGGAGCAATCCTTCGGGGTAAGCAAAAGTGACCCTGGGGAGCTGTCTGATCTGTTCTGCGCTCTGGCTGGGACGCTGTCCGAGCTGGAAAGCGAACTGCAGCGCTTGGGCCGCGATGGAGAGCATGGCGCGCTCTACAAGCGCCTGCTGACCATCCCGGGTATCGGCCCTGCCGTCGCGTCCCACCTGATTTACTACATGACGCGCTGGCCGTTGGCCAACGCCAACGCATGGATTGCCTGCACCGGCCTGGATCCCCGGCCCAACGAGTCTGGCGGCAGAACTGGACGACGTCGGCTGTCCAAACAGGGCGCACCGATGCTGCGCCAGATGCTCTACATGGCTGCAATGGGGCTCAAGCGGTGTCGCCGGGGGCAACCGCTCTACGACGAGCTGTCAAAACGCGGTCACCCCAGCACCGCCGTCTTCAACATTCTGGCAAGGAAGCTGGCCAGGATCGCCTGGGGCGTGTTCAAAAGCGGCCGAGACTTCGATCCGGCCATGCTGAAGGTCGGTCAAGCCTGCTTCCAGCAGGCTTGACCACGAACATAGGATCTCGACTCTACA